>CACZZG010000047.1 GCA_902785645.1 uncultured Erysipelotrichaceae bacterium | reverse complement strand
TAATCACCACTTACAGCGATAGAAGATAACGTTTTGGCTGAACCTGTTTGTGTATATGTCACCTCAATTGCAGTAATTTTAATTTGACCATTTGTTGCGGTAGTTGAATTACCAACAGTAAATTCGATAGATTGAACAGAATCAAGTTCGACTGCTGTTCCAGAAGCAACTGTGTCTGTGCCATCTAACAAAACACCATTATTATCTCTATTGAATGTATATTTAACACTTGTAATGGCGTAACCTGTTTTTGCTGTCGCGATAATATTACCACTCTTATTTTGATATAATCTCCACTCTTTTGTGGTTGTTCCCCAACAGCTACCACAGTTATCATCACCTGTTGTAGAAATGGTAATGACGCCATCTAAAGCAAATGTTTTATACATATAAACATTGCTTCCGGAAGAAACGGTCCAACCATTTGCCTCTTGAATTTGATTGATAGTACTTGAGACAGTAACTAAATTCTTAACGGTTACGGTTTGACCATATGGTGTTGTGTTAGAAATACCACTATATGTAGCAGTAATATTTAATGTTGATGTACCAAGTCCCATTGTGGCTGGATCGGCCGGACTGTATGTCCATGATGCCAATGTGGAAACATCCATTGTTGCACCACTATTCAATGTTGCTGTAACAGTTAATCCACTTGGATCCCAAGATTCAGAAAGGCCATAAGCTGTTTTGGTCATTGTGCCACTAACAGCAACTGATAAAACTGGATCGACGGTCCACTCAGCATATAAAGTAACATTATCGGTTCCAATTGTGTAACTGGCTTCAGTGTTATAGTGGGTTCCTTGACCATCTGCAGAAGTATTCCAACCGCTAAAAACATAACCTGATTTAGCTAAATTGCCTGAATTGGCAGCTAAGTTGAATGTTGAGTTTTTATTTACGGTTTGCGATGCTGGAACGGTTCCAGTTTCGGCTCCGTTTGCATCATAAGAAAGAGTACATGTTGTTGAGCTAGGCTCTTCACAATCAATCTCCATACAGCAAACGTATCCGGCTTTAACAGAATCAACATTAATAACGACCGTTCCACTATTACCATTTGTACCTGGCGTAAAGGTTACTTTGGATGTTTTGGTCCAGTCATCACCGGCTGTACTATTTTTAACAACTTCAGTTCCGTCTGAAACAGCGGAAACACCACCAATAGTTACGGTTGGAGTAACACTAGTTCCACCTTTATTAAGCCATAATCTAACTTCAGTAATTTTTGTTTTGCCATAGTAAGTACCAGATTGGCCGCCCCATGTATTGGTGCTAGTTAATGAAATATTACCATTCGCTTTACTTGTACCAATTTGAACGCCAGCATAGTTGGCTTTATTATAACTACCTAATTGAGTAGCTGAAATATTCCAATTTATGCCAGAAAGGTTTATGGAATTGCCGGTACTTGGTTTTGCATTAAAAACATGTTGATACGTTACACTGGCTGCATATGCAGGTTTTAATCCACTTTCAACACCCTTTGCGGCGGCAACACCAACTCCGACTGCCATTGTGCGGCAACACCAACTCCGACTGCCATTGTTGCACCTAAAGCAACGCCGACAATCTTTGTTAATAATTTGTTCATATATAAATTCTCCTTTCTTTTAATAACCCTCGCTCTTTAGCGATGGGTATGAACAAGATTGAGATCTCTCTCTAGAATCTATATATGAAGATGCTTTGGCCATTAACATCTCTTTGTATATATAGAAAATATCGATTGATATCAATCGCTATTATGATATCTAATATAAAAACGTCAAGCAAGGCTAAAAATTAGACACTATATAAATATATAGACTACATCGACTTATTTTATATAACCCACATTTTTATATAAATAAAAACACTACCAATTAGTGATCCTACAAGTAATTTGCCTACTTGCATTGTTGACTCATCAGATTTTCTTAAGAACGACATAATTTATAAAAAGGGCAAAGTGGTCGTTTCTGATCACTACTTCTCGCTACTAATCATCTTATTTTCGTCGTATTCATATTTTTGAAGCATGACTCCATTGCGAGCATTTTTTATATCTATAATGGTTAGGCGGGGCAAAGAAATCTGAGCGCCTATTGTTTCAGAGTGGTTGTATGGAATGTACCACATTAAATAATCTATAGTGCTATCAATAAATTCATTCAAAAAACGCTTATCAAAAAATGGAATATGAGGTCTGCCTATTAATTGGTTTTCTTGAACAAATGCTTTTTCAAAATAATTACCAGTTGTTTCATCAAATACCAGGAAAATCATTTTCTTGTTTGGATGGTTTTTACGATATGTACTAAGTTTACTTAAGTGTTTGCGTATGGTGCGCTGAAAACTTGAATAATAGAACTTATAGTTGTGGTCTTTTTCTGTTGGCAAATCTGTAACAGCATTAATAATAATTCGAACATCTTTTGGGAATTGTTCTAATAAAGGCCTTATTTTCTCACTCATTTTTCTTTGCTTAGCTAAAACTGGGTTCTTCTTGCCGTCCGGCGAATGATCGTCTACTCTCATAACCTCCATCATCAAAGAATCCTCTTCGTTGATTAAATCTGGTGGAAATTTAGATTTGGTATTATCTTTCCACTTCACAAAGCCGGAGTCGCTAATTATATCATCGATAATAGAGGCGGTAGAAAAATAGTTTTCTGTTCCAATGTCATCAGAAATAATTAAACACTCAGATTTTTCTAATTCGTGAATGTCTTTCAAAATATTGAATTCGTTGTCGTAATATAGTCTCATCAGTATTGCCTTATTTATAATTTTATTATAAACACACAGCATAAATAAAAGCACCACCAGTTGGTGATGCTATTAATGAAATTTATAAATTATAGTTTTTCAAAGTCAGAAGCGCCATGCTTGCAAAGTGGGCAAATAAAGTCATCAGGTAGTTCATCACCTTCATAGACATATCCACATACTTTACAGACATAGCCTTTCTTCTTTTCTTCTGGTTTTGGTTTCACATTAGCTTGGTAATGGTTATAAGTTAATGTTGGATTGTTATTTAACTTCTTTGCTTCTTTGACTAAGCAAATAAACATACCATGTGTTCCAAGATCAACATAGTTTTCTACTTCTAATGAGAAGAAAGCGTTAATGTGGTTATCTAACACCACTAAACCATTCGCGCTTCTAATGACTTCTTCTCCTTCAAACTTATTTGTGTCTCTTCCGGAGACAAAACCATACTTCTTGATTAAATCAAATGTTGTATCTTGAGATAAGATATTTACATTTAATTTCTTGGTGTTTTTGATCACATCATGTGAATAATTAGCCTTATTGATATTCACCGCTACTCTAAATGGTGTATCAGTTAACTGTGTGACGGTATTAACGATAAGCCCGTTATCCTTCTTTCCATCATTTGATGTGACAACATATAGACCATATTCAATTTTAAATAATGCCGTCTTATCAAAGACCACTTCTTTCTCTTCTTTGATTTCTTTACGGGCTAAATATTCTTCAGATAAGGCTAATGCTAATTTATCTAATTGTTCTAAAGATTTCTCTTCTAAAGAAGAATTAATTGTGACTGTTGGATTTAAGATGGTTAAATTCTTACAACCACTTAATTTATCTTTCATCACTTTACCGGCTAAAGGAGCCCATGTACCATTTTCAATAATTCCAATGACTTTGTTTTGGAAATTTCTTTCCACTAAATGTTCGATGAAATTATTCATAAATGGGAAGATCGAGGCATTATATGTTGTTGTGGCTAAGACAATCTTTGAATATCTAAATGCATCTTCAACACATTCCGCTAAATCTTCTCTAGCTAAATCATTACATGCCACTTTTGGACATCCATTAGGGATTAATTTATCTCTTAATAATTCTGCGGCTTCTTTTGTGTGACCATAGACAGATGTATAGAATATCGCTACACCATCGGTCTCACTTTGATAAGATGACCAAATATTATAAAGATTAAGATAATATCCTAAGTTCTCTTCTAAGACAGGCCCATGAAGTGGACATATTCTTTGAATATCAAGTGTTGAGGCTTTCTTTAATAAAGTTTGGACTTGCATACCATATTTACCGACGATACCGATATAGTATCTTCTGGCTTCACATGCCCAATCTTCTTCAACATCTAAAGCACCAAATTTACCAAATCCATCCGCGGAGAATAAAGTCTTTTCTTTATCATCATATGTCACCATAACTTCTGGCCAGTGCACCATTGGGGCAAAGACAAATGTTAAGGTATGACTACCTAAATTAAGTGTGTCC
>CACZZG010000046.1 GCA_902785645.1 uncultured Erysipelotrichaceae bacterium | reverse complement strand
ATGCGTTATACGCCAGAGAACCAAATATCAAAATTATCGCGGAAGACCTTGGTCTTCTCTTCGATAGTGTGCATGAATTAAGAGATTATTACCATTTACCAGGTATGCGTGTTATCCAGTTCTGTGCTTTTGAAACACTAGAGGAAAACGATAATATCATCCTTTACCCAGGTACACATGATAATCAAACCTTATTTGGTTGGTTAAAGTGCTTATCAAAAGAACAAAAGGATATCTTAAGAAAAGAACTCCATCATCCTAAAGATTTGTATGGTGCTTTATTCGCTGAGATCTGGAATATGACAAGTTTAATCACCATCTTCCCAATGCAAGACTTATTAAAATTAGACGATACCGCCAGAATAAATCACCCTGGAACAGTAGGGGAACATAACTGGACATTCAAGTTTAAAAACATGAATTTCTTAGAAACTGTCAAATATGGTCACTAGTTTGACAGTTTTTTTGTTTTGTATCTTTTGGCCTGGCGATTGGTTCTTTCCAGTTTTTGGTATGTTATAATTTGGACACTATGAAAAACAAAATTACTGCATTGGCGTTTATTTCTTTGTTGGCTTTAAGTGCCTGCGGGACAAAGAATTATAAGCCTCAAGATTACATCCTTGAAATGAACTACAAGGATGATTTCCGCATTTTACAACTAACAGACATCCATCTCTCTGATAAGGATGATCAAAAAACACAATTCAAGTTCATGGATTTGCTTTATAAGGATGGGAATAATCCTGATCTTGTCGTGGTCACCGGTGACTTATTCACCTTCGCAAGCAAGAACACTGCGAAGAGCTTATTAAAATATTTTGATGACAAAGGTGTCCCATGGAGTGTTTGCTTTGGTAACCATGATGAGCAATGTTATTTCTCAGTGGATTGGTTAACCAAAACCCTTTCTGAATATGGCTCAAACTGCTTATTCAAAGACTTACAAGACGATAAAGTTAATGGTAATTGCAACTTTGCGATTAACTTAATGAAAGATGGTAAAGTTCATGATCAATTATTTGTCATGGATAGTAACCGTTATGACTTTAATTTCTCACAATTTGGTTATGACTGCTTCAAACAAGATCAAATTGATTGGTATGAAAGTGTTGTTAAGTACACTAAAGAACAAAATGGTGGTGAAACCGTTAATTCCTTAATGTTCTATCACATTCCATTACCAGAAGTTAATGCCGCTTGGGATGAAGCGAAACAAAATGACAAAGTAATTTATGGTGAAAAAAGAGAAGCTTCTTGTTCCCCAGACCATGACTATGGTTTCTTTAACAAGATTAAAGAATTAGGCTCCACAAAAGCAATGTTCTTTGGTCACGACCACATCAACAACTTTGAAGTTGATTATCAAGGTGTGAAGTTCTGCTACGGCATTAAATCCACTGACCGTATTTATCACGATAATGATATGCTTGGTTGCCAAACCATCACCATCCATAATGACCATTCATTAACTATCGATAGATACTATCATACATACGCGGAGGTGAAATAATATGAGTAAGAAATTCTCTTTGATTGCTTTAGCAATTATTGCCGTTCTCGGCTCATTAATGGCCTTTGCGGCATCTAACTTATTCTTTACAGACGTTCCATATTTTGGTCCACATATTATGGATACTGCAATCTTCTTAAGTTTCACCGCTTTATTATTCGGTGCTTACTTTGTAATAGGCGCAATGTATATTGTGCGTTCATATCTAAAGCCAAACATTCGTAAGAAAATGTCTAAGACATACTTAAAGACCACAATGGTTTTAGCGGGCTTAGGCTTTGTATTTGCTATTCTTGCTGCTGTTATTAACTATAACGGTAACTTCCTTGCATCCGCTCCATTCCCAGGATTCATTATCCTTATGATGGTAGCGCACTTATTAGTGTTAGGCGGTTCAATATTCGCTCTCTTAAAACCTGTTAAGGCTTTACCAGAAGATACAGAGGAGTTTAAAGTTGGCGCCAAACACGTCTTCTTCACTATGGGTTGGTTCTTATTTACCGCTTTAGCGTTTAACCGTTTCGGTGCATTCTTAACCATGCCAATCTATGTGGAATTAAGAAACTTCTACCAAACAGTCTTCTTCTATTTATTCTTATTAGTGCCAATGGCGATCTTAGTAAAAAAAGTCTTCGACGTCTTTGAACTAAAATTAAATAGATTTATCTACGTGATTATTTTATTCGCTATTAACTTAGTTTTGTTCATAGTGGTG
>CACZZG010000045.1 GCA_902785645.1 uncultured Erysipelotrichaceae bacterium | reverse complement strand
TAGTGGCAATGTATTTAATTATTACTATTTCCGCTTATGTGAGTGGTGCAATCGCTTTCTTTATTACTAAACCGGCAAATATTAACTTTGGAACATTTACTTTAAGAACATTCTTATATTGTTTAGGAAGTTTCTGTGCGATGTTCGGTTTATCCGGAATTTGTTTTGGAGCTTCTTGCTTCTTTAATAAATCCAATCAAAGTGTTGCCGTTGGCGGCGGCGCATGTATCTTAGCTTTCTTAGGATGTATCCTTGGCTTATTTGGTAACAAAGTATTTGTTAGCGTTGGTGTTGGTGTTGAAGCTATGAACTTCTTCAATTACTTAACCATCTATACTTTAATCGATACTGAATCAATGTCAGAGTTTGCAAAGATGGCTACAGGAGCATATGGTGGTGCTTGGAACTTCAATTGGATTTGGGAATTAGCCATCCTCTTAGTTATCGGTGGTTCATTAGCTTTCCTCGGTGGATTCAAATTCACAAAGAAAGACTTACCATTATAAAGATATAAAGAAAAACCTCTTAGCGGTTGCTAGGAGGTTCTTTTTTATTGATTGAATGATGATTTTAACGGACAAGTTCTATTGAAGATTAGATGCTCTTTTGCTGATAACTTATCGGTACAGAAGTAACCAGTTCTAATGAATTGATATCTATCTAATGGTTTGGTGTTTTCAAGCGATTTTTCCACAAAACCATCGAGTTTTATCCAGGAATTTGGATTTAATCTCTCTAAGAATGATAATCCTTTTGTCTCTTCTGTTTCATCAAAGACAAGAGGTTCAAATAAGTTGAATGTCGCTGGTAAGGCAGTTGTGGCTTCAACATAATGAATTGTGCCATTAGGTTTTCTTCCTTCAAATCCGGAACCAGATTTTGTTTCTGGATCATATGTACAATGGATTTCAGTTATATTGCCATCTTTGTCTTTAGTGACTGAGTTACATTTAATAAAATAGGCATTCATTAATCTCACTTCATCACCTAATGATAATCTCTTCCATTTACGATTTGGTTTTTCTTCGATGAAGTCTTCTTGTTCAATATACAGATATTTGCCAAAGGCAATCTTTCTATTTCCTAAAGCTTCATTTTCCATATTATTTGGTGCATCGAGATATTCGATTTCACCTTCTGGATAATTATCAATTACAACTTTAAGTGGTTTTAATACCGCCATAGGACGAGTAGCAATCATCTTTTGTTCTTCTCTTAAGAAGTAATCAAGGTTATCGGCGTTAGTTGTGGAATTAATACGAGATAAACCGGTATAGATAATAAAGCTCTTAATGGCCTCAGCGGTAAAGCCTTTTCTTCTTAAGCCCACAAGTGTTGGCATACGTGGGTCATCATAGCCTGTGACATATCCACCTTCCACTAATTGACGTAAGTATCTTTTTGACATCACAGTGTTAGTGATGTTAAGTCTTCCCCATTCGTATTGATGTGGAACGTGTTCCATTTCACATTTTTCCACAAACCAATCATATAAAACTCTATGGTTATCATATTCTAATGAACATAGTGAGTGGGTCACACCTTCAAAAGCATCTTGAAGTGGATGAGCAAAGTCATACATTGGGTAGATGCACCATTTATTGCCTTGGCGGTGGTGCTTGACATGTAAGATACGATACATTACTGGATCTCTCATATTGATATTAGGAGAGGACATATCAATCTTTGCTCTTAAGGTCTTTTCCCCATTTTGATATTTACCTGCTCTCATTTCTTCAAAGAGCTTTAAGTTTTCTTCAACGCTTCTATTGCGATATGGAGATTCTCTTCCTGGTTCAGTTAATGTTCCACGATATTCAGTCATTTCTTCAGGAGATAAATCATCGACATACGCCAAACCCTTCTTAATAAGAAGAATAGCTTTTTCATATGTCTTTTCAAAATAGTCACTACCAAAATAAATGTTCTTTGGTTCATAACCAAGCCACTTTAAATCTTCGATAATTGCATCGACATATTCTGCACCCTCATTAACAGGGTTAGTGTCATCAAATCTTAAATTTGTGTAACCACCAAAACATTTAGCGAGTTCAAAGTCATTGACGATGGCTCTGGCGTGACCAATATGCAAATAAGCATTTGGCTCTGGTGGGAAACGAGTGACAATTTGTTTAACACGACCTTCTTCAAGGTCCTTTTCCATAATAGTTTTAATAAAGTTGTTGATTTCTTCCATAACTGAATCTCCGGATTAATTTTACAAAAAATAATTATTTATTCAATAATAAGTATTTTTCCTTAACAA
>CACZZG010000044.1 GCA_902785645.1 uncultured Erysipelotrichaceae bacterium | reverse complement strand
AGTTCTAATTAAATATCTTTCACGATATTCTTTCTTGAGCATGCTATTGAGTTTGAAATAGTTACTTGTAAAAGCGTAAATACGATAACTACTTGGTGTATCAGTAGCGATGACTTTCATATTGTTCCATGTGGTAAAGGAAGCATAAACTGCTCTAGCAGCTTTGGTTTCTGCTTCGGTGTCATAGACTTCGATATCATTACCTTCACCAGGAATGGTCCAAACTTCGACTTTTCCATCAGCGTTTGGTGTGTGTTCCTTAAAGGAAAGTTTTACATCGATGGATTTCCCAGTCCATGTGTCTTTCTTTTTTACAATAAAGGAAATGCTTAGATTATTCTTGAGAATAGCTTCAGCACCTTCAAAATCAAGGGTTAAAGTCATGTCCTTTCCATCAGCGGAAACGATTGGATCATACTTTGCACCATCAACGCCGACGCACCAGACCCAGAATGTTCTATTGGCGTTATCACCATCGTCGTTGTGGTAATGGATAATAACTTTATTAACTGTCGTGGAAGCCGCTCTATGGGGACTTTCATATCTAATATTTGGTTTATTAAAATCAACAGTTAAAGGATCGTCATAAATGACGTTATCTTTTTGTTCATTGCTACTAATGTAGTGAGTGATGTTATGAGCGGCGCCAAGGGCCAATAACTTAAAGAACTTCACTTTCTTTTGCCAGGAGAAATCTCTAAATTTGAAACACCAGTTTGGTTCACCCACTGTTCCTGGCCAGTTGATACGACCTCTATCGTCAAGTTTTAATAAATCTTGAAGTTGGAAAATGGTCATCAAAGATGGTAAGTTCCAAATATATTCAAAGATTGTCTTATACATATCCTTAGGATTATTAAATCTCTTCTTTAAGAAATCGATATTCTCTTTTGGAAGTGTCTTTAACCATCCGTATAAGGTTTGGTTATCGTGTGTACCTGGATAGACTATTTGTGTTGGTTTACTAACTTGATTCAAATCAAAGATAGTAAATTCCACGATATACATACCAGGTAAGTTATAGTGATCTCTTAATTCGTGAACACCAGGGAATAAATCGCCCAAGTCTTCAGCGATTAAATGGATATTAGGATATCTACGATATAATTCATCAAAGAAATCGTATCTTGGTCCTTCCCACCAGACACCACGTCTGGCGTTTTCATCTTCTGCAGGAATGACACAATAAGTATCCCACGCTCTAAAGTGGTCTAATCTTAATAAATCACATGTATTCGCGAGATAACCGATTCTGTGAACTAAGAACTTGTAGTTATCTTCTTTCATTTTCTTAAAGTCATAAATCGGTGTACCCCACAACTGTCCATCATCACTAAAAGCATCTGGTGGGCAGCCACTGACTAAAGTTGGATGATAGTTTTCATCCATCAAGAATTGTTCTTTATTGAGCCAGCAATCTGTAGAATCAATACCGACATAGAATGGACAATCCGCGATGACGATGATGCCCATCTTTTTCGCATACGACCAAAGCTTATTCCATTGCTTAAATGCAATAAATTGCATGAACATTTGGAATTCGCATTCATCTTTATATTCTTCAGGTATTCCAGAATGATCATCAAAATAATGCACCATTTCTTTTGGCCAATAATTCCATTGTTGATAATTTCTATGTCTTCTAAAGACGATAAATGTCGCAAAAGGAATCAACCATGGATTATCTTCTTTAAACTTTCTATAGCCTCTCATTGGGGTCTTTAAGAAGTTTCTATAAGCTTGGTATAAATATTTTTCTTTAAATTGTTCGACTTCGTGATATTTGATGAAGTTGGTTCTTGGTTGGAACTTTGGCACTCTTTTTAATAGACCTTGTTTCACTAATAAATCTAAACAAATATATCTTGTCTCGATGGCTTCAGAACAAGTTGACATATATGGAGAGTTACCTGGACCCACAGGATTAAGTGGGAGAACTTGCCAATATTTATAATTGCTCTTTTTTAACCAACGCACAAAAGCGTAAGCATTAGGTCCGAAATCACCAATGCCGTGATTGCCTGGCAAAGATGCTACAGGCAGCAAAATACCAACATTATCTTTCATAAAAATGAAAACCTCGTATTATTTCATTTTAAGTATAACACTTTTAAATAAATTTAAACTAATAAATGTAATAGGGATAAAAGAAAAAGGCTAGAAACAGCCTTTGAAAATCTCATGTAGAGTCTTAGATAATCCATGGTTAGATATTGCCTCACAAACGATATCCGCGTTCGCTTTAGCCTCATCAGTTCCATTACCCATCGCGATTGACAATCCGACATTTTTAAACATCGCAATATCATCGAATGAATCACCCACACCGATGGAATATTGCTTATCGATATTGAGGTGTTTCAGCACTCTTTCAATCGCCGATCCCTTATTATTTTTAAATAATCCGACATCCACACCATAGTTATCAAATCTGAATAAAGTCATTTCTTTTGGAAATTCTTTCTTTAAGATTTCATCATATTTTTCAGGAGCGAATAATAAAATCGCGGAAACTTCTTTATTGCTATATTTTTTAATTCCTGGGATAACTTCACTAAAGACGGAGAAATATCTATGAACATATTCATTTGCTTTCGCGGTGAAATGTCTCTCTTTATTCGTGGATAGTTCTAGAACTAAATGATGTTTATTAGCGATCTTTTCAATAGTTCTCACAATATCTTCTGGAATGATATTTGCGAATAATAATTCTTCACCCACGAAGGCCACACCACCATTTGTGCAAATAATGCCATCGGGTTTAAAGAAATCAAATAGACCAGTATGAAGGATTGAATCATATGGTCTTGCGGTGCATAAATACACTAACAATCCCTTTTGCTGCAATTGTTTTAAATTATCGATGGAATGATAATCCCAATCATGAATTTCATGATCAAGGATGGTCCAGTCAATATCCACAAAAATGATGCGATA
>CACZZG010000043.1 GCA_902785645.1 uncultured Erysipelotrichaceae bacterium | reverse complement strand
TAAACACATTTCTGCTAAAGCAGGAACCATGACTAAGATGGTTGGTCTAAAGATAGCGATATCTCTAAACATATCTTTATTGTTTAAGCAAATAAATAACGCACTACCGGTTTGTAAACTGGTTAATAAGTTTCTCACTAAGCCAAATACATGTGTAAGAGGTAAGATGAGCAAATATCTTTGATTAAAGACCTTGGGGATACCATAGCAGCCGTTACATGAGCCACGGCATAATGCCTTGTGATTTAATAAAGCACCTTTACTCTTGCCGGTTGTGCCACCGGTAAAGATAATGACCGCTGGATCTTTTGGTTCAACTTTAACAGCAGGTTCTTCTTTATCAGTTTCCTCTAAGGCATTGATTAATTTCATCTTATGAGGCATCGCGTTTAAAGCATCAATCTTTCCTTGCAAAGCAGGATGATAAACAATTGCCTTCATATTGAATTTCATACCACAACCAAATAAGGCTTGTTCTGGTAAATGAGGAGGAAGCAAAACCGCCACACAGCCAAGTGTTTCAATGGCTAAATAAGCCTTTACCCATTCAAGAGTATTAGGAGCAAAAACACCAACAAAATCACCTTTATTTAAGCCATTTTCTTTTAAAATAGCCCTGAATTGTGCGACTTTTTGATCTAATTCATCATATTTCCATTGACGATCTTTATCTTGTAAAGCAACTTCATCTTTGAATTCTTTGACTGATGTTTCCCATAATTCAGTAATGGAATCAAAACATTTAATTCTTTGAAGTGTTTTCTCATCAGTATACTTGGCGAAGACATTTTCTACATATTTCATACTATTTACCTCTCTTATATATTGCTTTTAATTCTTGTTCTTTTTCAAATAAATCTTTTGTGGCTCTTTCAATCTCGTTCATCCCTAATTGCGGCCCGTATTTCTCATGGAGATTGATTGGTTTTGGAATAATTGGAACATTAGCTTGATGTGCTAATAGTATTGCCCCACTTTTGAATTGGGCCATAGGATTGTCATTGGAGAATGAGACATGTCCTTCTGGAAACATCGCGACGAGGTTTCCGCCCTGTAATCTTTTCACTGTTTCTCTAAAGAAACTAAGTGATGGCTTCTCTCTATCCACAGGGATGCATCCGCAATTATGGTAAAACCATGAATTAAACTTATTTGAGAATAGTTCTTTCATGACCACAAAGAACAATCTTCTATACCAGAATGTTGAGTGTAAAACCATGATGTCGGAATAAAGAATATGGTTACTTACTACTAAGGCACCGCCTTTAACATGTTTGGGTTGTTCTTTGCCTTCATATATTTTTTTGACTCTATACCATAACAAAAAAGGTGCTCCGGACCAACGGAACAAATCGAACAATGTATGTTTGATATTAAAAAGCTTTGCCTTATAAGGATTACTTTTAGCCATGTGTTTATTATAAATAAAAGTATATAAATGTTAAGAAAAATCACTATTTTAGTGACATTAACTAATAATTGTATTAGAAAGACGGGAACATTTTCCTTAATAACCAGGAGAATAAGACATTCATCGTGGTGCTGATAAAGACCACTATTGGCACCATCACATTGTAGTTCCAATGGAATAAAGTAATGGTTAATTCTAAGAATAAATGAGTAGTTTCCATCTTTAAAGCGGTGAAGAATAGTTCTTTAAATAATCTTCTAAAGAAGCTTTGTGTTGGATAAATAATATTTAATAACAAGAAATATAAAAGGAATACCGCAGTATAACAGAGATAGACTGTCGCAATAAGCGGAAACATTTCATGCTTAATAGCGATGATCATCAAAAACATTAACAATGCAGTACAAATGATCGCCGGTATAGCATGTAAGAAGATAATTGTTTGAATCCTAAAGGTATCTTTAAAAGGTGAGAAGTGACTTCTTGAATTGTTATCTAAATAGATAGTTTCAATAGGCAATGTATAAATTGGAGCTTGCATGAGTTGAAATCTCACCATTTGGTTCATCTCATACTCGTATCTATTACCTTTAATTCTTAATAAGTCAGGAATATATCTAATAGGGAATCCACGAAGACCGCATTGGTCATCAGCGATATATTGTTTTGTTAATAAAGATCTTGTGGTTTTAGAAAAATCATTACCAAATCTACTTCTAAATGGCACATCTTTTCCAAAATGACGAACACCAAAAACTAATTGGTTATGTTTCACTAGTTCATCATAAACACGAATAATATCTTTTAAAGAGTGTTGTCCATCACCATCTGCGGTAATGACATATTTAACATCTGGAAATAAAGTTGGTATTTCTTTATATCCTCTTTTCATCGCAAAACCTTTACCTCTATTAGTCTCATAGGAAATGTATTGGACTTTGTCTTTGACTTGTTCAAAAACACGATCAAATTCTTTTCCTGAACCATCGTTAACCACTAAAACAGGGAATTCATTTTCCACTAATTCGTTAACGACATTGACTAATAAATCATCTGGCTCGTAGCTTGGAATGAGGATGACGGCGTCTTTCATATAGATAAGATTCTATCAAATATAAAAGAAAAAACCACTATATTTAGTGGTCGATGATATATCAATAAGTGATAATCACTTTGTTTTCTTCTGGTGGAGTCGAGGGTGTCGAAACCCTGTCCATGGTGGAGTCGAGGGTGTCGAAACCCTGTCCAGGGATGGCTCTTCAAAAATATCTACAGTTTAGACAGTATTAAGATTTAATGCATTTTCATATACTGACGGACTAGTATGCACGAGACTTACCTAACTTCGGAAACAATGAACAAGTCCACTATTATTTCCTATCCTTTTGGTATGACACCCTAGCCAAGCGTGAAAGGCTAAAACCTTGGGGGATGCTCTGCCCGATTTAAAGAAACCGGAACCCTATGTCGGGAGCAACTATGCTAAGCAGAGAGATTGAGCTCTAGGAGCTCTCATATAACTGTTGTCAGTTATTTTTATTTTGATGATAACGTCATCAATCGACTGCAATTAGAGCCTAGCACATCTCTGTCGAATCCAATACGACCCCATATGTGCTACTATGTAGCCTTGATAATATATCATTAATTTTTTATTTATTAAAGTTAAACTATTTGAAAAATAGAGATTATTAACATACAATTAACAAGCGAACGGAAAAACACTATGAAATACGAAACCAAAAGAAATATCAAAAACTTATTTACAAGCATTATCAAAAATGATGCTGCTATCGATGGCGCTAAAACCGCTCCATGGTGGATTGCGTTAATCTTATTTATTATCTGTAACTTCATTCCTATTATCCCTATCATGGTTAATGCTAGTAAAGCCTATGGTGCTTCATTCTTAGCAAGTTACACAAACGGCTATGAACAAGCTCTTGTCGGTGCGGAAAACCAAATCAAAGATAGAGGCGATTTCTTAAAGATTGTTGATCATGAACTTCTTTATTACAAAGCCGAAGATCCAGTGAATCCAGTTAAAGATACTTATGTCGGTGAAGCTGATATGCAACCAATCGGTTATTACAATACCGAAATCAGTGGAACAAAAACTCGTTCATTAAATATCTTCTATAGTGATAGACCAATATCTAATAAAGCTAAGACTGATATCAACAACATGATTAAGAACTTAGACAACACTAAATATGTCGTCGGTACAGATGAAAAATGGACAACAGAACACGCCAGTGATGCTCCAACATATGTTCCAAGTTATTTAATTCTCTTCAAAACCGGTTCATTCTCCAAAGTATTTAGAGATGGAACAACCAAAGTCAGTTCCGCAACTTATGGCGGATTCGACTGGAAGAAATTCTCCAACATGGATTTAATCGAAGAGACATTAAGAGTTGAAGGTATTGAAGCGGATGCAAAAAACGAAGCTTACGTTAATGGTGTTCTCGCCAACTGGAAGAACGTCTTCAATAAGGCTTATCAAAATCAAAAGGTCACAACCTTCTGGTTCAACTCCGGATTATACTATGGCATCTATTTAGTTCTCACCATCTTCATGGGCTTCATGCTCTGGTTATTAACAAGAGGTAAGAACAATCCTAATAGAGGTCTCAACATGTGGATCACCACAAAGATTGAAGCCTGGATCTTATTCACTCCTGCAGTGCTCGCAATGATCTTAGGATTTATCTGGTCTGCTGCTGCTGGACTTGCCTTCATCGTCTTAATCGGTTTAAGAACCATGTGGTTAGCGATGAGACAATTAACACCAGTTGCTCAATAAAAAAAGAAACGGTTTAAAAACCGTTTTTTTAATCACCATAATCTGAACCGCGCGATTTATCTTCAACGAAGATTTGAAGTGGGTCAGTGATATCAGTAATCTCAAGGAAGATATATCCTTCAACCTCAGTTTGAGGATTATCAAAGTTGCCCACAAAGACAACTTTTTTATTTTTCTTCACCACTTCAATCATGCGGTCAATAATTCTTTGATAATCTCGTTCGGTATGTCTTTCTTTAAATCCTTTTAATTGTGTATAAAACACTGGTTCGATATAAAAGGATTCTCCACTATCAAGGTAATAGTGATTGCAGAATGGATTATTAGAATCCACTACTTGGTTAAATCTAATAAATTCTTCGTAAATCATTTGTGATAAGTCTCGTTTCTATTTATTTTGAATGCTCGATATATTTGTTCCAATAAAATTAGTCTTGTCATTTGATGAAGGAATGTCATTTTACTTAATGAGATAGAATCATTGCATCTATTTTTTAATTCATCAGACAGGCCATATGAGCCACCGATAACGAATGAGATGTTTGATCCACCTAAAACGAATTTTTCATTCAAATAATCCGCAAATTGTGGGCTATTTAGCTCTTTTTTATTTAAATCTAAGCCAATTAGGTACTCATTTGTTTTTAATAATTTAAGAATTCTTTTTCCTTCTATATCAATCGCTTTTTTAATATCAGAAGGATGA
>CACZZG010000042.1 GCA_902785645.1 uncultured Erysipelotrichaceae bacterium | reverse complement strand
CATTTCTGGTAGCGGGTATTTCTGGTGGATCTGAAGGGTTACGATCTCAGGATATTTTTATAATATTTCAATTCCTTCTTCTATAAGTTTCTTTTTCATTTCTTCCGGCCAATAAGAAGATTGCACTTCACCTATGTGTTTCTTCTTTAAATAATACATACATAATCTAGATTGACCGATACCGCCACCGACAGTAAATGGAAGCTCATTATTTAAGATGGATTGACAATATGGGTTGTTTAATTTGCTAAGTTCATCTTTATAAGTAAGTTGTTTCACTAACGAATCCTTATCAACTCTAATTCCCATTGAACTTAATTCAATCGGTGCATCAATCTCATCATCAAAAAGAATAATGTCACCATTGAGTTTCCAATCATCATAATCCGCTGCCCTTAAATCGTGAGGAAGCTTATTTTTAAGCGGCCATCCTATTTGAAAAATGAATATTGCGCGATGCTCTTTAGTGAATAAATATTCTCTATCTTTTGGCGTTTTATTTGGGTAGAGTTTTTCAAGTTCTTTTGTGGAAACTTTAATTATTTTATTCGGCAAATTATATACAAAACCCCACTTTTTTTCACTAATTTGTGCAACTTTATAGATAACGGAGTAGATTTGATTAACGAGTTTAAATAGATATTTTCTTGAACGATCTTTTTCATCAATAATCTTTTCCCAATCCCATTGGTCAACATAAATGGAATGGAGGTTATCCATCTCTTCATCTTTTCTAATTGCGTTCATGTCAGTATATAGACCACTACCAACATTAAAATGATATTCTTTTAACGCATATCTTTTCCATTTGGCTAAAGAATGAACAATTTCAATCTTCTTATCTTGAAGGTAAAAGGAAACACTTTCTTCCTTACCGCTTAAATTATCATTAAGGCCAGTAGACTCTTCGACAAATAAAGGTGCACTGACTCTCACTAGCGATAGTTTCTTTGCTAATAAAGATTCAAATTTATCTTTTAGGTACTTGATAGCAATTTGGGTTTCCAATAAAGTCATTTTTTTCATGCTGTTAAAGTATAATCCTTTTAAGCTATAATAAAAACACATTAATTAGCACTCCGCAAAAATCAGCTCCAGTGAAATATACTTCATAGCTAACAACCGTCGCCATAGCTGTTGAAGTATATAGAATGGAGTTTTTATATGTCAAGATTTCAAAAATATAATGGACCAGATAAATACCATTTTCGTTTCTATAGAAAGAGGGGAAGGCATCCATTTGTTGTTGTTGCAGTTGAAACAACAACGGATGGTATTAGACACTATTTAAGTGGCTATATGATAACTCATGACATAAAAAAGATAATCGATTACCCAAAGAAGTATACAAGATTGAAAGAAAACCCGAATCCAAAAGATATCGAACCAGCTTATTTATGCAATGTAAGAATTAATAATCTTCCTCAAAAAATGTTTTCTAAACCATATAAGAATTGGCATTTGTGCGAAGAAGACATACGTCTTATTGATGAATTGGAGAAAAGAAAAAATCTTCCTTCAGGAAGATAGTTTCACAATAAGCCACTTACCCCAATAAGTTAATGCACAAATCGCTATGACTTAATTGCTTTCGTATAAGTAACAAGTGGGGGCTTATACTTATCAAAGATGGATTTGTCATCCTTCAATGCGTTAGACTTGCACCCGTTTGAGTGTCTAACTTATATTTTTACCAGCTCCCAGGTGAGCTACAGACCCAGTGCGAATATGATTTTAAATAAATCTATAAAATAAATCAATAATATAAATATAAAAGAAAAGAAAAAGCGAGTTTTTGAATGAACTACTCGCATATTTTGAATGTATTTATGATACGATTTTAAAGCATTATTTCCAAAAACTTGAGCCAAACGCTGTTTCACAATACTGATTTATTAGTGTATTTGCTAAGTTGCATGCCAAGAAACCTCTTTCGGTCCATTCGCTAATGTAACTATCATAAGTAGAGTTCCAATTATCATAGCGATAATACTGACTACCTTTATTCAAAGATTCTGAATATGTCACTGATTGATATTGTGTAAAAACATGAGATGATGTTCCGTAAGTTGTATATGAATTGAAGCAGGCGCCCTTTCCTTTATAATTACTAGTTTTAGTATCATCACTACCATTTAAAGAGAAAAAACAAAATCCCGTCGTTTCTTTATAATGATCTTCAGCTCTTGCTGTAAGTTTGCAATATACCCTAAAATCTCGTGTATTACTATACTCATCAGTCCAACCATTTTTCTTATATTCGAAACCGAAATCGGCTTTACACCCCTCGTCTCTATCAACGGAAAAATAAAAATGATCTTTCTCACCATTCTCTTTACGAATGAGTGCTATTAATTTACCTGTATCTGACTTTTCAAAGGCATCAGCAGCTTTTTTGTTCTTAACTGCATTAGATATGAGAACAGAAGAAACAATAATTATGGTAACAGCCACAATGGCAATTCCACTGATAACCAGTCCTTTTTTAATCTTTGCTTTTCTTTTTTTGGCAACTTGTGCCTCTTCAGTTTTTCTCTGCTCATACTCACTACGAGCTTTTTCTATTCTTGAATCTTCCGCAGCTTTTTCTTCGAGAGACAAAGTTTTATACCAGCGTTCATATTCGATTCTTTTTCTTTCTTCTTCGAGGCGAATTTTTTCGCGTTCCATTTCTCTCTCGCGCCTATTGTTTTCGTCTTGAATATGTTGTTTTTCTCTTCTTTGTTCATATTCAATTCGTTGAGATTCTCTTTTTTGTTCCTCGATTGCTAAAGCGGATTGCAAAACTCCCCATTTTTGATATCTAGAACACCAACCATCTTCATAAACATCTCTTCCGCTCTTTTCACTTCTTTTATTAGAACAAGTTCCTTTACCATCTGTATAAACGGAATCGCCAAGAAAAGCGCCTCGTTTGTATTCGCGCTTCCCGCAATAATATTCACAAGACCAGCATTTATTCTTTTTGAAATTGCTATTTACTGACATATTTGTTTCTAATAATTATTATTATAACCGTGGTTTACTGTATCAAAAACGTGTTTCCAGTATTGTTCTCTTTGTCGTATTTTTTCTGGATTAACTAAATCAGTATTTAAAAATGATTCAATAATGGAAAAAGTGAAATTGTTGCCATAATTCTTGTCTTTCTCTATTAAAGCCTTTAACTCTTTGTCGCCACCATGTCCGCCAGTAGAAGCATAACAAGACCATCTCTGCCATACCCCATCATATCCATATGTGCTGCCAATATATAATTTGCCTGTGCGAGTATCAGTTATGACATAGATACACTGGATATTACTTAATAATGAACGCCAATTATCTACGTCGTGATCTATCAAAGCCTTCAAATCTTTGAAACTAAGCGTAACGTTATCGTACCCAGCAAATTCTTTGTCAACGTTAACGTATATTTTATCCAGTATTTTGATTACTTTAATTTCATCAAGAAAATTAATATTAATTTTAGCTTGCTTATCGCCTGGATGTTTTTTATATTCAACAATCAATCTTTCCCTAAGAGAAGAAAACTTATCAATTGGTTTTAAATCATATCTCTCATCCCCATTTTTAGTAGTAAATACTCCATGGTTTTCAAAAGCTCCGAGGAATAACCATTGATCTCTTTTTCCATTACTTTCAAGGCCTAAAAATTGAAGGCAATATTTTGTATTGATGTTTCTAAAACTAACTTTTTTCCCTGCGCTTTTTTTCCAAGAAATGTGTTCTAACAATCTTTCTGGATTATCAGAAAAAGAACACACGCCATCCCATGATGCATGATTTAAGCAAAACGACCACTCTGTTCGTTCTTCTTTGGATATATTCATTATTTCACTCAATAAAATATTATTCTTTTCCATTTTAATCACCCCTATCGCTCAATCAATTTCTATAGATTCGAGAGTAAATGTTTTATAACTGCTTGCAGTATATAACACATATGTTTTCTAAGACAACTTTTTTAACAATGTCATTATTTCAAGAAAACAAAAAGACAACCCTTTTTCAGGTTGTCTCAGATTTTTCGGTGGCGCGCTGGCGCGCCCGAGGCGATTCGAACGTCCGACTCCCTTCTTAGGAGGAAGGTACTCTATCCAGCTGAGTTACGGGCGCATATAGAGCGCCGAGCTCTATTATAATCCTTTATTGAAGAAGTTGACGATGTCTTGAGCGACTTCCGCTTTACCATCTTCATTAAGAATTTCGTGTCTCATGTTTTGATAAATCTTACCTTCAACATTATTGACACCATATTTACGGTACATCTTTTCAAGTTTGCCAACAGAGGCACCATAGGTGGTGACTGGATCATCAACACCTGAGATGATAAAGATGTTCATGTCCTTGTTGAGTTTCTTTAAGTTTTTGGCTTTATGAATTGTATTCATACCTTTGACAAATTCTAAGCAGAAACCATTTCTTGGACCAAATCCACATAATGGATCAGCGATATATTTATCAACGTTCTCTTGGTTATATGATAACCAGTCAAATTCAGTTCTTGGATTTTTAATCTTTTTGTTAAA
>CACZZG010000041.1 GCA_902785645.1 uncultured Erysipelotrichaceae bacterium | reverse complement strand
AATTGATTTTACACCTTGTTCTTCAAAATCGACTTTAATAATGCCGTCACCTTCAAGTTCAATAACAACACCTTTACCAAGTTTCTTGTGAATAACAATGTCTCCCACTTTCCATTCATCAACATCATTTGTTTCTTGGGAGAAATCTTGTTTGATTGGTTCATCCAAACTAAATGACATATTTGGTCCATCGTCAAAGTGGAATGATGTTTGTCTCTTGTTAGACTTAAATGGATTATATTCTTCTCTTTTTTCTCTAATCTCATTACCTGATTCTTTTAAGAATTGAGATGGGAGTAAATTGCCGCCTAAAACATAGGAATAGTCTCCCGCAAAAGTTAAATACAATCTTTCTTTCGCTCTAGTCATTGCGACATAAGCAAGTCTTCTTTCTTCTTCCAAACCTTTAAATCCATTTTCGGCAAATGAACGAACATGTGGGAAAACTCCAGCATTAAGTCTTACAACAAATACGACTGGATATTCTAATCCTTTCGCGGTGTGAACTGTCATTAATGTGACGTATTCGCCATCGATGAGTTCATCTTGCGCGGATATTAATGCAATGTTTTGTAAATATTCATCAAATGTTGAATCTGGGTTAGATTGTAGATAATGTCTAATGTCTTGGAATAAGGCTTTGACGTTCTCAACTCTTTCGTCACCATCATCTTCTTTTAAAAGATGATCAATATAACCAAATGAGTAAATCATTTCTTCAAGAATCTTGGAGAAGACTTCTTCATTCTTGTTGATATCTTCTTTAGCTTTTTCAATAACCATAATCATGGTCTTTAAAGAATTCAAAGCACGACTAGGGATATTAGTTTGTTCCGCATCAATATCTTGAATGTAGTCATACATGCTCATACCTGCATGTGAGGCTTCTTCTTTAAGAATATTTATTGTCGCGTCACCTATTCCACGACGTGGAACATTAATGATTCTTTCGAAGGAAATATCATCTTTGGTATTGATAATTAAATGGAAATAAGCAAGGACGTCTTTAATCTCTCTTCTTTGATAGAATTTTTGACCACCAAAAATACGATAGGGAATCTGATTCTTCACAAGTGAAGCTTCAAAATCCATAGTGATGTAATTCGATCTATATAAAATAGCAATATCTTTATAAGAATAGCCATCTATTTGAACGAGCTTTTTAATTTCTCTAGCGACATAATCCGCTTCCGCTTTTGAAGAAGGTGAGCTATGAGTAACAATTGGTTCTCCACCCACTTGTTCTGTATATAAATCTTTTTTAACTCTAAGTTTGTTATAAGCGATTAATTTATTCGCACTATTAAGAATCTTTTCTGTAGAACGATAGTTACGATTAAGAATAATCGTTTCCATATCTAAATAAGTCTTTTGAAGATTCAAAATAATATCTTGGTTAGCTCCTCTCCATGTATAAATGGTTTGGTCAGGATCACCAACCACATAGTGGCATGTCGCAGGTTTAGATAATAACTTGATTAGTTTATATTCAATGTCGTTTGTATCTTGGAATTCATCAACGAGAATATGGTCAATTCTATCTTGCCATCTCATTCTCACTTCCACATAGTTTTCTAAGATATAGTTGGTCTTCAATAACAAGTCATCAAAGTCCAAACTGAGTTGTTTATTTTTCTCTTCTTCATATCGTTCATAAATCTTTAAACAAAGTTTTTCATCTTCAAAAGATTCTTTTTGAACGGTAATGTCATCAGGGTATTTTTCATGCAATTTCTGCGTAGAAATGTAATTAATTGCTCTTCCGACGATTTTATCACTACGTCTAAATCCCATTTCTGAAGCGATGTCTTTAATGAGTTTTGTTTGGTCTTCTTCATCCAAAATTGTGAAAGAAGCGGGGAAACCTAAAATGCCAATTTCTCTTCTTAAAAATAAAGCGGCAAACGAGTGGTTAAATCCTTTTCAGATTCCGGAATCATTCTAACGACACGATTCTTCATTTCGTTAGCGACTTTATTGGTAAAGGTAATCGCTAAAATTTTCCAAGGTTTAACACCAAGCTCTGATATGAGATAAGCAATACGATAAGTCAAAACACGGGTCTTACCACTACCCGCACCAGCAATAATTCTTACGTTAGGATAAGAAGTAGTTACTGCCTCATATTGTTTTTCATTGAGTTCTTTTTCAAAATTCATATATTGCTAAGCAATATATTATCATATTTGTATCTATATCTCAAATTATTCTTCAATGCATTTATACAGTGTTTTAATTATTTCTTTTGAGCCCACGAAAATATTAGTTATAACATGATCAGATATTTCCATTAAAGTCGGTACACCAATCAAACCTACATTTATATAATTACTTTGTATTAATGCTTTTATAAATAACTTCTTGTTTTATATCGTTACAATGTGGACAAGTTGTCGAATAAATATAGGCATAATAAAACTTATCTTTTGGTTTGAATAATTGTTCCCACTTTATACTTCTTTCAGATACATCTGCATAATCAAATTTCTGCTCATCTTCGCTTATTGATTTATTTTTATTATTGCAGCTAATCAATAGCAAACATGTCATTGGAATTATTAACTTCTTCATAACATCCCCCTATATATAAATAGGGAAATAGTTAACATTTTTTCGCAAAAAAGTTTAATTATGGTAAACTTTTGCTATATGGAACTAACTAAAAAGAAAATAACGTTGGTGCAAAACATCACTTATATGGCTTTGATGGCGGCCATTAACGTTATCTTTGTTTTATTAACAACCTTTGTACCAGTATTGTTTTTTCTTATAGTTTTCGTTCTTCCATTAACAAGCACTATTGTTACTCTTCACTGTAATAAAAAGTATTTTCCAATATATGCAATATCCACTATTGGGCTTTGTTTACTATGCACGATATGGAGAATCGATGACACGATATTCTATGTTATTCCATCAATCATCTCAGGATTCATATTTGGTTTATTTGTAGAAAAGAAGTTTCCGTCTTTCTGGACAATACTTGTCACTACATCCATTCAGATATTATTTACATATGTATCAATACCATTAATTAAATTAATGACAGGGAGAGATATAGTTGAAGTATTCGCTACAGCTTTTTTAATTAATGAATTTGAATATCTACCTTATGTGGTTCCTTGCTTCATCTTCTTTATATCCTTAGCTCAAGAGGTTCTTACATATTTCATTATTAAAGCCGAGCTACCAAAATTTGGTTATGAATTAAAAGATCCAAAACAATTACCACTTTCATTGATGGTGCTTCTAGTGTCATCATCAGTTCTAACATTTATTTTTGCTTTTATCTATGGACCAATCGCATATCTATTTAGCTTATATGGTTTGGTCTTATCTATTTACACATTAGTGTATCTAATCTTAGAAAGAAAAAAGATTGTTTATATCTTACTTGTTGCAACATTTATTGTTTCTATATTCCTGTTCGCAGCTTTATACCCTTTGGTTAATAAACCATTAGGATTATTACTGATTAACATTTTCTATTTTATGGAAGCAATTATTGTTTTAATCAATAATTATTTGTTAAAAATAAATAACAAAGATAAAATGAAATAGCAGTATGGGAAATTTCTTTAAAAACTTCGGAAAAGGTGTCTTATACATCCTCGTTCTCCCGCTTCTAATTGTTGGCTTAGCAGTCTATGGAGTCGCGGCAGTTTTTGTCTTCTTATTTTTAGCGGTTAAGAGTCTAATATTGTTCTTTACAGGAAGATCTTTATACGAAGATTTACCAGAAGATATCGAAGCTAAAAAGAGATTAAAAATTTATAGCGAAAGCGCGGGTGGCACCACTGTTATTTCTACCGAACCAATTTATGGAGAAAACCAAGAAGCGCAAACAACAGATCCTTTCTACGTTCCTGAATATTTAAAGAGTACACCAGAACAAGAAGAGACTATTGAAGAAGCCCCTGCTCAAGAAGAACCTGTTATTAGTGAGCCAGAACCTGAACCAGAACCAGCTCCAGAAGCACCAGTTATTGAAGAAAGAAATCAAAGTGTTTATGACATCTTAACTAGTGATGATGAACAAGTTAGTGTCCAGCCACAAGAAACTGTAACTGAACAAGAAGATACAATAAATATCCAAAAACAATCGCAAAACAGCGTTATTTTAGACATTAACGAAATAGATGATGAAGATGAAGAAGAAAATTCTGGCATCAACATCGATTATCAGTAAGGAGGTAAGATATGTTCAATTTTTTGATTTCTTTATCGGAAAATGATAAGCGAATTATCTTCGCTATTCTTATCATCTTTATCTTTGTTTTTGTCATTATTGGCTATATTGGATACCTCATTACTCGAGTGATGAAGTGGCAAGGTAGAAAGATGGATTCACTTGTCTCTGATGTTATTACCACTAAAGTCATTACCACTAAAAAACCATACTTTAGTTACGCGAGAAAAAAGAACTGGAGAATGTTCTTTAAGCAAGCTTATATTCCACTATTAATCATTCTTACTGGCTTTATCATTTTGATAATTAGAAATGCTATCTATCATAACTGGGCATACAACCCATTTAACAAAGAAGATGGCTTTGGTTCATTATTGTTCATCTGGGACTTCTCCGTTTGCTTTAAAAGAGAAGGTTCCGCAGTATTGGTCAATTGGCCAGTGCTTGTTAATTCACCACATTTTGTTTTAAATGCTTGGGGTGGATATTTGTTCGTGATCTTTATCCTTGTCGGTGGTATTTGGTATCTCATCGTTTTGCAAGCTCTTATTTCTAGAACCATTAGAATGTTTACCTTATCCACTACGATATTTGAAAAATCACTTGAAGGATTTAATCAAAATTCTCCTTCGCCAAATCCTGGAAATCAAAATCCAATAGAATAAATTAAAAGTGCC
>CACZZG010000040.1 GCA_902785645.1 uncultured Erysipelotrichaceae bacterium | reverse complement strand
TTTGCAAAATAGTCATAACGGGATGTATGTTCTTCCATACCTTCCATAATGATGACATTAGCTTTGCTATCTTTGATTGTCCAAGATAAACCATGGAGGATATCTCCGGTTTTGGATAATACTTCTAATTTCTTAAATTCTGACATAGCTATTCTCCTTATTTGTCATATCCATTTGGATTATTTCTTTGCCAATTCCAAGAATCACGGCAAGCATCTTCAATTGTTAATCTAGTTTTGAAATTCATTTCTAAGAATGCTTTTGTCGCATCTGCATAGTTAGTGTCAACATCACCAGGACGTCTTGGACAGATAACATATGGAATCTTAATATTATTAACTTTCTCAAATGCATGGACGAGTTCAAGAACACTTGTTCCTCTTCCAGTACCTAAGTTATAAATCACTAGGCCTGGTTTTTCAGATAATTTCTTTAACGCACAAACATGACCATACGCTAAATCGACAACATGGATATAGTCGCGAACACCAGTGCCATCAATTGTCTTATAGTCATTACCATAAACGTTTAGATGATCTCTTTTACCGACGGCGACTTGAGTGATATATGGCATTAAGTTATTTGGAATGCCATTTGGATCTTCACCAATTCTTCCACTTGGATGAGCACCGATAGGATTGAAATATCTTAAGATAGCAATATTGCTATTTGGATTCTCTTTTGCGTAATCCTTGAGCATATATTCAATATCGAGTTTTGTTTGTCCATATGGGTTTGTACAACCACCAACTTTATCATCTTCTTTTAGTGGGACATGATCTGGGACACCATACACTGTCGCTGAAGATGAGAAAACAATATTTGGGACATTATATTCCTTCATGAGTTTCAATAAGACTCTGGAACTGCCGACGTTATTTGCGACATATAAATCTGGTTTAGCGACAGATTCCGCCACACTCTTTAATCCCGCAAAATGGATCACATCAGTAATGTTTTCTTTTTCAAAAACTTCTCTT
The DNA here is from genome assembly GCA_902785645.1 of uncultured Erysipelotrichaceae bacterium. Taxonomy (GTDB): domain Bacteria; phylum Bacillota_I; class Bacilli_A; order RFN20; family CAG-826; genus RUG13091. Next base: position 2,272 of record CACZZG010000040.1, on the reverse strand, counting down.
AATTTTCCTTCATCTTGCACAGAAAGTTCGTAAAATCTTGGCCTTTTGCCGGTAATTTGCTCAATTCTATTTAAAACTTCTGGTTTGCTGTTGCAGTAATTATCAACGATGACGACATCGTATCCACGATTCAATAATTCCACAACTGTATGGGAACCGATATAACCAGTTCCGCCTGTTACTAAGATTGCCATATCATCTCTCCTTTAAACATTTTATGACGATACTATTTGTTAACTTTGGATCAGCTTTACCATTGGTCTTTTTCATAACTTGGCCAATGATAAATCCTACAATACGGTCTTTGCCATTCAAATAATCAGCCTTGAAGGACGGGTTACTATGAATGATTTCGTTAACTATTTGTAATATACATCCTTCATCATTATAAATTTCTAATTTTGATTTTTTAACTAAATCAAGTGGTTCAGCATCATTATTTTGCATTACTTGGAATAATTCACGTGCTTGTTTATTAGTAATTGCCTCACTTTCAACAAGCTTAATTAGGGATGCTAATCTTGATGGTGAAACGGAAAATTGTTCGATGCCAATTGACTTTTTATTTAAGACAGATTGAATATCGACAAGAATCCAGTTTGCCGCAAGCTTATAATTAGCACCATTATTAATAACATTATCGAAATAGATAGAAGTATTCTTATTCGCCACTAATAACTTTGCGTCGTATTCGCTTAAACCAAGCTTTAAATATCTTTCGTATTTAATTTCCGCTAGTTCTGGTGATGTCTTAATTGCTTCTTCAATAAATTCTTTGTCTAATTTGATTGGTAAGATATTTGGTTCGGTGAAGCATTTATAGTCAACTTCATCAATTTTATTTCTCATTAACACAGTGACTCGTTTGCTTTCATCAAAACGTCTTGTTTCTTGTTTAACAATTCCACCAGAAAGCAATAATGCTTCTTGTCTTTTTATTTCATAATCCACCGCTCTTTTAATATTGGCTAATGTATTGAGATTTTTGATTTCCACTTTTGTGCCAAACTTATTTGAACCAATTGGGCGGATAGATACATTAACATCGCATCTTAAAGAACCATTTTCCATCTTACCATCGCTAACTTCTAGGAAAGAAACAATTGAACGGATTCTTTCAACATATCTCATGGCTTCTTCACCACTACTGATTTCTGGCAAAGAAACAATTTCCACTAAAGGTACCCCGGCACGGTTGTAATCTAAAAGGGTTAATTTATTTGTATGAACTTGTTTGCATGTATCTTCTTCTAAATGTAATCTTTCAATTCTGATCTTTTTATCATTAAGCATTAAATAACCATTTTTACCAATTGGTCTAGCTTGTTGAGTGATTTGATACCCTTTAGGAAGATCGCTATAGAAATAGTTTTTGCGATCAAACCATAATTCATCATCGATATCCATGTGTAAAGTGTGGCACACTCTTATAGCGTTAATGACAGCTTGTTTATTAACGGAAGGCATGCTTCCAGGAAAAGCCATATCAAAAGGAGAAACTAAAGTATTTGGTTCAGCACCAAATTGGTTTTTGCTCGATGAAAACATCTTGCTATTTGTCTTCATCTCAATATGTAATTCCAAACCGATAACTGCTTCAAAATTCATATTGTTATTTCACCTTTACACTCAATCCTTTTAAACCAGTGATATTTTCAATAGCAAGGGAAACATTTAAAACTGTTTGCTCATCAAATAATCTTCCAGTGATATTACCAAAATAAATAACATCATTATCTTTCAAGATTTCGTTAATTCTATCGACGATTAAGTGACGACATTTTTGCGCTCTTAAGAAAATATCTTTTTGGTTTTCACTCAATAAAGAGAAGGAGCCAATTATAAAACGGCGACGTGTGGCTTCAGAAAAACCATTGGTTCTTGTTTTAGTCACTATTTCTTCATAACTGTTTCCATCGCATTTATTACCGAACTTAATACCGTCTAAATTGGAATTATTGCTTGTGGCTTCCGCAGAGGAAATGATGAAGTAAGTAGGAAGAATGGCCCTACACAACCTTATATCTAATGAAACGTAATTGATAATTGCGCCTTGGCTTTTAAGTTGATCAAGGGTTTCAAAATACTTATCTAAGATCTTGCTCTTGCTAAATGAATCGATGATTTCTTTAATTACGGCAATTTTAATACCCTTAACACTCGGATTTAAGTGATTAGCGTAATGAGGAACGGATTCATTTGAACTAGTTAAATCTTTATTATCTCTTCCCGCAAGAAGTTCCAAAATGACAGCGGAGTCGAAAACACTTCT
>CACZZG010000039.1 GCA_902785645.1 uncultured Erysipelotrichaceae bacterium | reverse complement strand
ATGAAAAAGAAACTTATAGAAGAAGGAATTGAAATATTATAAAAATATCCTGAGATCGTAACCCTTCAGATCCACCAGAAATACCCGCTACCAGAAATGATATCTACAGATAAGCCAATCTACGGGAATGGCGAAAACAGATTAGTATAAGCTGAGGTTCAAAGACCCCTGGCGGCTGTAGTGATAACTACTGGACTAATCTTTTTTTCTACCTATAATCTCGATATTGATATTATATTTCAATTTTTTACCAAATCGATAATTGAGTCCTGAGTAAAATCAGGATTTTTTTATTTATAATAGTAATTGCAACCAATAGTTGCGGAAATTCTAACTAGAGTTGGTGGTGGCAACTAAACCTTAAATGATAGATTGTTTCTGTCAAAAGGAAGGTTACGGTTTATGACGATTGAAATTGCAGACAGATTAATTAAATTAAGAAAGAAAAACGGTTTATCTCAAGAAGAACTCGCGGATAAATTAGGTTTATCAAGACAAGCGGTTAGTAAATGGGAACGCGCAGAAGCATCCCCAGATACAGATAATCTTATTTGCTTAGCTAAACTCTATGGTATTTCTCTAGATGAATTATTAAAAACTGATGATGATGTAGAAACCATCGTTGAAGAACAAGTTAAAAAAGAAGAACCACGCGTTGATATTAAAAAAGAAGAAGGTATCTTTGTTAGAGATGATGAAGGACAAACCATCCACGTTAAAAATGATGGAGTGGAATTCCTTGATCAAGATGGCAAAGTTAAAGATAAAAAACCATATTTTACCAAAGGTAGAATTATTGTCGATGCGATTGAAGCCGGATTATTTACATTAGCAATAGTGGCTTACATCTTATTAGGTACATTACTTAATATGTGGCATAATGCTTGGATTGTCTTCTTTGTGCCAAACATAATCTGCTCTATCGTGAGAGCGATTAGAGATAGAAATGCCACAAAAGTGAATATGCCATTTATCGCAGCGTTTGCTTTCTTCTTTGTGTGTATGATTATTCCAGGAATGGACGCTAATTTATGGCATCCAATGTGGACAGTGTTCTTAAGTATCCCTGTTTATTACATTATTACCGGTTCAATTAATAAAGCTCTTAACAAAGAGCAAGATGATGAAGATGATGATTAAGGATAAATATCGTCCAAATATACATATAACTCCTAAACAAGGATGGATAAATGATCCAAATGGATTCATCTATTTTAAGAATGAATTCCATTTATTCTGCCAACACAACCCAAAAGATATCAAATGGGGACCAATGCATTGGCTACATTTTGTTTCTAAAGATTTAATCCATTTTAAAGAAGTGGGAATAGTGATGAAACCAGATCAGGAATACGACCAAGAGCTTGGTTGTTTTTCTGGTTCTTCGATTGAAAAAGATGGAAAGATGTATGTCTTATATACTGGTGCAAATTACACAAAACAAGTGCAATGTTTAGCAATCAGTGAAGATGGCTATAATTTCAAAAAATACCCTAAAAACCCCATAATTGATGAGAAAAATCTACCAAATGGATATTTAAATAACGATTTCCGTGATCCAAAAGTATTCTTTAAAAACAACAAATATTATGTCTTGTTAGCTGCGCGACACAAAGATGGATATTCTTCTATTTTGCTATATTCAAGCGATGACTTATTGAACTATCAATTTGTGAATGTTTTGATGAACATTAAAGACACAATGGTGGAGTGTCCTGACATTATCTTTGAAGGTGATAAGTGCGCATTAATATATTCAGTTTCAAATTTAAAACAAGAAGATGATAAATACCAAAATCAATTCTTAGTGGCCTATACAGTGGGGCAACTTGATTTAAATAAAGGAATCTTTATCCCAATTGGTGAACAAAAAGAATTGGATCGCGGATTCGAATGCTACGCGACACACACATTGAGATACTTGGATCATAATTACATCATTAATTGGTTATATTCTCCTGGTTCTCATTATGATGTTCCTGATGCTAAGTATTGTGGTCAATTAACTTTAGTGAAGAAAATCAATATTGTTGGTGATTCTTTAAGAATGTCTTTCTTGCCAAATGTGAAAACTGAAAAAGTTCAATTAACTAGTGAATATCTAAAGATAAATAATATTGAGATAAAAGTGGATAAAGCCACTCATAAAGTCACGGTTTTAAGAAATAATATGGATGTTTCCATCTTAGATGGTAATAACAAACCTATTGTTGAAAAGTATTTTTATTTAAATGATGTATCAAGCATTGATATTGAATACGTCATTGACCATAGTTGTGTGGAAATCAGTTTCCAAAATGGTGAAGCATTCTTTTCATTTCTCAATTTTAAATAATTCTATAAAATAGATAGAGATAGACGAAAGGAAATTTCTTTTATGACTAATTTTCAAGTTTATAGAAAAACATTATCGTTCTCGTTTGCGATGTTTGGTGCTGAACTATTAGCGTTCATCGCCTTTATTGGTTGTGCTACAGCGGGATTCTTTATTTTCAATCGCGCGATAGAAATGGCTTTAATCGGATTATTGGTAGGCGTTATCGTTGGTATCGTTGCCGCAGTTTTAATCAACATCTTCTTAGTCAATCGTATCAAAGCCGCACAAATACCTTCAAAGAAGGATTTAATCAATTAAAGGGTAGATTTGGAAAATTAACCGCATTCTTCTTTATCATGAATGCAATTAAAAGTATCTTCCATCAAATCGGTAGAGCCTTTACTAGAGTCGGTGAAGCCGTTGGTGGACAAGTTGGTGGTCAAGTGACATCTGTGATTGACTCCGCAGTTCAAACACTCATTGCCTATTTATGTGACTGTTGCTTAGGCTGGGTTATGTATAACAAAGAAACAAATATGGCTAGAGCCGCATGTGAAGGCGCAGTTATTTTCTTTAAAAATGGCAAAACCTTAATCCGTAATATTGGACGTATCTTTGGTATGAGCATCTTATCATTTGTCTTATTTGGTGGTGCGTTCTTCGGTGGATTCTTTGCATTATTCTATTTCGTTCCTAATATGTCTCAAGGTATCGTTAACGAAATCGCACAAATCGCCGCAAGTGGTGATGGTACAGTTCCTGAAATTCTTTCTCAACCGACACTATTTAATGTCGTTGCTTCCGCAGTTCTCGCTGTTGTCTTATGGTGTATGTTCCATTCTGTTATTGGACGTCCATTCATCTTAGTGGGTGTCTTACGTAACTTCATGGCAGCAGGCTTAAAGAATAAACCACAAGAAGGCGACTTTGCCGTACTTGATTCTAGATCACCAAAATTCGCTAAATTGCATAACTCAATTTAAGGAGATTTAAGGAAATTATTAATAAGGGCCTTCTTAAGAAGGTCTTTTATTTTTGTTTATCGCGTATGATATATGTCGTGGGTGAAGAGATGATTCCAGAGATGAAAGGCGAAGGACATGATCACTTTGGTGTTTGGTCATTCATCATTGGGTTTGTCATTATGTTGGCCCTTGACTGCATACAGCTCTAAAAGAAAACCGAGCTAGGCTCGGATTTTCTTACCAACGGTTTTTCACCTTCTCTGCGAAACCTAACAGGTTATTTAATTTATATTCTTTGTTATTGATCGTAATGGTTCCTGAGAAGTATCCAAATACTTGATGCTGTTTACTTTGAATAATTAAGGCATTTGTATTCGCGTATCGATCTATACAAGGAGTAAATGTTAAATCGATATCTTTATTCTTGCTGACCAGCTTCCATTGTCCAAGGTAATCATCTTGTCCCTTTTTGTTTTGTGGGATGATGAATTCTACATCTTCTAATTTATAAGCTTCTTGATTATAGAAGAACATATTTTCACTTGCTGCACTTGTGTCTCCAAAACCATATCCAAGATTAAATCCTAATCTATGTCCATCTTGAACAGCGTTAAGACTAGACCAATACCAAGTGTTGGAATATGTCCAAACACCTCTTCCCCAGTCCAATACTGCGGAAGCATCATTTTTAAATTGATGATGGATATCACCGAATTTGAAATATCCATTTACCTTCATCAAATTGATCTTTTGATTGTAGTAAAAATGTTTCTTTTTCTTAAATGGTGTAGCGATGACCATGGAGTGGCCATTTGTCTCATTTAATGTAATATCACATGCAAAATCCATGTTTTTTGCGACATTTTTCATTGTACACACGAGATGCCTCTTGCCATTGTTGTTGCCAAAATACATGGAATATTTCTTACTTTCAGAAAAGACATCGCCGTCTTTACTAGAGGAAGGGAAATTAGTTTCACCAAAGGTTAACCACTTCATATATGACTTAGTGTGTTCCACTTTATTTTTGAAATCTAATACGGAAACAGACACTAACCCCATATAGGAATTATCATCAATGGTTAATGCCACACCAAAATCATCATCTCCGATATAGTAATAATCCCATTCTTTGATTCTTGATTTTAATCCTTTGATCGATTTACGGTTATATTCTTTAACTAAATCAAAAGCATATCCGGCTTCATCTAAATTACCTTCTTTATTAAGAAGTGGTCCTTCTTTTAATTGGTGTTGCATATATTTGTCCTCTTATTAATTATAAGTCCATTAATAATAATTCTTATGTGAAAAATGCCCTTTATATATAATAAAGATACATGGAGGATACTTTATGAAGAAAATGAAATTATGTTTTAGCATCCTCGCTATGATATCGATGGTGGCGTGTACTAATAAGGCCAACATTGATTTTAGCGAAAACAATTATGATAGCGATCCAATTAGTCAAATCACCTCCAGTGGTGAAGATAATGACTATGATTCTTCCTATAGCAAAGAAGAAGATGTAGTTGTTCCAGAAGAATATGATACTTTCTCAGATAATACCATTACCGCAGCTGGTAAATATTATTTAAAAGGCGAATATCCTTCTATTAGCATTACCGCCGCTAAAGATAGCGAAGTCTATGTCTTTATGGATGGTGCCACTATTAATTGTAGTACCGGTATTGCTTTTGGCAGCAGTAAAGCTATTAAGTTCTATTTAGTTTTACTAAATGATTCTGTTAACACAATTAACAATGACTTCTTAGATGCAAACTCATTCCATATTAAAGGTGAAGCTCATATATCAGGAAAGGGAACTTTAAATATTGAATCTAAACAGAAGAATGGTCTTAAAGTTTCTAAAGACTTATATATTTCTGGTTCAGTAACTCTTAATGTCATCGGTAAAAACCACGCGATTACTGCGAGAAGTTTGATTTGTGATGGCGCAACTCTTAACGTCACAAGTTATGACAAAGATGGTCTACAAATGGAAGTTGATAGTGGACTTACTGCATTTGATAAGACTCAAGGCTTTGTTAAATTAATTAACACCAATCTAACCGCTAACTGTCAT
>CACZZG010000038.1 GCA_902785645.1 uncultured Erysipelotrichaceae bacterium | reverse complement strand
CACTAAATATATCTAACAAAAAAATTTAATATAGACAAAACAAGCTATGGAAACAGAGAAAATAATAGAATTTCTCAAAAAACCAGAAATCAATTATGAAAAATCTTCAATTTGGAACAACAAAAAGAAGGTATATGCGAATTTGTTCGAGATAAAATTGACAAAAGAAATCAAACTATATCAATACCCTTACACTGTTAAACCCGAAATTGAAGACGGTGATATGAGAATTAGGGAGAAACTATTTAAAACTATGTATAGAAAAATAAGAGCAGATTATGGACATTGTTTTGTTTCAGGAAATCTTCTATATTCAATGAAAAAAATTGAAACACCAAAAACTTTTAATTGTTTTTTGCATAATAAAGGAAAGACAGAATATTTTATGGAAATAGGAAAGTATGAACAAGAAAGATTAATAAAAGAACAAGATATTAAGAAAGATGCTTTAGCTAAGCAATGCATTGAATTAATTATCAAAGATATATTACACGCAAATCCAAAACTGGAATTTCATAAGGATATCTTTGTAAACACCAAAAATCAACAAAAAATCCAAACTGATAGAGTATCTATAACTTTTTATCCAGGATTTGTAACTTCTTTTATGGAAACAGATAAAGGAAATTATTTAAATGTTACACTTAAAAATAAAATAATTCAAAATGAGAGTGTTTTGGACTACATTAAACAATACAAAAATCTTGGAAAGCCGGAAATTCAAAAAACAATTAGAGAAGAATTAAAACCTAGATCATTTAAAGTTATATATGCCAAAAGAAATTACAAATTTGACGATATAATCTTTGACAGAAATCCGAAAACTCAATCCTTTAATTATGAAGGAAAAACTGTGAATCTTATTCAGTATTACGAAGAAGTTCACAAACTAAAAGTTAAAGATGAAAAACAGCCTTTGATTTTGGTAAAAAGGAATGATTCTCAAGGAAATCCACTTAATCTTTATTTTATACCTGAATTTTGTCGTCTTTCAGGCCTAGAAGATGAAGCTACAAAAGATGGATTCTTCATGAAAGAGCTTGCAAGATACACTAAATTAGAACCATTAGAAAGAGTAAAAGCAACTAATGAATTTATAAAATTACTAGAAGATCCTGAAAAGGCCAATAATGATAGTTTAAGTTCAAAAGAAAAAATGGAATTATATGGGATAAAAGTTTCACCGTTGAATGAATTATTCGATGCTTATTATATGAATGAAACTCAATTAGTTGGAGGAAACAATAAAATCATACATACAAGTAATAAAACTTTTCCTATACTCAAAAAAAAGGATATGATAAACTGGTTATGCTTCTATGAAAAGTCTAATTATAAAGATGCAGAAGATTTACATTTTAATTTAGATAAGGCTTCAAAAGCATTTGGATTAAAGGTTGCTGAACCAGAATGGATTGAGATGAATAATTTCTCATCAGGAAGAGATTGGACTGATACAGCAGATGAATATTTTGGAAAAGGGAAGAAAAGAGAATTTGACTTTGTAGTATTTCTATTAGGCAAAAATGATAAAATATATCCAGAGTTAAAGAAACATTCATTATGTACAAGTGGATATGTTTCTCAAGTGGTTAAAGTTAGGTCAATCAAGAAAAAAGGAGCAATGAGTGTTTGTTCCAAAATATTATTGCAATTAAATGCCAAGTTGAGGGGTATTTCTTATAAGGCTTCATTTGATAATTCTGTTAAAGATAGAAAGTTTATGGTAGTTGGTGTTGATTCTAGTAGGTTTAAGGGAAATAAAACCGGCGTTGCAATGGTTGCAACAATTAATGATACATTTACTGATTTTTATAATAAAGAAGAGGTTGTTAAAGAAGAAAATTATAAAGAGCAACTTCAATATTGTGTAAGTTCTTTTATAGAAGAAGCAATTGAAGTATATAAAAAACAAAATAAAGGAGAAAGTCCTAAGGGAATAATTATATATAGACAGGGTGTTTCTATACAACAAAAAGAACAATTAAAAGATGAGATAAGATTAATAGACAAAGCTTGCGAAAATAGAAGCATCTTATATTATTATATATTAGTCAATACCAAAACTACATTCAAATTTTTTGAAAAAGATAAACACAATAATTTTTCTAACCCAGGACCAGGTTTACTAATAATAGATGGAGTCACAAATAGAAACTACTTTGAATTTTATATACAGCCACAAGAGGTAACTCAGGGGAGTGCAACACCAACTTGCTTCCATGTAGCGTATGGAAATCTTAATTTCCCAGAAATGATTTCTTCCGAAAGTAACGATTCCACTTCGTCCTCAATTTTCCGCCGAAGAGGCCTTGCGCCATTTTTCGGGTCGTAACCTTCTTTTATCAAATACTCCTTAGCTTTCTCATCAATTCTAATGCCAATACCTTTTGTCGCAAGACGCTTCTTAAGGTCATTAATGAGATTGTCAAAGATTTTCTCCACATCTTTTTTAGTAAGCGCGTGAAATACTTCAATATCATCCAGACGATTAATCAGTTCTGGCCGCATTACCTTTTTGAGTGCCTTCATCGCATAAGATTTATTCTCCTCGTATTCCTGCTCCAAAGCCTTTTTATCCTTTTTCGTCTTTGCCGTGAAACCAAGTTCGCTTTCGCGATACATATCTGCCGAGCCAAGGTTAGAAGTGAGGATCACAATCGTATTATTAAATTTGATTTTGTTACCCTGCCCGTCTGTCAATACACCATCTTCCAAAATCTGAAGTAGGAGATTAAACACATCCGGGTGCGCTTTTTCAATTTCATCAAACAAAATCACCGAATACGGTTTCCGACGCACGGCTTCAGTAAGTTTCCCGCCATCATCATAGCCAATATAGCCAGCCGGCGCCCCGACCAGTCGCGACACATTGTGCTTTTCGCCAAATTCCGACATATCAATTTTCACCAATGCCGACTCGCCACCAAACACTTCCCGTGCAATCACCCGCGCGAGTTCTGTCTTACCCACACCGGTCGGACCCATAAATAGGAAAGAACCAATCGGCCTCCTAGGATCCGCAATCCCCGAGCGCCCACGACGAATCGCTTTTGCTACCGCCTTCACTGCTTCGTCCTGCCCGACAATTGATTCTTTAATGTGGTCTTCTAGTTCCATCAGCATCTTCATTTCTGATCCGTGTACCTTAGATACCGGAATGCCAGTCTTAAGAGACACCGCGGTTGCCAAATTCTCTTCCGTCAATTTCGGATTTTCTGTTTCTTTCACGCCTGCTTTTTCAAGTTTCTTAATTTCCTGTTCGAGTTTCGCCAGTTCAGTCTTATACTCAGCGGCCTTTTCATAATTTTCCTTTTCTGCCGCTTCGGTAATTTTATCTTCGAGCTGAGATTTCTCAATTTTCATTTTCTTGTATTTGCCACCGCCCTTTTTGTCCGCCGCAACCTTACAAATCGCCGATGCTTCGTCAATGATGTCAATCACCTTATCCGGCATAAATCGGTCATTAATGTATCTTTGCGACATCGTAATCGCGGTTTCTAAGATTGCA
>CACZZG010000037.1 GCA_902785645.1 uncultured Erysipelotrichaceae bacterium | reverse complement strand
TAGATAAGCTGCTCTTAAACCTAATTCCACACCATAAAGGACATATAAATCACTGGTGAATAAATATGTTGGAAAACTAATGAGGACTAAGTAAATAGCCACTGCGATAAATATGTACCAAAAACTCTTATTACGCATATATACTCAATTATAACAAATCAAAATTTATTTGTTAGTGTTGTGGTATGGGTGATTAATCTTCACTACTTTTCTTAATCCACCACGAGGATTTTCTTGATCGCCTTTATAACGTGGAATGACATGCATATGACAATGCATAACGCTTTGCCCTGCTGCTACACCAGCATTAAAGCCAATATTATATCCATCAGGATGATATAAATCATCGAGATGGTTTTTCACTTTATTTGATAAATCAAATATCGCTTTGATCTCATCGCTATTTAAATCAAAATAGGTCTCAATATGTCTTTTGGGAATAATCAGTGTATGACCCTGACTTACAGGAAAAGCATCATAGAAAGCCACTGCTAAATCATTCTCAAAAAGAATATCTTTTTTATCTAAAATAATACGGCAAAAAATACAATCCATATTAATGTGTAATACTAATTAAACCGGATTTCACCACTGGTTGACTTAAAGTCTTTTCAATTGAAAGAAGCATTGTTCTATCAATCGCGTTTGCGGTAATGACTTGGACTTGTAATTGAGAATCCACGACTGTTTGTAAAGTCACTAAATGAGATGAAGCCAAGCACAAATAATCTGGATATAAATGTCCTTCTGTGGCTTTGCCTCTAATAGAGAAGACACCACAGCCAAGATTATCGGAGTTGGTGATATAACTAATTTCAGAATAGTCATCGAATTTTGCATCAACATTAAATGTACAATCACTAACATTAAATGTTAAAACCACTAATTTACCATCGGCTAAGGCTAATAAACGGTTATTAGAAAGATAATCGGAAACGATTTGGTCGTATTTAAATGGAATGACAACTTTACCTTCAGAGTTGATCGCACCATAATTGCCTTCGACATTACAAATAATCACATCAGCGTTATTGATAAGTCTTGGATTCATGTTAGAAAGAATGGAGATTTCGTTTAAGTTACCATCATAGATGGTCTTAGAATCAGTGTTATAGAAATTCTTTCCAATTCTTTCGAATTTACCTAAATCAATACCGGTGACATTATCGTGAAGTGCACCAGCACTATCGATGATGAATGTTTCCACTGTGGAAGATAGCATCTTTTTATCAGAGATAGTTCTCACATCAGTATAGACATAGTTATAAACACTCTTTTCATCGAATAGAGGACTAATTGGTTTGGTTGTGGAAATAACATAGTTAACTTTAATGGCTTCACTCTTCGCGGTAAGATAGTTAATCTTATAAGTTTCTAAAGCATATCTTTCACCAGAAGCATTAATGTAGTCGTAGTTATTGTTGTTATCGTCTAGCTTGATGCTATTTTGATAGATGAAATAATCGCCAGCAAAGAATTCGGCATCAGCATTAGGATCAGTGAATGAAGCGATTTCATTTGCAGGATTGTTATTATCAAAGATAATAAAACGTGAACTATTCTTAAATCTCTTATAGCCTTTATGACCATAATCATCGAGGCTTGTTGGGGATAGACCACTAATTGTGGAACCTTGTCCATAATCATCGTTAATATCGCTATCAATTGTGGCGACTGATTTCACTTGTCCTTTTTCATCATAGACAAAGTATCTTGTGGATTTAGAAGAATCCGCTTTAACGATATCGATTTGTGCATAACAAAGATCGGGTTGTTTTGGATTGGTAGCATCAGTCACTGAGATGGTAACATATTCTTGTTCAGAATTTTCAATTAAAGTATTGCCTAAAGCATCCTTAATTGTGGTCTTACCACTATCGGTAATTCTTAAATATCCACCAGCGTGTTTGGATTTATAAGTTTCTGTAGTCACAGTATTTGAAAGTGCACTAGCAATTGGTTGTTCTGCGATTGGGGAAATAAAATTCCATTCACCTTGTGTATCGAGAATCTTAATAAAACCGTTTTCGTATGTTAAAGAGGAGACCAAATCAAAATCAACAAACGAAAGAGCGTCTTTCATTGTGAAATCTGAATAAATGTTCTTTCTTTTTGCTTGAACATTTGCTTGTAAAACAAGGTTATTGATAACATCACCTTTTTTGTTTTTGTTTTTATTGTTCTTACAACCAGGTAGTAATAAGGTCATAAGTATCGGTAAGATAAATATTTTTTTGTTCATATTTTTACCTCCGGGTTTTTTTATTTTACTCTAAGGCAACATTAAAATAAAACACCAATGTGTATATACGTATGTATAAAAAAGAACTCCAATTTCGCTTGGAGTTCCAAAATGTTTTATTTAGTGGGCCAGGTTCGATTGGCTTTAAACCACTCAGTATCCTTTAGGATAGTATCTGAAGCGCTACCCTTAATCGCATACTTGCTACCATCAGAGGCGAATAAGATATTGCCATTTAATGATTTGTACTTATTTTTATCATCCACGACTGTTGTGACATAGATCTTGTCAGTGAATAAACCTAATCTATCAATCGCTGCTTGAGCAGGGAACATATTCGCTGGGTTAGAAGTATATTCATCACTACCCGCACAACAACAGATACAAACGACTTCTGGTTTAATGACATTTAATAAGTCCAATGTGTTCGCAGTATAACTACCGTGGTGAGCGCCTTTAAATAATTGCACTTGTGGTAAGGTGTTTTTCGCCACTAATGATTTTTCACCAGCTTTTTCTAAATCACCAGTGAACAAATAATGGTTATCCATGTTATTAAACATGACACAGACAGAATAGTTATTTTCATCATCAGATTCTTTTTCATAGAAATCTTGATAAAGAATTTCCATTTCCACTCTTTCGGTTAATTGATATTTACGTTTACCACCATTAGTCTGATTCCAACAATCTAATGCGGTAAAGTGCTTTGCGCCACTGGCGATTTCAGCATCACGTTTTGTGATGTAATCGTTATAAACTTTTGAAGTTGTGTTATGTAAGTTGAAATCGATAATATTTTCACATTCATATTTTTCGAATATGCCTTTAACAGCATTTGTGCCGACAAAACCGGCGATATGGTCTTGGTGAGCATGTGTAGCGATGACATATTCTAATTTGCCATCTGTGCAGTATTCATCAACGAAGGAAGAAATTGTTCCTGCAGAAGCATTTCTACTGCCGGCGTCAATTAAAATGTCGACATCACCAGCTTTGATATATGTGGAGTCACCAGTATATTCATTTCCTAATTCTAGGAAATAGATGCTGATGTCTGGGTTTTTAATCTCAGTTACTTGATGATCGTGGTTTTTGGAATTGTTTTTATTCTTACTCGCAAAGTGATAGATTAAGAAACCCGCACCAACGATAAGTGCTAAAACGATAATTAAAATGACAATAACTAAAGCAGGATTTTTCTTTGCGGCTTTTTTCGCAGCTTTCTTTGTCATCTTTGTCACAGTCTTTGCGGCTTTATTTGAACTGCTCTTCTTTTGTGCCATATTATTTCTCCTTCTTCACTTTATTACGATTGACCTTTTCCCATTTAGGTTTTGAGAATATACCTATGGTAATAGTCACAACATAGACAATTGAGAATATCGGGAATAGCAATATTCCAGATAATAAATCTCTTCTTCTTTTAGCCCCTAATTTCTTATAGTCAGATAAGACCATTAATGTGGCTTGTAAAATACCACAGAAGACGAATAGGACACTAACCATAAATACGATTAATGCGGTAGTAAACTCAATCCAATTGAGATTACTCATCCATAAGAAATTATAGGTATTAACCATATCATTGCCTAGGAAATGATAAATATATGCATAAATATAATATCCTGGGAGCCAAATACAAAGTATTGGACAAATAGGAATAAAGAGATATGTTAACCAATTTTCTAAGAACGAGAAGTTGAGATTTCTAAAGGTATA
>CACZZG010000036.1 GCA_902785645.1 uncultured Erysipelotrichaceae bacterium | reverse complement strand
AGTTTCGCGACAGTGAATCAGTTAACTTGGCCAAAACGGATAATCTAGATGCGATGTTAATTGCTAAATATGTAGCAACTCATCCATTTACTTCATCCCTACAATTATCTTACCTTATTGGAGAGATTCGCAAAATCTCAAGAGCAAAATATTTTCTCTTTGGAGATAAGATTGCTTGCTATAACCATCTATTAAGATATTTAGATGAAGTGTTTCCAGAATTTGTCTCTTTCTTTAAGAAAAACGAAGATGGAACGAGAAAAAACACGGGTAGAAATTTATTCGAATCTCCCACAATTAGATGGTTATTAAGCGAATATACATCCCCACAAAAGATGGCAAGGATGAGAAGCGAAACTGGTGAAACACTAAGAAGAATGTCAAAAGGTTCGATTAGTTTTAATAGATTTAATCAGCTAAGAGAACTCGCTAAAAATTCAATCGGCTATTCTACGGAAGTTGATGAACAAATTATTAGAAATCTTGTTACTCAAGTTAGAATCATCGATGAAGAAATAGAGATGCTTAATGAATTACTAGAACCGCTCATGGAAGAAATAAATTCCCCATTGTTAACAATTCCTGGAATAGGTATTAATCTCGCTGCAATGATTATAGGTGAAATAGGTGATATATCTCGTTTTGATAATTCAGAAAAACTCATTAAGTTTGCTGGTTTAGACGTTAAGGTATATCAATCAGGCACTATTAATCATAAGGGTCATATTAGAAAAAGAGGATCTCCTATATTGAGGTACGCTCTTGCATTAAGTGTCCAAAAATTAAGAATTCATTCACCTGTTTTTTCAGAATATTATTATTCAAAATTAAGACAGGGAAAGGCAACAAACGTCGCGATAATTGCCACAACTAGAAAACTAATTCGAGTCATTTGGAAGATGATGTCCACCAATCAAGTTTTCGATAACATTAAAAGAGATTAATTGAAGCTAAAATCTCTAGACTTTAAAAAAGCAAAGCTTTTGCTTCTTTTTGTCGTATCCTTTTGCAAAAATTTATAAGATAATAGTTGTATGAGAAACCTAGCAAAATTCGGAATAACTACGTTATTTATTACTTCTTTAGTGGCTTGTGGCTCTAAAGGCTATAAAGAACAATCAGCGGATGCTTTCTATCTTAAGTACGCTTATTCCTTTGATCCTACGACAGTTAAAAGTGGCCAACATTTGTTAAGCGGTTTTTACCATAACACCGAGGAATTTGGCTCAAAGGTGATTATCTCTCTTATCCATAATTCCGATGGTGACCACGGAACTGGTGGAAGTGGGCAACAATATAAATGCATCGAAGAATTTTTAAAGAAAAGGAGCGACGTGAGTTTCTATTGCATCTATATGGATTCCTATTTGGGCGGAGGCAAATACTATAAAGACAAAATAAACGCCAAAACTGGAATGGCTTATGGAACTCAAATTATTGATACGTTCTATAACAATAACCTTGCCGATATCATGGATGAAGCTAAAGAGGTCTATATGAATTCTCCTTTTGGAAGTCATGACTATGATTTAAACGTAAAAGGCGACTTCTCTTGGGTCTATGGTTGGGGATTAAACAATCCTATTCCATTTAATTTTTATGTCGATAACACAGAAACTAAACCAAGCTACCATAGCAAAATATATCAACTAAGCGAAATATATCCATTCCATTTTGATTCAGTTGAAACAATTGAGAATATGGTGGATCATCAAGGTTTCTTCAAAGAATAAGAGCTCACTTCGGTGGCCTTTTAAATTGCCTAGGTTTCTTTAAGGCACAATTATATATAATCCCTGATACAAATCGGGGATTTTATTTTTCAATATAAGCCTTTTTATAAAATAAAAAGAAATGTATTTATATTTCCCAAAAACAAAAATTGCTTAAAATTGGGAATTAATATATAATGTAGTCGAGGATAAAAATATGAAACTTATCAAAAGACCTTTTTATTTAGAAAACCTAATTAATGTCAAGGATATCCCAGATATCAAAATCATCACTGGTGTGAGAAGAAGTGGCAAATCAAAACTACTTGATGCCTTTTATGATTATTTGATTAATGACAAGGATAATAAAAACGTAATTCGTATTAAACTGAATCTTAAGAAATTTGAGTCATTACTAAATCCTGATAATTTATATGATTATGTTGATAAAGCTTATGTTGAAGGAGTTCCTAATTATTTAATCATTGATGAAGTTCAGGAATGTAAAGGGTTTGAAAGAGTCGTAAACAGTTTGTATGAGGAAGAAAGGTTTGATATCTATTTATCTGGATCAAATGCTTTTATGTTATCAAGTGACTTAGCGACATTATTTGGAGGTCGATATTTTGATTTAAAAATGTACCCTTTCTCTTTTAGAGAATTCAACATCTATTTCAACAACAAAAGACCAATAGATTATTTTGATGATTATGTTACTAAAGGAGGTATGTCGGGCTCATACCTTTACAAGAATCAAAATGATGCCTATCAATACATTGATGGCATATATAAAAAGACAATTTCTAAGGATATAGTAAAGAGATTTAAAATTGAGAACGAACCGCTTTTAATAATGATTGCAGATTACCTCATGGATAATGTCGGCAATAAAACATCTATAAGAAACATAGCGAATGTGCTTACGTCAAACAAATATCAAACAAACCACAAAACAGTGGGATTATATGTTGATTATTTGTGCAAATCTTTCTTGTTTTACCCATTTACTCGTTATGACATTAAGGGGAATAAGTATTTAGAGTCGGATAAAAAATATTATCTTGCAGATTTATCTTTTAGATTTGCAAATTTAGGCACTAAAAATATGGATTATGGAAGATTATATGAAAACTTAGTTGCCATTGAACTTTTAAGAAGGGGATACGAAGTCTATGTAGGCGTTCTCTATGAGAAAGAAATTGATTTTGTCGCGATGAAAAACGGATATAAGTATTACATTCAAGTGAGCGATGACATTTCTAGGGAAGAAACATTCCAAAGAGAAGTTAAACCTTTATTATCCATTAAGGATGCATATCCAAAAATGTTAATTGCAAGAACTAGACATCCTGAAAGCCAATATGAGGGCATAAGGATTGTGGACATAGGTGAATGGCTTAATGGACTAGAAAATTAATTAAAAAAGAAAAAACGACAAAAACGCCTTGTCGAATTGTTTTATTTAATAGAGATGGAAAGAATTGGTTATTCGGTCTTAAAAAAACTATGTTCAACTTCCATAGAAGAGATGAACAAAGCTTTTAATCTCATTTTTGAGAAATATCGTTTTCTTGTCTATTATGTTTCCTTCGACGTATTAAAAAGCGAAGACGAAGCAAAAGATATCGTTAACGAGACATTTCTCAAGATGTATGAGAGAAGAAGAGATTTCATGAGTGAAAGCAAGCTTAAATATTTTTTGCTCGTCACCGCAAAAAATCTATCAATCAACCTTTATAATCAAACTAAAAACCATCTCGCTTATTCCGAGGATATCGAAGGGAAATATGATGAAGAAAGCGTTTCAATCTATCTAGAGAAATTCAAAGACGTCTTAGATGAAGAGGAATACAAATTCTTAGTATTGCATCTCATCTATGGATTCACTTTTAGAGAAATTGCAAAAGCGAATGATTTAACCACTTCACAAGTATCCTCAAAATATCAACGTGGAATTAAGAAACTTCGTGATTACTATGGAGGTAAATAGCGATGGATGAATTAAAAAAACAATTCAAACAAGATTTTGAAGAGTCTAGCAATGTGAATCTCTCTTTTGATACGACTCAGTTAGAACCAAATAGTAGAAAATTTAAACATAAAATCAAACCATATAAACTCGCTTTAATCGTTACTACTGCAGTTATAGTGAGCATCATCGCTATCCCAGCTTCTGTGATTTTCTTCTCTTCCTTAAAGATAAAAGAAAGCGTTAAAACATCTAATCGACGTTATTCTTTGAACGAGATTAGAATTGCGGAATCAAATACGTTTAAAAAAATAAATACTGTTTCTTACCCTGATGGTAGCGCTCCATCTCCAATTAGAACAACAGAAGAGGAAAGCAAGGCCTACAACAATTTCTCTAATCTCACATATCATTCATTAGTAGACACTTCAAAAAAG
>CACZZG010000035.1 GCA_902785645.1 uncultured Erysipelotrichaceae bacterium | reverse complement strand
ATTAGTAAAGGTGTAGCTGGTCCACACATGATTCAAGGTATTGGCGCTGGCTTTATTCCCAAAACACTTGATACATCAATATTAGATGAAGTTATTACTATTAGTAATGATGATGCATTTATTCACGGAAGACTTGTTGGTCAACTTGAAGGTGTCTTAGTGGGCATATCTTCTGGTGCCGCTTTAAAAGCGGGATTAGAACTCGCTCAAAGAAAAGAAAACGAAGGCAAGAATATTGTTGTTATTTTCCCAGATACTGGTGATAGATATTTATCAACAAAATTATTTGGTGAATAGTAATGAAAATATCTACGCGTGGTCGTTATGCATTAAGGATGATGATTGATCTGGCTGAACATAAATCTCAGCCAGTTTTATCATTAAAAGAAATTGCGGATAGGCAAGAGATACCTTTTAAATATCTTGAAAAGATTTTAAGAGACTTAGTTAAGGCTGGTCTTGTATATGGTAAAAACGGTAAAGGTGGAGGATATCACCTAACACGCGAAACGAATCAATATACTGTTGCAGAAATATTAGAAGTTGCAGAAGGTGATTTGGCCCCTGTTAGTTGCTTATCTTGTAAAGTTAATACATGTCCAAGAAAAGAGAACTGTAAGACTTTAAAGATGTGGGAAGATTATTATCGATTAACAAAGGATTATTTTTCCAGCATATCTCTATCTTCTTTAGTGGGAAATTCTTCAATTTTTGAAGAAGGTCTCGGTTTATAGAGTTATAATAACTTCATGAAAATAATCCAATACGTTAAAGCTTTTGGAAACAAAAAATTCTCCGAGCTTCCTTTTAATGAGGTTGACGCTTTAATATTCGCTGAACTAGCCTATGTTAATTTCGATTTAGCGATAGGTGAATATGAATTTAAAAAACTCAAGAATCTCAAAATAGAAAACAAAAAGAAATTCTATGAAGGAAGTGTTGATAGTTTTTTTAATAGACAACTTGTAGAACTGATGATTAAGTCAGTGAGATATAGAAATGTCAAAATTGGCTATTGTCGACAGATGGTGGATAGAAAAAAAGCTTTGCAGTTCTTTGCAATGACTTTAATCATGCCCGATCATCGTGGTTATATTGCTTATCGTGGCACAGATACATCTTTAAATGGTTGGAAAGAAGATATGCTTTTAGCTTTCCAAAACCATATGCCAGGACAAGAAAAAGCTGTGGAATATATCAAAACCGCGACGACATTATTTACAGGCAATTTCTTTGTGGGTGGTCATTCCAAAGGTGGTAACTTAGCGATTTGGGCCACATTAAATATGGGAGAAGAATTAGAGCCAAGATTAGTTCAAGCCTATTCCTTTGATGGACCAGGATTCAGAAAAGATATCACAAAGATGAAATCTTTTGAAAGATTACAATCTAGAATGACCAAATTCCTTACCACACATGACATGATTGGTGTTGTTTATAACAACGCACCTAATCCAAAGATTGTATATTCCGATGGAATCCTTTTAGGAGGACACGATCCATTCTTCTGGTCTGTAAATAGAAGGGACCACACCTTCTTATACACAAAAGATCGTTCAATTCTTTCTAAAGGTAGTGAAGAAGCTTTAATGAACTGGTTAAAAAAGGAATCGGATGAATCTAAAAAACTTGCAGTTCACGTTATCTTTGATTTATTTGGCGAATGTAAAACTGTCTATGACCTCTTGTTAAATGGATTTAGATTGCTCTTTAATAGCAAGAAAGTCATTGAAGGATATAGCGAAGAGGATCGAGAAAACGCTAAGCAGATATTCAAACAACTTGGGAAATATTTTTTATCTGCATATAATCCAAGAAAATTCATTAAGCAAAAGAAAGAAACTCCTAAAAATACCGAATTGATAGAGGAAAAAGAATAAACTTAAACTTACAAATGTAAGTAAAAAATGGCATAATAATAATATGAATGGATTCAAAAAAGACCAACAGGTTATTCACTGTCGGGATGGTTTGTCCGTCATAGTGAATGACACGTTTATAGGTGATAAAGAATATTTTGTTGTGCACACATTTAGAGGAGATGGAGAAAACATCTATGTTCCTATTGATCGCGCCGAGAAAATTATTCGTCCAATCATGAGCCAACAAGAAGCCGAAGAATTGATTGAATACATCAAAACTATTGATATTGAATTCAATACAAACACCAAGCAAAGAAGAGACTCTTTAAAAAGAAGATTAATGTCTGGTGATGTTAAAGATGTCGCCCATTTGTTTAAGCAATTATATTTTTTTAATACATTAGATGATCCAAATATCAAATATGGTCCAGTCGATTTAGACATGTTAAAGTACGCAAGCGATAACTTGCTTGATGAGTTCGCTATCTCATTCAATAAACCGAGAGAATCGATTCAAGAATTTATATATAAAAAGCTTAAATAGTTTTTAAGTATTTAATTATATCTTTAGGAGTATTAAGTAGATTCGTGCATTGGCATGAATTTTTTATTTCTTCAATAGTGCGATATCCATAAGTGACAAGAACATAATCAACACCAGCATTTAAAGCGGTTTCTTCATCGACGTTTGTGTCACCAATATATAGAACATCTTCTTTATCTAATTTATAGTGATGGAGAATGTTATTAATCATATCTGGGTGCGGTTTTTTATGCACACCATCCGTATCGCCTTGAATATAGCCAAATAGGTTTGGATAGTGGTGGTCTAATAGTATTTTGGCAACATCAATAATCTTGTTTGTGGCCACAGTTACTAAATAACCTTCATTTAATAATTCTTGAACAGTGGATACCATGCCATCGTAAGCATGGGTAAAATTATCGTAATTTTCACGATATGACTTTTTGAAAATATCTAAACATTTTTGATAATTTTCGTTCAAAATCCCCTGTGGAATTGACCTTTCTACTAGTTTAGCTACGCCATTACCGATGTCTTTTCTAACTTGTTCAAGAGACCTTAATGGGTAGTTAAAATGAGATAGTGCAAAATTAACCGCTTTTTGCAAATCGATAAGCGTGTCTAAAAGAGTACCATCAAGATCAAAAATTATAAGTTTTTTCATTTAATTTTTTCGATGACTTTTGCGATGTCTTCATTGATGACTAAATCGCACATATTGTCATAAGTTGTTTCTTGTTTATTGATAACGACGAGATTTCTTCCGCGGAAGTATCTGACAAATCCAGCAGCAGGGTAGACAGTTAATGAAGTTCCCACAATGATTAATGTCTCACAAGTCATAATCGCACTGATGGAAAGATTAATTGTGTTTTCATCAAGTGGTTCTTCATATAAAACAACATCTGGTTTGACTGTTCCTCCGCATTTATCACATGTTGGAACACCTTTTGCGTTTAAAACATAACCAAGCCCAAACATTCTTCCACATCTTTCACAATAATTGCGGTGAATCGATCCATGAAGTTCATAGACTCTAGTTGATCCCGCTGCTTGATGAAGACCATCGATATTTTGGGTAACAACAGTGACGTTCTTACCTTTCTTTTCTAAATCAGCAAAATATTTATGAGCGATATTTGGTTTTGCGTTTGGATAACACATTTTTTCTTTGTAGAACTCATAGAACAAATCCGGATGATTCATAAAGAAGGTATGAGAAATAATGTCTTCTGGACGATAATTGGTTTTACTTTTTTGATTATATATTCCATCAGCACTACGGAAATCTGGAATCCCACTTGGTGTGGATATGCCAGCGCCTGTAAAAACGACGATGCTGGATGATTTTTCAATAATTTCTTTCAATGTCTCGTATTTATTCATATTTTTATTATCGTACTTTGAAAGGCATTAATCCATAAGAAAGATATATATCTTTATTTTTCATCATTTTTCGTGAAACAAGTGAAGAACAAGTTCTTTCTTGTTTAATGTTTTTGCTCTATTTATAATTAATAGCATTATGGGTAAATTAAAATTTACATTGACCAATATCTTCTTTTGGGTAGCAATGCTTTTAATCTCCTTTTTGATGGAGAACTTACTGTTCTTCTCAAGTGAAATGAAAGGCGGATTGAATTTGCCCACTTTAGCCATACTCACTGGAGCCTGTCTTTTGTCTTTGTTCATGTTTTATTTTATTGAGCACAAAGAGAACAAAATCAAAATCGACTTTGTCTTGTTGCCCGCAATATTGATTTTTGGTGCATT
>CACZZG010000034.1 GCA_902785645.1 uncultured Erysipelotrichaceae bacterium | reverse complement strand
CAAAGTAAATCTAAGCAAGCTTATGCTTATAAAACATTTAGAGATAATGATGTCATGGCCCCTCACTCCACATTAGGTGAAACGACATTACAAATTGATGCAGGCACCCCTATCACCACGACATATGAAATTATCGAAGTGATTGATGAAGTCTTTATTCAAAGAAATTTTGAAAAAGAACTCGCTTCTGGTGACTTATATAAATGTACATACACAAATAAAGGTCCTGCGAACTTCTCTAAATCATATAAAGTTGGCGATCAAATCGGTGTGGAAGATAACGCCAAAGGATATCATCCAGCTTATGATTTAAAGACTAATAAAAAGAAAAATACCGAACATTTAGGGTTATTAAATCTCATTAAAGTCATGAATGATAAGACATCTGATGCTGAAACATATAAAAAGAACATCGAAAAAGTATTAGACATTAAATCATTCATTAAATATGAATCTATCGCCTATTTATGTGGTAACTTCGATGATCTAAGAAATAACGCGAATAATTATTACTTATATATCGCTAGCACCACTAATATGGCATATATCATTCCTTATGATTTTGACCGTTGCTTCGGTATGGGGGCTGAAGGTAGAAAGAATTACATGACTGACTTCTCTCCAGAAAGCACAAAGATGCAAGCCAATGAAGATTGGCAAAAGAGCACTATTTATTGGAGAACAATATGTAGTTCCACAGACTCTAAAAGCGGATTCTCTTCCACAAAAAGAGTAGAAGAATACCGTGCTTTATATCAAAAGAATATTGAAGATTTATTAAATAATAAAATTGTTAGTTACGATTCATTTAAAACGTATGCAAATGAATATCCGTCTTCATATCGTGGCAATCCTGATGGAAGCGGTAAGGACAACACTTCTTTCAATAATTATCTCAGTTTAAAAATTGCAGCGATTAAAAAATCCAATTCTGATGGATTAATAAATTACGATATAAAATAAGTGAGATTTTATCTCACTTTTCTTTTACTTCAATTATTTGATAATGGTTTTTTACTGGATTAACCACGAGGAGTTTATCCGTTAATAAATCACCAATACCTAATAGATATTTCACCACTTCATTCGCGACGATATTGCTAACGATATGAACTAGAGGGGGATAAATTGATTTATCTTCATTTGGATCACTCTTTGGTAGTTCATCAAATAATGATTTAAATGATGCTGTTTTACGAGGGATAACAGTCATCACTTGACCTTGATAATCCATCACTCCCGCGGTGATATAAACTTTGTTTAACTTTTGACAAACATCATCGATTAAGAATTTGGTTTCAAAATTATCTGTGCAATCTAATACGACATCATATTTTTTGATGATTTTTGTCGCATTACCGCTTTCTAATCTAGTGGAATATGTCTTAACTTTAATAAACGGATTTCTCTTTTTAAGAAGTCTCTTTATAACATTTACTTTTAATTTACCTAAATCTTGATAACCATAGAGAATTTGTCGTGGAAGATTACTAGGGCTGACTATGTCAAAATCAATAATTCCTAATTCTCCAATACCTAAGGAGGATAGACAAAGAATCGCGGAACTACCTAAGCCACCCGCACCGACGATAAGGACTTTACTATTTAATAGTTTTTCTTGTCCTTGTTCACCAATATCTTTTAAGCCAATGGTTCTTTGATATATTTCTAATTGCTGTTTATCTAACATATCATCCACCACCACGGATATAGATTAAATCCACTCTATCTCCATCATTAAGTAATACTTCATCAAATTTATCTCTTTTATAAAAAGTATTGTTAACCGCCAATAGTAAACTTATCTGGATATTCATTAGAAGAAATAAAATCCACTATTAATCTCATAAAATTATAATAATCTATTTCTTTATTAAAAGAAAAGAGCGGAATTACCGCTCTATTACTTATTAATATTGTTTTCTCTTTTTGTGGAGTAGGAAGAAGGCTCCAAATGAAACAAGAAGAATGGATGATGAAACAATTACAAGGACTGATGTGTAATCATTTTTAACACTAACAATTCTTGCAGAACCTAAAGTTTGGATGCTTCTATTCATAAAGTTGCTTGAACCACGTAAAGAAACAATTAAATCATATCTTCTGATGGCTTCTTCATAAGAATCGTTTGCGGTTCCGGCGTCATATTTGCTAGCATCTGCATTTTTAACAATAGATTGTGCACCACTTGGCATGTGGGAATATTCCGTTTCCAATTCAGACCAAACACTACTAGATGGAGCGGTTTTAGAACCACAGTTTGAATTAGTCTCGCTTAAGAAATAGTAACCATACCATTTGGCTCTTTGTTCATCACCGATAGAATATGAACTAGTGATGCTAGCGGGTTTCCCCCAACCACCATCTCCAAGAACAATTGCATTGTTAACATCGGATTCTGAAACTGGTTTATAATCTACACTTTGTTGTTCCTTGTTATCGAAACTAGGAGTCATACCTGATTTAATTCTGACGGCAATCGCACCATAATAAGTTGTATTGTTTGGAACTGTACACTCTAAGATTAAATCGTTGCCAGTATTATCAGTCTTTCTTGCTTCATGGACATCATACATAGGTTGCCAAACTGCGGCACTACCATCTTGAGCATCAAAGAAATACATATATTGATCACTGCCTGTATTCCACCAAGAAGCACTATTATAATTTGCGTAGAATTGTGTTCCACTATCAATACCATTAAACGTTGCAGCTTCGCCAGAATCCCAACCAGTAATTTTAATACCATTATTATTTCCTAATGAAATATCATTAGTTTTATTCCATTTATTATCCCAATTAGGTGTGGCGCTTGAGCTATTCAATCTAACAGCAATTGCGTTGCTCCAAGTTTTATTTGAACCAGGAACAGTGAATTGATAAATGTTTCCGGTATATGCGGATTTTGAGGCCGAGGAAACCCATTGATGATCTGAATCACTATTGAAGAAATAAACAGCAATATAGGCTCCATCATTTTTCCAACCAGTTTGTCCGGAAATATCAACAAAAAATAAATCACCACTTGTAACAGAAGCATTTGCTTGTCTAAGTTCATGAGGAGTGGCTGCAACCGCGCTTAAAGTAACAGCGGTACCTAAACCACCGATAGATAAAGCGACAGCAATAGCAGTTTTAATTCCTTTAAACATAGTTTCCACCAAAAGTGTGATTACGATTATTTAATCATAAATAAATATATATGACAAATAGATAATTAAAAAGGGACTTTATTAAAGTCCCTTATGCGATTAATTAATCGAACTATTTTGTCACTTTTCTCTTCTTCAAGAGGAATAATGTAATTCCTGCACTAAGCATTAATACGCTAATAGCGATTGATGTGATAAACAAGACATTATTCATAATAGGACTAATTTGATTAATTGTGTTAGTTGGATTGTTCTTACCCATGAAGTTTTCAAGACCCCAAGCACCACGTAATCTTAATACTTCATCGTATTTTGCGTTGAATGCTTGAACTGTCGCGTTAGATTTATCAGTCTTTAAGTAATTTTGAGATTCTTCGGATAATGCCGCCCACTTGGTTGCCATAGAAGCCCAGCTGCTAATTAATTGAGTCTTTCTCTCATCATTTTCTAATGGAAGCTCGCATGCAGCTTTAATTGTAGTGTTAAATTCTTCAGCAAAATCTAAAGCATCATCAACATATTCAGGTGTCTCACCGAAGTAGACTTCATCAAGACCAGATTTGGTTTTTAAGTAAACTGCAACTTGTGGGACATCTTCTTTGGCGGTGATGACATTATCAACTAATTCAAATTTATCGCCTAAACCACCAGCATTAATGATTCCTGGATGCCACACCACTGGCAAGGAATTATCAATACCACAGTCAATAAATTCGATTGTATCGCCTTCTTCAAATGATAACATTTGAGAATAGTATTGATCATATCCTTCAAATGGATCACCATGGGCTAGTTGAATGACTTGTCTATCTGAAGCATAGTTCTTGAAGATGTGTTGTCCACCCAATGGAATTCCACCGGCCCAAATTGTCTTTTCAACAACATCAACATAGACATCAACATTTTGCGCTGTCGCAAGAACGTGTTTATTGGATTTCATATTGTTGTTAGAAACAACTTTAGCATTGGAATCTTCAACTGTTACATTGTTTTTTGCATAAGATAAGGTTGCGTTACCTGGTAAATCAATACCGGAAACATAGTATTCGTTTCCTTCGCCTTTTGTCATCTCAATTGGTTCACCATCGCCGACTTTTAATGTGTAGACTGGTTCACTCCAATTGTTATCTTCAATGCTGTACCAACCGGATTCGACATTATAATAAATGTCGTAACTACTACCATTAGCAACTTTTAAGTTGTGGTATTCTTCTGTAACGCTATATTCGACTTCTGTGTTTGTGCTAACTTTAGAAGCATCCGCATTGTAATATGTGATTGTTGCAGAATCATTTGGAATATAAATCATTTTTACTTCTGCGTTATCAGCAAGATTAATATCTTCAACGTAATAAACTTGAGATTCGCCTTCTTGTTGTGCTTTAGCACCTAATTTAACATTCCAATCAGTGTTACTACCATATAGGTAATAACCGCTTTCGAATTGGCCAGCCCATAATTTATTAGTTAATGTATCTAAATAGATACCACCTTCATAATCAACAGCAAATTCTAATTCATCTTCACCATTGACAAAGACATTTGTTAATAAATCATCGTCTTTTGCAGTAACTGCTAAAGCAGCACTATTTCTTTTGAATGTTAATGTGTCACCTTTAGATAATTCTAATGCATCAGCGTAAACTTCATTTGGATTTTCTTGGTTGACTTGCATATCAACATAATCGCCACCATTTAAAGAATAGCTATATGTAATGGTTTCTTCTGATGCCCATTGATAGTAATAATGTGTTTCACCATCTTGGTCATTCAAGATCTTCAATGTGTCGTTTGCCACACCACTTTGTGTGATATCCACGGTTTGTTTTGTTGTACCAGGACCATTTGTAATAATGATTTTTGCATCATTTGGAATTGTAAATGTAGAACCTTCAATTTCAGTGCCTGGCCAATCAGCGTTAGTTGCACCATTTTCTTCCCAAGCATATAAATACTTGTTTGCGAATGTTGAACTAACTTGAGAAACATCTAATGAATATGTGACTGTAGGAATGGCTGTTAATTTAGCATATACAGTTGTATTACTTGTGATTTCAGTAACTTCAGCTCCTGTGCATTCGGCATTAGAAAACCAACCACCAAAGGTTTTTCCAAACACTACTGCATCAACAGGAAGTTCTCCTTCTGGGATTGTTTCTGTGCCACGTTTTGAACCATCGACATAGACGTCGACTTGATAAGTGGTTGCTGGAGGCGTATATAAGGTCCAGTTGCCACAATAATTACCATCATCATAGTTAGAACCATCAGCAGTTAAATTCCATTGATTGTTAACTGAATAATCCGCAGGTAGATTAATAGGTGTACCACCATCTTTAGATGTACGATTCCATACTTCGCTTTGATTGTTCGGATTAACGCGAGTAAAAATTACTTTCGTGTTTCTTGAGTCTACTTCTACGGAATATTTTGTAGTAGAGCCAGCAACAAGAGACATTTGAGCGCCTGGCCAACTAGTACTTGTACCACCATCCCAACAATGAGCAAATGTTAATGCACCAGCATTATTCCACCAAGTTGTGGAACTAACATCAAAATATAATGTTGCTGTGTTGTCAGCTTTCGCAGGCTGCATTTCTTTATGCATCGCCAAACCAGTGGCAACACCGAGACCCATAGTCAAAGCAACACCTAATGTCACAAAAACATGTTTTGCTTTCATATTTTTATCTCCTTATAAGTTGCGCCTCATTACGAATGCGCATATATCTACGTATAAATTATATACACCGCAAATGTTTAAAATAAATGCTTTTTAATAAAAAAGTCAGGATTAACCTGACCTTTTAACATTTGAATCGTTCTATTTGTATTCTACCCAATTGGAACACACATAACTATAGACACCAGATTGACATGAAATATCATCTGTCTTGTTATAGATTCGGCCGACA
>CACZZG010000033.1 GCA_902785645.1 uncultured Erysipelotrichaceae bacterium | reverse complement strand
TTCAATGGTTAAATCTTGATATTTGATAAATTCCATCATCACTTGGCTCGCTAGTCTCTCTTCACTGAAGTTTTCTTCCGCGTGCTTAAGAAGTTCCACTAAAGCATCACAGTTAGGGGCAATTAAGATGTTATATAAATTAGCTTTTCTAGTAACACTCTTTCTCTTTTCTAATTCATCTCTTAAGACTTCATAATTATTTTTAGCCTCAGTGAGCATGGTTTTAACATTCTCATCTGCGCCTTCCATAATCTTTTGGAAGTTTTCGTCGTTATGTTGATTAAAGAATAATGGGGAAAGAATATCGTTAATCACACGGGCTTTATATTGACCACGTTGATAATAGGCTAAAAGTTCATTAATAAATGTGGTCGCGGCTTCTAAGCCTTTGATTTGATAAGAAATCTTGCTAATAAGTGGGAGATTATCTCCACCTCTTAAATAGAGGTATCTTTCTAATAAATCTTTAAATGTTTTTTCATTAGAGTTAATTGAGGCCACGACTTTTTCGCCTTTTGGATCAATTAACTTTTTAATCGTTAAGAAAGCAGCATATAAATGCTTACAAGGTTCACTGACTGGGCAAGAGCAAGATAAGGTCACAAATGAATTTGTGTCAATTGATATTCTAAAAGAATATTCCTTTTGACCCATGATTGTGCCATAGCATTCATTTTCACTTAGATGCATGTTTTTAATTGCGCCATCTAGATAGTCATTAGCCTTGATCTTAGTGTTCGCATCAAATAAGCCTTCAAATAAACCTAAAGAAACAAACTTAGAAAGGGAAATGTTTTCCGCGACCGATAATAGAGGGTGAGACAAAACAATGTTTTTCACATTTCTATCATCAGCAAAAAAGACACGCCCGATGTCGTTTGGTTCTCTTTTAAGTAAAATTCCATATCCTAGCGAAACGTGCTTAAGGATTAGATAACGAACTGCCATACCTAACCCTTATTATAACAAAACATCAAAAAACTGAATATAAAATCTTCACCAATTTTAAATTTGTTCTATAATAGTTCGGGTTATGAAAAACACGAACACTATTAAGCGCATTACAAAAAACGCCATCATGCTCGCCATGCTCTGTGTGATTGGCATGTTCTCCATCCCATTAGGGGATAATATTAAAGTCTCATTGCAACTATTGATGGTCTTCATCATTGGTTTAACTGTTTCTACTTTTTATGATGGCATTATCATTACTGGATTATATTTATTAATCGGTTTATTCATCCCCGTCTACGCTGGTTTTAATGCTGGTGTTACTCCAACATTTGGCTTTGTGATCTCGTTCGTGGTTATTACTCCAATCTTATATTTCTTAAATAAATTGCCAATTAAGAATCAATTTTTAAGAATGTCTATCGCGTGTGTAGTTTCCTTAATTATTTGTTATTCTATTGGCGCTTTATTCTTAGCGTTATATTTACATTTTGATATACAAAAAGCACTACTTATTGCGGTAGTGCCTTATGTACCTTTTGATATTGCTAAAATCGTAATTGCGGTTTTAGTGGTTTCAATTTTAAACAAACGTATTAATTAGCTTTTTTAGCTTTGATTTCTCTAATTAACCAAGCGAGTAAGATGCCGAATTGAGAAGCAAAGTGGATGATGATTTCTACTGGCTTAGCGGCTAATCTTTCAAGTGGCATAGCAGGTGATAAGGATGAAACAAATGTTGTATCGTTCATACCAATAATCGCTACAGCGAGGAATAAAACTAAGTTAATAGCGAACACCACGATCACATAGATAAATCTATTTAATTTGAGTTCATAAACGTCAAAGACCTTTTTGACTAAGATGGCCATTGGCACTAATAAGAATAAATAGAATAAGAATGTAAGATGGAAGTTTCTAAGTTCCACATACATTGGCATGGTTAAGAATGCACCGAAGCGGTTGAACGCTAAAGCGGTGAATAAGAACCAACCCATGGTGAAGAAGACGTGTTTGGCGCCAACTTTGAATTGTTCTGTATCTTCTGGTAAAGCCTTAACAGGTTTTAAGTAGGCGAAGATTGCACCACCCAAAACAAGAGCGTGACCCACTAACATGAGGATTAAAAATCCTGGGAATGGATATGGGGCTAATAAATTACCTTTATAAGTAATCACACCAGAGAGAATCGCAAAGATTAAACCTAAACCCGCTAAAATCATAGTGGTTTTTAAGTATGTCTTGCTCATTCTTTTACGAATGTTTGGTTTTAAATAAGAACGGACAATATACATTGCACCAATCACAAAGTATGCACCAAAGAATAAAGCGGTGAAACTGCTGAATATCGCAGTGTCCATAATGTGTGGGCCAAAATATGGAACGTCAGTAAAGAATAAGTTGGAAGCGGCAAAAGCCATTAAGGAGCCGAGGACGGCAATAATTGCTAAAGCAATCAAAGAGAATTTCTTACTCATATTACTTCACCTCCGCATATGTGTGATAGTATCTATCAATTGTTAATGAATGGTCATCATGAATGGTAATTGTTTGGCAACCCATCATATCATCATCGTGATAAATACGGTCAGTAGATTTAATGCCATAGCAGAATTTAACACCTTGATAATCGGCTTCAAAGTTATTGATATGGTCATGACCAAAGAACATCGCTTTTGTGGAACCTAATTCTTTAATTTTATTGAAGAAGCCATAATCATGATCTGGTGGGCAAGAGGCTTCTCTTTTTTCACCATAAATCTTGGTGCCTTCTTCCCAAGCATTATTAATTTCTGGTAATGGAATGTGATAGAACATTAAGGAATTAACGGCTGCACCACCATTTTGTTCCTTGGTATAGTTAACAACACTTTCATACCAATCAATTTGATCTTGTTTGAAGCAGTCATAACCTAATTGGCTAAAGTCGAAGTTATAACGGTTACTATCCATAATGAATAATTGGTCATGGACTTTGTTATCTTTCATTAAGTTAATGGCGAAGTTGCAGTTACCATTGACTGCGTCATCTTGCAAATCTTTGAATAAACAATTCGAACCAAATTTGGTAAGAGTCTCGGTTAACCAGTCTACTGAGAAGTAGCATTGTTCATCATGGTTACCAAAACAAACGGTCCATGGAATACCTTTACCATCGAGATAGTTTAATAAGCTTTTCGCAGTACCTTTACTTGCGAAGGTGAATAAGTCACCAGTGACCACGACAAGATCAGGATTGTTAGCGTCTTTATAGAGTAAATCCATAAACTTGAACTGTGTTTGTTGATCATCCTTATCAGAAAGATGGATGTCAGTTAGTTGTAAAATGCGGAAATCATCCTTGTAATTCATACTAAGGATGTAATCTTGAGGCTGATATTTCTTTGTTCCGCAGGCAGTTAAAGCCAACAAAGAAATAAACGCCAATGCAGTTAGTTTGTTTTTCATAGTGCTCAAATTATAGCATATCAAAAGTTAGATAAAAATTAATCGCAGGGCCAAAAGATACAAAACAAAAAAACTGTCAAACTAATTACCGTATTTGACAGTTTCTAAGAAGTTCATGTTTTTAAACTTGAATGTCCAGTTGTGTGGACCCACTGTTCCAGGGTGATTGATTCTTGCTTTATCATCTAATTTTATTAAGTCTTGGACAGGGAAAATTGTGATAAGACTTGTCATATTCCATATATCTTTAAACAAGGAACCATATAGGTCTTTAGTGCCCTTATATTCTTTTCTTAATATATCTTTATGCTCTTTATCTAAGGATTTAAGCCAGCCATATAATGTTTGGTTATCATGAGTACCTGGATAAAGGATGATATTTTTATTTTCTTCAAGTTGTTCGAAGGCCACGAACTGAATAACTCTCATGCCTGGAAGTTTATAGTAATTTCTTAATTCATGAACACTATCGAAGAGGAGACCAAGGTCTTCCGCGATAATCTTAATATTAGGATATTGATTAAATAAATTATCAAAGAAATCATTACGAGGGCCAATCTTCCATTCCCCACGTCTAGCGTTTTCATCTCCCGCTGGGATGACACAATATGTGTCAAAAGCGCGGAAATGGTCCAAACGGAGGATATCCGCTCGGCTAGCTAAACAAGCAATACGATTAATTAAGAATCTATAGTTGTTCTCTTTCATCTTTTCAAAGTTATAGATTGGTGTACCCCATAATTGGCCATCATCAGAGAAGGCATCAGGAGGACAACCAGAAACAACTGTTGGGTTATAGTGTTCATCCATCATGAACTCATCTTTATTTAGATAACAGTCCACACTATCAAGACCAACATAGAACGGGCAATCAGCGATAATCTTTACACCATTTTTATTCGCGTATTTCTTAATATCATTCCATTGATTTAATGCAATAAATTGACACCAAATATGGAAGTTGATTTCATCTTCGGCAAAGCTTGG
>CACZZG010000032.1 GCA_902785645.1 uncultured Erysipelotrichaceae bacterium | reverse complement strand
ACGACGATGCCCATATTATTGGCAGTTCCTTCGATGACTTTCATAGCAGCCTCAATGTCATTGCTGTTTAAGTCTGGAAGTTTGTATTCCGCGATTTGGCGGAGTTGATCTCTGGTAATGCTTCCGATAACGGTCTTACGGCCTAAAGCGTTACCTTTTTGGAGACCAGCGGCTTTAAGAATGAGACCCGCTGCTGGAGAGGTCTTGATGACGAAATCATAAGATTTGTCTTCATAAGCTGTGATTAACACTGGAACGACTTCACCACGTCTATCAGCTGTCTTAGCGTTGAAATCTGTGCAGAATTTCGCCATGTTGACACCGGCAGATGCGAGTTTTGGACCTGGTTTAGCTTCGCCACCAGGGAGTTCCATCTTCACGACTTTTGCGATTTTTTTACTCACGTGACTTTTCCTCCTGTATTTAGATTTGGTCAGTGTCGTGGTCTTCTTGAGTGGAATCGCCACTCTTCCACGAAACGATTTTACGCGTGCATTCACTCTCTCGTATGTGAAGGCAACATGCTTGTATACTTTATCAAATGTGTGTATATGCTTGCAATAGAAAATTAAAATTTTTCTTCATTAAATTGTTATGCACACAAAAGATTTGTTAGGTCAAATTATAAATTTGAATAAAATAGACATTTAAATGCTGTTCGTTGTATAATAAGGCGAATATGGCTATATTAACTGAAGGCAAACCAAAAAGAAAATTAACCCAACTCAATCCATATGTGCTCGTCATATTGTCCTTTGTGCTGGTCATTTTTGTTGGATCATTATTACTTTGTATGCCATTCTCGCAGAAGTCTGGACACTGGGGTAATTACATGGATGCTTTGTTCTCTGCAACAAGCGCTACTTGTGTGACTGGTTTATGTACTTATGCTGAAGGTATTGGAAATCAACTCACTTTCTTCGGACAATTAGTCATGCTTATCATGATTCAACTCGGTGGTTTGGGCTTTATTACAGTTTTAACCTTCTTCATTACACTTTTTAAGAGTAAATTACAATTTAGAAATAGATACATGCTCTCCCAAATGGTGGGCTCCACAAACTTCGCGGATGTCGTCAAGTTCGTGCGTAAATTAATCCTTATTTCATTTATTGCAGAAACTATTGGAACACTATTAGGTTTACCAGTGTTCTTTACTGTGTTCCCAAATGAACCACTGAAGGCTATTTGGAACTCCGTATTTACTTCTGTAAGTGCATTTAACAATGCTGGTTTTGATTTATTCGGTGCCTACTCATTAGTAAGAGATCCTGCTAATACAATTGTTTACAATATGCCAGCCTGGGCTTATTACTACATGTGCGTATATATCATGTTATTAATTGTTGTCGGTGGTATTTCCTTCTTGGTTATCATCGATGTCTTTGGATTCAAAAAGCCAAGACAATGGAGAGCCTTTACCAAGATCGTTTTAACCACTACTATTGTTCTCTTATTGGTAGGTTGGGGCGTCTTTACTTTAACAGATACCATCTTCAATAATGGCGCAATGTCACCATTTGAAACACTCTTCCAAAGCGTGACTTTAAGAACAGCAGGTTTCGCAACCTACAACCAAGACAACATTTCACTCATCGGCAAAGTGTTTGGCTGTGGCTTAATGTTCATCGGTGGTTCACCATTATCTACCGCTGGTGGTGTTAAAACTACTACTGCTTTTATGATCATCTTAGCGATGTTCTCATACTTTAGAGGTAGACAAGTTACCGCCTTCAAGCGTAAATATTCTCCTAATATGATTGTCAAAGCGATGTCCTTAGTTTTCTTAGGTTTTGCGGCAATTATTGTTGGATTCTTATTGATGTCCGCATTTGAAGGTAACCGTCTTAATGGCGTGGTTAATAGTGATAAGCCAACCGCACTTTTATATGAAACATTCTCAGCTTTTGGTACTGTCGGTGTTACTGTTGGCATCACACCATATTTATCAGTTGGCAGTAAAATTGTGATATGCTTACTTATGTTCATGGGTCGTTTAGGACCAATGACATTCTTAAATATTTTCCAATCCAATATGGATAAGGAAATTAATTTACATTACGAATATATCGAAGAGGACTTCCTCATTGGATAAGGAGATATAAATTATGGCTAAAAAATCATTCGCAGTTATTGGCTTAGGCCAATTCGGACGCGCAGTCGTCGATGAATTATTAGACAACGGCATGGACGTTATCGCAATCGATAACAACCCAGACGCTATTGCTAAAGTTTCCAAATACCTCCCCACTGCTTTCGTCGCTGATAGTACCGATGAAAACGCATTAAGAGAATTAGGCATTAGAGATATCGATGCTGTTATTGTTGCTTATGGTGACAATAAAGAAGCTTCCATTTTAACCACAGTTATTTTAAGAGAATTTGGTATCGAGCAAATTATTGTTCGTGTTGATGATGACTACTATGTCCCAATTATGAAGAAATTAGGTGCAACAGATGTTATCACGCCACAAAAAGCTGCTGGTCAAGCATTAGCGAATAGATTAGGTAATGAAGACTTTAAAGACTACTATAAGTTAGATGCGAAATATTCCGTCATCTCCATTATCATCAATCCTGGCTTTGTTCCAGTAACATTAAGAGAACTTAATTCTAAAGAAGTTTATGGTGTTTCCATCGTTCTCATTATGAGAAACAACAAATCATTCGTTCCTGGTGGTAATGACTCATTACTTCCTGATGACACAATCTTCGTTGTCGGTACCACAAGAGATATCAAAAACTTCCGTGAAGAAGTTAATGGAAGAAAGAAAAACAAGAAATAAAACAAAGAAAAACAGGCGATTGCCTGTTTTTTTATATCTTCGATATAACTATTCTTTTTCTTCCTTTTCGGTTTCTTTTCTATACTTAAACATTCTTGTGAAATAGAAAATGGAGAAGAAACAATAATAAATGGCTAATACGCACCAAAGAGGTATGACCCAATAACTAATGTATTTTGGATCTAAAGCAAACCCAATTGAGTACATAGAGGCTAATAAAGCAATAGATAAGGAAGCACAAACTAAAGACACAATCTTCAAGAAGTTATCACATTTGAGTCTAAATAAAGCGATCGCCATTAAAATGGACACCGCAGCATTACCCACAAAAACAAATCCTGATAATGGATAAATTGCATTTAACATACCTGGACCAGAGACCATCGCTGTAATGTTGTACATCTTAATGATGTATTCACCTTCACCAGTTAAAAAATACACAAATTTTAAACATAAAATTAAGATGTTGAAACCAAACACTATCGGTGTGGCAATTCTTAAAAACTTCGTAAATTTTCTTTTGTCATTAAACATAATAACTACCTCGTATTTATTTTAATAAAAAAGTTGCCACAACTGTGACAACAATTTTAATTTAGATTCTTTCGATTTCAGAGAAGTCGACTTCAACTTTTGTGCTTCTGCCAAAGAAGACTGTTTCAACTTCGACAACACCGGTTTCACGATTGATGGAGAGGATATGACCTTCGGTACCTTCAAGTGGTCCGTGGATGACTTTAATTAAATCACCTTCTTTATAACGATCATACATTGATTCATCAACCATACCCATTCTCTTAAGGACTGGTTCAACTTGTTCTCTTGGAACAGGGAATGGTTTTGTACCTTTACCAGAAGATCCAACGAAGCCGGTAACACCTGGAGTGTTTCTGACAACGTACCAAGCATAGTCTGTCATGATCATTTCCACGAAGACATAGCCAGGATATAAGTTTTTCATTCTGGTTTTACCAGTTGGTAAACCATCTTTCATCACTGGGACTTCTTGTTCAGCGACAACAATACGGAAGATAAGTTCATCAAGACCCATTGATTCAACACGTCTTTTTAAGTTATCTGCGACTTTTCTTTCGTGTGTGGAATAAGTATTAACAACGTACCAAGCTTTATCGCCTAATTTGGTGTTTTCACTACTTCTTTCTTCAGAAATATCAGTAGTACTATCTGTAAAACGGATTTCGTCACCCATAATTATTTACCTCCTACGTTTTTGAAAGCATCCTTAAGGATAGAGATCAATCTAGCACCAGCAGCATCTTCCGCGAACAAAATAAGTCCTGCGAGAACTGCGATGACAATAACAACAATAATTGAAGGAATAAGTACATCCCTTTTTGGCCAACGAACACGTTTGCCTTCTTTAACGACACCTTTGGCGTAACTCTTTAATCCCATAAGGCACCTCCTTATTTGCTAATTTTGTGGAGAGTATGCTTTCCACATTTCGGACAAAACTTTTTAATTTCTAAGGTTTTATTACGATCTTTTGTAATCGTTGTTTGGTAATTCCTTGAGAGACACTCTTCACAGATTAAAAGAACTTTTTCTCTCATCTATTTACCCTCCTCAGTATATCAGTTTGCTTTAATAATCTACCACTACAAAAACACAAACACACGGATGAGCTCTTTCATGGATGCGGATATTTTTGCGCCTGAGAGGTCTTCGTAATTATTTACAATCTCTAAATCAGATTCACTTAAGTTTTTGTATAAAGCATAAACCTCGCCGAATGTTTGTGAAGTCGTGTAATCACAAATATTTGTATTGGCGGTTGGTCTAATATTTTCATTCCAATAATTGATAAATCCTTCATCAACTGAATAGAAGCTAATTTCTTTGAAATTAACATTAAGATTTAAGTTATTAAATTCCGCTTTCGAACCAGTGAATCTTAAATATTCAATATTCGGTGCATTAGTAAAAGCGGCATCATTAATATATTTCACATCTTTGGTGAGCACTAAAGTTTTGAAATTTGTGTCTTTAAAAGCTTCGTCACCAACTTCATCAATGACCAAATCATCGTAATGGTATAGACGGAATTCGTTGTCGGAAGTATATGAAACACTCATCAAAGTATTGTTTCCACGTTCATTATCAGCAACGTTTAGATAATCTCTGTAATTGATTCGTTCACCCGCTAAAAAAGGTAAACCAATAAAAAGCAATGGAAGGGCGGATAATTTTACCATTGATAAAATCCTCCATTACACAAAATGACGATTACGCAAACAATGATGAGCGTAAGAATAATGCCAAATACAATCAAAAAACTCTTCCAAGGAAAGAAAAATTTACTTGGTTGTTCACCCTCTTGGATTTCTTCTTCCTCTAAATAGGGTTCTTTATTCTCAACTTCTTTGTTTTCTTCTTCGTTCATAAGCAAATTATACCTTCTCACCACTATCTTTGTAAAAACGCTTGGTCAATCTAATGAGCAAAATGATTAGCCAGGTGTTAAGTGGAATATTTATAAACATAACAATGATTTGGCAAATAAGAATCATTGGATAAGTGTTAAAGCCAAATGCAAAACCCTTCATCAATGTGCCAAATAAAACCATGACCAAAACTTCAATAATAAAACAGGCAAAAGAAATAGTAATTGGAGACAAAGGTAATTTCTCATCTTTGAATTTCTTATCAAACAGAATTGAAAAGACAAAAACAAAAGATAAAAGTATCAGCATAACTGAAGGAATTAATATCTTTTGCCATAATTCTAATTGATAAGAACTTGAATATAATTGTAGGTTGTCGTTTAAGAATAAATATAATGTCGTGAACACTAATAATCCCACAAACACTGAACCTTCGATAATAAGCATAACAGTTTTATTTTTGATGAGCTTTAATAACCAAAAAATAAAGAAGGAAACAAAGCCTAAAACTGCATAAATAGCTGTAATTTGCGGTAAAAATCCCATCATTTTTGGATCTAATAAGAAATAACCGATAACATCAGAAGCTGCACCTATGATAAGACCATATAGAGGTCCTAAGAAAATTGATGAGAAGATTATTAGTGCTGGCCCGCCTAAAGAAATTCTTAAGAATGGAACAACAGGAATGTAGTTTACCGCTAATACCTTTTGTAATATTGTCACAATAGCAATAAAAAGGCCTGTGATACAGATCCTTTGTATAGCGGTTAATCTAGCTCCTAATAGTCCTCGAAGAATCATTTAATTTCTCCATCTAAAAATAGCTTTTTGACATAAGCAGCAAAGGCTAAAGATCCAGTAATCAATATTGCATCTTCTGGATATTCATTTATCTTGTTTTGAATCAATTCTTTTGCGTTTTCTACAAATGGATAATCACCAGCAAATAAGAAATATTCATCTTCCGTTCTCGCTCTCGGATTATCAAAAGTTGTAATTGTTAAATCGTCTGTAATTTCACCTAATCTTGCAAGCATGTTTCCGAGGTTTTTATCTCTAAAACAAGCAAACACTACGTGAAGATGCCTACTACCAATAACTCTATGCAAGGAAGAGCCATCACAAAGCTTATTAACACCTTCTGGATTATGTGCACCATCTATGATGACTAAAGGATTATCTTTAA
This sequence comes from uncultured Erysipelotrichaceae bacterium, assembly GCA_902785645.1. Classification (GTDB taxonomy): domain Bacteria; phylum Bacillota_I; class Bacilli_A; order RFN20; family CAG-826; genus RUG13091. Next base: position 20 of record CACZZG010000032.1, on the reverse strand, counting down.
CAATATCCATACGACAAGGC
>CACZZG010000031.1 GCA_902785645.1 uncultured Erysipelotrichaceae bacterium | reverse complement strand
AAACTCAATAGCTCGTTATACTTTAACATAGTCTCAATATCGGACATAATTATTCATCCTCCACGCAGAGACCATATAAGTATTTATCAAGATCAAATTCCTGCAAATCTTCCATTTTTTCACCTAAACCGATAAATCTAACAGGAACTCCGAGTTCATCTCTGATTGCTAAAATAATGCCACCCTTACTTGTCCCGTCCATCTTTGTAATGACGACGCCAGTGAGTGTTGTAACTTCTGCAAATGCCTTTGCTTGGACAACACCATTTTGCCCAGTTGTGGCATCAATGATTAAGAATGTTTCTTGAGGAGCATTCTCAATTTCTTTTCCAATTACACGTTTGATCTTGGCAAGTTCGGCCATAAGATTGGCTTTTGTTTGTAACCTACCAGCAGTATCAACAATAATAAGGTCGCAATTGTTTTGTTTTCCTTTTTTAACGCCATCATAAGCGACAGATGCTGGATCGGCTTCAGGGTTGCCTGTAACGATATCAATGCCTAATCTATCTGCCCAAACTGACAATTGTTCTATTGCGCCTGCTCTAAATGTATCAGCGGCAACTAACATTACCTTTTTGCCTTTATTAATATATCGATAAGCTAGTTTGGCAATTGTCGTTGTTTTACCAACACCATTTACTCCAACCACCAATAAAACAGTTGGCTTTCCTTCTTCGAATCTAATTTCATTTTGAATATCACCTTTTGAGGCATAACCGACAAACATTCTATCAACAAGGATTTCATTTATCTTTTCTGGATCCTTGATATTTTCGGTCTCACTTCTATTTAGGACTTCTTCAATGATATTCAAAGTAAAATTAATTCCAACATCAGATTCGATGAGAATTTGTTCTAATTCATCAAAATAGTCTTGATTGACTGTTTTATATCTTGTAGAAAGATTCTTTAATTTAGAGGAAAAATTCTTTCTCGATTTTTCCATACCTTGAGAATATTTTTCGGTTGTGGAATCTTTCTTTTTAAATTTTTCACGTAAAAATGATATTAGACCCATTATACGCTCCTCTTCTTTAAAGCATTTTTAGCCGCATCTTCTTCCGCGGCTTTTTTGCTTTTGCCTGTGCCTGAAGCTAAAACAATGTCATTAAATAACACGTTTACAACGTACGTGCGGTCGTGCGCAGGCCCGCTCTCCTGTATAGTCACGTAGTGCACGCTCTCGCGATGTTCAGCTTGCATCTCTTCTTGTAATTTACTCTTATAATCTGTAAGGTCTTGTTTTCCAAACAAGCGGATATCGTCTATAAGAATTGCTTTAACATAGTTAAAGACGAAAGAAATACCTTTATCTAAATAAATGGCGCCAATCAAAGCTTCAAAACAATCTTCTAAAATCTTGTCGCTCTTCGCGAGTTGTTCACGAGTAATTGAATGACCGACAATGATATAATCCGCCAAATTAATCTTTCTAGCGTAATTGGATAAAGTTTTAGATTTAACTAAGAAACTTCTAAGCTTGCTCATATTTCCTGGTTCCATTTCAGGGAATTCATGGAATATTAAATCAGCAGAAACATAATCCAAAACAGCATCGCCCATATATTCTAAACGCTCGTAATCAAAATGCTTGGTATTAACGTCAGCGTTATATGATGGGTGTGTTAAAGCCATCTCGTAATGCTCGAGATTTTTAAAGGGAATATTAATCTTTCTTAATAATTCTTCAATTTTACGCATTTTCTAAACCTTGTTTAATTTTATTAACAATATCGTTTTCTGCTAACTTTTTAGCGACTCTAAGGGCGCAATAGAAGCTTCTGGCATCAGATGAACCATGAGCCTTAACTACGTTACCATTAACGCCTAATAGCATCGCGCCACCTGTACTTTTATAATCCATTGTTTCAGACATTTCTTTCATGCCTTTACGGACATGTAAATATCCAATCTTAGACCAAAGATTCCTTTTGAAGGCTTTTTTAATCATTCCAGACATCATCTTGGCAATACCTTCTGAAGCTTTTAAGAAGACATTTCCAGTAAATCCATCAGCGACAACAACATCAGCATCACCGTTTAAAGCGTATCTTGCCTCAATATTTCCGGAGAATCCTTCGAATCTCATTTTTTCTAGCATCTTATATGCTTCTTTAACTTCTGGGGCACCTTTTCCTTCTTCAGCACCGTTACTTAATAAGTAAACGTTTGGAGTTTCGATATTATAAACGGCTTTACTATATAATCTGCCCATCAAAGCAAATTGACATAATTCTTCAGCGGAATTTTCATTATTGGCACCGATATCTAATATGACAACATTTTTGCCTTTGATTTGTGTTGGAAATGGAGCCACCAAAGCAGCTCTTTTAACACCTGGAATCATTTTGAGATTAATTGTTGCAGCACTTAAAAATCCACCGGTAGATCCACAAGAAACAACGGCGTCTAATTGTTCATCTTTCATGATTTTAATAGCTTTCATCATAGATGAATCCTTTAATCTCATGACTTCTAAAGCACCAGCTTGCATTGGAACGATATCTCTAGCGTCAACGACACGAGCAATATTTTCTAAAGATGATAATTCTTCTTTCTTACCAACGATTGTGATTTCCACATCGTTGTTATCTTTAAGGAAGCTTTTAACAGCATCAACAATGACGGTTGATCCTAAATCTCCTCCCATAGCGTCAACAACAATTCTAATCATAAAAATAACCTCGACATGTATTGTAGCATGTAAAGGTCATTTAAAACAATTTTATTGTTTGCTTATCCTTTTAATATAGGAGCAATAGATACTTCTTTTTCCGCTCGAGAGAGAATGTATTTATATTCAGGATTATTCTTATTTTCCATGATGTATTTTGCATCATCTCTAGCGACTACGAAAATCTTATAGTCATTAACGATATTTAAGAATGAGAAATTAGGAATACCAGATTGTTTGAATCCAACCAATTCACCTGGACCTCTTAATTTCATATCTTGTTCAGCAATTTCAAATCCATCTTCACTTTTCACTAAAATAGACAGTCTTTCTTTTGCTTCTTCATTTTCTTCATCATCTAAAGTGAGAAGACATTTCGCGGGTTTTCCATCTCTTCCGATTCTTCCTCTTAACTGATGTAAAGAAGCTAAACCAAAATTAGAAGCATCATAAATAATCATGAGATTTGCACCCTTAACATCAATACCAACTTCAATGACTTGAGTGCAGACAAGAATCGGGACTTCACCAGAATAGAATTTAGCTAAAGCGGCCTCTTTTTCTTCGGATTTCATGCCACCATGTAATAAACCTACTTTGCCTTTATATCTAAAGAAGAATTCAGCATATAAATTTTCCGCAGAATATTTATCATCTTCACGATATTCAATTAAAGGAGCAACAATATAAACTTGATGTCCTTCCTCCAGTGATTTATCGATAGATTTTATAATCTCATCATCTGTGGAATTAATAATCTTTGTGGTGACATCTCTTTTCTTACTTGGGAAAGTTGTTAATGTTGAAATATCTAAATCACCATATAAAGATAATGCTAAAGACCTTGGGATAGGAGTTGCTGACATCATTAATAAGTCAGCGTGTTCGCCTTTATTAGCAAGCATTAACCTTTGGTTAACACCAAATCTATGTTGTTCATCAATGATGGCTAAACCTAAAGATGAATAAACAACTTTTTTAGTAAATAAAGCATGGGTTCCAATCACAATATCAACGAATCCATATTCCAGGTCATCATAGATTCTTTTCTTTTCGCTTGCAGGGGTTGAGCCAAGTAATAATTCAATATTAATTTTTGTGTCTTTAAATATCTTTTTAGCGTTTTCGTAATGCTGCCTTGCTAATGAATCTGTCGGCGCCATTAGAGCCCCTTGATCGCCTCTTAAATAGTTCGCGTAAAGAGCACAAAAACAGACTAAAGTTTTACCGGTTCCAACATCGCCTTGTAATAACCTATACATGAGACCATTTTGATTCATATCTCCGATAATTTCAGAAGCGGCTTGAATCTGATCGTCTGTTAATTTATAAGGTAATGTTTTAAGCCAAGGATCGCACAATGAAAGGTCGATAGGTTCCTTTCTTGTTTTGGCTAAAGATTTATTCTGTTTTCGAATAACTTGATTTTTTAAAGAGAACATTAAAGCTTCTTCGTATTTTAAATAACGCATCGCTTGTCTAACTTCTTCATAGTTTTTAGGGAAATGCGCATACTGTAAAGCTAATGATTTTCTCACTAATTTATATTTACTAATAAATTCATTAGGCACTAATGAGCCAATATGGCCATCTAAATCATCAAAGCACCTTTTAACTAAAGAAGCATATAAATGGTTTTCATATCCATTAGGCAAAGAATAAACTGGTTTGATTCTTTCACTTTCTGGGATAACACCTTTATATAGATTCATAAAATCTATTTCGTTGTTTCTACGGTTAAAATATCCCACTAAGGTAAAAGTATCTTCTAAGTTAATATTCTTGGCTAAATAAGGCCGATTGAAGGCTTTAACACGGAAATATGTCTTGTTGACCGTCATGAAATCAAACTGAACGATATCTAAATGCGGTTTTTTGACGATTGTGGGAATGGAAATGACTTTGCCTAATAAGACAACCCTTTCCTTGTCATTCAAGCCTTTCTCGTGGGTATAATGAAAATCTTCATATCGACGAGGAAGATGATTGATGACTCCATATTCATCAAATATTCCCATGGAATGGAGGTAGTTATTTATTCTCGATGATTTCGATAATTTTGTATCCATTATCTTTATTATTAATAATAAAAAGAAAAATAGCAAACCATTTGATTTGCTATTATTTACTTTTCGATAAACTAGTTCGCTTTTCTAATTTTGCCTTTAAGGGAATGAACACGGGAGATGTGGTAGATTCTTGGGCCGGTATAACCAGTCTTAATGACTTCGTTAACTTGGTCTTTATCTTCTTCGGTAACTTGAACTTGTTCTTCAAGTTGCTTTTCTTCTTCGGTTTCTTCCTTGTTTTGAACTTCTTCACCGATGAAGATGAGATAGCTAATTCTATTTAATAACCAGATAACGATACTTAATAAGTATCCACCAATAATGAATCCTGGAATTAATAGATACATCCAGTTACCGACATTAGCGATGCTCATAAAGACATATGGAGCTTCTCCCCACCAAGAGAGATTGAGATTGCTTAATGGAATCGCATAGCCCATATAAATGAGAAGAACGATAATTCCAAATGGAGTTAACTTGAATGGATATTTCTTATCGAGATCAAAGAAGATTAATCCAGCAATAAAGGTTAATGGACTAACATAATGATGGATGATATTATTCCAGAATAATGGATCGTTTGGTCCGTATGGCGCTAAAGCGGTATATTGTAAGAAACTTACAACCGTTAAGAATGTGATTAAAGCGCACACAGCGGTAATGAGCTTTAAGACGAAGATCCAATTAGGAAGAATACTTTCTTCATTTTTCTTGCTTAATCCATCAATCGCATAACCGACAGAAACGATGCCAACAATGATGATTAATAAGTTAGTTACTAATGTAAAGAACTTAATAAAGTCGACTTGATTCAATGTCTTATGGATGATGATAAAACCAGCGACAGAGGCCACAACGGCGACAAGATTAATGATTAAAGAAAATAGTTTTCTGACTTTCATATTATTCAACACCAATTAAGAAGGAATACACTGGTTGTTTACCAATGTGTAAATCTAAGTCTAAATCAGAATATTCTGATTCGATGAATTCTTTAATTTTTTCGACTTCTTCTTCCTTAACATCTTCACCAACGATTAAGGTGATTAAAGAGGATTCGTCATCGACCATTTTGCTTAATAATGTTTTTAAAACATTAAATTTGTCTTTATCATCAGCAACAATTTCTTTTTCCATGATGCCAATGAAGTCATCTTTCTTGACTTGCACACCATTAATTTCACTATCTCTAATAGCGAATGTCACTTCACCAGATTTAACATTGCTTAAAGCCGCTTTCATTTCTTCGAAGTTTTCTTCAGCACTGGCTTCGCAGTTAAACATAATAGATGAGCTAATACCTTGTAAGATGGTCTTAGAAGGAATGACATAAACATTTGTGTCTGAATCTTCCACCATATCAGAAGCTTGACTTGCGGCCATTAAGATATTGGAGTTATTTGGGAAGATGAAGACGTTTTTCGCATTAACTTTCTTAATTGCAGCTAAGAAATCTTGGCTGGATGGATTCATGGTTTGTCCACCTTTAACGATTTCGCTAACACCGATTTCTTTGAAGAATTCATCAATACCTGGACCAGAGCTAACTGCAATCATCGCAAATTCGCTTTTTTCTTTTGGTGCTTCTTCTTTTTCAGGTTCAGGAATTAAATCGGTATGAACATCTTCTGCAGCCATCGCACCTGTTGCCAAGGCGTGATGTTGTTCGGTCATGTTTTCAATTTTTAATTTTAAAAATTCGCCGAATTGTTGTGCGTAGTTAAGAATGTTACCAGGAGTTAATGTATGAACGTGAACTTTAACGATATCTTCATCTCTAACGACGACAAGGGAATTACCATGGCTATTTAAGATATTGGTAAATCTCTTTTCATTAAATGGTTTTTTCACACTATCAGGTCCTAAGGACATGATAAATTCTGTACAATAACCGAATTCTTCTTCATCCATTGCCGCACCAGCAGCAACGATTGGATTATCAGCATCTGTCGCAGTAGCTTGATTTCTTTCAATGAAGTTACCTTCAGCAGCGGCTAACATACCTTCAAAGATATAGATTAAGCCGGTTCCGCCACTATCGACGACACCAACTTCTTTAAGAATTGGTAATAGTTCTGGAGTTCTCTTTAAGGACTCTTTGCCTTCTTTGATCAATAATTCCATACATTTTTCGATGGAATATGAACTTTTAACATTGTTATATAAATATAAACTTGATTCTCTAACAACTGTTAAAATAGTTCCTTCAACCGGTCTAATAACGGCTTTATAAGCGACTTCCACACCTTTTTGCCATGCATCGGCAAATTCTAAAGCATTGATTTCGCTTTTACCTTCTAAACCTTGGGAGAAACCACGGAAGATTTGACTGGTGATAACACCAGAGTTACCTCTAGCACCCATTAATAAACCACGAGAGAATGTCTTCGCGATTTCATAGGCATCAACATCACTTCTATTTTGAATTTCCTTAGCACCACTTGTCATGGTGAGATTCATATTCATACCAGTATCACCATCTGGGACTGGAAATACGTTCAAGGCATCAACTTCTGGGTAGTGATTATAAAGGTTGTTACCACCTGAAATTAACATTTGTTTCAGGAGTTGACCATTAATAGTTTTCATAATTTTTTACTAGCGGAGTTCACAAACGTAAACGTTGACTTCGCGGCACAATTTTGGATACTTCTTGTCGAGAATGAATTTGATACTTTTTTGACATTCTCTTAAAGCTTCAGTAATCTTGATTTCCTGCGCCAATACTAAGTAAATGCTTACAGCAAAGGTATCGTCGGAGCGTTTGGTCACGAATATACCTTCCTCCATTTTTCCTTTCTTGGTTAATTTGGAGATGAGATTAATTTCATCTTTGTTAGCAATTGCGATTACACCATAAGAATTCATCGCCGTTTGACGAACGATGTCGATAATTTCTTTGGATTGTTTATCTAAGCGATTGCTTTTTTTACTTTGTTTTTCCATAACTTACCCTTTAAAGGGCAAAACGTATTGTATCTATTAAACACATTTATGTCAAGCAAGTACGCAGGCGCATGACTTAAGTAGAGAGGATTTTTAAGGCAAAATAAAACTCCAAATTTTCATTGGAGTCTTTATTATTTTTGTTTTTAAAAGTTAGGATCAATTGCATGAGCAGCGCGGTAAGCAGGGATATCAAATATTAAACTACTTACGAAGCCAACACCAATCATCACTGGGATAGTTTTTAAGCAATCTAGTGCATATTGGCCAATAGGATATGATGGATCATAAATTAATCTATTGATTAAATATGACATTGGAGATAATAAACATGAGTAGATTAAGCTCGAAAAGAAGGTGGCTAATAAACGGTACGCAAAGTTATGTGTGTATGTATCATGTTTAACCCCAAATAAGCCAGTGAACCATTTGCCTAACCACACTAATGGAACGACTAAACCGATGAACATTGCTATTGGGAAAGAGATCGCAAAATTGATGAAGAAATCTTTCGCATAAACGATAAATCCACCATTATTTAAAAATTGTGCAGTAAGGGTCAACATTGTTGTGACTGCAATATTGAGTAATAAGTTATAGAGAATGTTGGATTTAGAGAAATTCATGACCTTAGTAATTATACATAGTTTTATTTATATAAAAAGGATTATTTATCTTTCTTTTCCTCTTTATGTAAATTGTCGTATTTTTCATCGTATAAATTTAATAATGTGATAAATGAACCAACACAATCTGCGTAGGTGATAATAATATGATTTCCAAAATTATCTTTGATTATTGAAAACATTCCACCATCTTCTGGTTCGACTTCAATTTGTGTTCGACAATAGTTTGGTAAGGATAGATTCTTTTTAATTGTGCCAGAAAAGGCAACAGAGTCATCACACTTCAATGATGGAGCGAGTTTTAAAACGGAAACTTTACCTAAAGGCATCTCTCCTTTAATTCCGATACCTAAACCAGATTCAAAATGTGTCGTTAATGTGTATTTTTGGACCATATTAAGCGGCAAAGTGCAATGTGCGAATAAAATACTATTTTCTGCGAAATTGATGCTAGAAGGGTTCGATTGGAAACTTGGCATATTTGTTAAGGCTCTCACAAAGTGCATCGTTAATAAAGATGGAACATCTCCTTCACATGCTGCGGTAATTCCTTCCTCGTTTAAAAGGCCAAAAGCTAGACATGCGGTGTTCTTATATGGGCCTAATAAATCAAAGCATCTAAGGGTAAAACCAGAGAGATTATATCTAGTAATAATACGTCTTAACGCACTATAAAATTTCAAGGCGCCATCGAGAGTTTCTTTATTTTTGAATCTCTTCACTAATTGGTCATAATGAGGGATATCTGAAGGTTCATTTTTCTTTAATTCAATCTCTAATTCTAGCATTGGAATATCGATTAAATTGACACCATATTTTTCCTTCACTAATTGATAATCAACTTGGCTTGCAATTAGCCAATCACTTGGTTTACCAATGACACCCAAATTAGTGTTATTTAAAGATCTAATCGCCCCATAAATGCAACTTGCGTTTCTAATTCCAGTCGCGATTTGTGATTCATCACCAGTAAGTAATAAACAGGATTTATTCTTTTGAGAAATATATGTTTTAATCTCTAAAGAAGCCGGTAATGAATTGTTTTTTCCATT
>CACZZG010000030.1 GCA_902785645.1 uncultured Erysipelotrichaceae bacterium | reverse complement strand
CATTCTTTGATTAATGCGACTTGCTCTAGATATGCACTTCCCACACCTTGACCATCAACTGATGTTGCTTGTGAAAGCATGTTAATTCTTATTTTTGCCATAACATTAATTCCTTAGGGATTAATTACATTATACTTAAAATAGATAAAAAGGTAATTTATTATTAGATAATTAAGTGGTATATTTATTTGCATAGCAATAAATAGAGCCTATTTGTGCCACGTTTAAGTGGTCTTTTTTAATGTTATAAATACGCAAAAAGTGTATTTATAAATTTTATAACTTCATTTATAATGAATGCGGTATACGCTTATGGGAAAGAAAATCAGACTTATTAAAATCATATCCTTTGCATTGATCGTCTTCGAGATTCTTTTGATCGCGATTTTTGCAATTTTATATTTCACTAATGTCTTTGGATTTAAAGATGCTATTCAACCACAATGGGTTTTATTAGGATCTGCCATCTTTGTTTTCTTAGATTGCATTTATGTTTGGGTCATTTCTATGTCTATTGCTTCTTTGAGGCACAAGACAGATTTACATGCTGCTGAAGTTATCGGTAGTGACGTTCAAGAAGCTTATAACTTTGCGATGATCGGTTTAGCAGTCACTGATAAATTTGATAATGTCTTATGGACTAACGATTTATTTAAAGATCGTCATATCGACATCATCGACTCCAACATTTTAGAATGGCAACCTGAATTGGCTGTTTTAAAAGATATGTCCAATATGTCTGGTGAAAAAGAGTGTAAAATTACTCTTAACTCCAGAACATATCAAGTTAAATTGCTTATTGAAGCGGGTCTTTGGATTTTCAAAGATGTTACCGATTTCGAAGAAAGCTTTAACTATTCAAAAGAACAAGCCCCTGTCGTTGGTGTTTTAATGATCGATAACTACGATGATGTTGTTCGTGGTGATGATGACTTTAACGATATCGCCACAAAAGTCAAAAACGTCATCTTTAACTACGCAAGAGAATATGGTGTTCTTCTAAGAAGAATTAAAAACGACAGTTATTCCATGCTTTGCAATTATAAGAATTACTGCCGTATGAATGCTGATCATTTCTCAATTATTGATAAAGTCCGTGAAGTTAGTTCTGGTACAGATATTCCTTTAACATTATCTATTGGTTTAGCTAGAGAATTCCCTGATGTTATTAAATTAAATGAACTCGCTAACGAAGCTTTAGATATCGCCATGTCTCGTGGTGGTGACCAAGTCTGTGTCGCTGTCTATGGTAGTGAAATGGAATTCTATGGTGGCAAGAGTGAAGCTCAAGAAAAGAGAAACCGTGTTAAAGACCGTGTTTTAGCGGACTCTTTAATTACTTTAATTAAGTCTTCATCCAATATTCTTGTTATGGGTCATACCAACATGGATATGGACGCGTTAGGCGCATGCTTAGGTATTAAGGCCATGTGTACACGCTTTGACAAGAAATGCCGTATGGTCGCTGATTTAAAAGCCACTGAAAGTAAAACCCGTGCTGCATTTACCTCATCCTTCTCTAAAGAAGAATTTGAAGATATCTTAATTACACCTGCCGCTGCTTACGATACTATCAATCCTAATACACTATTAGTTGTTGTGGATGTTCATATTCCATCCATGGTTATGGCACCAAAACTATTAGATAAATCCACAAAGGTAGTGGTTATTGACCATCATAGACGTGGTGAAGATTATATTGATTGACCTGTCTTTAACTATATTGATCCTGCCGCAAGTTCAACTTGTGAAATTATCGCTGAATTTATTAGATTCTCATCTGTGAGTCCACGTATTGAGATTCCACCTATTTATGCCACAATTATGCTCTCTGGTATTTTCTTAGATTCCAACCACTTCAAGAGCAAATCAACGGGTTTAAGAACATTTGAATCTTGTACTATTCTTAAAGAATATGGCGCAGATAACTCCATGGCCGATGACTATTTAAAAGATGACTATGAAGAGTATAGAGCAGTTACTGACTTAGTCAGACAACTCGAACACCCTGCTTATGGTGTGGTTTGTTCCTTTGCTCCAGAAGATAAGATTGTGGATGACGCGACAATATCTAAAGCCGCTAACTTATGCATGACATTAAAAGGTAATCATGCCTGCTTTGTTGTCGCACACGTAACCAATAAGCGTATTAAAGTATCTGCGCGTAGTGATGGTTCAATTAACGTTCAATTACTCGCCGAAAAACTTGGTGGTGGTGGTCACTTCTCTATGGCAGCTATTACTTTTGATAACAATAAAATTGAAGATGTTAAAGATGCTATATATAACGTCATTCAAAAATATCTTGGTGAGGCAACTGCTGATGCTAAGAGCCGTAAATTTGAGGAGGAATAGTTATGAAAGTTATCTTACTTAAAGACGTTAAAAAAGTCGGTAAAAAAGACCAAACAGTTGAAGTAAGCGACGGCTATGCAATTAACTATTTGATCAAAAACAAATTAGCGGTTCAATTAACAAAAACCAGTAGTCAAATACTCGTCAATCAAAAAGAAGAAGAACAAAGATTATTTGAAGAAAATCAAGCAAAAGCCCGTGAAATTGCTAAAAAATTAGAGGAAATCATGCTTGAATTTACACTTAAATCTGGTTCAAACGGAAAGTGTTTTGGAAACATTTCTTTAAAGCACATAGAAGAAAAATTACTCAGCAGTTATTCCATTTCCATCGACAAGAGAAAATTTATCGATAAAGGACCTCTTGATGCATTTGGAATCTACAAATTAAAAATCGAATTATTCAAAGGTGTTATTGGCACCATAAACGTACATATCAAAGAGGAGGGAAAATAATGCCAACATATCCAAATCCAGTCAAAAGGGCACCTAATGACCTTCCTTATAACCAACACGCTGAACAAGCTGTTTTAGGCAGCGCTTTGTTAACTAGAGATGCCTTATATGAAGTTTTATCTTCTTTGGAAGAAGAAGACTTCTTTGAAGGTCGTCATCAACTTATTTATCGCGCGATTTTCACACTTCGTGAAAGAGGAATCAATGTCGATACTTTAACATGCGCTGAAGAACTCATGAATATGAAAGAGTTAGAAAATATCGGTGGTGTTGAATATCTTCAAACATGTTGTGATTCCATGGTGGCTTATGCCAACTTACAATACTATATCGCTATCGTTAACGACCAATCTTGTTTAAGAAGACTTCTCATGACTGTGAGAAATATCGACAAGATGTATCAAAATGAAGAAATTGAAAACGTTAACGATTTTATCGTTAAGAGTGAAGAAATGATCAAGGAAGCGACAGAGAAACGTCGTATTTCCGAATTTAGAGCGACAAAGGAAGTGGCTCCTGAAGTTGAAAAGATTATTAAGACCACTCGTGAACTTGGTGAAGATGATGTCACTGGTTTAAATACTGGTTATGAAAAACTCAACCAAAAGACACAAGGTTTCCAACGTTCTAACTTAATTATTATTGCGGCACGTCCTGCCGTTGGTAAAACCGCTTTAGCGCTTAACTTTGCTTATCGTGTCGCCACAAGAGCGAAAACACCAGTTGGTATTTTCTCATTAGAAATGCCTTCTGAACTTTTAGTGAGAAGATTAATCGCCAGTGAATCTTATATTCCACTTCAAGTTTTAAGCACTGGTCGTTTAAATGGTGAAGAAAGACTTAAACTTGCGGACGCTGCAAAGCGTGTCGCAGCTGCGCCTATATATATCGATGACACTCCAGGTAATAAATTAATGGATATTATCGCTAAGAGCCGTAAGCTCCAAGCGCAAGTTCCAAATCTTGGATTAATTATTGTCGACTATTTAGGTTTAGTCCAAACATCAAATAAAGGTAATAGAGGTAATGACTCCCGTCAAGAAGAAGTGAGAAAGATCTCTCTTGCTTTAAAACAATTATCTCTTGAAATGAAAATTCCAATTATTGCCTTATCACAATTATCTCGTGATGTTGAAAAACAAAATCGTAAACCACAATTATCCGACTTACGTGATAGTGGTTCTATTGAACAAGACGCCGACGTTGTTATGCTTCTTCATAGAGAAGACTATGGTAAAGAAAGCAAGAGCAATCCAAATGGCGCAAAGAAGTTTAAGGATTTGACCGATGATGAAAAGAAGAAACTTTCATATGGTCAACAACAACAAATGTTAGCGGACACCATGCCGGGCGATGCTTCTTATGTTGATGTGATTATCGCTAAGAACAGAAATGGTCAAACCGGTAATGTTCCATTATTCTTCTATAAAGCTTTTGGTCGTTTTGATACACCTCCAAAAGAATGGGAAGAAAAGATGAGTGAGTTAACTCGTCAACTCGATACTACAGCAAGTAACTAATTTATGTATTTCAATATAATTGCCAGCGGTTCTAAAGGTAACGCAACTTTAGTTGTTTCCAATAAAACCGTGATATTAATTGATATGGGTATTTCTTTTGAACGCCTCAAAGAAGGACTAAAAGAAATAAATATGGTTCCTGAAGATATTACTGGTGCCATTTTTACACATGATCATAGCGACCACATCGGCGGTATTAGATTTCTTTCTCCCAGTATCATGTATGCTTTGCAAGGAACATTACCTCCTTTAGCGAATGTTGTGGAACTATATAAACCATTTAGAATTGGCGATTTTGAAATAACTCCATTTCCCACAAGCCATGATGCCAAAAATCCTTGTGGCTTTTATATAAAAGACAAAAATGAATCTTTAGTGTATATGACTGATACAGGTGTATTTCTTGAAGAGAATCTTGATTTAATCAAGAATCCAACATATTTGATAATTGAATCAAATCACGATATCCAGATGTTATTAGCCACGAATAGGACTTATGAATTAAAGAATAGAATTCTTTCTGATGTTGGTCATCTCTGTAACGAAGATAGTGCAATCGCAACATGTCAAATTATTGGCAACAACACTAAAGAAGTTATCCTTGCACATTTATCTGAAGAAGCCAATACCCCTGAAACTGCATTAAAGGCATATGAAAATATCTTTAGACACTTTGGTATCGATATGGATAAGTACAATATTAGATGCGCTCATCAACACCATTCCTTATTAGGGGGTCATGTCGATGAAAATTAGAATATACGCAATTGGTAAAATCAAAGAAGCCTATTTAAGAAATGGAATAGAAGAATACCTAGGAAGAATTAAGCCATATTCACAAATTGAAATAGTGGAAGTTAATGATGAACCAATCGTGGATAATCTTCATCCTTCTGATATTAAAAAAGCGATTGATATAGAAGGAAAAAGAATTCTTAAATTATTAAAAACAAATGAGTACCTAATTGGCTTAGATTTAAATAA
>CACZZG010000029.1:1174-6718 GCA_902785645.1 uncultured Erysipelotrichaceae bacterium | reverse complement strand
ACCAACTCGCGGATGTGTTTCGTCATAGACGTTTGGATATCGAGAATTGGCTAGGATCATTCCTAAGCAATTTGTAAATGTGGGATTTCTGGCTCCTAATGAACGAGGAGCAACTGCGATGACTTTTTCGCTTTGAATTTTTGGTTCCATATATTCAATTAAACCATTTAATCTTGAGCCACCACCGATAAGTACCATAGGTAATCCTTTAGCGCTCTTATCATAGTCTCTTAATAAGTCATCTATAGATGCTTGTAGCATTTTAATAAAGACATCAAGTTCATCTTTAATGATGGAATTAAGTTCATCAGCATAATGTTTAATAACATTTCCAGTACCATCATCCGTTGTACAGATTGGAGCCTTGAAGTTCATTTCGCGTTTATCAATACCATAGATAATTTTATATTTTTCGGCATCAGCTTCGTTGATGTTAAATGATTCAATAATTCTTTCAGTAATACGGTCTCCACCCCATTCAAAGAATCTAGAAGCATACAATTCTTTTTCACCAATTAGAGAAACTGTTGTGATATTGGAACCAATATCAACTAATAGATAATCATTTGGCACATCTGGATATGTTTTTAATAATTCGCAGGCCGCAAATGGAGCAACAACATTACGTTTGATGCTGAGTTCACTATTAGCCATGACAGCTTTAAGTTCACCAGGTATACGTTTTGGAAGTGTGTGCACCTTAGCGTATACAGTAAGCGTAGAACTTGTCTCATTTAAAGGCGGGCGTAAAAAAGATCTATCTTGATCTAAGACATATCTTTCTGGAGCAACATCAATTAATTGATTATCAAGCGGTAACGCACCATTCTTAATTAAAGAATAAATGTTTCTAATATCTAAATTTCCGATTTTGCCTTCATCACTAATCACTGTTGTGACTTGTCTAGTTTGGAAAATTTCTAAACCAAATGGAGGAAGAGCTAATAAAGCTTCAGAAATATTGATTTTTAATTTAGCAGATGGATCAGAGATGTTTTTAACATCTTTAACACATTGCACTAATTTTTGGGGATCAGTAATAGAACCAGTTTCAACGATATGGCCATATGGTTTGGTTAATGCATAAATAACATAAACCTTGCCATCGAGCTCATATCCGACAACAAGTTTTAATTTCTTACTTCCAAATTCAATTGCGGCAACTGTTTTTTCCATACTTTTCACCAATTACCATTATTTTATGCATTTATGCAAATATATACAAGAATTAACAATTAATGTTAATAAAAAAGTAGCAATTTTGTGAATTACTACTAATTAAACACTAATTTGCTACTAATATTTCTAGTATTTGTTGTATTCTGTTTCTCTTTTGGAAACGTAACGTGTATGGTACATGATTCCGTGGATTACGGTAAAACTATTCGTTAAAAGTAAAAGGGCGCCAAAAACTGCTGCAGCAATATAGAATCCAAAGTTATCAAGTTGATAGCCAAAAATAGCTAAGGTAGCAATAATTGCGATGAGCCAAAGTGAAACGGTGACATTAATTTTCTTGATTATTGTATTCTTCATATTCACTTAACTCCTCACTGCTATCATTCTCTAGAATTTCAGAAGATTTTTCTTCCGCTAAAACATTTGTCTTTTGTGCATTTGTTGTTTGAAGAATGTAGGTTGGAATAGCAATCACGAAAGCTGCACTTGCCACTGCTAAAATTGCGATGGACATTTTCTTCATCACATAGTAGCCACCCTTGTGGTTAGTTTTAACAAGTTTGTCTTTCATGACCATAAGCTTTCCTCCTTACTTTCTTTCGATTATTCTCAACTTCGCGCTTGCGGCACGATGGTTTTCATTTAATTCAAGATCGCTTGCCACGATAGGCTTGCGATTAACCAGTTGATATTCCTTTACATCCGATGATGTTGGAATATCGTAACGATTTCCCTCAACTACCGATGCGTCCTTGAAGATGTTTTTCACAATCCTGTCTTCTAGACTGTGGAATGTAATAACTGCCAAGCGGCCACCATTTGGTCTTAAAGCTTTAAGCGCTTCCTTTAACGCAACAGTTAATACGTTGAGTTCGTCGTTGACTGCGATTCTGAGAGCCTGGAAAGTTTGCTTTCCAGGATGTCCTATCTTTGCTAACTCTTTCGCTGGTTTGCTCTTTTTGATCACCTCAACTAATTCGAATGTTGTTTTGATAGGTGATTGACTACGAGTCTTAACGATATTTTTAGCAATCGAATAGGCGTATTTTTCTTCACCATAATCTCGAAGGATCCTAAATAACTCATCGAGACTATAGGAATTAACAATTTCATAAGCCGATAGCTTTTGACTTTGATCCATTCTCATGTCTAATGGAGCATCTTCTCTATAAGAGAAACCTCTATCTCCTTCATCAAATTGAGGTGATGAGACTCCAAGATCCATCAATATGCCATCGACATAATCTAGATTCTGTTCAGCGAGTATTTCTTTTAAGTAACAGAAATTTCGATGAATTAATGTGAACTTATCTGAAATTGTTTTCAGATATTTTTCGCTTTCATTTATCGCTTCTTGGTCTTGATCTACACAATATAGATGTCCGGTAGTTAATCTTTTAAGGATTTCACCACTATGACCACCACGACCAAGCGTTAAATCTAGATATATTCCATCTGGTTTAATATTTAAGCCAGTAATGGTTTCGTTAAGTAATACAGGAATATGTTTTCCCATATTAGTCTTCTTTTTCATCTAATTCTTCAGCAATTTCTTCAAATGAAGAATTAGCACTATTTTCATAAGCTTCATAATCAGCTTTATTCCAGACTTCGATATGGTCTAAGGCGCCAATCACGATAACTTCTTTACCGATTTTAAATTTGTTTAAAAGTTGTGTAGGAAGAAGTGCTCTACCTTGACGATCAATGTCTAATTCGCAAACAGAAGCCAATTGGACTCTTAAGTAGGCACGGGAATTCTTTTTGTTGAATGGAAGTGAATTGATTTGTTTAATGAGATTTTCAAATTCGCTTTCTTTATAGATTGAAAGAGCACCATCGAAACCTTTGAGGATGTATGCTTTCGCGCCGAGTTCATCTCTCATTTTGCTTGGGATGACTAAACGGCCTTTACTATCGAGATTATGAACGAAACTTCCGAAAAACATTTCTACCACTTTCTCCCACTTTCTTCCACTGTGTACCACAATTATACGTTCATGACGCAAATGTTCGCAAGTATTTTTGTAAAAGAAATTAAAAAGAAAAGCCCCAAAATACGTTTTTGGAGCTCTATTACTTTTCTAATACTATGTATTACTTATTTAATCATCAAAAATTTTGACACTGTCTAATTTCGCCCATCGAGGGTCAGTTTCTTTTTCTTTTTCCTTGAAGTAATCTTCCTCGTTTATGACGCGATATCCACTACCATTTTGTGGGAGTTTTGCGCCTTTTTTGACGATTTTTACAGGAATATTTGCTAGTAAAATTCCAAGAATGTATGGATCCAAGTCGATAATCACATCTTTTTCGAAATAATTATCGACATCTTCTTCATCATCGGTGATATCTATTGAATCGTTGATATTAAGTTTTAATTCAACATCTTCCAATGAGTAAGAACATACACCTATTACTGTAGCTTCGATTTTTAAATCGATGTGCAAAATTGTTTCAAAATCAGTTGCTGTTACCACAACATGACAGTTTGGAATTGATTTGATGTGCGTGGGATCAAATTGGTTAGATGAAAAATCGACATTATCTTCAAATGTTTTGCTTATTCCATTAGTCAATAATGCTCGATTTAATTTCATGTTAACCTCTTAATTCAGCGTGATGTTGCTTGGTTAATTCAAATTTGATGCTATTTTCCATATCGATGATTTCTTTATCACTCAATGTGTGATCATCGCTGGAATATGTCACGGAAATAGCAACGCTCTTCTTGCCAGCTTCAATATGTTCGCCTTCATAAACATCGAACACTTGAGCTTCGCTCACAAGGCCTTTGCCTGTGACTTTAATTGTTTTGATTAAGTCTTTTGCGGCAATGTCTTTATTGACCACTAATGCTAAGTCACGAGAGACACTTGGAAAACGAGAAATAGGAGTCATTTTGACGGTGCTAACTTTTGCAGAAAGTAAGCTATCCAAATTCATTTCTAGAACAACTGCAGAGGTTTTTCCTAAATCATAAGCTTCAATTTTGTTTGGATGTAATTCGCCAAAACGACCAATAACTTGATTTTGGAAAACAATTTCCGCTGATCTACCAGGATGTAGTTCATCAAGGTGTTGTTTGTTTCTTTCTAATTTATATCTAGATTGTTCAATGCCTAATAAAGCAAAAATCGCATCAACAAGGCCTTTCATATGGTAGAAATCATATGCCACACCTTCCATTTCACCACGTGTAGATTGTTTACCGACTAAAACGATAGCAAGGTGGTTGGATGAAGATGATTTTGAAATCATATGAGCGGTTTCAAATAAAGCTAAATTCTTGTTTTGTCTAGCGACATTATAGGTTGCCACTTTAAGCAAGGAATGAAGAATGTGGGTTCTAAATACTTCACGTTCATCAGTTAATGGATTCAAGATGGAGTAATGTTCTTCATTATTTAATAAAATAAATAAGTCCTGTTCTTTTTTACTCACAAGCGAGTACGTGACGCACTCGTCTAATCCTTTATTTAATAATAAGAATCTAATGTTTCTTAATCTATTTTGTTCCAATGTTAAAGCACCGAGTTTGGTGTCTAAGCAAGGTAAAATTGATTTAACATTTTCAAAGCCTAATAAACGAATCACTTCTTCGCTTAAATCAGCATCACATGTCACATCACTTCTCCATGATGGAACAACTGCAACAAAGTTTTCACTACCCATCATCACTTTGAAATGTAATCTCTCTAAAACTTCTTTAATTTCTTTTCCAGAGAATGATGTACCTAATCTACCATTGATACGCTGAATGGAAGAATTTATGACTTTTTCTTTATATTCTTCGCTTTGATATGTGACAATATCACTTGTTTCTTTGGCATCGCATAATTCTCTAATTAGTTTAGCGGCATAGTTCAAAACGTTTTCATATTGGAAATGATTTGTGCCCTTAACGAATCTAGAACTAGATTCGCTAGCCAAACCAAGTCTAGAGGATGTATGACGAATTGTTGCACCATCAAAACTTGCGGCTTCAATATAAATATTTTTGGTATTTTCATCAACTGCGCAGCTTAAACCACCCATGACGCCACCTAAACACATTGGTTTTCCGTTGGATGTGATAACAATATCACCAGGAATGATGTCATATGTTTTTTCATCTAAAGCAACAAATTGACCTTCATAATCATCTCTAGCGATAAGATTTGCACCAGGAAGCTTGTCAGCGTCATACATATGTAATGGCTGACCAGTAGTAAGCATGACGTAGTTACCAATATCTACGATATTATTGATACTTCTAATGCCCATAGACATAAGATAGCTCTTTAACCATTTTGGCGATTCTTTAACGGTAATGTCGCAAATCTCTTTACCGGAGAATTGACTACATTTTTCTGTTTTTGAACC
>CACZZG010000029.1:0-1150 GCA_902785645.1 uncultured Erysipelotrichaceae bacterium | reverse complement strand
AATAATGATAGTAAATCTGGACGATTTGCGAGGACTTTGAGATTTAAAACCTCATCATCAAGGCCTAAATAACCCAAGACATCTTCTTCACCTACAGGTGCATCAAGAGGCAATTCTTCAATACCAGCTTGTTGATATTCGCTTAAATATTTGCTTTCAACACCTAATTCGAGTAATGAACAGCACATACCATTACTCTTTTCACCACGAATAACACCTGCTTTGATTTCACCACCAGGAAGTTTCGCGCCTACACGGGCCACGATTACTTTTAAGCCGGCGCGTGCATTAGGTGCGCCACAAACGATTTGTTCCACTCCATATTTTTCGCCTAAATCGACATTTAAAATATGCAAGTGATCACTATCTGGGTGATTGACACATGTTTTAATTTCACCAATAACAAGATTGGTGCCGGAAGCCATGCGTCTAACTTCTTCAACTTCAATACCCGCAAATGTTAAACCATCAGCGATTTGTTCTGCGGTTAATCCTTCTAAAGAAAGGTATTCTTTAATATTTTTTAAACTAACTAACATTGTTCAACCCTCCTTTATTAAGCTTTCTTTTTGAATTGATGTAAGAACCTTACATCATTGTTATAGAATTTACGGATATCATCGATTCCGTATCTTAAAATGGCCACTCTTTCGATGCCGATACCGAAAGCAAAACCACTATATTCTTCTGGATCGTATCCATTCATCTTTAAAACGTTTGGATGGACCATGCCACCTCCAAGGATTTCAATATAGCCAGTACCTTTACACATATTGCAACCTTTACCACCACAATTTGCACAAGTGATGTCAACTTCAACAGAAGGTTCAGTGAATGGGAAATAAGAACTTCTTAAACGAATTTCTCTTTTTTCACCAAACATCTTTTTCGCGAATAATTCTAATGTCGCTTTTAAATGACCGATATTGATATTTTTATCAATAACTAAACCTTCAATTTGAGCAAATTGATGTGAGTGAGTCGCGTCATCATCGTCACGACGATATGTTTTGCCAGGACAAATAATACGAACTGGTTGTCCTTTAGCTTTTTCCATAGTTCTGGCTTGAACTGGAGATGTATGTGTTCTTAATAATGTGTTTTCATCGATATAGAAAGTATCTTGCATATCTCTGGCAGGATGGTCTTT
>CACZZG010000028.1 GCA_902785645.1 uncultured Erysipelotrichaceae bacterium | reverse complement strand
TATTAATACGCACTTGTGGATTTCTGATATCGATATATCTTCTTTTGACTTAATCAATAATTCACACCAAGCAATGCATCGATCTGCAGTCTTATCATCACGCATGTGGAAGATATAATAATCTTTTCCCTTGATGTTGATATAGGAACCGTGACCTGTAGAATATATCTTCTTTTCATCAATTTCATGAATGATGGGGTTTCCTTGATATTTTCTAAATGGTCCAACTGGAGTTTCGCTATAAGCGATACCGACGCCATAGTGTTCATTTTCATAGTTATTACAGGAATAAGTCATGAAGTAAATATCTTCACCATCAATTCTCTTTTTGAAGAGGCTACTACCCTCACTCCATCTGCGGTCTTTTTTCTGACCGTGATATTTTTCATAGTCATTGATGTGGCTGTTTTCCCATTCTTGCGGTTCTTGCCAGTACGCAATTAATTCATAATAACAATCTTTATCGCCGCGATAATTTGGTAATGCCTTTGGCATTTGTTTTCCTTCTTTATCAAACCAGAAGCTCGAATCAAATTCCGCACCGATGATATTGCTTTCTTCGATAAATTTGCCTAATGCAGGATCATAAACATAGTTTTTATAACAGCATCTAGAGAAATAGAAAAACGCACGATCATTTTCAAAATAGATATCAATATCTATTAAAGGAATATATGTTCCGCGTTTTGCTTTATCAAATGCTTCTTGGAAAGAGATATCTGGATGGTTTGGATTATCCACTATTTCTTCAATATTTAAATAATTGTTATCGCGTGGTCTAAAATCGATTGGTTCCGCTTTAATGTTTCTAAAAGGTCCTTCTGGGGATTTTGATGTCGCTACACCAACCTTACAGCCTTCTTCAAATTTTGGATTGCCAAAATACTTTTCTAATAGTTCATCTTTTACTCTCGCAGAATAAAACATGTAATACAAATCATTGTTTGGATTATATAGAACTATCGGTGCCCAGAACCAGTTCTTGCCCCACTGATTATATTTAATATCTAAAGCGTAACCGACATATTCTAAATGAGTTAAATCTTTAGTTTTATAAATGATAAAAGATTGACCTTGTTCATCTTTACTACTATCTGTCGCATAGATGTAATAAAACTGACTTTTCGGGTCATACATGATAAAAGGATCAGCACCACGACAATTCATACCCTTATTAGACAACATATCTTTAATAATCTCAAAAGTTCATTTTTTCTCAATTTGCCTATATAAAACAAAAATAAAGTCTAATAGACTTTATTAATAAACATATTAAACTCGTTATTCAATAAATTTAATGTGATTAGAGGTTAATTCTTTGATGGAGATAGACAGGGAATATTTTAATTTGCTGTTCTTTGACTTTATTGGATAATCTGTTAGATAAGAAGGTAATGACTGTTTGGCATAAACCATCATAATCACTATCGACAGATGTAATATCCACTAAACCGGTAATACGGGTAGATGCACAATCATAGCCAATAATATGGACTCTTGGATAGAGTTTTCTAAAGCTTGGTGCGTAAGCATTTAAGCGTTTAATAATACGATAGGCAATTTGATCATTGAAACAGAAGATACCATTGTATCCTTCATTAATAAGGTCCACTAATTGTTCATTGGCTTGGTTTTCTGTTAAAACCTTGACTGGTTCATCAGGGAAATATCCACGAATACAGTTTTCAAAAGATTTTTGTCTTCTCTTGGAACATTCTGCATTCGCTAATTTGATATAAACACATTTTTTAATCTTGTGATAATTAACTAAATAGTTGCCGACAAGTCTTCCACCTTCTTCGTCGTTAGTTAAAACTTGATCGACATATTCGTTATTGCATCTACGTCCCACTAACACCACTGGGATATCATTGAGTTTTAGTGTTTGAATGGCGTCGTTATCAACATCGAGCATGGTAATTAAACCACTCACTCTTTGAGAGATGCATTGTTTGACAACATCGACAGTTAATTTATTACCGGTTGTATAAACAACTGTGAAATCATATTCCTTTTCGGTAATGATATTAACTAACTTTTGAAAAACGATAGAGAAATAAGGATTATCAAAAGAGTTAGTGATAATGCCAATTAATTCTTTTCCATCTCTTTTAACGAATTGGGAAACATTATTAGGCAAATAGCCTAATTCAATAGCTTTTTCTCTCACCTTTTGTTTTGTGGCATCAGAAATATCATCGCAATCTCTTAAAGCACGCGAAACAGTGTTAATAGAAATATTTAATTCATAAGCTATGCTTTTTAAACCTGTAGTCTTATTCGCCATATTTAATATTCTATATTATTTAATGGCAGTTTTAAAATATGTTATTTTCTAACATTATCAAATTTTTAATTTATTAAGTTTCGATTTATTGATTATTTTGCAATCATTGGACCCGGGAGTTCAACGTTATAACTTAATTCATAACCATCGACATATGGCATATCGTTTTCATCCCAAAGGAGCTTATCCATAGCGAGATGTCTGGTCTTGAAATTGTCATATTCATAATAGCAATGTCCATACCACCAGTACTGTCCAGCATCGTCTTTATAAACGGAGTTATGTCCTGGAGCGAGTGTTTCAGTATTAGTTTTCTTTGCCCACACTACTAAATCACCATTTTCTTCATTTAAGGCATCCATACGATTTCCATCAGAATCGATATATGGGCCAAATAAGGATTTGGATTTACCAACACGAACACGATATGTGGAGTCTTTACCACTACAACAAGCACCAGAGGAGCCCATGTAATACCAATAATCGCCTCTTTTGAAAATCCAAGAGCCTTCGTATCTATTTGATGCAATCAAAATCTTGTGTTCTCTTTGATATTGAACACCCTTATATAATCCCATACCATCATCAGTTAATTGAATCATAAAGATTCTACTGAAGGATCCAAGAACCATATAAATATTTCCATCATCACCAAAGATAACTTGTTGGTCAATTGAGGAAATAACACCAACACTTTCTGCTTCGCCGGTTTCTTCAGACCAGAAGAGTCTACCCATATCAGTATATGGTCCACCAACTTCATCAGCGACGGCATAGCCGATACCTGCGGCCCAGCCAATATCAGAAAGTGAATAGTAGTAAATCCATTTATCTTTAATCTTCACCACATCTGGTGCCCAAAGTTCACCATATGGTTTTCCTGCTGCAGCAAAATGTTCATCGCCCCATTTTGGACGAGCGATAATACCATCGCTATATTTTTCCCATTCGCAGCCATCTTCAGAACGCAATACTCTACGACATGTTGAGAATGAATAGAAATAGCCATCATCACCACGAACTACACATGGGTCAGCGATTTCCATACCATAGAATGTTCCGGTAGAACTTGAAACATACAAAGCATTTTGATACGTTCCGTGAATATAATCATCTGGATTGATTGATGAACTAACAGGTGTATGAGAGTTACAACTGGAAATCGCTAAAACACCTAAGGTGAGTAAACCAATCTTTTTAAAAGCACTAATTTTCATAATATTTACTCCGCTAACCAACGTGGTCCGTCTAATTCTTCATGATATGTTAATTCTTTTCCTTCAAGATAAGGCATATCGTTATCATCCCAAAGGACTTTATCCATCGCTAAATGTCTTGTGGCGAAATTGTCATAATCATAATAACAATGTCCATACCACCAGAAATCACCAGCGTCATCCATGATGATTGAGTTATGTCCTGGAGCTCTTGTTTCTTCGTTGCTTGGCTTTGACCAAACCACTAAATCACCAGCATCAAGTGCGGTACCCATATTTAATGGATGTCCTTCACTATCAACATATGGACCAGTAATAGAATCAGATTTACCAACTAAAACGTGATATGTGGAATTCTTACCAGCACAACAGGAACCTGTTGAACCCATGTAATACCATGTATCACCTCTTTTGAAAATCCAAGAACCTTCAAATTTATCCGCAGTAAATCCACCTGGTGTTGCGGATATTAAAATCTTATGTTCTCTTTGATATGCGTGACCATTTTTCAAACCCATACCATCTTCGGTTAATTGGACCATATAACAGCCTACGAAACTGCCGAAGACCATATAGACAGAACCGTCATCATCAATAATTGTTTGTGAATCGATAGAATTAGTAACTCCTAAAGATTTATCTCCTCCCACTTCTGCGGAAGCGAATAACATCCCTTGGTCAGTATATGGACCAGCGATTTCATCCGCGGTGGCATAGCCAATACCACATGGTCCACCCCATGCGCTTAATGAATAATAGTAAATCCATTGATCTTTAACTTTGATGACATCTGGTGCCCAAATAATTGGATTTTCAGCATAACTGTCACCCCATTTTGGACGAGGAATGATATTTTCAGAATAGGTTTGCCAATCGCAACCATCTTCGCTTCTTAAAACTCTACCAGAGGTAGCAAAGCAATAAACATAACCATCATCACCGCGAACAACACATGGGTCAGCAATTTCACTTTTATAATAACTACCTGCGGATGTGGAGACAAATAATGGGTTTTCATAAGTACCAGAAACATAGTTTCTATTATCTTCTGATGACTTTTGACTTCCACCATTATGGTTTGTGGAACAAGCGGAAAACGCCAAAAGCGCGGTAGTAAGTAGTAATACTAATCTAGTTTTCATAACAAAAATTTCCTTACATTTTTATTTTCTAATAAAGAGGTTTGAGAATTAAATGTTAATTTTAATGTAACTAATATTATTTGGTTTCGATTTCTAATGTGACTTTGTTCGTGGACATTTCTTTCACGGACATTTTGAAGTTAACTTTTTCACCATTATCAAAAGTAAAATCAGTGAATTTACTAATGCCAAAATCACTGCCAGTTTTGAACAATGTGTTATTGTTCGCGGGAACGCTATTGATGAATGTATTATTTCCACTACTCTCTAAAAGATGGTATAAAACTGGTTTATTATTCTGTGCTTCTTTATCGGTAATTGTGTTGCTATAAATATAGTCAATTCCCGTCTTACTTTCGCCAATTTTACTCGCTGCGTCAGGATCATCAACACGACAAATAAATTGTGTTCTAAAGCCTTTAACGTAATAGCCTAACGAAGCATTGACGTGATAAATCTTCACTCCATAATGATTTGGATAACGATAAATACCTTGATTGCCATCTTTATCAACATAAGAGAATGAGCCTTCGTATTTATTTAATCCTGTTGGAGAGAAATATTCGAGAAGTAGATATTCTCCAAATGGAGAATCATGATAATCACTACTTGGAATTAATAAACAATCACCACTTTCGATAAATGGCTTTAATTCAATCGTGGTTTTGATGTTATCTTTCACCACTTTTGGAGAAACATAATTGAGTAAATACTTACTGAATGAGGAATGATCACCAATGTTATAGTCCATCATATCGAAGTATCCTGTCGGTTGATAATGATATGAATCACCAGTAAAAGTATTGTAATAGTCGCTTAAACCAAATAAATGTCCGGTTTCATGTATCAAATAATTTGTGTACGATTTTAAATCTTTTTGGCAAATTACATCCATACTTGTCCAGCTATAGTTATTTAAATATGGAGCGCTACTATTGCCTTCAAATTCATTTTCACGAGTGTAATATGTATAAGCCCAGAATAAAGTATCTTTATTATTTTTATCTTGTGGATGATCATATATCGCATAAACACCATCGATATAACC
>CACZZG010000027.1 GCA_902785645.1 uncultured Erysipelotrichaceae bacterium | reverse complement strand
ATTGTTATTCACA
Organism: uncultured Erysipelotrichaceae bacterium; assembly: GCA_902785645.1. Taxonomy (GTDB): domain Bacteria; phylum Bacillota_I; class Bacilli_A; order RFN20; family CAG-826; genus RUG13091. The sequence goes on along the minus strand of CACZZG010000027.1, from coordinate 5,898 downwards.
AGAAACTTGGTAAAGGTGTTGTTATTGAACTTGAAGGTGACGGCATTATTAAAGTCGATTTTGAAGAACAAGGTGTAAAATCAATTATGGGTAACCATCCAGCGGTCTCTAAAGGAGGACATCAAGCATGAATCCTAGTGAAAGAGTAAAACAACTTACCGAATTATTAGAGAAATATAATTACGAATACTATGTATTAGATAATCCTAGTGTCAGCGATGCTGAATACGATCGTTTAATGCAAGAATTAATCGCTTTAGAAAAAGAACACCCAGAACTTCTTTCACCATTATCTCCTTCTCAAAGAGTTGGTGGACAAGTTCAAGATGAATTTAAAAAAGTCACACATCAAAGAATGATGTTATCTTTAGCTAACGCTTTTAATGAAGACGACTTATATGATTTCGATAGAAAAGTAAGAGATGTCATTGGTGACAAAGTCACTTATATGGCTGAAATGAAAATCGATGGTTTAGGAATGTCTCTTGTTTATAACAAGAAATTACTATACGCCGCGACAAGAGGCGACGGAACAGTCGGTGAAGATGTGACATCAAACGTCATCACTATTAAATCAATTCCTTCACATATTGATGCTGATGGTGATTTTGAAATCCGTGGTGAAGTCTTTATGCCAAAGAAATCTTTGGCTAAGCTCAATGCTGAAAGAGAATTAACTGGAGAACCATTATTCGCTAATGCGAGAAATGCTGCCGCCGGATCAATTAGACAACTTGATAGTTCAATTGCTGCAAGTCGTGGACTCGATGCTTTCTGGTACTATTTTGTAAATGCTCGTGATTTTGGTATTCGCTATCATAGTGAAGCTTTAGCTTTTGCGGATAAGATGGGATTTAAAACCAACCCAGAAAGAAGACTATGCCACGGTATCGAAGAAGTTATCGATTATATCAAAGAGTACACAATCAAACGTCCTGACTTACCATATGACATTGATGGTATTGTCATTAAAGTTGATGATATGTCATTGTATGACAAACTAGGATATACAGCCAAAACTCCTCGTTGGGCAATTGCCTATAAATTCCCACCAGAAGAAGTAGTTACTAAACTTTTAGATATTATCTTCACTGTCGGTAGAACTGGTAAGATTACACCTAATGCTGTATTAGAACCAGTGAGAGTCGCGGGTTCAACCGTCCAAAGAGCCACTTTGCATAATGAAGACTTCATTAATGAAAAAGGCTTAATGATTGGCGACTATGTCGTATTAAGAAAAGCTGGAGATGTTATTCCTGAAGTCGTTAGACCAGTCGTGGAAAGACGCGATGACACCCAAACACCATTTGAGATGATTACCAATTGTCCAGAATGTGGCATGCCATTAGTAAGAAAAGATGCGATGCATTTCTGTGTTAATCCAAATTGCCCAGCCAAACAAATTGAAAGCATTATTCACTTTGCTAGCAAGGATGCAATGGATATCGAAGGAATGGGTGAAAAAGTCGTCGAACAGTTCTTTAATCAAGGATTTTTCACCAATTTAGTGGAGATTTATCGACTTTTTGAACATAGAGATGAAGTTATTGCCCTTGATGGATGGCAATCAAAATCCATCGATAACTTAATTGAATCAATTGAGAAGAGTAAAGGCAATTCTTTAGAAAGAGTTCTATTTGGATTAGGCATTAAAGAAGTCGGTTCTAAGATGGCTAAGACCTTATCAAGGATCTATGGTAATATTGATAACTTAATGAACGCAAGTGAAGAAGAGTTATTAGAAATACCTGATGTCGGTCCAGTCCTTGCGCAAAGCTTAACCAGTTGGTTCACTAAAGACGAAAATAGAGAATTGATTACCAAGTTAAAAGAAGCTGGATTGAACTTCAATTATTTAGGTTCAACATCCAAAGCTGCAAATTCTTATTTCTCGGGTAAGACAGTAGTGTTAACAGGCACACTTGATTCCATGGGTAGAAAAGAAGCAACAGAGATATTAGAAAATCTTGGTGCTAAAGTTACTGGCTCAGTTTCTAAAGCCACCGATGCAGTCGTTGCAGGCCATGATGCTGGTTCTAAATTGGATAAGGCACAAGCCCTAGGAATTGAGGTCCTAAGTGAATCAGAATTCTTGGAATTAATCAAATAAAAAAAGAACACATAGTGTTCTTTTCTTTTACCATTTCATAATGTTTTTACCAATTAATGTTTTGTTGTTAATGTCTTGTTCATAACAACGATAAATATCATTAACTGTTTTAATTTCGTTTTCGGATAAGACCATTGGTTTAATTTGTTCTTGAACATGTTTATCTTTTAATAATTGTGCGACGTGTTCGAAGTCGCCTCTATCACTTCTAGTAACGCCTTTTAAAGACAATCCCTTTTCTAATACAAGACGTGTATTTAGTGGAACCTTATCTTCACTGACACCCATCAAAATGAGATCCGCACCAACGGTTGCCCAATCAATCATTTTGTTAATTGCATCAGCGCTATATTTGCCGCCAACGATTTCAATCATTGTGTCATATTTTTCACCATTATATTGGTCATATGTTTTAGCTTCTGCTTCCTCAAACATTGCTAATTTGTTTTTATCAATGCCATAGATAGTAAGTTTTGTATCTTTATGGTCATGACGCATAACGATATAGGTGATGTACGCTAAGATGCCATCTCCGAATATTGCGACGTGCTTTGTTTCGCTAAAATTAATTCTTCTTAATGCAGCGACTGCAACACTCAATAATTCAGAAAAAACTGCAAGATTTGAAGGAATTTCTTTATCAAATTTCACTAAAAGCTCTGGTTTTGCAGTATAGAATTGTTTTAAGAATCCATCAGTAGTGGAACTTCTAAATGTTGAATGAATCGCGTAGTTATTACCTAAGTCTTCTCTTTTGCATCTTTCATTTTCAAAATCTTTAAGATATTTTTCTTCCACAGAATTTGGAATGAGAATAACTTTATCACCAGGTTTAAATGTTCCAGTTGGATCTTTTAAGACATGACCGACAGCTTCATGGATTGGTGCTAAAGGATATTTATGATTCAAAACATTTTGATCACGAGTACCTAAAAAGTAACGGATGTCCGCTTTGCAGATTGCCATATAATCGACTTTCACTAAAGTTTGGTCTTTAGTTAAATCAATTGAATCAATAAATTCTTCAATGACGCATGGAGATGTAACTTTATAGATTGTTTGAAACATTATAAGACCTCAGTTTTACCAATCTTCAATAATGCTTTAAGCATCATTAAATCATCGAATGTTGTAATCTTGAAATTCAATTTATCGCCTTCAACGAGGTGGACATCAATGCCTTGCATTAAAACAAGTTTTGTATCGTCTGTAACATTTGGAATATCTTTGCCTTTGACAGCATCATGAGCTTTCATAATGACAGACATTTTAAATGTTTGTGGTGTTTGACCTTGATATAACTCACTTCTTGGTGGGATATCTTTGATGGTTTGATTATCTTGGCTATGAACAATTGTGTCACTAGCTTTGATCACAGTATCAACCGCACCAAATTGTTTACAAACCTTAATATTTTCAGAGATGATTTTTTGACTAATTAATGGTCTAGCGGAGTCATGAATGATGACTATATCATCATCTTTAGCACCGATACTCTTCACACCTTGTAAACCATTACAAACAGAAATTTGTCTGGATGCTCCACCGGCAACAACAGCTTTGACTTTGCTTAAATCATATTGTTTACACATGACTTTGACATCATCGATGTATTCTTCATTTGTGGAAATAACTATTGCATCAACTTCATCATTAATCTCAAAAGCTTCAATGGTGTGGACCATTAAAGGTTTTCCGTAAATTGGAAGAAATTGTTTTGGTTTATCGGTATTGCCCATTCTTGAGCCAGTACCTGCTGCTAATATCAATGCTACGTTCATAAAATCACCTCTAAATTCTATGTTCTTTTATGTAATCTTCGTATCCTTGTGTTAAGGAGAAGCCTTTGTCATTGTGATGACCAACTTGTTTTTCTTTTGGCGGCCATTTTCTCCAATCATTATATAGATAAGTCAAATATCTGTCATAATCTTTTGGAACACAGACTTCGATATCTTCAAATGGAAGTTTAGTTGTTTCCATAAAGATTTCTCTTGGCATAGCTTCTTTTTTGGCATTAATTCCGCATAAGTTAGCAACTGCTTCTGCTTGGTCAAAAGGAATCTTTCTCATGTACTTTTCAGAAACTTTCCTACGATAGTGAGCGATATCTAATGGCCAGAAGATTAATGTGCCAAGATTTATAAATAAATCAGAGAAGAATGTACTCTTGTGAATCTTTCTTTTTAACTGAGGGAGATAACTTAAAAATGATTGTCTCCACATATATTTCACACGCTTAGCGTATTTTTCTCTTGGCTTATCAAATTTAAGCGCCATACCATCAATTGGGAAGATATCTATCCAAACACCATGATTGATGCGGTGCTTGTAATAAAAGTTTTCGATGAATGTTGTGGAACTATCTCTAAGTTTTCCGTAATTGTATGTGTAATGTGGATCAGTTTTCCAAGTTTGAATAAAGAATGGTGTGCCTTCATATTCTTTTTGAAGTTCAACATATTTGTCATAGTCTTCTCTAGGCATACCAACATCAATATCATCATCCCAAGGAATAAAGCCTTTGTGTCTGGCTGCGCCTAAACAAGAACCACCGACAAGGAAGTATCTTAAATGATGTTTATCGCATACTTCGATAAACGCTTTTAGGATTTTTAAAAGTTCTTGTTGTAATTCAGTCATACTAATATATGTTAACAAAATTAATAATATTTTGTTTCAAAAAAGTGAAATCGCCATGTTTTTATATATAAAAAATCTATGAAATGCTACAATACATTAGAACTGTTTTATGAAAACAATTACGAAAGACTTATTAAAAATCTCTGCGGAAAAGTTGATGTTCGAGATGAATGAATCTCAATATGATACTTTGCTTAAGGAATTTGAAATTCTATTAAAGCAAATGGAGATATTTGAATCCATTGAAGGTATTGATGAAGTCTCACCAATGGCCTTTCCTTATGAGATTAAAACAACATATTTAAGAGAAGATGTTGCGGAAGAATCACTAGATAAAAAAACCGCATTAAAGAATGCTGATAATATAGTCGATGGCCAAATTGCTTTACCGAAGGTTGTGGGGTAATATGAATTATTTAGATTTGACGATTCAAGAAATTCATGATGCCCTCATCAAAGGATTAGTTACTCCTGAGCAATTAACTGATGAAGCACTAAAAAGAGCAAAAGCCGATAATTGCAATTCTTTTGAATATATTTGCGAAAATGAAGCAAAATCTGCTTTAAAAACATTAAATAATAAAGATAAAAATAATTTGATGTGGGGAATTCCTTTTGTGATTAAAGACAATTTTTCCACTAAAGATATTCCTACAACTGGAAGTAGTGATATTTTAAAAAACTATAAACCTGTATTTTCAAGCGAAGTATATTCGAGGTTAATTAATGCTGGTGGCATTCCCATTGGTAAAACAACCCTTGATGAACTTGGAATGGGTGGTTTTGGAATGTCTGGACATAGAGGAAAAACATTTAATCCATATGATGAAACTCACACTCATATAGTTGGCGGTTCTTCTTGCGGATCAGCTTCTGCAGTTAGTTCCTCTATTGTTCCATTGGGTATTGGTAGTGATACTGGTGACAGCGTGAGAAAACCAGCAAGTTATGCTGGCTTAGTAGGAATCAAACCATCTTGGGGAAGAATATCACGCTATGGTTTATTTCCTTTTGCGACATCTTTAGATCATGTTGCCTATTTTACTAGAAGTGTTTTCGACTCCGCTGTCATTTTGGAACTTCTTGCGGGAAGAGATAATAAAGATTTAACTAGTTCAAATGAATCCGTTCCTCATTACGCTAAT
>CACZZG010000026.1:691-7786 GCA_902785645.1 uncultured Erysipelotrichaceae bacterium | reverse complement strand
TTAATGAATGACGATAAATGGGAATATGATGATTCATTTTGGTATATGAATAATCTTGATAAAGTTCCTTTACCAGATCCTCAAGTATATGTTGAAAATAACACTTATTTTATAGTCGGCACTGATGATGCTTCTTCATGCAAACTTATTACATGTTATTACACAACAGACTTTGTATCTTATGAGAAAACAACAATTTATAATCCTTTGGATTATTCTGGATGTTGGGAGAATCATTCCAACCCCACAATGTACGCTCCAGAAATGTATAAGGTAGGGGATAAGTATTATCTATACTATAGTGCAATTGAGAATTCTAACACTCCTTTAGGACCATATGAACCAATTGTTACCGGAGAAGTTGATGGTTTGCATAATGCCTTGTTTGCTTACGATGAACTCTACAGTGTTTTAGATGCGACATTATTCATAGATGACAACAAAGATATGTATATGTATTATTCCCAAAGCATCAATAATACTCAAAGTATCTTTGGTGTGAAATTAACTAGTCCTTATCAAGCTGATTTTTCCACAAGAAAATTACTTGTAAAACCAGGGACGATAGATAATGAATCTTCTGAAAAACTTCTTAAATGGGAAACCTATAGAACCAAAGCAAGTCCAATAGTGGAAGGACCATTTATGCTTAAGAGCAAGGGCAAATACTATATGACTTATTCCGTCAATGGATGTTGGAATAAATATTATGATGTCTGCTATGCAGTAAGCGATTCACCTTTAGGCAAATTCACTAAGCCATATACTGAAGGACAATTATGGACAAATTTATTAATGGGTGTTCCTTGCACGAATGACACAAATTCAGTGGTCTATAATCAATGGTCAGGTTTTGCTTCAGGAACCGGTCATCACTGTTTCTTTAATATTGGCGATCAAATCATGATTGGCTATCACGCTCATTTAAATCGTAACTTCAATTCTGATACTAGTGGTTGGGTGGCAAGATACTTTGCGATGGATCCACTTTATTTCTTGGATGATGGAACTCCATTCGTAAATGGACCATCATGGTCTCCTCAACCATTACCAGAAGCAATTTCAGGTTATAAAAACATTGCTCCAAAAGCAAAAGTGAGAGTGGAGAATATTAAAAACGAAACCGCTATCAACGATAACTACATAGTTGATTGTTATAACTTGGAACAAGAAGAAGGGAAAGAAGTCACATTAGGGCAAGGTTATTCTTATATTGAACTTAAGTTCGATAAGAAATATGAGATTAAGGCTTTATCAATTTATAGTAGTGCAGATTATGATGTGGCAATTTATGATTTGAATTATGTTCAATTCTCTAATGGTGATGCATTAGGATTTAGCCAATTATCTGCTAACTGTGTGAATTATGATAAGGAGTTTATCTTCCCTGTCAGTGGATTTGTTTTTGACTTCAAACAAGACATAGAAGCTGATAGTGTAATTATCTCATTCAATGGGGATGAAGGAATGAGAATAAATGAGATTCAAGTATTAGCGATTTAAGCAAAAAATCAGCAAAAAGCGGATAAAATGGGTAAAATACAAGAGTTTTTATTAAAAAATAGAGATGAGAAGTATCGTAGTTTTACTTTACCTTTAATTCCTAACATTGATGAAAAAACATTCATTGGTGTTAGACTTCCAATCATCAAAAAATATGCGAAGGATTTAGATCAAAAAAGTAGAGAAGAGTTTTTAAAATCACTGCCGCATAAATATCATGAGGAAAATTTATTACATGCTTTCATTTTATCTAACATCAAAGACTACGATGAGTTTCTTAAACATGTAGATGTGTTTCTACCATATATAACCAATTGGTCAGTTTGCGATACGATTTGCAATAAACATTTAAATAAGTACAAAGACAAACTAATCAAAGTTATTTATGAGTGGCTCAAGAGCAACGAAGTATATCGTGTTAGATACGCAATTAAGTGTTTAATGAATTATTATCTCGGTGATGACTTCAAAGAAGAATATTTATTAAAAGTGCAAGAAGTAAAATTAGATGATTACTATGTAATGATGATGATTGCGTGGTATCTCGCTACAGGTCTTGCTAAAAACTATGATTCATTTGTAAAAGCCATTGAAGAAAAACGCTTCAATAAAGTAGTTCACAATAAAGCTATTCAAAAAGCTATTGAATCATATCGTGTAAGTGATGAACACAAAGAGTATTTAAAAACTTTTAAACATAAATAATTTATAAAGGAGAGAAAAATATGTTTTTAAGAACAACACCACAAACTTTACAAAACAAGGAAGAATTCGAAATTATTGAACTTGTTAGCTCACAAGCATCTAGAGGCTTGGGATTTTGGACTATGATTTGTCTAGGCTTTGCAAACTTCTTTGGAACAAGATGCAGCCATTATGCTTGGAAGATCGAGAAAGCAAAAGACGAGGCGCTTGAAGACATAATTGAAGAAGCAACAGAAAAAGGCGCTGACGGAATCATAGATATCAAATTTGCATTGTCTGGCTTATCGGTTATTGCATGCGGTACTGCAGTTAGAAGAATAAAATAAGTTAAAGTTTCTTTAAAAATATTGTTATTTTTGTTGTATTGAAAAATAGCGTTTCAACACTTCGAGTGTTAAAATAAATTTATCTTTGGAGGATATAACATGCTTAAAAGACTTATTCCAACTTTATTGTGTGCTGGTTTATTAGTAACAGTGGTTTCCTGTAACACTAAAAAGAACAGTTCAGCACCAAGTTCACCAGAATCAGAAGATATTGATGATGGTAGAGAACTTATCGAAGATCAACTTTATACAGATTCAGGTTTAACCGTCTATTTCGACAAAGTCGGTGCAAAGATTAAAAAGATTGAATATAACACCATTCAAATCGCAAGAGATGGTGATATCAAAGGTAGATTTGCTAACCGTATCGGTGATGCTCAATTTACACTCAATGGTGAAACATATAATTTAGATGTCAACGATCACGGCAATCATCTCCATGGTGGCTCACAAGGTTTTGGCACCAAGGAATGGACCAAGGTTGGTCAAACACCATCCACAATTACATATTCCTACCATTCTGTAGATGGCGAAATGGGTTACCCAGGCAACTTAGATATTACTGTTAAGTACACCTTAAGACAAAATGGCGAACTCATGATGGAATACTTCGCTAAGAGTGATGCTGACACAATTTTTAATCCAACCAACCATATTTGGTTAAACTTAAATGGCCCAGTTGGCTTAACAAATCACACACTCTGGTTAGATGCCGATAAATATACAGAAACTGATAGTGAACTTATTCCTACAGGAAATATTCTTCCAGTCGCCGGAACAAAATATGATTTCAGAGAAGAAAAAGAATTTGATCGTGCCAATAAATACGATGATAACTTTGTCTTAAATGGTGAAGGCTATCGTAAAGTCGCAAGATTAACAGGTGAAGACCTCGGTGTTGTTCTTGAAATCAGCACAGACAGACCTGGTTTCCAAATTTATAACGATACCAACTGGATTGTTATGGAAACACAATTATTCCCAGATGCACCAAATCATGAAAACTTCCCATCTGCAGTATTAAAGGCAGACACTGATTTCTATAGCAAGAGTGCATACCACTTCATTGTTCCTGAAGAATAATTATAGAAATAATATTAAAGTCGCTCATTTGAGCGGCTTTTTCTTTAATAAAAATGGCAATGGGTTAAAATACTAATTGAGAGATTTTTAAGTATGAAAAAAGATAAATTAAAAAGATTTAATGTTAAAAACATCGAACCTAAAGGTTGGTTATTAGACCAACTTCAAACTCAAATGAATGGTCTCAGTGGACACCTCCATGAATTTTGGCCTGACATTCAAAGATCTGGCTGGATTGGTGGAGATAAAGAATCATGGGAAAGAGTGCCATATTGGTTAGATGGTTATGTTCCTTTAGCCTTCTTATTAAATGATAAAAAAGCAATTAAAGTAGCGGAGTTTTACATTGATTCTATTATTGCAAGACAACAAGAAGATGGTTGGATTGCCCCTATATCCCAAGAGAGAAGTAAATACGATGTTTGGGGTATCTTTATCATGCTTAAAGCTTTACTTGGATATGCAGAAATAAATAACAACGCAAAATGTTATGAAGCAATTTATAAAGCTCTTAAGGCATTAGACAAACATATTGATAAATATCCATTATTTGATTGGGCGAAGTTTAGATGGTTTGAATGTTATATTCCTATCTTCGCTATTTATGAGAAAAAGAAAGAACAATGGTTATTAGATTTAGCTAAAAAGCTTCATGACCAAGGTTTTGATTATTGGAATTATTACCAAACAGATTTCCCCAAAGATTGTGTGAAACAAGGCGAGTGGAGATTTGACACACACATTGTTAACAATCTCATGGCGGTAAAAGCTTATGGCTTATATTACAAACTCGTTGGCGATAAGAAGAATTTAAGAATTGCGAATAACATGATTAAAACATTGGTGAGATATCATGGCGCAGTTACTGGTGCAATTAACGGTGATGAGTGTTTCGCTGGGCTAAATCCAAACCACGGTAGTGAACTATGTTCAATCGTAGAGTTAATGTACTCATTAGAAGTATTAACTCAAATTGATGGCAGTAATAAATATCAAGAGCATCTCGAAAGACTTTGTTTTAACGCTTTACCAAGCGCGACCACACATGACATGTGGGCGCATCAATATGTGAACCAAGTTAACGCTCCATTTATTAAAAAAGATGAGAATGTTATTTGGACCACTAATGGACCAGAAACTAATCTTTATGGATTAGAACCACACTTTGGTTGTTGTACCGCTAATATGCATCAAGGTTGGCCAAAGTTTGTAGAATCTATCGCTTTATATAATAAAAAAGAATTATGCATCTATTCTTATGTTCCTGTTTCTATGAAAAACAGAACAATTGAATTAGAAATCAATTCCTTCTATCCATTTAAAAAGGAAGCGAATATTCGCATTAAAGTCCAAAAGGATTATCGCTTGAAATTATTAATTCCTGTTTGGGCAGAATCTTTCTTGGTTAATGGAAAGAAACAAGAAAAAGATAAACATGGTTTCTATGTGATGGAATTAAAACAAGGCGAGACCTCTTTGAAGATTGAATTTATCTCTAAGCCAACATGGATTAAGAGAAAGAGTGGTGTTTCATTATTGGATGGACCACTTGTTTATGCGCTTAAAGTAGAACAAGAAAGACAAAGAATTAACGTTGATGATCCTTTGAAATCGGAACCCCATGCTGATTATGAATTCATTAATAAGAGTGATTTCAATTATGGTGTTGTTTCAGATGATATTAAAGAAGAACAACATGATGTTGATGTTGATAAATCACCATTTGTTAGTGAGCAACCAAATAAATCTATCTATGTTAAGGTAGAAAAAGTTGGATATAAAATCCAAGGAAATATTGCTTTCTTAAATAGCAGAGTAATCGATCAAAAAATAGAAGAAAAAGAATTCATTCCTATTGGAATTAATAAACTCCATATGGGTGAACTTCCAAGAATTAAAAAATAAAATGAAAAGATACTTGTATCTTTTGTTATTACCTTTTTTAGCATCTTGTAACTCTAATAAACCAGAGATAAAAGATGTTCTTTCAAATTACCTTAAATACGATAAAACCTATGATGAAAATACTTTTAAAGTGAAGAAAATTGATGCTTTAAAGGATCGTAAAGATGATTTTGTTTTAGGCGCTGATATATCTTTATTTGAAGCCATTGTCGAAAGCGGCGCCAACTACTATAACTCAAAAGGTTATAAGCAATCGATTTGTAAGATTTTAAAAGACTCTGGAATCAACACTGTAAGAGTGCGTTTATTTAATGACTATAATTCACCGGTAGGGAATCCAATTGGTAAACAAGATTTAAAGCGTGTTATTTCAATGCTTAAAGAAATCAAGAAGTACGACTTAAAGGTCATTTTGGATTTCCATTATTCTGATACTTGGGCAGATCCTGAAAATCAAGGTGCCCCATATGTATGGAGAAATTATTCATATTCACAGGTAGTGGAAGAACTATATAAATACACAAAAACAACTTTAGAAGAAATAAAGAACAATAAACTAAATATCGATTATGTCCAAGTCGGCAATGAAATAGACAATGGACTTATATTCCCATATGGGAAAATTGATTGGGACAATCGTGAATCATCTTACGATAAAGTAGTGGAAATCCTTTCTTCAGGAAGCAAAGCTGTTAGAGAAGTATTCCCTGACGCAAAAGTAATTATTCATACCGCGAATGGCTTGTATCGTTGGACTTATGAAGAACAGTGGGGAAATGTTTCTTTGGAATTCTATGAAGCTTTAGAAAAAAGACACCTTGACTACGATATTATTGGAGCGTCATTCTATACCTTCGTTAATGACACACCGATTTCCTATATTTCTGACATCATTGATAATTATCAAAAGACAGTGAAAAAACCAGTCATGATGATGGAGACTTCTTACGCATATACGTATGAATGGAACGAATACACAAACAACATTTTCTATAAGGACAAGGAATTGAAAGATTACCCAGTTAGTTATCAAGGACAAACGAATCTTATATGTGATTTAATTGAAGAAGTTGCTTCCGCGAAAGATAACAAAGGAATAGGTGTTTGTTATTGGGGCGGCGAATTCATTCCTAATACTGATAAAGATATGAAAACAACGTGGGCCAACCAAGCTCTATTCACTTATGAAGGAGTGGCCACACCGACATTATCTTTATTTAACAAAATCTAACAAAAAACACGCAAATTCGGCGTGTTTTTCATATTTATCATCTTATTTTGCGGGTTTAATCTTTTTCTTTGGAGCCCATTTTTCTAAGATTCTTGGATAATATTCTCTCCAAATATTTTTGACGTGTTCTTTGGAATAGAAGTCGGAGATTACCTTGCTTCCTTTTGAATATTTCTCGTAATATTTTGGATCACTTGCGAGTTTCTTCACTTCAGCGTCGAACTCATCAACGTTTCTTCCAATCGCATAGCACTCTTGATCTTTGAACAAGATTTCTTCGTATAATTCGAGATCTCTTAATAAGACTGGTTTGAATGAATTAACGGCTTCAAGAATCGCCAT
>CACZZG010000026.1:0-684 GCA_902785645.1 uncultured Erysipelotrichaceae bacterium | reverse complement strand
ACGATACCGATGAATTTAACATTTTCTGGAGGATTATCCATGATGGCTTTTAATTCTTTATATCCATCGGTCATTTTTCCAAATGAAAAACCACCCGCCCAGACAAATAATTTATCGGGATTTCTCTTTGCGACTTCTACGAAGTCCACAACACCTTTTCTAGTTTGAACTTGGCCGCAACCCATAATGACGAATTTATCTCTATCAATACCGTATTTATCACGTATTGCCATTCTTTCTTCATCATTGAGCTTATGGAATTTTTCATGATCCACAAAGTTAGGAATATAAGTGATGTTTTCTTTTTTAATTCCTAATTCCATAAGTGGTGGAATGAAAGAAGGATTAACTACGACGATTTCATCGGCTTTTCTATATGTAGAAATGACATATTTCTTAAAGACAGAGAAGAATAATTTGTTCATCTTAATAGAGCCATCTAATGTGGATGGAATAAAGTGAACATAAGCAACGTTAACATGGTGCTTGTTAAAACGCATCCTATATTGTGGATTAACTGTGTGCATGTGGTAGATATCAAATTTGCCACTTTTGGAATTTATTCCAACTTCAAAGATGTCATCACATTCTTTGATTAATGCGACTTGCTCTAGATATGCACTTCCCACACCTTGACCATCAACTGATGTTGCTTGTGAAAGCATGTTAATTCTTATTTTTGCC
>CACZZG010000025.1:2673-9636 GCA_902785645.1 uncultured Erysipelotrichaceae bacterium | reverse complement strand
AAGGGGACTTAGTCTAATGAAAATAGCGATGGTTGCCAGCGAATCACGCCCGTTTTGTAAAACTGGTGGATTAGCTGATGTTGTTTATTCATTATCTAAGGAACTAGTGGTTAAAGGTGAAGAGGTAATGGTTATCATTCCTTTTTACCAAACTATTAAAAACACGATTAAAGAGCCAGTTGAACTATACACTTCTTTTTGTGTGGATATGTCTTGGAGACATCACGAAGCTAAAGTTTATCGCGCAAAAGCGGATGGCATAACATTCTTTTTCATTGAACACTGGTACTTTGAAAGAAATCACTTATATGGTGATGGTGACGATGGTGAAAGATTTGCATTTTTAAATCTCGCCGCAAGAGAACTACTTGCAAGAGAAAAGAAAGTCCCTGATATTATCCATTGTCATGATTGGCAAGCGGGTATGCTTCCATGCCTTATTAAAGAAAACGAATATTACCGTAAAAAATTCTTAAAGACTAGATTTGTTATTACCATTCATAACCCAGCATTCCAAGGAATGCTTGATCGCGATGCTTTAGAAAATCTATATAATTTACCTGAATCATTATTTGATGATGGAAGAGTGAGACTTGATGATCATGTTTCCACTTTAAAAGCCGGAATTGTTTTCGCGGATAAAGTGACGACTGTCTCTCCAACTCATCATCAAGAATTATTAACTCCAGAAGGTGGTATGCATCTTGATGGTGTATTACGTTTAAGAGAATGGGACTTCTGTGGAATTTTAAACGGCATCGACTATTTAGAATTCAATCCAGAAGATGATAAGTTCATTGCCAAAACATATACTGTTGACACTCTTAAAGCCGGCAAGAAAGCTAATCATGATGCTTTATTAAAAGAACTTAATATTACCGATTATGGACAACCTCTATTCTCCATGGTCTCTCGACTCACTTGGCAAAAGGGATTAGATATCCTTTTCCCAGCAATTGAAGAGCTCGCAAATAGAGGATGCAACATCGTTATTCTCGGTAGTGGTGAAAGACGTTATGAATTAGAATTTGAACGATTAAGAGCGCAATTCCCGGATAAAATTGCAATTTATATTGGTTATAACGATGCTTTAGCTCATCGAATTTATGCCGCTAGTGACTTCTTCTTTATGCCATCATTATTCGAACCATGTGGGCTTGGACAAATGATTGCACAACGTTATGGAACTCTTCCAATCGTGAGAAGAACCGGCGGTCTTAAAGATTCCGTTATTAATTATGATGGCGGAAATAAAGACACATCCAATGGTTTTGGATTTGATAATTACATGCCTGATGACATGAAATATACATGCGTGTATGCATTGGATAATTGGCATGATAAGAAATTAATACTAAAATTAATGAAAAATGCGATGGAGACCGATAATTCTTGGTCCAAGAGCGCAAGAGGGTACTTAGGTTTATACAAAGAACTCGTCGGAAAATAAATAACTACATTCAAAAGGAGCTTATTATATGAGCTACGATTATCAAAATATTGAAAAGAAATGGCAAAAATATTGGGAAGATCATCAAACATTCAAAACAGATGTTTGGGATTTTTCTAAACCAAAATTTTATGCCTTAGATATGTTCCCATATCCTTCCGGTGTCGGTTTACACGCTGGACATCCTGAAGGCTATACCGCGACAGACATCGTTTCCCGTATGAAAAGGATGCAAGGTTATAACGTCTTACACCCAATGGGATATGATTCTTTCGGCTTACCTGCGGAACAATACGCCATTCAAACTGGTAACCATCCTGAAGGATTTACCGAAAAGAATATCGAAGCATTTACTCATCAATTAAAAGAACTTGGTTTTGATTATGACTGGAATAAGATGATTTCCACAAGCGATCCAAAATTCTATAAATGGACACAATGGATTTTTAAAGGTTTGTTTCTCGATGGCTATGCCAAATATATCGACATGCCAGTTAACTGGTGTGAAGAATTGGGCACCGTTTTATCAAATGACGAAGTCATTGATGGTAAAAGTGAAAGAGGTGGATATCCTGTTGTCAGAAAGAATCTTAAACAATGGGTTATTGACCAAGCTCAATTTGGTGAAGAATTATTAGAAGGTTTAAATCGTATCGATTGGCCAGAAAGCACAAAAGAAATCCAAAGAAACTGGATTGGTAAATCTATTGGTGCTTTAGTGGATTTCAAAGTCAAAGGCTCAAATGAAAAATTTACTGTCTTTACCACAAGATGTGACACTCTTTTTGGCGCAACGTATTGTGTTTTAGCTCCTGAACATGAATTAGTGAAAAAGATTACCAGCAAAGAACAATTAGCCGCTGTTAATCAATATATTGAAGAAGCAAGCCGCAAGAGCGAACTTGAAAGAACATCTTTAAATAAAGAAAAAACTGGTGTCTTTACTGGCGCATATGCGATTAATCCTGCAAATGGTAAAGATTTACCAATTTATATTTCTGATTATGTCTTATCAAGTTATGGTACTGGTGCTATTATGGCGGTTCCTGCCCATGATAGTAGAGACTATGCTTTTGCTAAGAAATTTGGCTTAGATATCATTCAAGTTTTAGAAGGTGGGGATATCTCCAAAGAAGCTTATGAAGGCGATGGATTACATATCAATTCTGGCTTCCTTAACGGATTAAATAAAGAAGACGCCATCAATAAAATGCTCGAATTCTTAAAAGAAAAAGGCATTGGTGAAAAGAAAATTAATTACAAATTTAGAGAATGGATTTTTGCTCGTCAAAGATATTGGGGTGAACCTGTTCCGGTAGTGCATATGGAAGATGGTTCAATTCATGCTTTAGATGATAAAGAACTTCCATTGGTTTTACCTGTTTTAGACGATTATAAAGGCCATAATGGCAAAGCTCCATTAGAGAAGGCAACCGAATGGAAAAAATATGAAATAAATGGAAAACGCGGAGTGAGAGAAACTTCAACTATGCCAGGTAGTGCTGGAAGTAGCTGGTATTTTTTAAGATATGTCGATCCTAATAACGAAAATATTTTCTGTGACAAGAAATTAGCCGATCACTGGTTACCAGTTGATTTATATATTGGTGGACCAGAACATGCGGTTGGTCACTTAATTTATTCACGTATTTGGACGAAATATCTTTATAAAAAAGGATATATATCATTTGATGAACCATTTAAGAAACTAGTTCACCAAGGTATGATTCTTGGTGCTAATGGCATTAAAATGGGAAAACGTTTCCCTGAATTTGTCATTAATCCTAGTGATATCGTGAGAGATTATGGAGCTGATACACTTCGTATTTACGAAATGTTCATGGGACCACTTGAAGCCAGCAAACCATGGAGTGATCAAGGTGTTGAAGGTGCACATCGATATCTCGAAAGAGTTTATCGTGCAATAGTGGAATCCAATTTCATTACTGATGAAGAAGTTCCAGAATTAAATCTTATTTATAATCAAACAGTGAAAAAAGTCACTGATGATTATGAAGCGTTAGCATTTAATACTGCGATTAGTCAAATGATGATCTTCATTAATGAAGTTTATAGAGTTGGAAAACTTCCAAGAAAATATGCAGAAGGATTTGTCAAAATGATTTCCTGTATTACACCTCATATCGGTGAAGAAATGTGGGAAAAATTAGGACACAATCAAACAATTGCTTATGAAAGTTGGCCAACTTATGATACAAATCAATTAGAATCTCATAATGTCAAAATGGCGGTCAGCGTAAACGGAAAATTGCGCGCCACAATCGAGATTAAAAAGGATTCTGATGATGAAGAAGTGAAGAAAATTGCTTTATCTCAAGATAACGTTATTAAATTCATTGAAGGACACGAAATTAAAAAAATCATTGTTGTTAAGAACAAAATTGTTAATATAGTAGTTGCTTAGTTTAAATAGCACGATACCCATTTGGGATTGTAGCGGAGGTAAATATGAACTTATGCATTGATGTGGGTAATACCACAATTGGGGTTGCATTCTTCAATGAAGAAGCGATCGCAAAAAGACTGACATATACAGTCAATTTAAAGAAAACAAGTGACGAATACGAATCCGTCATCAATAGAACATTAAAAGAAAATGATTTTGATGTTAATGATATTCATAACATCATTCTTTCTTCTGTCGTTCCAAGTATTAATGATCCCCTAATTATTGCTTTAAGGGATGTTTTTGGCATTGAACCAATGCTTATTGCTCCAGGAATTAAGACCGGATTAATGATTCATGTTGATAATCCCAGCGAAATTGGAAATGACTTAATTGCCGATTTGGTCGGAGCAAAAGAAAAACATGGATATCCATTGCTCATTATCGATTTAGGAACCGCAAGTAAAATCCTATTAATCGATAAAAGTGGGGCATTCACAAGTTGTTTGATTGTTCCGGGATTAGCATTAAGTCTTAATTCATTAACGAATAATGCGGCGTTATTACCGGAAATATCATTAAAAACTCCTAAGAGTATTATGGCCAGAAATACGGTTGACGCAATTACGGCTGGGGTTATATATGGTCATGTTGATTTGATTAATGGGGCCATTAAACGCTATGAAAAAGAACTTGGATATAAATGCAAACATATCCTTACCGGTGGTAGTGCAATTTATATTAAGGATTTATTAAAAGACGAAGTTATATATGAACCAAATCTATGTTTAGAAGGTTTGAATAGTATTATTAAAAGAAACGAGGTAAAGAAATAATGAATACAGTAGAAAAAAAGAAAAGTATGAAAAATAAAGTTGTTGAACGCATCGCAATTAGTGCAATTATCATTGCTTTAATCGCAGTTATGTCGTTCGTTCCACAAGTAGGTTACGTTGCAATTCCAGGTACACCGATTTCTGTAACCACAATTCATATTGTTGTTATCTTATTTGCTTGGATATTTGGTTGGAAAGAAGCGACAGTTGCCGGTCTTGCTTTTGGTGTCCTATCAATGGCTAGAGCCTATACATTACCAGCTTCTGCTTTTGATCCATATTTTGTTAATCCATTAGTTTCTGTATTGCCAAGGTTAATCTTCGGTTTTATTTCTGGCTTAGTTTTTGATTTATTAAGACTGATTAAAAAACCTTCTTTAAGATTCTGGTTGGACGTTTTAGCAGTCCCATTACTAGTGGCTGTACATACAGTTATCACTTTAACGATGTATTTCACAATAAATGGAACAAATGATTACACAAATATCGTTGCTATTTTATTCTCAGTTAACGGTGGAATCGAAGTTGGTGCTGCAACTATTCTTGTTCCACTTATGGTTTTACCTTTAGATAAGGCTTTCCCAAGATATGAAGCAATCTATCATGGAACATTAAAATCTAGAAAAAAAGCCTCGATTTACGACACAATTACGCTAAATACACATAATGATTTGCTCAAAAACCTTGCAGATTTTGTCGCTATCGATTCCCAATACGATGAGAAAACTGTTAGTGCAAAAGACCCATTTGGTAAGGGTGTAACCAAGGCTTTGAAGTTCATCGAAAAATTAGGAAAAGAAGATGGCTTTGAAGTCCACAATTATGACAATATGGTCGTCGAAATGCTATGTGGTGAAGGTAAAAATATTACCATTATGGCTCACGCTGATGTTGTTCCTGAAGGTACAGGATGGGACCAAAACCCATTTGAAATGGTCGATCATGGTGACCGTTTGACAGGTCGTGGTGTTGCTGATGACAAAGGACCATTATTAGCTGCTTATTATGCCATGAAAGCCGTTAGAGATAACCACTTAATGGGCGATTACCAAATTCGTTTCATCGTTGGTGGAAACGAAGAAAGCGGCTCTCTTGGAGTTGAACATTATTTCAACAAATTAAAGAAACCTCAACCTGATTTAGGCTTCTCCCCTGATGCTGAATATCCATTAATCTTTGCAGAAAAGGGTATTATCAACTTTGAGGTTAAAAAGAAATTATCAATTAAAGGCGTTTATTCCATTAAAGGTGGTGTTGCCAGCAACTCCGTTATTGAAAAATGCCAAGTCGTTTTAGACTATGAACCAGATTTCATTACTTATCTTGCTGATCATAAATACGACCACACTTATACAAGAGAAGGCGATTTGTTAATCATTACATTTAATGGAAAAGCCGCACATGGTTCAACACCTGAAGAAGGTTTCAATGCTGGTATGGCCGCTATTAAAGCTGTTGCTAACTATTTTACCAATAAAGATTTATTACAAATTTATTCCTTATATTCAAATTTACAAGGATATGGTTTGGAAGCTTATGGCAATAGTGAAGAAATGGGTCATAACTCACTTAATGTTGGAATCATCAATTTTGAAGAGAAGAATTTCTCTATGATTGTTAATTTCCGTTATGTTGATACATGCAAAGTTGATGAATTAAAAACCAATATTAAAGAACACAGCAAACCATTCACTATCAAGATTTTGGGTGAATCAAAATTGTTATTCTATCCAAAAGAATCTGTTTTGGTTACCACTTTATTGAGCGCTTATCGCGAAGAAAGCGGAGACACGAAGAGTATGCCTAAGGCTATTGGTGGTGGAACATACGCTAAAGAAGCCAACAATGTCGTTGCCTTCGGTATGGAATTCCCCGGCTGGGATTCTCATATGCACTCAACAGGAGAACAAGTGAGAAAAGCTGATTTATTTAAATCAGTGAGCATCTATGCACGTGCTATCGTTGAATTAGGAAAGAAATTAGACGGAAGTAATGAGAACTAAATATAAACCCTGGGCCAAACCATATATCGAAGAACATAAAGAAGTTACCTTCACCATAGAAGAACTCCTTGGTTTTGATAAACCTTATTATTTAGAAATAGGTTCTGGTAAGGGTCAATTCCTTGTCGATATGGCCAAGAAATTTCCTGATAAGTTTTTTGTGGGTGTTGAAAGAAACGTTACATGCGCTGGATTTACCGCTAAAAAACTTGTTGAACAAGAAATTACTAACGCTAAATTGATGTTCATTAATGCCGAACTTTTAAT
>CACZZG010000025.1:0-2652 GCA_902785645.1 uncultured Erysipelotrichaceae bacterium | reverse complement strand
GATCCATGGCCAAAGAAAAGACATCATAAAAGAAGATTAACCGCAGAATCATTTTTAGCGAATTATTATCGTGTTCTAAAAAGTGGTGGTCGTTTAATCATTAAAACAGATAATGTTGATTTGTTTACGTTCACACTAGAAAATCTCGCTAATTCCAAATTCAAATTAGTGTATAAAACCGATAATTATATGGACTATGATGAGTTTGATACTATGACGGAATATGAAAAATCATTCCGCGATGAAGGCGTGGCAATCCATCGTTTAATTTTGGAGAAATAAGATGAAAAACTATTCAATCCATTATTCTTATAAAGGAATAGGTGATGTCATTATCATCTTATTTGATAATAAAAAGAAACCGACACATAGTGTTTCTAAAGGACGCGTTACTGTCGTATATCACGATGAGGAAATCATTGGATATAACATCTTTGATGTTAAAGATATCGTTAAAATCAGAAATGAAGGAATGATCCATTTCCCGTCTCCTCAACTAATCGAGGTTATTAATACGATTTTAATCAATGCAAAAGTCGAACCATTAGAAATACTTAAAGAATCCGGATATTATGTTGGTCAAATTAAATTAATTAAGCCAATTGATGCTGAAAAGAATTTGGTGTCTATTGAACTCAAAGACGAAACTGTTAATGGAGTGACTAAAAATCAAAATTTAAAAATATCAGACAAAGTAGTTGTGGCCAAAGTTGGAACACACTTAAATAATGGTGACATTGTAAAAGAAAGTGAAAATGGTGACGTCGTAATCAACGCTCATATATGCACCAACAGTGAATTAGGAATTGATAACAATGACGAGATATTTATCGTCGATGAAGATATAGAAAATGGCAAAGACTTCTTTACCACGGAGGTAATTTAAAATGTTAGAAATCGAATTAAAAGAACAAGGCAAAATCTCTCGTTTAACGAACAAAACTTTCCAATTCGATAAAAGACTTGGAGAGGGATTTTTCTCTGCTAATTACTTTTTGAAAAGTAATAAAATCGTTAAAGAGAATGAACCAAACCATATTGTGACCATGCAATGGTTCCAAAGAAGAGATGATTCAAAACTCTGTGGTGTTGATGAAGCAATCGCTTTAATTCATACATTTGCAATCCACCCAGAAGAACTTGTTATTGAAGCTTTAAACGATGGTGACATTATTAATGCTAATGAACCAGTATTAAAAGTAACTGGCAAATATGAAAATTTCGGATTCTTAGAATCAGTAGTGGATGGCATTTTAGCTCGTCGTACTAGTGTTTGTACAAATGTTTATAATGTCATGAAAGTTATTGGCGATACCCCAATATTCTCTATGGCTGATAGACAAGATGATTATCACACACAAATTGGTGATGGCTACGCCACATATGTTGGTGGTATTAAAAAAGTCAGTACTGATGCTCAAGGATATTGGTATGGTGGACGCGGTATGGGCACAATGCCTCACGCCTTAATCCAAATTTGTGGTGGAGATGTCTGCAAAGCAGCTGATATCTACCTCAAATCATACCCAGAAGAAAAGGTGACCGCTTTGATTGATTACCATAATAATGTTGTCGAAGATAGTTTGATGCTCGCTAGACACTTAGGACACAAATTGAATGGTGTTCGTGTCGATACATCCAAAGCCTTAGTGGATCACTATTTTGACGATAAAGATACATCGGATTTTGATCCTCATGGTGTTTGCAAAGAACTTATTTTTGCCTTAAGGAAGGCGCTTGATGATGCTGGATTTGACTATGTCAAAATTACAGTCAGCAGTTCTTTCTCTGCCGAAAAGATTAAGGAATGGAAAGAAGTTGGTGTTCCTGTCAGCATGTATGGTGTTGGAACATATTTCGTCAATAACATGACTTGTGGTTTTACTGGCGACTTGGTCATGCTCGATGGCAAACCAGAAGCGAAAGAAGGAAGAGCAAATTATCCATCTACCAGATTAAAGAAAGTTCCTTATCCAATTTACTAAAGAAAAAAATCGCAGTTTGAATTCTGCGATTTTCTTTTGCTTTGATAAGTCGAATATTAGAGTTTTCTGTTGTAGTATTCGACGATTTGGCTTTCCGCGATGTCTAGTGGTAATTCTTTACGTTCAACTTCACGGATGTATTTGCCTGACAATTTTTCGGCATCAACTTCAACCCAAGCGTATTTAGCGGCAACTGATTCTAAAGATTCTTTAATGACCTTTAAGTCTCTGCTTCCTTCTCTAACGGAGATTGTATCTCCAACTTGGCAAAGGTATGATGGGATGTCGACTTTCTTGCCGTTAACTTCGATGTGGCCGTGGTTGACTAATTGTCTTGCACCTTTTCTGGTACGGGCAAAGCCTAAACGGAACACTAAGTTATCAAGACGGCTTTCGAGTAATCTCATGAATGCGACACCGGTAACTTCTTTACTGGCTAATGCAATCATGAATAAGCGACGGAATTGTCTTTCATTAACACCGTACATTTGTCTTAATTTTTGTTTTTCGACTAATTGTTTACCGTATTCTGATAATTTCTTTTTACGAGTATTACCATGTTGGCCAGGTCCATAAGGACGTTTGGCTAATTCTTTACCGGTTTCTAATGTGGAAAAACCTAAACGACGGCTTCTTTTCCAATCTGATCCTGTGTATCTCATGATCT
>CACZZG010000024.1 GCA_902785645.1 uncultured Erysipelotrichaceae bacterium | reverse complement strand
TCGATATTCTTCTTTGAAGGATTATATGGTTCGTGCCTATATTACGCTGAGCAATTAAAAAATAAAAAAGATAAGAAAAAAGTTAAAGAGGATATCAAAAAGCTTAGCCGTTTCTGGGCCAAACTTATCGTATTAGTCACAAAGGAAAACTAGAGATAATAAAAAACAGTACTGACATTATCAATACTGTTGTTTGCACTTGTCCTTGAACAATAATGCTGATACAAATGAAGGTTTTACCGATAGGTTGAAGAAGTCCTTTGATACAAAATCACTGAAGTGACAGAATCTAGATTTTCTTTCTACAAGGAAATTGAACGATGTTATGATCTCTTGAAACTCTATTTTTATGGAATCTTTCTGCTTTTTGAACACTATATATCGATTTGGTTCGTGCGAATTACGTCTTATTTCCCTAGAAACCGAACTAGGTGATCTTCCTAATTCACTTGCTATTTGTCTTATCGAAACACCTTTGGCAAGTAGATGTTTGATGCTTATTCGCTCTTCTATGGTAAAATGTGAATAGCTCATAAAGAACCTCCTGTAGATAAGTGTCGCAACTATATCTTACACCAGGATTGATATGAGCCTTTATTTTTGTCTAGAAGTGTTGCACTTGAACGGTAAATTCACCAAGACTAAAAAACAGGAACCTTAAATGATTCCTGTCTTTTGGGTTTTTTGAAGTGTGTCCATTTTGGGGTTCACTTCACTATCGGCCCGGTATTAAGGTTAGTTGAATTATTTTTTATTTTTCAAAAGCTTTGACGATTAAAGAATTGAGCTTCTTTACAAATTCTTGCTTATTAGAAACATCATATCCCTCTAATAGCAAGGCTTCATCATATAAGACAGAAGCATAATTCTTAACCATCTCATCGTCTTGTTCAATACTAGCGAAAATTTTAAATAATTCATGTTCTGGGTTGAGTTCGAGAACTTTGATGGATTTAACATCTTCTCCCTCACCTTTTTCTTCATTGATTGTCTTTTCCATTTCCATGGATAATCCTTCTTTTGTGGAGATACAAACAGGAGAATCAACGAGTTTAGAAGAGATGATGACATCATCAACGTTCTCTTTTAGAGAATCTTTTAGATTATCTAATAATCTCTTATGTTCTGCGGTGACGGATTCCACTTTTTCTTTTTCTTCATTAGTTAATTCATCACTGCCTTCACTAGCGATAGATTTGAATTCTTTCTTATCGTATTCACGCACCATCATGATAGCGAATTCATCAATCTTGTTATCAAATAATAAGACATCGATTCCTTGCTTTTTATATTTCTCTATCTGCGGTAATAGCTTAATGCTGTCGAGGTTACTACCAGAAGCATAATAGATGTATTTTTGATCTTTTCCCATTTCTTCCACGTATTGTTTTAAGGAGATATATTTATCTTCTTGTTTTAAGGAATGAAAGATGAGTAAATCATTTAATAAATCTTTTATAAAGCCATAAGAAGAATAAATACCATATTTGATATGCTCACCAAACGATGACCAGAATTTGAGGTATTTATCAAAGTCGCTATTCTTTAATTCTTTTAATTTATCAACAATCTTCTTTTCGACGTTATCTGCGATAGTTTTTAAAACTGGTGAAGTTTGTAAGATTTCACGGGAAATATTCAAATTAAAAGCGTCTGAATCCACTAAACCTTTAACAAACTTTAAATAATCTGGGATTAATTCAGGACATTTATCTTTAATGAATATTCCTTTGGAATATAATTGCAAACCTTTTTCGAAGTTTTCACTATATAAATTATATGGTTGATGAGAAGGAATGAATAATAAAGCGCTATAATCAACTTTACCTTCAATATTTAATTGAATAGATAATAATGGATCTTCATAATCGGAGAATTTACTCTTATAGAATTCATTTAATTCTTCTTGTTTAACTTCAGATTTATTCTTTTTCCAAAGTGGGACCATTGAATTTAGCGTTTCTAATTCTTTATATTCTTCATATTGGCCTTCAATTTCTTTACCATCTTTATCTAATTTTGGTTTAGATTTAGTGACATTCATCATAATTGGATAACGAATATAATCGCTATATTTCTTCACCAATTCTTTAATTCGGTAATCAGATAAATAATCATCATAGTTATTTTCTTTTGTGTTCTTCTTTAAATGAAGGGTGATGGTTGTGCCAACATCTTCTTTATCACATTCTTCAATTGTGTAATTTTCTTTGCCATCAGAAACAAATCTATGGGCTTTTTCATTTTCTTTTTTACTAGTTACTTCTACTTCTTCCGCAACCATAAAGGCACTATAAAAGCCAACGCCAAATTGACCGATAATATCGACATCTTCTTTGTCTTTATTTTTCATCTTTTTGACGAATTCTTTACTGCCACTTCTGGCAATTGTGCCGAGATTTTTAATCATCTCGCTTTTATTCATACCAATACCATTATCACTAATAGTGATAGTTCTATCTTTTTTATCATAAGATAAGTCAATTTTATATTCTTCTAAAGCTACCTTGCCATTGCTTGTTAAAGCGAGATATTTTCTTTTATCAATCGCATCAGATGCATTAGAAATGAGCTCTCTTAAAAAGATCTCGGAATTGGAATATATCGAATTGATCATCAAGTTAAGTAATTCTTTGCTTTCTGTTTCAAATTGCTTTGTTTCTTTCATAAACTAGCCTCCTTTTAGCACTTGAACTCTTTAACTGCTAACATATATGATTTTACCAACTTTTAGCACTCTGTCAACTAGATTGCTAATTTTTCTTCTTTTTATGGGATTATTAAGAAAAAGTACATTCGTGTACTTCGTTCTATTTTGTTATATTAAATTAATTCTTGATTGTCTTTTTCACACTTTTATAAGCCTACTAAAGACTAATAGATCAAATGTATCGTAAGCGTGCATCTAAGGTAGTTCAAATCCTGTCAGCAATCTAAAAACTTTCATCAATGGTGTAGCAATTGAGGATTTTGATACATATTCTTCAGTTATTGCTTATCCACCATAATCTATGAAAGCCATCGAAAAACATTAAAAATGGGTAAAAATGCAAGAAAAAAGACCTGATAATGAGTATCAAGTCTGTTCATATCGTTTGGTTGCGGTGGCCAGAAATGATACAATCCGACACCCTTTCTTGAAAAACCGACAGGGGCTTTCAAAAACCGACACCCCTATTATATTGTTTTCTTTCCAATTGGTACGCCTGATGGATCTTTCCAGTCACCAGTACCTTTTGTAATAAGCGAAAGAATTGATACAAAATCGTATTTTGCCAAAAAAGCGGGACAGCAGGCACAAAATGGGACGAGTTATTTCTTCTTTCTCACACCTGTATTGTTTGAGCCTCTAACTTCTTCGTGATAAAAATAATCTACTATCACTGGATGCCCTGGTTTTGCTCTGCCATATGGCGTTTCATTATCTACGAACGGGCAATTATTTTCTTTTGCTAATTTTTCAGCTTCTTTTTCCAAATGTTCAAAATAGCTTCTATCTTTTTTGTTGTAGATTTGTTCATATAAAGGGTGTAAATCAGGATATTTTTCTTTAATGTAATCCATGATTTTCCCTTTAAAACCACCTCTTAAATTAAGGTTTTCTAACCAAATTAAATCGCATTGATCTTTAACTAAAGCAAAAATCTTTTTGAAATCAGTGATGCCAGGAAAAACAGGGGAAATAAAACACACGGTTCTAATACCAGCATCATAGACTTGTTTCATCGCTTGGATTTTTCTTTCAATAGAAACCGAATCATCCATATCGCATTTAAAGCCTTCATCTAAAGTGTTGATGGACCAAGAAACTGTAACTTTTCTAAATTTCTTTAACAAATCTAAATCTCTCACCACTAAATCGGACTTTGTGCAGATTAATAATTCTGCGTCTACTCCGACGAGTTGTTCTAATAATTTCCTCGTATTTTTATATTCCGCTTCTTGAGGTAGATAACCATCTGTCACCGTCCCGATTATGATATGTTGGCCTTTATATTTCGCTAAATCTGTAATTGCGGGCCAATTTTTTACGTCTAAAAACGATCCCCATTCTTCGGTATGGCCAGTGAATCTTTTCATAAATGAAGCATAGCAATACTTGCAACCATGCGTGCACCCCACATAGGGATTAACACAATATCCACCTATAGGTGAATTGGATTTGGTCATGATATCTTTAACGTCTATTTGTTTGATAACAACTTCTTTATTCATCGATGAGATTCTCCTTCACTTTGCCTAATAATCGATCCAATTCATTAGCCTCTTCTTCACTGAAATCTTTATAAAAAATATCGCTAATTTTTTTGGTGGCTCTATTTATTTTTTCTTCTAAAGACAAAGTCTTGTCACTTAAATAAATGACTAAACTTCTTTTGTCTTCTTTAGAACCTTCTACGATTAGAAGACCTTCATTTTTCATTCTCTCCACCATTGCGCTTAAAGTGGTTTTTGCTAATGATGTTTTTCTGGATAGTTCAATGAGTGAAAGCTTTTCATTTTTCCACAAAGCAAAAAGAACTCTTCCCTGTTGGCCATTGAATTCGTAAATACCTTCTTCTTTAAGAATTTTATTGAATGCTCGATCTTGCAGTTGTTTGACTTGTGAGATTAAAGTCCCGCCAAAATGTTTTTTCATTTTAAAGCGTCCTCCATTTCACAGGTAAGTTCTTGAATAATAGTTTCTCCTATCATGATTTTCCTAGCCAATTCTTCTTTATAGAAAATCTTGCATCCATATCTTCTCGCCACTTTAACAAGGTCATTTACCCACTGCTTTTTAGTGTCGATTTTCCCTTTGCAGTTACCGGTTTCAGTGCCGATGACTATCCATCTAATCCCGCTTAAATCGATATCTCCTAAATCCTCAAATAAAGGTTCAAAAGTAATATGGTAATTCTTACATTTAATGTTTTCTTTTAAGGATTTGATTCTCCATAAATCGTTTTTGCATGTAACAGTGACACCCATCCAAGCATTATCAGGGACATTATCCAAATTCATTTTATTTGGTGCTTTCGTTAGATATATTCCAACAGTTCTAGGATTTTGTTTAAGAAGATCAAAAGACTTATCTAGCCATTCTTTTTCCCAAATATATGGATCCGACATGCCTGTAAGGAAATATATTCCTGGTTTTTTAATTCTTTCTAGCTTATGTAAATCCGCGACTGGTTTAGAAAAGTCATCTGTTAAATGGAAGCGCTTAGCCACCGCTTTTGCATAGCAATATCGGCATCCAATCTTACAGCCAATTACCGCATTTATATTTTTGATTTTTGATTTGATATCAATAATCTCACTCATAGCAAATATATTGTACTATATAGTACTATTTATATCCATTATTAAATAAAAAAACAGTCCTGAATTTATCAGAACTGTAGTTAACATCTGGTTGCGGAGGCAGGATTTGAACACTGCGACCTCCAGGTTATGGGCCTGACGAGCTACCACTGCTCTACTCCGCGATCTCGCCCGGAGTTTAGTCCAGGCAATTGATTACTTGCGATTTTTACGACGAGCGTTTTCGCTTTTCACTTTTCTCTTAAGAGATTTCTTTAAGAAAAATTCTCTCTTACGGGCTTCTTGGATAGTGCCAGCTTTATTAACTTGTCTTTTGAATCTACGAAGAGCATCATCTAATGTTTCGTTTTCACGAACTGAAGTCTTTGGCATGTCTATTCACCTCCTTGAAGCTTTTCGCAACGTGTCTATTATTACAAAGTAGTCTAACTATTGCAAGTATTATTATTAAATAATTTTCGCACCACTGGATGTGCCGATGCGGTTAGCACCCGCTTCAACCATGGCAATTAAGTCTTCGTGTGTACGAACACCACCACTGGCTTTAACACCCATTTCTGGTCCAACTGTTTCTCTCATGAGTCTCACTGCTTCAACAGTGGCACCACCAGTTGAGAAGCCTGTACTTGTTTTAACAAAGTCAGCACCAGCTTCTTTAGCGGCTTTACAAGCACGAACGATTTCATCGTTATTTAATAAGCATGTTTCAATAATCACTTTTAAGATGATATTGTGGCCAACGGCTTGTTTGATTTCTCTGATTTCTTCTCTGACATAATCATCATGGCCGGCTTTTAACATACCGACATTAATAACCATATCAACTTCATCAGCGCCTTGTTTAACACAAGTTACTGCTTCTTCCACTTTGGTTTTGGTTAAGTTCATACCAAGAGGGAAGCCGATAACGGTACAGACTTTAACATCGCTATCTTCTAAACATTTCGCGGCTAATGGGACATAAGCAGGATTGACACAAACTGACATAAAATCGAATTGTTTTGCTTCATCACAAAGTTTAACGATTTGTTCTGGTTGGGCATCTTGTTTTAATAAAGTATGATCAATAAGTTTATTGTATTGCATTGTAATTTGCTCCTTTGCAAGCATTTTATTATAACACAAAAAGAAAA
The DNA here is from genome assembly GCA_902785645.1 of uncultured Erysipelotrichaceae bacterium. GTDB lineage: Bacteria > Bacillota_I > Bacilli_A > RFN20 > CAG-826 > RUG13091. The sequence goes on along the minus strand of CACZZG010000024.1, from coordinate 712 downwards.
AGTCCAGTTAAGGACTTATCTTACAAAGTGTTAAGAATAATTACTTTTCAGCTTTCTTAGCGGCTTTTTTGGCTGGTTTTTTAGCTGGGGCTGGTTTTTCTTCTTTAACGAGTTTGCCATTAACTAAAACGGCTTTACCAGCATAGTAACCACATTTTGGGCAAACATGGTGAGCTTTGATCATTGCACCACATTGTGGGCATGTGACTAAACCTGTAACGTTTAACTTAAAATGTGTTCTTCTTAATCTTTTTCTTGTTTTACTAATTCTTCTTTGTGGGACGGCCATTAGTCTATCCTCCTTAATAGCAACGGGGATTATTATATTTAAATAATACTATTTAGTCAATGTATTTTTAGACATCTTCTAAATTATCTTGAAATGTTGCGATTATATCATACTTTTTTGTAGTTTTACTGTGATATACTCACCAATCTTAGATTCCTTATTAGGAATCTCAACACTAATATAATTGCTTGTATGACCAATATTTACTTGTTTTTCTTTATCATATTTTTCCACTAAAACGGTTACATCTTTATCGATAAAGCGATTAGCAAAGTTTATGTATAGTTCATTAGATAAGTCTAGTAAAACTTTTGATCTCTCTTTTTTCTTTTCTGGAGATATTTGCCCTTCCATCCGTGCGGCTACTGTGCCTGGGCGTAAGGAATATGGGAAAACATGAAGCATATCAAAACATTCTTTACA
>CACZZG010000023.1 GCA_902785645.1 uncultured Erysipelotrichaceae bacterium | reverse complement strand
CCAGCATTAGGACCGGAAATAATGATGATTCTTTTATCACTATCAAGATGATATGAATTAGAAACAACCTTTCTTGAATCAATTAATGGATGTCTAGCCGCAATTAAATCTATTTCTTGGTTATCGGTATTATCAGCAACAATTCCGTTAATTTCGTTAGCGTATAAACTCTTCGCAATCAAAAAATCGAGCTCGGCAATGATTGCGTTGTTATGGATGATTTCTTTTTCTTGCAATAGGACTAAAGCTGTTAGTCCTTTCAATATTTTTCTTATTTCTTCATTTTCTTCTACTTTTAAGGAAGTAAGTTGATTATTAATCTGCACTATTTCCATTGGTTCAATAAAGGTCGTTGCTCCAGAATCACTTACGTCATATATAATTCCTAGGACTTTGTTCTTATCAACAGTTTTGACAGGTAAGACAAAATGGCCATCGCGAATAGTTGCGTTATCATCATTTAAATATTTACTATAAGTAAATGCCAATGAAGCAACCTTTTGTTGAAGATTGTTTTCCAAACGTCTAATCTTGTCTCTAATTTCTTTTAGTTCTGGAGAAGCTTTATCAGAAATGGTTAATGAAGGAGTTACCACTCGATGGATCTCTTTTTCTAATGAAGTTAAATCCATAAAAGAACTTGTCTTAGATTTAATGCGATTATATGACAAGTCAACTTTTTCAATGAATTTAAGGATGTTTTTAGAAGTCAAAACATCATCTGCAATAAGATTTAAATCCCTTGGGGTTAATAATCCTGTTTTCTTTGCTAAATCAATTAAATACAATGCGTTGGCGCTTGTGGCAATTGGCATAACACCAAATCTATTCACAATACTTATCATTTCATCCAAATCTAAAAGTGATTCTTTCACTTCTTTAGATGAAGAAAACATTTTAAGTTGATCAATATTATCTCTAGCAATTTCTGTTTTCGAATACTCTTTAATTGCAGATTGAATTTTACTGAATTCAAAAGTCACATAAATATCTTGCATGTGTTTATCATACCACACATATACAAAAGAATTCATTATCACCTTTAATGTGATATTATTATTTCAATGAAAGAAAACGTAACATTAACAGTAGATATCAATCAATTGGCACTGATGAGAGATTATTATCAGCCATATTTTGTTAATGCTGAAGGTGAATATGTCGATTTCCAAGCCAAAATTAATGACATTGTCATTACAGCCTATTTAAGCAAAAAGCAAACCAGAAAAGTTACTTTTTATGGTGAAGACGCTATTAAAGAAGCAAGAATTTGGAAACCAGATTATGAGCCTCAAGAAAAGAAAGAAACCGTTAAAGAATCATGGATGTTTTTTGAAGATCAAATCGGCAGTGATGAAGTTGGTGTCGGCGATTTCTTAGGACCGATGATTGTGGTTGCTGCTTTCGTTAGTAAATTCGATATTAAAAAATTAAGAGAATACGGAATTCACGATTCAAAAAAGATGACCGATAAACAAATTTTAGAAATAGGTCCAACACTGGTAAAAGAATTCCACTTCTCTAAATTGACCTTACCAAATGAAAAATATAATGAGATGCTTGATAAAGGCGAGAACCTCAACTCTATGAAAGCCAAAATGCATAATAGAGCATTACTAAATATGCACAAACAATATTTGGATGTATTAAATATTTTTGTAGATCAGTTTGTTCAAGAAAACACTTATTATAAATATCTTAACGATGCAAGCGAAGAACAAGTTAAAGATATAATCTTTAAAACTAAAGGTGAATCATATTTCCCATGTGTGGCCTTGGCTAGTGTTATTGCAAGATATTCATATTTGAAAGAAATGGAAAAATTATCTGAACAATACGGAATGACTTTCCCATTTGGGGCGGGAAAAAGAGTGACAGAATTTGCAAAGAAATTCTTTGATAAATTTGGCGAAAAAGAATTATATAAAGTTGCAAAGAAAAACTTCGCTAACTATCGCGAAGTAATCTCTTTATAAATTATCAATAATATTTTGGAAATAAGATGGAAGTTTGGTCTCAAATTCCATCTCTTTTTTTGTTCGTGGATGAATGAGCTTTAATTTAACTGCAGTCAATAACTGGCCACCATCGTATAGCTTTTTATATGATCTTCCTCCATATAATGGATCGCCCTCAACAGGAAATCCTATATAAGAAAGATGAACTCTAATCTGATGAGTTCTACCGGTAACTAGTTTGCACTCAATTAAAGTATTGTTTTCAAATCTCTTTAATACATCAAAATTAGTTATCGCTGGTTTACTGTTTTCTCTAGTGACTGCCATTTTTTGTCTATTTCTTGGGTCACGGCCAATTGGCAAATTGATTGTACCATGATTTTCTTTAATAACACCTCTAACTAAAGCTACATACGTCCTACTCATTGTGTGGTCTTTAAGTTGTTCAGCTAAAAAGTTATGAGCAAAATCATTTTTAGCAACGCAAATAAGTCCAGAAGTATCTTTATCAATTCGGTGAACAATGCCTGGTCTAATCACGCCATTAATGCCACTCAAATCTTTACAATGATGCATAATTGCATTAACCAAAGTGTGCTCCCAATGACCGTTAGATGGATGGACAACCATACCTTGAGGTTTATCAATAATTAGAATATCCGAATCTTCATAAATAATGTTTAATGGGATATCTTCAGATTTCACATCAAGAACTTTATCTTCAGGAATATCAACAAGTATTTCATCACCAGCATTAACCTTCAAAGATGGTTTTGCCATTTTTCCATTAACAAAACATTTTCCGTCATCGATAATTTTACAAGCAAAAGAACGAGATTTTTCATTCATAAAAGCGACCAGAACTTTATCTAGTCGCATTGAATTAAATTGTTCAGAAACTATGTATTTCTCCATTATTTTTCTGCAATTTCCGGTTTTTCTTCAACTTTTTCAGTTTCTTCAACCTTTGCGGGTTCGCTTTCACTTTCAAGTCTCTTTTGTTCTTCTTTGCTTAAGACTTTGCCACCAGTTTCCTTAACCTCTTTCTTTCTCTTTTGACGGACTTCTTTAATTTCATCAACTATGAGATAAACGATAAGCATTAAGGTACCAACAACAACGCAGCTATCAGCGATGTTAAAGATAAACTGCCAAATACCAGCAAAGTCGATCCAGTCGACAACACCATTATATGTATAGTGCAAGAACTCTGGTGTATAGAACAAACGGTCGATCAAGTTTCCGATTGCACCAACAGCCATGAGCATCAAACAGGCTCTAACAAATTTACCAAGCTTTTTAAATTTCCAAGCAAAGATGCCAACGATCAATCCAAAACCAATAAAGGCGATGATACAGTACATTACTCTATTTACCGTTGGGTTATCAAAACCAAAACCAAATGCGGCATTTGTATTAATGCTGTAATTGATTTGTAAGAATGGTTTTGCAGCTGTACCGATTAAAACGATTGGTTCATCATGCGTTGCGAAATATTTCACCACTGCTTGTTTTGTGACGATATCAACAACAAGGAAAACAATGAAGAGCCAAATAAAGGAGAAGAAGAACCATTTAAGTCCTTTCCATACTTTTTGCAAAATATCATTAAAACTCATATTACTTTCCTACTACTTTCTGGCAGCGTTTGCATAAATAGGTGCCATCTTCTTGTTGAATTGCGTCGTCTTCATAATTCCAACATCTTTCGCAGAAATGACCTTGATGACGCATAACCTTTACTTTACTGACGGTTAATGGTGCAGAATCTAAATCGTCTTTAACCACTACTTCAGAAACAACAAATATATTATGCAAATCTATTTCTTTAAGCAAAGCTTCGTATTTATCTTTATTTTCAATAATAGCTATTTCAACCTTTGCTTCTTGGCTAGAACCAATAACTTTATTTGTTCTTGCTTCTTCAAGAGTCTTTAAAACATCACTTCTTAATGCTTTGATTAATTCATATTCTTCATCAATTTTGACTCTCTTATCGCCTAAATCTTTATATTTAGGATAATCCAAGAATTGAACGTTTTTCGCTCTCTTTCCTGGCAAATTATTATTGAATTCATCCATTGTAAATGGAAGGACAGGATTAAGCATTCTTAATAATGCTTCACCAATGCGATATAAAGCGGTTTGCACTTGATTACGTCTCTTGCTATCTTTAGCTTCACAATACAAGATATCTTTATTGATATCTAAATAGAATGAAGATAAATCAGATGACATAAATGTCATAATCGCACTCATAGCGCTAGAGAAATCATATTTATCGAAGCATTCAATAACATAATTTGTTAATTCATCAAGTTTATAAAGGATGAACAAATCAACCTTTTCAAAACTTGTTGCGGATTGTTGCGGATCGAAATCCGCTAAATTCCATGAAATAAATTTTAAAGTATTTCTAATCTTACGATATTGGTCGGCGATTTGCTTGATGAGATTATCACCGATACGAACATCTTGTTGATAATCTACACTTGCAACCCAAAGTCTTAAAATATCAGCACCATAGACATTAGCGATTTTACTTGGGTCAACACCATTGCCTTTAGATTTGTGCATTTGTTCGCCATGTTCATCTAAAACCCAACCATGGCTAACAACTGTTTTATATGGTGCTTTACCTTCAGTAGCAACAGAAACGATTAAACTAGAGTTGAACCAACCACGATATTGGTCACTACCTTCAAGATATAAATCTGATGGATATTTAATTCCTCTATTAACTAATGTTCCAGCCCATGAAGAACCACTATCAAACCAGACATCCATGATGTCGTTTTCTTTAGTGAATTCACCATTAGGTGAATGTTCATTTTTATATCCTTCTGGAAGCAATTCTTTAGCGCTCTTTTCATACCAAATGTTGCTACCATGTTCTCTAAATAAATTCGCCACATGTTCAAAGACAGCTTTATCAATAATTGGGGTTCCATCTTCAGCATAGAAAATCGGAATTGGAACACCCCATGCTCTCTGACGGGAAATACACCAGTCAGCACGATCTTTAATCATATTGACCATTCTAGTTTCACCCCAAGCCGGGAACCATTTGGTGTCATGAATAATTTTTAATGTTTCTTCTCTAATTGGTTCGATTGAGCAAAACCATTGATTTGTCGCTCTAAAGATTAATGGTTTACCAGTTCTCCAGTCATGTGGATATGAATGGGTAAATGTTGAGTGTTTTAAAAGCAAACCGTTTTCTGTCAAAATCTTTAAAACAGCATCATTTGCTTGTTCATAGAACAAGCCTTCAATGCCTTCACCAGTTCCAGGCATCATATAACCATGTTCATCAACTGGACAATATGGTTCAAGCCCTCTTCCTGGATATTTCAAACAGGCTTGGTAGTCCTCAACACCATGTCCAGGTGCAGTATGGACTAGGCCAGTACCAGCATCATTTGTAACGTGTGTACCAACAATAACTAAAGAATCACGATCATAGAATGGGTGTTTGCAAACAACAAATTCTAATTCGCTACCTTTGATTCGCTTTAATAGTTTGACGTCTTCTAAAGAAAGTTCTTCAGAAAGTTTATCTTTAAATTCTTCGAGGAAAACAAATTTTCCACGACTTGTTTGATACATACCATATTCGAAATCTGGATGAGCAGAGATCGCTAAGTTAGCAGGTAATGTCCAAGGTGTGGTAGTCCAAATAATCAATTTAGCATCATTATCAACGACACCTTTGCCGTCTTTTACAGGGAAAGCAACATAGATGGAATGGCTAAGGACATCCTTATATTCAATTTCAGCTTCTGCTAAAGCAGATTCACTACTTGGTGACCAATAGACTGGTTTTAAACCTTTATATATCAAGCCTCTTAAAGCCATCTTTGCGAAGACTTCAATTTGTTTGGCTTCGTATTCTTTTTGAAGGGTTAGGTATGGATGATCAAAATCACCCACTAAACCTAAACGTCTAATTTGTTCTTTTTGTCTTTCGACTTGTTTATAGGCATATTCCTCACATTTTTTACGGAATTCTGCGATTGGTGTGGTTTTACGATTAACACCTGATTTTGTGACTTGGTTTTCAATTGGAAGACCATGTGTGTCCCAACCAAAAACAAAAGGTGTCTTATAACCTTGCATGTTCTTATAACGAACAACAAAGTCCTTAAGCACTCTATTAAGCATGTGACCACAGTGCATATCACCATTAGCGTATGGTGGGCCATCATGTAAAACGAATTCTTTCGCATCCTTGCGATTCAAATTCATTTCTTCATATAAGTTTTCATTTTTCCATTTTTCAACCAATACAGGCTCTTTTTGCGCTAAATTACCGCGCATTTCAAAGTTTGTTTTAGTCATTAATAACGTATTTTTATAGTCCATTGGTGGATACCCCCAAAATCTTTTTTATATTTATATAAATTTATGCTGTAATTGTATTGAATGCTAATGTGTGGACATAGACCGCACCATTAGATGCACCAGTACCATTAATAGTAATTGTAATTACACCAGTGATTGTAGCGAAGTTAGAACCAACAGTGACAGGACCCGTCGCATCATAAGCGATTGTGCCAGAAGAAACAGTTGTTGTTCCGACTTCAATCTTATAATTGATGGTCTTCTTTGAAGCACAATTTGCCTTCATATAAACTTTATCAATTGTCTTAGAACTTGTTGTTGTAATCACTAATTCATTAACACTGACACTGTCTGTTCCGAATTTAACACCTTTGTCTTGACTGACTGATTGAACACTAGCGCTTTCATTGGTCCAACCAAACTTCCAATCCTCCGAAGTGGAAGGATCAACAGTATTAGTTATAGATACAGTTCCACCATTAGAGAAATCATTCTTAGCTTTTGATGTAGCCAAACCAATGTAATTACAAGAATTCAAACTGCCTTTATTAACTTTAACAGCCAATTTAATAGTATTAATTGGAGTTAAGATATTCATAGTCATATTTCCGTCATTAGTGGTCGCATCAGCTTCTCTAAATGTATATTCAGCTGTTTGATCTTCATATGTTGCTGGAACTTCACTGAGATTATTCTTAATACCAACAATTGTGTAATCAGAAGTCACAAATGTTGTGCCAACATCATATTCTCTTGTCGCGGTCTTGATAGCATAGTTATGAATTTCATCTTTATCCATTTCTAATGCTTCGTGAGCGGATTTAACATTTTCCATTGAACCCGGCTGATCAGCATAATCACCAAATGCATAGTTAATTAGTTCTGGATAATCAACGAATGGGTTTCTATTATTTTGTCCATTTTCATAAACTGATTGATTGTGTTGCATTTCTAATAAGTCAACATCATAACCTGACCATTTCAACAAAGTTGAACGATTGCCAATTGCGAATTTACAGTTGGCGTTAGAATAAGCAGCATAACCTTCCGGACCAGTACCATATGTTTGAACTAGAGTTCTTAAAGTAGTATCTGTGGCATAATCGGTGTCATAGTAATACCACTTTGTATAGGAATATTTATCATAAGGAACGTTTTCTTCAACAATAGTAATTGGTTCATAAGTCATATCAATATGAACGGTTGTGCTCTTGTGACCTTCATGAGCTTCTTGATCAGCAGCATTGTAGTTAAGTGTTGTAGCTACATCAACTTCTTCTTGGGTATTATACATAACCGCCATATAGAAAATAGCGCGTGTTAATCTGCCTTTATCATAATCAGAAGGTTCAAATGTCAATGAGTCAAAGGAATAAGCACCCTTATCTTGATAGGAGCTAGCCATAACATTGGCATAGCCAAAATTCTTATTTCCTCTTGAACCATTACCGGAATTAGAAGAAGCAAATAAGTTATGGAAATCTGTCGCTCTGCCTTTAACATCAACAGCATCACCTGTTGAGAAACCACTGATTAAAGAAGCACAGAAAGCATGTTCTCTTTGCCATCCAGTAGTTCCGTTATAAGTTTTTGTTTTTAAAATATGTTCATTCGCATAAACTTGATCAACACATTCTAAATCATCAAGGGCTTGGTCAGCGGCTTGGTTTGTGGCCCAGTTGCCTGTGTAAGCCAAGGAATTCTTATCATATGAAATAATATTATGAAGTTTACTGATTAAATCCTCGCCATTAGTCCAGGTTGATAATCC
>CACZZG010000022.1 GCA_902785645.1 uncultured Erysipelotrichaceae bacterium | reverse complement strand
TGAACGATTAAGAAGTAGTCATCGTATCCCATGGAAGAAATAACATCTAACTCATAATTCAATCTTTTTACGTGTTTTTCGTCATTTAAACCCATTTTTGCAAGGTTTTTCTCACATAATTCCCTTAAATGTGCTTTGGAATCATCGACTGGGTAGTGGATTAATTGTCCTCTTTTTTGGTTGAATTTAAATGTCGATTTTTGAATGATTTTGATGGTGTTTTCCATCTCTATACGAGAATAGATTTTGGCGTAGTCTTCTTCGTTCATGAAGTAGTCTTGACCAATCTCTGATTTGGTATTTATCTTGTTATCATTTGCGATTGCTTCCACCATAGTGATGACAATGGCATCTTCTTTTTTCTGGTATCTGATTCTTGGGAATGCGACACATTCATAAGTAAATTCATTCGCAAATTTTCTAATCCTATTTGCGTATTTAACGCCTTCTTTAGAAGTGACCTCAAGGCCTAAATAAAAACCATCTTTAAATGATGAAGAGACTGTTAATAAATATTTCTTGAATGAGGTGTCGATTTCTTCTTTTAATAGTTCTTTAAATTTGCCTCTAATAGTTTCGATGATTGTCACTAATCCTTTAGAGTGATCTTTTAAGAAATCATAAGTTAATTTGCCTTTTTGTTTTTCGACATTAATTGCTAATAAATTACGATATCCTTCTTCGCTAATGACATATAAAGAAATGTTGTCATCATCCACCAAAAATTCTTCTCCAATTATATAGGGTTTATTGATGGAGCTCATCATTTTGACAAAAGATGGAGCACCATAAAGAACTTCATTATCACTGATGCCCATACCAAAATAATTCTTTTCTTTCAAAGATTTGGCCATTTTCTCTGGCATTAATTCACTTTGAAGAAATGAATATCCGGTTACAACGTGTAGTGGAGCAAATTTCATAACTAATTTTAGTATATTAGAAATATAGGAAAAAATGTACCCAGTTTGGATACATTTTTATTTATTTTTTTATTTAGAACAAATCGTCTAAAGCTGCAATAAATTCTGGTAGTTGCTCAATGGTGTCAATTTTAGCACCGCTGGCTTGAGCATGTCCGCCTCCACCAAATTGTGTAGCAACACCATTAATTGGAGTTCCCTTAGAACGGATGGAGATTCTCCAGCATGGTTCTTTTGGATTATCATCTTGAGTGATTGAACACCAAGCATTGATTCCTTCAATATTGGCAAATAAGTTGACGTTCTCTTTTCCACGCTCAGTAGTGATGTTGAGTTCGCGTTGAATATTGCTGTCCAAAACATAGTAAGCAACACCTTTTGGAGAAACATTGAAGTGGTTTAAAATGTAAGCGGTAACTTTTAAGTCATCAATCTTCTTCACATACATGTTTTGATAAATGCTTGTGAGTTCGATTCCAGCATCTAATAATGCAGAAGCAACAGCGAATGTATGACGGCTTGTGGAACTATACATAAATCTTCCTGAATCACCCACTAAAGCGATATAGAAATAGCTGGCGGCTTCTTTAGACATTACGTAATTGCCTTTGAAGTTTAATAACGCACTTACAATGTTTTCGCTTGCCGCAGCAGCGGAAGTATTAACGATAGAGACATTACCCCAATGTTCGACATCTGGGTGATGGTCAATTTTAATTTTGAATTTAGCTTTTTTAAATCTTGGATCGGCAATTCTAGAAGCATTACCAACATCGAGAATAAATGCTAAGAATGGTTCTTTGAACCAAGATTCTGGTAATACATCCATTTCTGGGAACAATCTTGGAGTGAATGTGACGTGGTTATCACCAACTACATGGACTTCTTTATCTGGGAAGTTATCTTTAATCCAAGTATATAAACCCATTTGTGAACCTAAAGCATCATAATCCGGCATCAAATGACGGAAAATGCAAATACGGTCATATCTTTTAATCGCCGATTCAATACGACGAATATCTTTTAAATATGGTTTGGAGAATTCTTTGATAACAGGATCGGTTTTACTCATATTTTTCTCCTTTATTTTTGAATGCACATTTCGTATGCATCACGGGCTATCATTACCTCTTCATCGGTTGGAATAATGACAACTTTAATCTTGCTATCTGGTGTGGAAATCAAACATTCTTTTCCGTGAATAGTGTAGTTTAATTCTTCATCAATCTTAACGCCGAATGCTTCTCCAATTAATTTACAGACATCTCTTCTGGTTCTTGGCTCGTTTTCACCAATACCGGCAGAGAAGATTAGCAAGTCACATCCCCCTAAACGGACATAGTATTGACCAATGAAATCGGCAATTCTTCTATTAAAGATTTTATTAGCAAGGATGCATCTTTTATCACCCTTATCAACACCGGCTAAAATGTCACGTGAATCGGATGAACCACCGACACCTAAGAAACCGGATTTTTTATTGAACATTTGATAGACTTCTTCAGCGGATTTACCAGTGACTTGGACGACATAGTTGAAAACACTTGGATCCATATCGCCAGTTCTTGTTCCCATCATAATTCCACCTAAAGGTGTAAGACCCATAGATGTGGCAACACATTTGCCGTCTTTAATCGCGGTAATGGAAGCACCTGAACCGATGTGACAGGAGATAATTCTTGGGTGTTCAACACCTTGTAAGTATTTCATGGCTTCTTGAGCTAAGTATTTATGGCTTGTACCGTGAGCGCCATATCTTCTAATATCGTATTTTTCGGTTAATTCATATGGAATTGCGAATGTATAGTCTTCTTCTTCCATAGTTTGATGGAATGCAGTATCAAATACAGCAATCATTGGACAATTTGGTAAGACTTCTTTAAATGCCTTAAAACATGTTAAGTGAGCGGCATTATGAAGTGGTGCAAGAGGAATCAAAGAACGAATCTTTTCTTCTGTATCTTCATCAAACATTGCGGATTTGCTGAAATATTTGCCACCTTGAACGATACGGTGACCAGCGGCTTTAATTTCATCAAAGCTTTTGATAATACCTTTTTCAATAAATGCATTAACTACTGTTTTTGCAGCGTCTTCGTGATTCTTGAAAGTTGGGAATGTTTGTTCTTTTTTACCATCATATTTGATTGTGAAAATACCATCTGCTAAACCAATTCTTTCGCAGTTACCTGCAGCTAAAACTTTTTCTTCCGGCATTTCATAAAGTTTAAACTTTAAAGATGATGATCCGGAATTAATTGTCATTACTTTTGCCATATTATGTACCTCTAAATCGGTTATATTATAAACATTTTTGATTAATTTATTAATCCTTTTTAACGAGAAATTGTTATAATCAATTCAATGAAGAAATATATTCCTCTTAAAGAACGAACTTTAGAAAACGATATCAAGTATAAAGCCCCTTTATCTTATCGTTATTTAAGAATCATTGCTTGGTTCTTCATGGGCCTTGCACAATTGGTGATTGTTTTTAAGATTGGTTCTCATCTTAACGCTGGTTTAGCGAAGTCTTTTGAACCTTGGATTACGGCTTTTAGTTATTTCTCTGACTTGCCATTACCTTTGTTCTTGTTAGCTAACTTAGCGTTGATACTGCAAAAGAAGAATGAATTTAAGAAACAATTTATTAAATTTGGTTCATTGGCCGCGCTGTTCTATATACTAGCTAATGTGATTGTCTTACATTACATGTTTGAAACCGTTCATCGCTTAGCACCGAGTGTTGGATTTATTGGATTCAGTCAAGGCATATCGAGCATATTATGTGCATTGGGAAGAGTGGGATATTCTATGAATATCTTTATTGATTTACTCCTCTTTGTTTTAACTATTTTCTTCTTGCATTACAAACCTAAGAAAGTTTTCACTGGTAAAAAGCTTTATATCTTTAGATCTTTTGTGATTTTGCCTTTCTTATATGAAATAGGTTCATTAGTTATCAAAGCTTTATTAGCGGATGGAAAAATCAGAATTATTACGCCTTTCTTCTTCTTATTAACGAGTAAACCTGTTTATTTATTCTTAGCGTTCTTCGTTCTCTTATTACTCATGAAATTAAGAGAATTTAAACACCTTAAGAAACATGAATCAGAAAAATTGTTATCAGAACACTATAAGACAAACGCCCACTCTTTCAGAGTGTCTATCACAATCTCCGTTATTTTATTTATCTGTTTCTTCTTAGATTTGATTACCGTATTAGTGATTGCGAGTATCTATGGAGCTACCCATCCTGAATTTGCACAACTTGGATCATATGAGATTGGAATACAATACGCACAAGCTATTGGCTTTGGCTGGGGCTCCACAATTCTATTGATACCAATCATTTTGTTATTCTCATACACCAAGAAACACAAGGATCCAACTATTGATTTGCTTGTTCCTTTAGCGGGTGTTGGATTTATTGCCGTAATCTATGTTGAAGGTCTATATCAAGTAACAAGTTATTCGCTAATTGAAACTATTAATAAGTTGAAAGATTTGTTGGTGAAAATTATCGATGGTAGTGGTGAAGAAGGATCTAGTGAGACTCCACCTCCTGAAGCTGCGGTGAGATTGATTACTTCTGTTAAAAATCTCTTTATTAGATAAGCGTTACACCTATATGTGTGTAGCGCTTTTTATTTATGTGTGTATGTTGCCTTAATAAAGAAATTGTTTTTATAATTAAATGAAATTAAGTTTCGGAGGAAACTATATGAGAAAAATAAGGAATACTTTTGCTATCCTTTGCTCCGCTTCTTTTTTGATGTCCCTTGGCTTAATGGGATGTAATCAGAAAAAAGGAGATGAAATTCCAAAGGGTTATTATGAAGTGATTTTTGACACTCATGGTGGTTCTGAAGTCGAACATCAAATTATAAAAAGTGGCGAAAAAGCCACTAAACCAGCGGATCCAACATATGATGGATACACATTTAATGGCTGGTATGAAGAAGTCGAAGCCATTACTGAATTTGATTTTGAAACACCTATTACATCCACAACCACAATCTATGCTGGCTGGAGATTAAATCGAGACTCTGTTTATCCAGGTGGCGGTGGAGGTGGAGGAGACGAACCATCTCAAAGTGTGAAATATACATGTACAAACCTTCCTGATTGGATTACCAATGATGGCTGTGTCATCTTCGTTTGGGGATGGCCACAAGGTGAAAATGGTAAATGGTATAGCGCGTCATTTACTTCCACAACCTCATTAGAATTCACCGCAGATAAAGAACTACAAGGATTCTTGCTTGCAAGATGTGTCGCCGGAACCACTCAACCAGACTGGAATATCAAATCTGGAGATAATCCTGGAAGAATCTACAATCAAACTAATGATATTAGCTGTTCTAGTGGAACTTATTCTTATCAATGTTCCGACTGGAAAGGTTATCCAAATAGTTAGGAGGAATGAATATGAAAAAAGGTTTATTATTCCCCTTATTCTTACTAGTCATTGCTCCAATGGCGATTACCGCTTGTAAAGGGAAAAGCGGTACTGATACTTCTGAAGATGCCGAAAAAATCGATGAAAACGCTGATTATCGAGTGATTTTAAATGCCTGTACCGGTAATAAAGAAGATAACAAAACGGTCACCGGTAAATACGAAGAAATCTTAGATTTAAACGAACTTATACCAGCTAGAGAAGGATATAAATTCTTCGGTTGGTCAAAAAAATATGACAAGCACACCGCGATGGGTGATAAAGATTATCTCATTGCTAAAACAAACAAGTTCAAAGTTGGTGGTCATAACCAAGTCCTTTATGGTGTTTGGAGAAAGACCTCAATTTCTGATGAAAAAGCTCAAGAAGAATTGAATAAATGGATAGCCTCCTCTCAACCTAATCACCTTTATTATCATTATTTTAGATTTGGTAACGAAGTTAGTGATTATAACGATTGGGATGTTTGGGCCTGGCCATACGCACCAACATCAGGCGAAGGTACAAAACTCGACTGGGTTGGAAGAACTCAATCCGCTGACCACATGTCGGCAACAGGTGATGCCACATTAGATAAATATGGTGGTGCATATGTTGATATTGACTTAAATGGTAGTTATGTCGGTGGCTGGGACAATATTAATAAAAAGATTTTAGATACACCTGTTAGCTTTAAAGGCGCAACTAAAATTGGTTTACAAATCGTCAATACTTCCACAAGAATTACCGGAAGCGGATTCTGGGTCAATGACGGTAGTAACTTATATGTCAATTTAGATGACTATGCTGTCGATGTTAATGGTGGTAAAGCCTATCACATTTTCGTCGTTCAAGATACAGTCCAAGATCCATCCCCAACACCTAAAGGTGAAGCCGATCCATTTGAAGGTGATATTGGTAAAAACGTCACCTACAACAATAAAAAATATGACAATGTTGGTTGGGACAAAAAAGCCAATATGGTCAAAACATCTAAAGATTTCTCAGAATTAGGTGTCGGTTATCAAATCATGGTCAGTTCATTCGCTGATAGTGATGGTGATGGTTTAGGTGATATTTACGGTATTACCAATAAATTAGATTATTTGGAAAAATTGGGTGTCAAAGCTTTATGGTTAACACCAATTCAATTATCTGAATCATATCATGGCTATGACATTACAGATTATGAGAAGGTCGACCCAAAATTTGGTTCCACAAAATCACCTGCCGCATTAGAAAATAAAGGCAAAGTGACCTCTGATACCGCTTTAGCGGATTATAAAGAATTAATCGAAAAAGCTCATGAAAAAGGTATGAAAGTTGTTATGGACTTAGTCCTTAACCATACTTCTACCTCTAACCCATGGTTTGTTAGAAGTGCAAACTTAGACGCTAATTATCGTGGCTATTATCAATGGGGCAACCACGAAGAACAAGATCCAATTAAAGAAGCCAATAACTGGTATGCTTATGGTTCACATCCATATTCCTATTACGCGAAATTTGGATCTTCAATGCCAGAGCTAAACTTCTCTTATGTTCCAACACGTGTCGCTGTTGAAGATATGTCAATTTATTGGGCAAGAGATATCGGTGTTGATGGCTTTAGGTTAGACGCTGTTAAACACATCTTTATGACTAATGAAGTTTCATCTACCGCAGGTGATACAGTTGTTAGAGATTTAGCGGATGAAGATTACTCTAGTGATTTAACGAAAAACTTGCAATTCTTCCGTGAATTGAAAGCAATTGTTACAAAATGTGCAAAAAAAGATGTCTTCTTTGTCGGTGAAAATTTCGATGGTCATGCTTACCATGTTGCTCCATATTATGAAGCATTTGATTCATTATTTGATTTCTATACATACTTCAATTTGACTAGTGGTGCCGCAACTGGTAAAGCAAATACAACTGAAAAATACGGAACCGTGAAGGGTTTCTTAACTAATACAGCAGATCCATACTCAATCTCTAAAGATAATGACCCCAAGAGTGGTGTTATTGATGGTGCAGGAGATATGAAAAAAGCCGATAATTCTGCATGGAACTTTAAAGCGGTCTACGATACATATAACAAATATCGTGGCGATATTTCATTACCTGGCATCTTTACCTCTAATCACGATATCGCTCGTGTTATTAACCGTGTCGCTGGTTCTGGTACTCTTACAGGTTTAAATAAGCAAGGAAATGTTTCTTCAGATCAATGGGCGGACTTTGAAAAATCCGCGAACTGTGTCAAAATCGCTGAACTTATGTTCCCAGGATTGACTTGGATCTATTATGGCGATGAAATCGGTATGACTGGTAACTTCCCAGAAGGTAAGGACGCTAATTCACCATATGCGGACTTATGGTACCGTCAACCAATGAAATGGGTCGCAAACGGTCAAAAAGGTGATGAAGCTGGTACAACCGACTTCTATGTCACTGGTTCCGCGATGAGAGTGGAACAAGATAAGACTAATAAGAGCAGCGTGGTCGTTCCTGCTTTAACCCAAATGAATCAAGATAATTCCGAATTTGGCATCATGAAGAAATTCATTGCCTTAAAGACCGGAAACGATGAAGTGGGCAAAGCATTAAGAACCGGTTCATTCACTCCTGAAGATTGGGTGTCTGGTACATTAAGCGCAAACGTCTTGATGTTCTCTCGTAAGATTGGTTCAACCACCGTTAAAGTATTAGTTAACTTCAACGATCAAACTCAATCGACACATAGTGTGAGTGGTACAGTTCTTGCTTCCTATAATGGAGCAACCGCAAGTAGCTTACCACCTCGTTCAGCAGTCGTTATCAAATAACAAAAAACAATTAAAAGGTGAGTCGAAAGATTCGCCTTTTTACTTTGTAAAATATTTGCGGACTTGTAACAATATTTTTAACTTTAATATATAATTATTAAATAAATGTATAATTCGCTTGTTTAAAGGAAGACAAATTATGAAAAAGAGAAATTTACTTTTATTTATTTCTTCTACTTTATTAGCTTTAAGTATGTCTGCTTGTACAGTGGAAACAGGCTTAAGCCAATCCAGCAGTGGAAGCGATTCTAAATCTAGTGAAAAGCAGTCTAGTGAACCCGCACCCGCTCCAAGTAGTGATGCTTCTAGTGAACAGCCTTCCAGCAGTGAAGCTCCTGGACCACAAGTTAGTGATAGATTTTATTGGAGTCTTAATGGTAGTAATTATTTAGAAGTTGATTACAACACTAAAGAAGATATCTACGATAACGACCACAATGATATTGGTGATCAATTCGCTATTACTTTAAGTAGCCTTTATGCTGGTGATGTATTTACATTCAAACACAACGATGAACAAGTTAAACCTTGGCCAGATGCAGGTGATGATGAAAACATCAATAACGCAAAGCGTAATGATCAAGAATTGATTGAAGTCATCAAGAGCTCCGCTAATACAGAAACACTGTATTTCAAATATTATCCTGTTGATGGATTTAATCCAGATGTTCATGGCTAT
>CACZZG010000021.1 GCA_902785645.1 uncultured Erysipelotrichaceae bacterium | reverse complement strand
TATCCACTGTCTTTATTCCTCGAGCGGCTTATTACTATAACGTTGAAGATAAACAATACTTCAATAATCTGAATAAATATTCAGTTAATATTTGTCTATTCATTGTTCTTCCCGCAATCGTCACTATGGCGGCATTGGCCAAACCAATATGTTCATTAATCTCTGGTAACTTTGATTATTCGGGAAATGGACAATATCAAACCGCACCGCTAATATTGATGATTCTCTGTTCGATGATGCTCACCTATTCTTTGGGAGACATCATCTATGGTCAAATATTACTTCCAATGAAAAAAGAAAAATACTATCTCATCGCTATCGGTGTGGGAACAATTATCAATATTGGTTTATCACTCTTATTAGGTGGATACTTGCCAAGCAAAGTCGGCTGGTTAACTCCTGCAGTTGGTGTCGCTATAGGAACCGCTGCCACAGATTTATTGATTGTCATATTCCTCATGTCCATTACTTGGAAATGGGTAAAGGGTGCAATATTCAATCTCAATACTGTTAAGCTCTTATTAGCTAACCTAATTATTCTTGGAATATCTTTAGCATTATATAAACCATTTGAAATGTTATGGGGAAGATTAAATCTATCCGAATCCATCTCGGCAATATTACAAATGGTATCTATCGTTTTGATTGATGCGATTGTTTATCTTGTATTTCTCGGCATCACAAAAGAAAAACTCGTTTATTCTTTCATTAGAAAGAAAGAGCAAAACATTTAATTATAAAAAAGGATAATGTCCAATAATTAAATAAAAGGCTTGAGAGAATAAAAATACTAAGAAAGTTAAAGCGGCGGCAATATAGAATGGCATTCTAATATTCCACGCTTTTTGTTTTACTTCGATTGGTAAATCATTATTCCAATCTTTTGTCTTATGACGGAAAGAAATAACAAGGACATCCCCTGAAATAAAACCCACGAGCACATATACACCTGCGATCGCTAAATGTAATAATGGATAAATAAAAGGATCAGCGCTTTTCCTTGTCAAGATCATAATGAGATAGGGAAGGCCAATACTCACTACCGCTAAAGCGATTGCGATTAACCAAACAATATAATTCTTCAATGAATTTTTCATATTAAAAGGATATCACATGTATTTAAAAATTAAATACTAATGAGTATACTTAAGTTATGTCAAATCCAAATCTAAAAGAGAATAAAGTTAAAAGAGCCTTCCTCGTTCCATTTAGAGGAATAGTTAAGGCTATTTCAAAGACTTGGTATGTGAAGTCTCAATACAAATACATCACTAAACACAAACTCAATCTCAAAGATCCAAAAAGGTACACTGAGAAGCTCCAATATCTCCGTTTATTTGTCTATCCAAAAAATCCATTAGTCAGTCAATGTGCCGGCCGTGTTGGAGTAAGAAAATATATAAATAAGCGCGGTTTTGCGGATAAATTAATCCCAATTTATGGTATTTTTGATCGTTTTGATGATATTGACTTTGATAAACTGCCTGATCAATTTGCAATGAAATGTTCACATGCATGTGCCTTTAATTTTATTTGTTTAGATAAATCACAAATCAATAAAAAAGAGCTCAAGAAGAAATTTGATAAATGGCTTAAAACTGATTATGGAAAGATGACTTGTGAGCCCCACTACTCACCTATTAAACCTCAAATCATTATTGAAAAATTAATGCTCGAAAATGGTAAGCTTCCGACAGAATATAAGATTCATGTCTTCAATGGTAAAGCTCGTTCCATGTATGTCGTCACATCTAGAGGTGTTGATATTAGATACAACAACTACTATATCGATTGGACACCATTTGATGGTAGCCAATTCAATGGTTGGAAAAAAACTGATTATGAATTAAAAAGACCAGATCATTGGGATGATATGGTCGAGATGTCTGAGATTCTTGCTAAACCATTCCCCTTCGTGAGAGTGGACTTATACAATATCAATGGAAAGATTTATTTTTCTGAGATGACATTCACTCCAGCGAAAGGCACATTAATTCTTGATGATGATAAATGTGACTTTGAAATGGGTGAATGGTTAGATATTTCTGAATTTACTAATGCCAAGTAGTGTGAGGGAAACTCACTTCATATAGCATCATCGCATGATATGTTTTAACATCCGGGTGTAACGCAGAATATGTATCCCCGGTTTTTTCATATTGTAAGGAGAATCCAATTAATCTAGAGGTATCGATATTATCAAGCTTGAAACCAAAACATGTATACATCTTCCATCTACCTGCGTGACCTTCAGAGAAGATATCATCACCGGAGTTTGTAGGTACATCATTAACTTTATAAGTTAATGGAATATATGTATAACCAGTATCATTTCTTAAATAGAAACCAAGATGAAGGGTTAAATCACTATAGACCATACCAATTTCTAGATTTTGATCATCTTGCCCCACTAATGAACATTTAAAGTTCATCATGAAGTACGTCGCATCATTACATTCTTTAGAGAATAATAATCCAAATCCTTTATCACTACCTTGATTAGTGGGTTCGACTTGAGTTCTGGAATTTTGATAGTCACCATTGCAGAACATTTGGCCATCAAATAATTTGGATGAGACACCATAGTTAAATGAATTATCTAATTTTGACATTGAAACAGCGGGACCATAAGCCACAGTTCCATCTGTAGGCTCATCTTTATCATATGTATATGCATAAGATGTAAAATTGTCATCGCAGTTTTTAAAGGAAACATCTTTTAAAGAAGTGAAGACATTGTCTTTTTCTTCGTCTAATTCATATGTGTCTTTTTTAACTGTAATCTTATTGCCTTCTTTATTAGGATTAATGGAATCTTTCCAAACATTGAAATAGTTCTCAGTGAAAACTGTGGAGTTATATGGGACACCACTATAGACTTCTTTTAATCCATAACCACAAGCAGTTAGAACTAAAGCAGGAGCGATGATTAATAATTTAAGCTGCGATAATTTCATCTACTTTTTCCTCCTTTGGTTCAGAGACAACTTCTTCCACCTTTTCAGATGATTTATGGTATGTATAACCTAACAAGAATAATGATATTAGTAATGGAGAAGAAATAAAGAATGGTGACATATTAATAGAATTCACTAATGGATAGACATCTAATAATACAAGTGATAAGACGAAGAATCCTAAAACAAATCCCGCAATTAAGTATTTATTTGCATCTAAATCTTGGCTTTTTGCAATATATTTGAAGAATCTACGTAATGCAAAGAATAAAGCGATAATAAAGAATATTGCACCAAATAGACCACTGCTCATGAGATTGTCAAAAATCCATAAATTAGAGATAACTTGTGGAACACCATTTGGATAATTAAAGCCATAATCACCAACTGGGCAACCAAATAACTTAAAGGTAGAGAATAAGTCTTGGAAAATGACTAAAACGTTATTAGAAAATCTATTAGCGATGAATAATCTATTCAATAAAGCGCTTTGAGAAATTGTATTTCTTAATCCATTAGTCCAACCCCAACTCTTTTGGGCGATGACAAATTCAAATATAACAAATAAGACAAAGATGATACCTAAACCAATCATCACTCCATCAATGACGCGACGTGACTTATTGAGTTTCGCGCACAATAAGATAATAGTTATACCAAGAATCAAAACTACATCTGTAATAAGAGTGATTTTAGAGATGGTAAATAATAAGGAAACGAAACCAAGAATAGAGAATCCTAAATAGATTAAGAAGTCTCTCTTGTTTTCCTTATATTTAATAAAGAATAAAGCAATCACACTAGTGAATAATAAACTTGGGAATAAAGTCCAATATGTTAAAGTCACTTCTTTAATTTGGAAGCCATATAACATATATGCCATCGATCCAATTGGAAGAGGAGATGGTTTACCATGATAGACAATATAGGAATTTCGATATATGAGTGTATAGAAAGGAACATAATACACCATTGTCGCCACCAAATTGATGAAAACAAATAATGCTAAAGCGCCATAGATAACCATTAATGCGGTTTGTATCTTAAATGTCTTGATATGACTGGATAAATATCCAGATAACGCAAATAGAGTTAATCCAATGGGAATAAAGACCGTTTCCGCAATTGATATTCCACCTAAGGAAGCAAAGGAGAAACCACTAAGAGCGGTTAATAGTCCAAAAATAAATAACGGGAACAAGAAGAAGGCAAATGATGTAATGCCGTCTTTATTAATTTGTCTTAAAGTAACAAGAACCAAAAGGATAGCTAAGACAACTGATAAGATTCCATATAATAAATAGGAATGACCTAAATAAAAAGAAACAAAGGCCAATACTTCTAAACAGAGAAAAGCCACCACTGTTCCATATGAAGATAAATCTAATCTTTTTTTCTTAACTTCTTGGTTGTTTTCCATAAAGTATATTTATTATAAATATTTTTCAGGCACAAAAAAAGCGGACATGCCGCAATTTTTTTAACTTATTCTTCTGTTTCAAAGAAGAAGTCGTCTGTACTGCTGTCCATGTTGAGATATTCATCAGCAGATTGATAGGCTTCAAGCACTTCTAATTCTTCATTAGCGGTAAGTTCGTTGTTACGATCTCTTGGTCCAAATTTCATACTTATAAATACCTCCGTTAGAGTTTAATGGTGTTTATATAAACACGACTATCTATCTCTTGTGAAATTACTATACCACTTTGCGTATACTATACAAAGGAATTTTAAAATTATTTTATACAGTGTCCAAATTACACATTTTTTCACCACAACTGATCAAGCCCCCTTATTTATAAGGGAAAGATATATTTGATAGAAATAAGCAAGACTATTTTATATAATATAGAAGTTATGGAAGAGAAAAAGAGTCAAGAACAAATTGTTGCGGAAAATCTCATCGCTTATCGTAAAGAAGCAGGACTAACGCAACTAGAAATCGCCGAAAAATTCAATTATTCAGATAAATCTATCTCTAAATGGGAAAGAGCAGAAGGTATGCCAGACATTATGGTCCTTAAAGCTCTCGCGGATTTTTATGGTATCTTAGTCGATGATTTCTTCAAAGAAGAGAAGAAAAAAATACACGTCGTTAAGAAAAACAAAAGATGGTTGATCGTTGGACTAAGTGAAATGCTCGTCTGGTTGGTCTTTGGTGCGGCCTTTGCATTATTAGCCATCTTCTTACCGAAAGTCTTCCCTTGGTGGCTATTATTCGTTTATGCAGGCGTTGCTTCTTCAATACTTGGAGTAGTTTGGGCGGCGATATATCACCAAAAGCTATATCAATTAATTACTACATCATTAATTGTTTGGTTAACAATAACCTCAGTATTCTTAACACTATTACTTGTGACTGATATTCCTAACCTTTGGTTATTATTCCTTATCGGAATACCATTACAAGCTCTAGCGATACTCTGGTACTTCTTAAGAAAGAGAATAAAATAAAAGCGACATTCAAGTCGCTTTTTAATTTACAAAATTAATTATTTCTCTCCGCCATCATTGATGTACAAGATGCCAAGTGTCTTTGGACCACAGTGAGATGTGATGGTAGCTTGAGCGGTTGTCTCATAAATGGCTTTGAATCCACATTCTTTTAAGGCTTTCTTAGCAACCTCCACCATTTCTGGTGTGGCGTGAGAATGGGTCACAAAGGCAATAGACAAATCTGGATTATTGAATTCTTCTAACGTGTCTTTGCAGTATTGCTCAACAGTTTGCTCGTTTCTTCCACGGTATTTGTTATATGGTGCCATCTTACCATCTTTAACGATGATTTGTGGTTTGATTCTAAATAATAAAGCGGCAAATCTTGCTAAACCAGAACAACGTCCGCCCTTATATAAATAATTTAAGGAATTAATGACAAAGCTTGCTTGAACATAAGGGACACGTTTATTTACTCTTTCAACGATCTCTTCTACTTCTAAACCTTGATCTGCTAACTTACGAGCGTAGATTGCTAATAAAGCAATACCAGTTGATAAACTCTTAGAGTCAATGACATAAACATTCTTTAATATTGAAGCGGCGTTAATCGCATTCATACAAGAAGAAGAAATTTCAGAACTTAAAGATATGTGAATAACTGCATCATAGTTCTTTAATAATTTTGTGAAATATTTGTCATATTGATATTCATTGACCGCGCTGGTCTTTGGCAAAATACCAGTTTTATCGACATAATCAAAAATCTCTAAAGGAGTGATGTCTCCATCAAGACCACTTCTATCACCTAAAATGACGGTAAAAGGAATGACACTAATGTCGAATTCTTTTTGTAATTCCTTTGGGATATCTAATGTAGATTCAGTTGATATTGCAATTTTCATAATCGTTTAACCAGGTAAATAATACTAAACGATTATTTATTTGTCAAAAAATCTTTAATCGTTTCGTCGTATCTTTCTGTAGCGTGATTTCTAATATGGGAATGGCTTCCGACGTCAAACCACACGAGATATTTTTTATCAGTCTTGGTATTATCGAATACTTTTTGAGCGTTTTCTGGCAAGGAGTATTTATCTTTTTTGGTATGAATAAATAAAATTGGACAATCAAGTTTTTTGACGCATTCAAATGGACTGGCTTTATTTACAGATACACCTGTATACACTCTGAACCAGAACCAAATGAGATGAAAAACAGGGAAAATCTTATGACCTAAGTCAAGGTAATGACGGCGATATGATTCTTTAAAGTTAATAAAGACACCGTCGACCACAATCTTTTCCACCAAACCAGGATTATTAGGGCTAACTGTGGCTAATAAACCGGATGAACCTCCGACACATACGCAATGTAAAACGAAAGATTCTTGTTTATATTTATCTTTGATAAATTTCATCCAAGCCACAACGTCTTCGCTTTCTTTGATTCCGACTGTTGATAATTGCCCTTCGGAATAACCATGAGCTCTTTGATCAATAAATAAAACATTGAGTCCAGATTCAATATATGGCTTTGCGTAATAATAAGCATACATCAAGCATTCACACCTACCACATAAAAATAATGCAGTCTTCTTTTTACCAAAGTCATAGAACTCCCCATAAAGTTTTAAGCCATCATGTTCAATACTGACATCGTGCTTTTTATCTTTAAATTGCTTCATGTAGGCAATGCCATCATCCCACATCTTGACTTGTTCTGGGTTGTTTGGTGCGGAACACTCTCTTCCCCAACCACCACTCATCTTTTTAGATAGGGTGTGAAGATAGACTCTTCTAGCGATAGCAAAGACAAGCCATATGGAAAATAGGAGTGAGGAAACTAGGAAAACTCCCACACCAATAATGAGCCAGTGATACCAAACTAAATTAGCTAAAATCAAAGCAAAACCTCAATATTTAACTATTTTTTGGCTAAAATGCCAGTTAATAATCTTCTTTCTTCTTCACAGTCTTTTGAAACTGGGTTATCGCCAAAGAAGAAGGTAGCCACTAAACCAGGACCGACGTTAACACCATTGGATTGACCCACACGGCAAGATAAGACTGTCGCATTTGGTGCAACTCTTTGAGCAATGGCAACATATTCTTTAGCTTGTTCTTCTCTAATAGATTGAACAACGATAATTATTTGTGGCTCTTCCTTAGAAATTAATGAAGACATGAATTCTTCAGCGGCTTTATAAGAAGCTTTATAACCACGTGCATTACCTAAGACACATGGCATACCGGTTTCGTTAGAGAAATCAGCCATTGGTTTAACACCAGCCATTGTGCCAAAGAAAGCTTTTGTTTTACTAATTCTTCCACTTCTATGTAAGAAGAATAAATTATCTAAGATACCAATTTGGTGTAATCTCAATTTCTTTTCTTCTAAGTAATTGAAGTTATCTTCAATACTCATTCCGTTCTTTCTATTTAATGATGCTAAAACGCAGAGGATGGAAATACCGCCGCTATAACGTTTGGAGTCAACAACATATAAATGTCTATTTGGATATTTTTCTTCTAATTCTCTTTTTGTTAAAAGGAAGGAATTATAGGTACCAGACATACCGCTGGATAATGTCACCGCGAGAACGTCTTGGCCGTTTTTGAAATATTCTTCAACACGTTGACCAATTAAAAATTGATTTGGTAAACCGGTTTTGAAATTTTCTTTCTTATCTAAACGATGATAGAAATCTTCAAATGTAATTGTTTCCCAGTCGATATCTGCACCATGGTCTGTGCCGTCAGGATAAACGATTGAGCCAGGAACTGGTTGTTCAATACCATATTGGGCTCTTTGTTCTTTGCTTAAGTCCATGCATGAATCAGATAAAATAACGTATTTTTCCATAAAGCCTCCTATTATTTCTGATTGTTTTCTATATAATCAATAACATCTTTAACTTTGTTAAAATCATCAAATGATGAATCGTTAAATTCAATATCGAATGTTTGCTCGATAGAAATGGCTAAATATAAAACACCAATAGATGTTAAGCCTAAATCACCCCTGAGGTCAGAATCTTCTGTACATGATTCAAGCTGACCCTCGTTTGTGGAGTTGGCGTTTTTAATTAATTCTTTAAGTTTAGAAAATATTTCTTCTCTACTCATCTTATTGGTTGGCCTTTCCTCTAATAATCTTCATCGCTGGAGTTCTAACAAAGTCCTCTTTTCTAATAATAATTCTACTCACTCTCATGAATGATGGTAAGGAATTATTAACTCTGTTAACTTCTTGCTTAATATATTCGTCGGGACTTGCTAATTGAAGTTTAGCTAGTTCCACCATTCTTGGATAAACTTGAATGACTAATTGATTGGTTTGTTCATCGAGATAAACCATGGAGTCTTGAATGATATCAAGTTCATCAAATTTGTTTTCTAAATCAAATGGGGAGATCTTTTCTCCGGTGGATAAGACAATGATTTCTTTAATACGACCAACGATGAACAAGAATCCTTCGTCATCAAATCTTACTAAATCTCCAGTTTTGAAGTATCCGTCTTCCGAGAAGGCATTTTTGTTTTCTTCAGGATCGTTGTAATAACAATCCATAACGTTATCACCTTTAATCCAAAGTTCACCATCGACAACTTTCAAATCTTGTCCTGGATATGGGAAACCAACAGAAGCTGGCTTGTAATCAGATAATGGATTACCAGAAACTAAGTTCGCGGATTCGGTTAAACCATAACCTGGTAATAAAGTGATATTAAGTGGCTTATATTCCTTCACTAAATATGGAGGAACGGTAGAGGCACCACAGATGATATGTGTTAAGGAATCGCCTAACATATTCTTTTTGAATTGTTTAGAGAGGTTTAAACACATTTCTGCTAAAGCAGGAACCATGACTAAGATGGTTGGTCTAAAGATAGCGATATCTCTAAACATATCTTTATTGTTTAAGCAAATAAATAA
>CACZZG010000020.1 GCA_902785645.1 uncultured Erysipelotrichaceae bacterium | reverse complement strand
CCCGCGACTATCCTTATATATTTTACCAAGGAAGAAAAAGCGACCCCTAGGGGTCAATCAATAATGCATCCCTTGGATACATATATTGTTAATGAGATACTTTATTATTATACAACAAAAAAAGAAGCAATTAGTGCTTCTATTTTTATGCCCAATTACCGTATTGGATGCAGATGTTTCTCCATTCAAGGAATTGGGTTTGTCCAGTGGAATATAAATTCTTGGAATAATAACCATAAGCTGGGCAGAAATAACTCAAACCATGAGCTTTATTCTTATAATCACTTGTGGTCTTATTAGTAATCTTTAATTCTTCAAAGGTTTCAGACAATATATCGAACTTTTCATCTAATGATGGATATTTAGCCTTACCTTTGGTAATGAAGTCTCCAACGTCGAATAATTCACATTCACCATGTCCATAATAGCCAAGTGCGTATTGACTACATGATTTAACGACATTAACAAGTGTATTCCATTTAGTAGCGCTATCGATTTCAAGACTGACCGCAAGATCTTCCCAGGCAGCTTTATATTCGCTCATCTTAGATAAATCTAAAGCGGATAAAGTAGCTTCTGAGGAATTATCAGCGACAAATGAACGACAGATTTCAGTTAATAATTCTTCGCTTTCAATTAATGGATTTGCGTATAAATTATCTAACCAGTTATCGTAATCCCAACCATCACCAGCCTCAGTTTCTTGAGAACCAACAAAATAATTGAAATAATTACTATTCATGTCAGCGATATCTTGAACCGCCATCAAACAGGCATCATAACCAATCCATTCAAGCTTGTTTGTGAGTTTCTTATTTTTCCATACAGTCGCAAGAGCGATGCTCATTTCATTTGGAGTTAAATAGTTAGGAACTGAAGCGGTTTCATCATAACAAACCCCTTCCATACCTCCGCCGTGGTCCCACATAATGACACCAGTCTTTTTCGCAGGATATGTTTCTAATCCCCATTCAAGGAAGCTTTGAAATGTCTTAGATAATCCCATGTTCGCATTAGATAATTGCGCATCTTTCACCATTTGTTGGTTTTCGACATGCCATCTTTCAATCTTTCTCGCGGTAACACCAGAATTAGGAGACCATTTCTTCGCTCCACCAGTTTCAATAACGATATTGACACCTTCTGGTTGATTCTTAACTTTGAGAATTTCTGCTAAATCGCTATAAGCAAAACCTCTATTTGAATCTGCGTAGTTACTTTCAAGGTCAGAACCACACATATAAATCAATATTGTGTAATCATCTTCAGGTAAGTTTTCTTCTTCATGTTTAATTTCTTCACTAGAAGAACTACTAGAAGAGGAAGATTCACTAGAAGAGGAAATAACTTCTGATGAGGAAGATTCTATTGAAGGAGTCTCACTAGAACTTTGAGCATGAGAAAAAGCGTTATTAACGGTGCAGGCCGCTAATAATGTAGACATAGCGATTAAGTTTAATAACAAGACTTTCTTCATAATTTCTTCTCCCATTTGGGAGCCTTAACTTTATACTTTTATTTCTTCTTTTACAAGAAATATGATTTATTAACCAATATAAGAAATAGTTAAAGTTGCACTATTCTTTGTGACGGAATTAAATCTAATTCCATAAGGAATTGTACTACCGTCGTTTAGCTTATCACTCTTGGCAAAGAAGTTTGGACCATAGTTGGTATAACCATAGTGATTAGTAATACTAAAGGTATCACCTGTTTGCCATAAGTCAGAATTATTCCATTCATGACGATAATTACCTTTTTTGGTGAATGTACATTCATTACCTTTTTGTAATAGGTGTAGGAATTGGAAACTGTTATATTCTTTCCAATTTTGAAGAGTGTAGCCATATTGTGAATAATATTGAGCGTAATATTTCAAATAATAGTTATGATCATTTGAATTAACTTCGTTATTATCATTTGGGAAGAAGGCATAGTCGTTTGTTGAGGAGAAATCATCAACTTGATGAATGATGACGGTATTATCACCACCATCCCATAGTTCCACCCTACGAGCGTCTACGTGATAAATCTTCACACCAAAGCCACAGTTCTTTGGACCTTGATAATTGCTATAGTGAGAGTCGTAATAGTTATTCCCAGCATCTGGATTGAATAATTCAATCATTAAATATTCATCAAATGGTGTACCATTCCATTCACTATTTCTTAATAAAATACATTCGCCAGTAGTTCCTGAATCACCTATAGTGATTGTTTCACTACCTTTTTCTTCTAATTTAGTTTGGTCGACATAATATGGTTTCACCCAACCTGTGGAGAACTTGGAGAAAGCGTTCCAGTCAAATGTGTTGGATGATTGCATATCATAACTACCGACACAGTCGATACCAGCATAGCTGTAATCATAATAGTCAGGTAAACCTAACATGTGACCATGTTCATGAATAATAATACGAGTATTACTGCCATTTTCTGGGACACCACCATAAGAACCGGTATCTCTTAAGAATTCAATGGAGAACCATGAATAAGCAGAAGCTTTTTTACCAGTAATATTTTTGGTGTCGTTCGCGGAAGATCTAAAGCCCCATAAACCTGAACCCCAATCTCCGTAATCAGCAGCGTAAATAATATACAAACTATCGATATAGTTATCGTGATTTGTATCGTAATCAGTTAAATCAAAGTCACTATATGTCTTTTTAAACCAATACAAAGCATTAGGAACAATCTTTGAGGAAATAATATCGTTTTGGTTCTCGTTAACTTGTTCTGTGGTATAAGGTGCTTTGTACCAACCTTCGGAAACATGACCTGAATAATGAAGCTTATCAAAACTGGCTTGTTTATAATAACCGGAGAAACTTCTCCAACCGCAGTCATCATTATCACCAAAGAAAGACATTTCAATATAATCTCTCATTTGCTTCATTTGTTCTGGAGTATATGTATCAGCCTCATCTTTAAAGTAGATAGGAATAACTAATACTTTTTGTTCACCTTTGTTTTGGACGTATTGTTTTGGATCAACAACATCCCAAGTGACATTATCATTTGCAATTTTGAATGCGGAATTATTATCGACATCACTTGTGACTGTTAATTGACAAATAGCTTCCACGCTAGGATTGGTAACAGAAGTCGCTTTAATGGTGGTTGAACCAACACTAACAGGGGTAATAAAACCATCTTGAACAATAGCGACATCTTCATTTAAAGAAGTCCATGTTAATTTACTAGAAGCTTCTCTTGGTTCAACTTCCGCAGTGATTTGTGCGGTTTTACCCATCTTTACTGTTAATTGTTCTTGATCAACATTGATTTCACGAGCGTTGGCGAAAACAACATTAACTGTACATTCTGCGCTTATTTCTGGATTTTCTAATGACTTAACAATTATTTGTGTGGTTCCTCTTCTATTAGGAGAAACCTTACCATCAGAAGAAGGAATAGCCACTTCATCATCTAAAGTTTCAAATGTTACTGCTTGGTTTGTCGCATTCTCTGGTAAGACTTTATATTCCAAATAGATTTCTTCATCCAAGTGTAAATCAACTTCTTCCGCGGTAAATTCAATAGACTCCACCGCAACATAAGGAATAGAAGAATCAGGCTCACTAGAAATCTTTGACGAACTTGATTGTCCTTGTTTAGCACAACCAGTGAACATCATTGTGAGAGCTAAGAATGTTAGAACTGAACTACTCTTTTTCATAATGTTTTATTATTCTCTCACAATATTTAAAAAAATTAAATATATTTGACAAGTTCGTATGCGAACTATATCATTATCTATTGTTGTTATGATACCGAAAGAAAAAGAAAAAAGCTTAATGTACCTCATCCGTCATTTGCAGAAGTTAATTGACGCTGATTTTGATAAAAGACTCGCCGAATATGGTTTGACTTGTCAGCAAGGAAGAATTTTATTCTTCGTCGCTAGATGTCATAAAGAAGTTCATCAAATTGATATTGAGAATGAGTTCCATCTCAGTAAGTCCACAGTCAGTGGAATTGTCAGAAGGATGGAAAAGAAAAACCTTATCACAATAAAAAAGCAACATCCATATGCGATAATTGAACCTGGAATAGAAGGTAAAAACGTCATCTCGCATCTAACGGTTCATCGACAAGAAGCACTTGATAAACTATTACAAAATATTGATAAAGATAAACAAGAAGAGTTGTTCATAACTCTCAATCAATTAATAAAAAACATGGAAGGAGGAGATAGTAATGTTTAGAAAAATTAAATTAATTCTAAAAAGCTTAAGACAATATAAAGTCGCGGCGCTTATCACTCCTTTATTCATGATTGTCGAAGCCGCTTTAGAGTGTGCTTTGCCATTTGTCATGTCGATGTTTATCGACACTATCGCTAAAGTCAAAACACCAGAAGACATCATGGCTATCTTCCCATATGAAAACCCCCACTTTGGTTTTTCAATGAATGTCAGCTTGTTCTGGTTAAGTATCACTTTAGTGGGTATGGCCATAGTATCACTAACCTGTGGTATTTTAGGTGGCGTCTTTGGATCTAAAGCCGCCGTTGGTTTAGCCACTAACTTAAGAAGTGATATGTATGCTAAACTCGAATCATTTAGCTTTGCTAATATTGATAAATTCTCCACTTCTAGCTTAGTCACTAGAATGACCACAGATATCAATAATGTTCAAATGGCGTTTATGATGTGTATCCGCATTGTCGTCAGAGCCCCATTAATGATGATATTCTCCGCAGTCATGGCCTTTATTTCCGGTGGATCTATGGCCTGGATTTTCATCATCATGATTCCAGTTATTGGTTTCTTCCTATTCCTTATTATTAAATACGCAATGCGTATCTTTAGAAGAATATTTAAGAAATACGATGCCTTGAATGCTTCCGTTCAAGAAAACGTTTCTGGTATGCGCGTTGTAAAATCATTTGTTAGAGAAGACTATGAAAAGCAAAAATTCAATAATGCTTCTGATGGAATGACTGGTGAATTCGTCCACGCCGAAAAGATCGTCGCCTTAAATAACCCAGTGATGAACACCGCGATTCATTTATCCAATGTTTTGATTATTGGTATCGGTGGTTCCATCATTGCGAAGAATGCGACATATAATAGCGAAACACAAGAATTCAATTTCCAAGGTCATTTAACCATTGGTCAAATGTCTTCTTTATTAACATATGGTATTCAAATCCTCATGTCTTTAATGATAGTTTCCATCATCATGGTCATGTTAGTCATGTCTTTAGAGGCCATTAGAAGAATTGGCGAAGTCTTAGAAGAAGAACCTACAATTAAAAACTGTGAGAATCCAATTTATGAGATGGCTAATGGCGATGTCGATTTCAATAATGTGACATTTAAATATTCTGAAAAAGCTGAGAAAAATACCTTAGAAAACCTCAATATCCATATCAAATCTGGACAATTTATTGGAATTTTAGGTTCAACAGGTAGCGGAAAAACCTCATTAATCAATTTGATTAGCCGTCTATATGACATTACCAGCGGTTCTTTAACTGTCGGTGATAGAGACGTCAAAGAATACGACTTAGAAACATTAAGAAATAATGTCGCTGTTGTTTTACAAAAGAACTTCTTATTCAGCGGCACAATTAGTGAAAATCTTAGATGGGGTGATATCAATGCTTCTCAAGAAGAACTTGAAAGAGCCTGTCATATCGCTCAAGCAGATGAATTCATTGAACAATTACCAAATAAATATGAAACGAGGATTGAACAAGGTGGTTCAAACGTTTCTGGTGGTCAAAGACAAAGACTTTGTATCGCCCGTGCGTTATTAAAGAAACCAAAGATATTAATTCTCGATGACTCCACTTCTGCGGTCGACACTAAAACCGATCGTTTAATTAGAAATGGATTAAAGAATGATTTACCAGAAACCACAAAAATCGTCATTGCTCAACGTATATCTTCTATTGAAGATGCCGATCAAATTATCATCATGGAAGATGGACATATCGATGCGATTGGTAATCACGAACAATTATTGAAGAGTAATCACATTTATCAAGAAATCTACTACACACAAAATAGAGTAGGAGGTGATCAATAATGCCTCCAGTCAGAATTAGAGAAAGAGGAAAAACCAAAAAAGGTACCCTCAAGAGATTAATTAAGGAATTATTCAAGAGATTCCCCGCTCAATTAATCGTTTCCGCATTATGTATCATCTTTAATATCTTTGCTAATGTCTGCTCATCCTTATTTATGGGTGTTGTCACTTTGACATTAAGTACCGGCATTCAAAATGGTCTTAATCCTTTAGTGGATCCTGTTCCAGTGAAATATTTAGGTATACCTATTAACACCACTGTTACTAATTTAATCATTGCCTTAGTAATTATTTACACCATAGGTGTATTTGCTTCATGGTTCTGGAATAGAACAATGGCGATTGTCACACAAAAATTCATGAATGTATTTAGAAAGGCCATGTTCAATCACATGCAAGATTTACCAATTAGGTATTTCGATACACACGCTCATGGCGCAATCATGTCCTTATACACAAATGACATAGATACAATTAGACAATTCATCTCTCAAGCTTTACCAACCACTTTAAGTGCAGGTTTAGCCATCATCTTCTCCTTCACCGTAATGATGATGCAAAGCATTTGGATGACTTTAGTGGTCATCTTCTGTGCTTTCTTAATGCTCCTTAACACCATTATCATCGGTGGAAGAGCAAGCAAATACTTCATTAAGCAACAAATCCAAGTCAGTGTTGTCGAAGGTGATATTGAAGAAACCATTCAAGGTCTTAAAGTTATTAAAGTCTTCTCACATGAAGAAAAATCTAAACAAACATTTGATTTAAAGAATGAACAACTTAGAAAACACGCTACATCAGCGAACATCGCTGGTAACACCATGATGCCAATCAATGGCAACATCGGTAACTTCATGTATGTTTTAACCGCGATTATGGGCGTTCTTATTCTTGTCATTCCTGGATTTAAGAATTTATCACTCACCTCTTATAGAGAAATTGCTGCCGCGGATTTCTATAGCATTATCACATCCTTCTTAATGCTTTCACGTATGTTCTCTAATAACGTTAATAACTTCTCACAACAAGTGACATTTATCGTCATGGGTATGGCAGGTGCTTCTCGTTGCTTTGATTTATTAGATGAACAACAAGAAAAAGATGAAGGCTATGTTGAACTCTGTCATATCAAAAAGAACCTAGATGGTTCTATAGAAGAAACAAGTGAAAAGACTAGAGACTTTGCTTGGAAACACTTCCATAAAGCCGATGGCACAACGACATATACGGAAGTGAAAGGCGATATCGTTCTAACAGATGTCGACTTTGCTTATAATCCAGACAAAACTATTCTTCATAACATCTCAATTTATGCCCATCCAGGTCAAAAGATTGCCTTTGTCGGCGCAACCGGTGCGGGTAAGACCACTATTACTAACCTGTTAAACCGCTTTTATGACATCGCAGACGGCAAAATCAGATACGACGGCATAAATATTAACAAAATCAAAAAAGATGACTTACGTCACTCATTAGGCATTGTTTTACAAGAAACAAATCTCTTTACTGGAACGGTTATGGAAAATATCCGTTATGGAAGACTGGATGCCACCGATGAAGAAGTCTATGAAGCCGCAAAGATTGCTAATGCATACGATTTCATTACACGTCTACCACAAGGATTCAACACAATGTTAAGTGGCGATGGCGCAAATCTATCACAAGGTCAAAGACAATTATTGTCTATCGCCCGTGCTGCAGTCGCGGATGCTCCTGTCATGATTCTTGATGAAGCCACATCCTCAATTGATACAAGAACCGAAAAACTTGTACAAGATGGTATGGATAAACTCATGAAAGGTAGAACTGTCTTTGTCATCGCTCATAGATTATCTACAGTTCAAAACAGTAATGCGATTATGGTCTTAGACCATGGACGAATTATCGAAAGAGGCACACATGATGATCTGATTGCCCAAAAGGGAGTCTACTATCAGTTATACACTGGTGCATTCGAATTAGAATAGGCGTTTATCGCCTTTTCTTTTTCCATATTATTGCTAAAATAATTACGTAACGTAGTTACACATAAGTAGATAATTAGTGGCGCTAACTATCTATTTTTTTTATTAAATTAAAAGATCCACCACAGTGGACCTTTAATATCTTATATTAAATTATTCGTAAAGATAAGTAATGGTTATTTCGTTAATGTAGACTCTTTTACTAGCGCCATCAACGGAATCGACACTTTCAAACACTAGTTGCGTGACACCATCGCCCGCAAAGCTATATTCTTTAGTTAATTCACTTGGAATCTTATCGGAAGTACTTGGCACGGAGATCGCTCCACCATTAACTTTTAATTTAACATTTTGATCTACCCTTAAATAATCAACACCTTGATTAGTGTATTGATTGTAAAAAGCTTGTGCAACAACAGTTAAACTTTTAATGCTATAGCCAAAGTTAAGTTCTAATGAACCATCGTATTTAGCAGCACCGATACATAATGTTGAAATACCAGAGTCGTTACCACCATGAGCTTGGAAGAAGCATTTTGTAGAAGAAATTGATTCTAATAATGTGCCACTTTCACCATTAAAGAGTTTATAAAACTCTGGTTGAGCACCTTTGCCTTCTTCATCAAGTTTAGCGCCGTTACTAAATCCAGGGCGTTTATTATCACCTTTAAAAGTGATTTTCTTTGTGACTTCTGTTCCTGGTTCTGGAGGAACTTCTTCAGAACTAGATGAAGCCTCTTCAGAGGATTGATCACTAGAAACTACTTCGCTGGATTTTTCTTCACTAGAGATAACTTCACTAGACTTTTCTTCTTTAGAAGGTTCTTCTTGTTTAGAGGAGGCTTGTTGGGTATTACAACCCATCAATAACATTAAAATCGGAATGAGGAATAATTGCTTTTTCATACTAATGACCTCTCTTCTTTCTGATCACAATGATGACCACAACCGCGGTAATCGCACCGAGAGCAATAATTCCTCCAGCAATAATTAAACCGATTTGCCATGGTTCTAATGCAACACTCTTGTGTTCGTTATTTTCTGGAGTATTTTCTTCTGGAGTTACTTCACTTGTATCTGGTTCAACCGGAGCATTCTTTTTACAGATTTCTTTTGTGGCGGCGTTTGTATCGCCCCAAATTCTACAAGCATATTCAGGATGATCGATAAATGGATTTCTATTACCTTGTAAATCACTACGTGAAAAGATTGTTTCATTGCGGTGATATTCCACTCTTAAGGCAATATTCGCCGATGTATCGTTTTCATTCTTTGGGAGATATTCAAGGTTCCATTTTAATAAATCGGATAATTTACCTGCACCAGATAAATTATCTGGAAGTGATAAAGATGTATTCGCAATTGCGCAGTAGAATAATATTCTTGCGGCTACACCACGATACTCTTTGACGTATTGTCCTGGATCATATCCTCCACTTGCGGCATATGCACTATTACCACGCTCAGAATTAATCTTTACGGAAGCAGGTCTAACCATATGGATATCTGGATCAACACTATCTCCACCTTTAGATTTTGGCCAAACGTGTTCATGATTCCATGTTTCTTGATTGTCCCAAGTGGAATTAATATAAGTATTTGTATAGAAACTATACATCTTGCCAGAAGGTGTATCTGATAATCTTTCAGTGTATTGATAATAATAACGATGTTGTTTATATCCCATCGTTTTTTTGCGGTGTGAATTGTTGATGGAATTGAGTTTGCTCTTTAGAGTATTACCAGTCATACTATCAGTAACACCAGAATAATATTGAGCGACTGTTTCTGCATGAGTCATCTCCATTGGTCGATTTTCTTGGTGATGCAAAATACCTAAAGATAAACCGATAGATAATGACATTGCAGTCAACGCAAAGATTTTAGGAAATAAATGCTTTTTCATAATTACCTATTCTCCTTTTTGAGCATTAAGAAATAGAAAATACTTAAGTATGCCGCTGTTCCTAGAATAAAGAATAAGACAGTTAAATAGTATTTAGTTGTGGCTACTTCAAATGTGATTTCATAAATCATCTCGTTACATATTGCGTAGATAATACTAAAGGCAATTGGAACAAAGATGTTGTTTGTGTATTCATATAAGAATCCAAGGATGATGCCGATACCAAAGATAATGATAATGGATAATAGATTTATTGGAACAATAACTCCTCTTCCGTCATATAACATTTTGAAGAAATAACATAACGCAAAAATCGCAGAAGTCACTAAGATACGAACAATCTTATGACCAATCTTTAAGTTTCTTAAAAGGATGTATCTAAACAATAATTCTTCCTCTACCGCCATGATTAAAAGACAGACAAACTTTAATATTATTAAAGTATTGTTACCATCATTATTAAAGACAGCGTCTAATGGATTAGGGATATTTGAACGGGTTACTACCGCTAAATAGAAAAGATTAAAGAATGCAACAAAGAATAATGGAAGTAGCAAAAAGAAATTACTCAGTTTGGTTTTACCATTATATGTCTTGGCTAGGTGAGTAAATATTGAGAACAAGATGATGAAAATTAGATAAGCTGCTCTTAAACCTAATTCCACACCATAAAGGACATATAAATCACTGGTGAATAAATATGTTGGAAAACTAATGAGGACTAAGTAAATAGC
>CACZZG010000019.1 GCA_902785645.1 uncultured Erysipelotrichaceae bacterium | reverse complement strand
AAGCACATTAATCCAAATGAAAGTAGTGTCGCAATCATTTGAAGCAAGAAGAAACCTTGGACCTTGTTTGATAGTTTCTCTTTGTCATCTCTTACCTTAACGCATTCTCTAACCGCTAAGTTTGGAATACCGATTTTTGAGAGAATAAGGAAATAAGCCACGAATGTATTAGCCCATGTATAAGCACCTAAACTGGATTCGCCTAAATAACGACAAACCCATGGAAAAGTGATGAAAGATAATAAGGTCAAAACTAATGTCCTTATTATATTGACGATAACGCTTATTCTCGTGTTGTTTTTCATTACTAATAATCATACTCATTTTTTAATTCTCATTAAATAAAATTTAAGATTGAAAATATACTAGTGGAAATATATTTGTTCTCTCTATAAAATAGAGAACATGAAGATTCTTGTCGTCTGTCAGTATTATTATCCAGAGAACATGGTTATCACAAACATCTGTGAGGAACTAGTTAAATTAGGTAACGACGTTACTGTTTTAACGGGTAAACCAAACTATGGTTATGGCGAGATTATTCCTGAATACAAAAAAGTTAAATTTGAAGAAATTAATGGTGTTAAGGTTAATAGAGTTAATCTTTATCCTAGAAAAAAATCACGTCTTTCCATTATTCGAAATTACCTATCTTTTTGGCAAAATTCCAAGAAATGGGTCAAGAAATGCAAAGAAAAATACGATATTGTCTATTCTATGAGCATGTCTCCTGTGACTATTTTATCCGCAGGAAACTTATATAAGAAAAAACATCATGTAAAGCATGTTGTACACTGTGTTGATTTATGGCCTGAAAGTGTTTTGGTCACTAATGCAGTGAGAAAAAGATCTTTGACTTATCGCATTCTTTATAAATGGTCTAGGTCTTTATATTCGCAAGTTGACCACGTCATTATCGGTTCACCATCTTATAGTGAATATTTTAAAGAAGTTTTAAAACTCGATAAAAAAACTACCTTTGTTAATCTTCCAAGCTTAGTGGAAACCAGCGATGCTGAGCCACATAAATTCGATAGTAAGTTCAATATCCTTTATTGTGGAAATTTAGGAACTATTCAATTAATCAATCTCATTCCTGAAGCTATGGCGAAAGTGAGAAATGATGATATTGTTTTCCATGTTATTGGCATGGGTCCTAAAAAAGATGAGTTATTATCTTTAATCAAGACTCATAAATTAGAAAACAAAGTTATTTATCATGGACCAATACCTGCGAAGAAAGCCGCTGAATATTTTAAAGGTGCTGATGTCTTATATGTATCTTTAGAAGATAAAGGATATGTTGGTAAAACCATTCCTAATAAACTAATGATGTCATTAGCCTTTGGTAAACCAATCATTGCCGTTTTATCTGGTGATGGAAAATCGCTTCTTCAAGATGCTGGTGGTGCATTAATTGCTTCTCAAGATAAAGCGAGTGTGACCGCCGCTATCAATAAGATGTATAGCATCGGTGAAGAAGAAAGAAAAAAGCTTGGTCAAATGAACCAAACCTATTATTTCAATAATTTATCAATTCAAAGAGTGGGACAATTAATCAACAATGTTTTACTTGATGAATTGAGATAAGAAAGAATTAATTCCTTCTCCGACAACTTCTAATGAATAAAGTCTTAAGACTTTATTTTTTATTTCTTCACCAATATTTTCTCTTTCAACTTCGGTTAATTGAAGGGCTTTATTCATACCTTCCATAAGATCATTTGACTTAGATGAATTAACCCAAATGACATCATCTTCAAATACCTTTTGTAAAATAGTGTTTTTCACAGATATAACTGGTCGACCTGCGGACATATATTCTAATGTCTTGCTAGGAATAGAAAATCTATCCAAATCTTCCGAGAATGGTCTTGGGTTAATACACGCAATTGCGTTTTGTTCATATTCCATGACTTTATTAACTGGTAACAATCCGAGATAACGAATGTTAGTGGCGTCACCAATTGCTTCTTTGAGTTTTTGTTTGTCGCCGTGGTGACCAGCAATGAATAATTCAATATCATCATTGTTGAGCTTTTTAAAAGCTTTGATTAAATCGTAGATGCCATATCTTTCCATGAGTGCACCACCAAAGAAGAAATATGGTTTTTTGTTTTGCCCATACTTAATGGTTTCTCTATCTTCCACCAAACCTTCAAATAAATAGTGCGGTTTGTGTTCAGGATTAAAAATAGCATTTAATGCTTTGGTTAAAGTGAGGTAGCCATCAAAATTACTACAATGTTCTAAAAGGTACATTGTGTATGATCTTTTTGTTCCGGAAATATTGCTTGGTGAATCTGTGCAAACACCGATAACTGGACGTTGATATTTCTTTCTAATTTTGGAAATGGTTCTAACGATTGATTGATTAATTGTATCGGTTATAAAAATAGAATCAGTTAAATCTAAACTGTTTAAGACTTTTTTGACTTGTGGAACAATGCTAAGAGTTCTCATAATTCTTCCACCTGAACGCTTGATGTAGTGCCAAGTGATATTTCCATCTTCTTTAGTCTCTAAAGGCAATTTCTTCGCTCTTGTTTTGCTACGAGAAAAAGGCCTAATAGAAATAACTTCCACTTTGGAATATATCGCTAAAGCACGAATCATCTTATTATGAAAATTCTGGTTGCTGGAATTTAAAGGCAACTTCCAAATATTAATAAAAGAACGATAGTCTTTTTCTTCTTGAGCAGTGGTGAAATAGATAATTTTCATAATTATTTACTGATTAATTCGTTGAGACGTTTTGCGGTCATTTCAATCGTGTTGTTCTTCGCTGATTCAATGGCTTTGTTTCCATCTAATTGATCAACATTTTCAATTGCTTTTATGATTTGTTTTTCATCATTAATATCAACGAGATATCCATTCTCTCCATTTTTAATTATATCTAGTGAAGACACGACTTTATTAGATGAGATGACCGGAACACCGTTGACCATGGCCTCTAAAGTGGTGTGACCAAAAATATCTTCTCTGGATAAAGTGATAAAACAATCACAGGAAGATAGTATTTCAAATAGTGGTCCTTTATCCAAATAATTCATTAAGATAACATTATTAATGTTATTATCTTTGATATATTTCTCATAAGTTTCTTTTTCATTACCTGCACCAATGAGAAGAAGCGAATCCTCTCTTTCTTTAAATAAAGAGATTAATTGAAGATTATTTTTTCTTTCAATAAATTGAGAAGCATTTACAAACAATCTATTTAAAGGAAGATTGTGCTTTCTTCTAATGGCGTCTTTTTCATTTCTTGTTAAAGGCTTTTCAATTATCTCTCTTGAGAAATAGTTTCCATATGGGTAGTGGAAGATGTTTTCTTTCTTGGCGCCATAATAGATTAAATACTTATCGGCTTCTGTACACGGTGAAAAATATTTAGCAGCATGAGAGATGTAATAGGTCTTTATTTTCTTCTTGAGTTTATTTTCTTTTTTGATGACACCGCCATTGATTTGTAGGACATAAGGAATGTGGTGTTTGATCATATATCTAATGGCCTTCATTTCAGCGAATGTAGAATAACCATTCATGACGATTGTGTCATATTCTTGATGGTGTAGTTTGATATATTTTCTCAGTTCCCCAGTATAGGTGTTTTCATCACTAAAAGCGCCTCTTTTTAGGAAAATTACTGGGAAATTGTAGAGATTTTGCTTATAAAATGACTCTGGTCTATTCTTTGCTGTTCTTCTTTCGAAGATGACTTGAATATCGGCTAATTTACTAAGCTCATTAAAGACATGAACCTTGTATGGAGCGGGATGGTTAAACACAAATAGAGTCTTCATATCTTATTCATTATATATCATTTATCTTGATTGATAAAAATGTTATCATTTTTCCATGAATCGCATACCTTCAACATGGACTGAGTTCTTTAATGATATACAAAATAAGGAATATTGTATTCGTTTACATCGCTTTTTAGATATGGAATACTCTAGCCATATTTGTTATCCACCAAGAAAGCTTTTATTCAATGCTTTTAAACTGACTCCGTTGGATAAAGTCAAAGTGGTTATTATCGGACAAGATCCATATCATGAGCCAGGGCAAGCGATGGGTTTATCATTCTCTGTTCCAAGCACAGTCAAGGTTCCTCCATCATTAATAAATATTTATAAAGAGATAAGTGACGAATATGACACTCATGTAGATATGTCTTGTGGAGATTTAACTTATCTTGCCAAGCAAGGAGTGCTGTTACTTAACTCTATATTAAGTGTTAGAGAGCATGAACCAATGAGTCATAACATTAAAGAATATGAGGACTTCTTCTTTGATGTCTTAAATGTTTTGGATAAACAAAACCGTCCAATAGTTTTCTTGTTGTGGGGTTCATCAGCGAGAAAGTTTAAGAAGTTACTACATAACCCAAGTCATTTAATTCTTGAATCTGCACATCCATCTCCACTTGCCGCAAATCGTGGAGGATGGTTTAAAAACAATCACTTTAGATTAACCAACGAATATTTAAAAAAGAACAAATCTAAACCTATTGATTGGGTTAGACATTAGTTCTAAACTATTTGTGGGAGCTGAGCAATACTCGGCTGAGAGGAACCGTGTTCCGGTTCGACCGAACACCTGATCCAGATAATGCTGGCGGAGGTAAAAGTATTTTCCTCCGGGTGAGTATATCCAGGAGGTATTTTTTATGGATAAACAAATCCCAAGAGAAAGAATGAAAAAAGTTGATGATTTCTTTCTCAAATATGGATGGATTATTGCTACTGCATGTGGAATAATTGCCATCTTGTTCCTTTTAGGAACTATTGTCACATTAAAACAAAAAATCCCACTAGAAGGTGAGGAAGTTAAAAAGGTTTATACCGATATTCATTTATGGCATTTTTTCCAAAATAAATATAAATATGGTTGGACAATGTTTGTCACAATTGGTGTCCTTTTTGGTGGATCTATTTGCGCAGCATTGAGCTTAGTAAAACGTAACTTTGCTTCAGCATCTAGCATGCTATATTTCTTAGCCATTCCTCTTCTTGCTTTAAGCGCAAAATTCTTTGAGGAAAGCGGTATTGAATATTTATCTGGAGCCGAATTTGGTTGGGGTGCTGTTTGTGCTTTAGCATTTTCAATTATTGGTGCAGTTATTGCTTTATCCACGGAGTTTTCTGAAAATACATTTATCACTAAACAAATCGCAGAAGATGGTGTTCTTATTGCCGCAGCATTCATATTGAATTTAATTAAGATTCCATTAGGAGCCACTGGTGGTTCTGCAAACTTCCAAATGCTTCCTTTATTCATTATCGCCTTAAGACACGGTCCTGCTCATGGACTTATCTGTGGCGGCATCATTTATGGTTTAATGACTTGTCTAACTGATGGATATGGATTTGCTTGTTACCCATTTGATTACTTAATTGGCTTTGGTAGTGTCATGGTAGTGGGCTTCTTCCGTAAACTCATCCTAAGTGAAAAGCAAACTGGATACAATCTTAAAGGAGAATTATTCATTCTTCTTGCATGTACTATTGCCACCTTAATTAGATTTATTGGTTCTACCGCATCTTCGATGATTGTCTATGGAGTGCCAACTTTAACTGAAGCCATGGCTTATAACGCTATATACATTCCTGTCAGCGGTCTTATCGCGACAGCGGTATTAATGGGAGCTTATGGACCAATCGCAAAAATTAATTCCATCTATCCTGTTGATAAGGCTCTATAATCAATAAATATAAAATCCCTCGTAAAGATATTATTTTCTAATTTAATATGTTATATTTATTAGAAAGCGAGGGTTTTTATATGTATCAAGAAGAAAACAAAGAGTTACAAGAAACTGAAGATAAAGAAGAACAAGAGCAACAACCAACCGAATTAGATAAGTTGTTACCAAAAGGTCAACCTATTGAAAAACCCTTACCTGATGCACAAGATTATGAAGAAGTGATTGAAACTGCTCGTGTTAATTTCCAAAAAGACTACAAAAAAAGCAGACGTATGAGCTATATCATGATGGGCGTGGTAATGGTTGTTGCCGTTGCCTCAATCATTTTGATTGGTTTTAAACAAATGGCGTTAAAGATTACTGGATGGTCCCTTATTGGCTCTGCGGTTGTCGGCATGATTTTCTATTACATCTTTACAAGAAATTCTATGCCTAACGCTACAAAAGCATATATTGCTTTAGTCAATAAAGAACTCAATGAAAGAAACTTTAAAGACACTAAATATAAAGATTGCACAATTGATAAGAGTGAAAAGATTGAATTATCTGATCCAATGACTGATGCAATTTATTTAAATTTAAATAATATTGCTTCTAGAAATGTTGTTAATGGTAAATTCAATAACAAATCATTTAAGGTTGCAGATTTAGGCTTATATTCCGGTTCTGGAAGAAATAGAGTTTCCGCTTTCGTGGGTAAATATACTTCATTTAAAAATGATGCTCACTTTGAAGGTCGTTATATCATCAACATCAAGAGTGAAAAACCAGTTGATTTACCAAGCGATATTGAAGATTTAAAAGTCTTATTCCAAGAAGGCAACTTCACCATCTATGGTAAAGAAGATGCAAAATATAATACCGATTTAGGTAAAGACTTTATTGAAGCAATTAAAGGCATTGAAGCTACAGGTAGTTTGTTAGGATTAAGTTTTGTTATTTGGAGCGGTCATTCTGCGGCCTATGCTTCTTATGATGATGTCATTATGACATTGCCATTTGAAAAACCATTTAAGAAAGATCCAAACGAACAATACGCTAAAGATCAATTACGTATCCTAGAAGCTTTGGATTTATTAAATAAAGAGGAAAAATAATGTCAATCATTGGCCGTTGGTTAGGAATAGAATGCTTTAAGCATAATGGTAGCCTTCATCGTTGTTGGGACCGCGCTTTAGTGTTGGAAAATAATTCCGAATATATCGTTACCGCGACCAAAAGAGCTAAAGTCATTGAAGGTAATGGTCGACGTTGGTTTACAAAAGAACCTGCGGTTACTATCTTCTCCAAAAAAGAATGGTGGAACGCTATATGCATGATTAAACAAGATGGTATTTGTTATTACTGCAATATCGCTTCTCCATGTATTATCTCTAAAGACACAATTAAATATATCGACTACGATTTAGACACTAAATTATTAACCAATAACGAAATTAGGGTGCTCGATGAAAAAGAATATGCTCATCACCGCGCTACATATCAATATGGTGATGATTTGGATATGGTCTTAAAATATACCACTAAAATTTTGATTGATAGAATGAAGAAAAGAGAATTCCCATTCAATGATGATTTGATTAGAGAATATTATTCAAAATATTTAGATTTAACTAAAAAGAAAGAAAAATAAGCCTATTTATAGGCTTTCTATTTTGTA
This sequence comes from uncultured Erysipelotrichaceae bacterium, assembly GCA_902785645.1. Taxonomy (GTDB): domain Bacteria; phylum Bacillota_I; class Bacilli_A; order RFN20; family CAG-826; genus RUG13091. The sequence goes on along the minus strand of CACZZG010000019.1, from coordinate 4,217 downwards.
TGAGCGAGATTATTAAAGTCACAAAAAGTAAAGAAGAGACAATGTCTCTCGGAAGAGAATTAGCCACAAAATTACCTGATGGAATCACAATAACTTTAACGGGTGATTTAGGCGCTGGCAAAACTACTTTTGTCCGTGGCTTAGCGGAAGGTCTACATATTAAAGAGGTTGTTCAATCACCAACCTTTAATATCATGAAGATTTATCTTAAAGGTGATAGGCCATTAATCCATATTGATGCTTATCGTCTCGCCGATATCGATACCGATATTGGTTTAGATGAATATATTGGTTATGAAACCGGTATTACCGTTATTGAATGGCCAATGTTTATCTCTAAATTAATTCCAAGTGATTCCATTGAACTAGAGATTACAAATCTCGGTGGAGATAATAGACAAATCAAATTTAAGAGTAAAGATGATTCTCTTTTGGAGATGGTGAAATAATGTATTCAATATTATTAGACTCGTCAAATACATCACTAACTGTTGGTATCGCTAAAGACAACGTTCTTTTAGATTGCACATCATATGAAGCTTGGCAATCTCAATCTGAACATATGATTCCAGAACTTGATGCTTTATTAAACAAATATGGTGTAGAAAAATCTGAAATCAAAGATGTCGCTGTAGCGATAGGACCTGGTTCTTATACAGGTGTCAGAATCGCTATTACAATCGCTAAAACTATTGCCGCTGCTTTAGGTGTACAAATATATGCAATTAGCTCATTAAGATGTCAAAAAGATGGCAAAAACCCATCAATTTGCGTGATTAATGCTAGAAGTGGTCGTTCTTACTTTGGTGTTTTTGAAGATGAAAAAGTGTTAGTGGATGACTGTATTTATACAAATGATAAAGTCATTGAATATATTAAAGATCATCCAGAGTATTCTATTTGTGGTGATGCAAAATATTTAGGCTATGAAGGAAAGAAAACCAATATCGCTCAAGGGCTATTAGATTTAAAACAAATCAGTAAACCTTTAGATAATGCTTTAGCCTTAAAACCAGTTTATATGAAGGATTAATATGGACTATTTATACGTGACAGTGAGAGAAGCAACAGATGATGATGTTCCGGCCATTTTAGAGCTTGAACAATTGTGTTTTCTGGCACCATGGAATAAAGAAAATGTCCATTATGAAATGCACGAGAACCCAGTTAGCAATTTTTGGGTCATTGAATTAGAAGAAAAATCCCAAAATCTTAAATCAGTTGTGGGCTTTTGTGATTACTGGCATACATTTGATTCTGCGACTATCGCTCAAATCGCGGTCCACCCATCCTTGCAAAGAAAGCAACTTGGCAGTGCGATGATGGATGAAATTATTAATGATTGCTATGCAAAGAAAGTGCAAACACTAACCTTAGAAGTTAGAGCGAATAACGAAAAAGCTATTAAGTTTTATTTGAAACATGGCTTTAAAAAAGAATTAGTTAAACCTCATTACTATGATAATGGTGATGATGCGATATATATGATTAGAAAGGTGGAAGAATAATATGGCATTAATACTTGCTATAGAGTCTAGTTGTGATGAAACTTCTGTGGCTATCACTAAAGATGGCAAACTCCTTTCTAATGTTGTGAGTACACAAATAGAAGTTCACCGTAAATATGGTGGTGTCATGCCTGAAATCGCTTCTAGGTTACACGCAGAAAATATCGGTGTGGTTTTAAAAGAAGCCGTTGAACAAGCTAATATCAGACTAGAAGATGTTGATGCTTTTGCCGTTACAAGGGGACCTGGCTTAATTGGTGCGCTTCATGTTGGTTTACAATGCGCAAAAACATTAGCGATGTTATATAAGAAACCATTAATCCCAGTTCATCATTTAACTGGTCACATTTACGCAAATGAATATATTGAACCACTTCAATTCCCATTATTAGCGGTTGTTGTTAGTGGTGGTAATTCCGAATTAGTGATTATGGAAGAATCGATGAAGTTTAAAGTCATCGGTGAAACTAGAGATGATGCGATTGGTGAATGCTATGATAAAGTCGCAAGAGTTCTTGGCCTTCCTTATCCAGGAGGATTACCAATCGATCAACTCGCCAAAGAAGGTGAACATACGTATGATTTACCAGTCCCTTTAAAGGGTGAACATACATATGATTTATCTTATTCTGGTCTAAAGACCAACATAATTAATTTAGTCCACAACTTAGAACAAAAAGGCGAAAAGGTAAATGTTCCTAATATGTGCCGCTCATTCCAAGATGTTGCAGTTGGATTGGTAGTGGATAGAGCGATTAAAGCAGTTAATGAATATAAAGTTAAACAAGTCATATTAGCAGGTGGTGTCAGCGCAAACTCATACTTAAGAAGTGAGATAAAACGCGAGATGGAGAAGAGGAATATCAAAATCATTATTCCTCCAATGTGGTGCTGTACTGATCAAGCGGCGATGATCGCTAAGGTCGCAGAACATTTGTATGATATGAAAGTATTCGCGCCTTTATCCATTGGTGTGGATCCAAACTGGTTTATTGAAGATTATAAAAACTTTGAATAATTAAATTAATTGATATAATTTAATGCGAGGATATGAATATGGAACCTATTAAAAGTACAGATTTTGAATTATTCGATATCGTAATTAACGGTAGCGAAGAAGAAAGAAAAAACACAAAAGTAGTTGAATTAGAAGGTTGGGTGAAGACCAATCGTGATAATGGTTCAATTGGCTTTGTGGAATTTAACGATGGAACTTGTTTTAAAAACGTTCAATTAGTTTATACAAAAGACGCTAAAGGATATGAAGTTTTAACTTCATTACGCACTGGTGCAGCGATTAAAGTCATCGGTGAAGTAGTTTTAACACCAGAAAACAAACAACCTTTTGAAATTCACGTTTTAGAATGTGAACTTGAAGGCGATGTTGATGATGATTACCCACTTCAAAAGAAGAGACACTCATTTGAGTTCTTGCGCGAGATCGCACATATTCGTCCACGCGCTAATACATTCCAAGCCGTTTATAGAGTACGTTCAGTTTTATCCATGGCCATTCATGAATTCTTCCAAGAAAGAGGATTCATCTATGTTCATACACCTTTAATTACCACTAACGATGGTGAAGGTGCTGGCAATGTTTTTGATGTCACTACACACGATACTAAAGATCCAAATTATTTCTATGGTAGAAAAGTTAATTTAACTGTCACTGGTCAATTACATGTTGAACCATTCGCATTAGCATTTAGAGATGTCTATACATTTGGTCCTGCCTTTAGAGCGGAGCACAGCAACACAGTTAGACATGCTTCTGAATTCTGGATGGTTGAACCTGAAATCGCCTTTGCAGATTTATCAGATAACATGGATTTAATTGAGGATTGCGTGAAATATTGTATAAATTACGTCATAAAATCATGTCCAGATGAAATGAATTTCTTCAACACTATGATTGATAATACTTTATTAGAAAGACTTAACCATGTCTTAAATAGTGACTTCAAGAGAATGAGTTATACAGAAGGCATAGAGTTATTAAAGCAAGCTGTGAAGAATGGTCATAAATTTGATAATAACAACATCGAATGGGGAATGGATTTACAATCTGAACACGAAAGATATTTAACAGAACAAATTGTTAAAGGTCCATTATTCTTAACTGACTATCCAAAAGAAATTAAAGCTTTCTATATGAGACTTAACGACGATGGCAAAACCGTTGCAGCATGTGATTTATTAGTCCCAATGGTCGGTGAACTCGTTGGTGGTTCTCAAAGAGAAGAAAGATATGAATTATTAAAACAAAAGATGGAAGAACTCGGCAACGTCAAAGACCTTGAATGGTATTTGGACACTCGTCGTTATGGTGGTTGCCGCCACTCTGGTTTCGGTATTGGATTCGACAGATTGTTAATGTATATTACAGGTATGCAAAACATCCGTGATGTTCAACCTTATCCAAGAACATCTGGATCAATCAAATATTAATTATGGAAGAGAAAAACAAAGTCTTAACGCCTGAAGAACAACAAAGAAAAAATAGAGTAAGATTACGTCTATTTGTTTTACTTATCATTTTAGATGTTCTTCTTGTTGGATATTTAATATTTGAAATGATTTCGATATTTATGAAGAAATAAAGTGCCTTATGGCACTTTTAATTTATTCTATTGGATTTTGATTTCCAGGATTTGGCGAAGGAGAATTTTGATTAAATCCTTCAAGTGATTTTTCAAATATCGTAGTGGA
>CACZZG010000018.1 GCA_902785645.1 uncultured Erysipelotrichaceae bacterium | reverse complement strand
TTCCATAGTTCTGGCTTGAACTGGAGATGTATGTGTTCTTAATAATGTGTTTTCATCGATATAGAAAGTATCTTGCATATCTCTGGCAGGATGGTCTTTAGGAATATTTAAAAGTTCAAAGTTGTATAAATCTGATTCAATTTCTGGACCATCAGCAACTTCAAATCCCATACCCAAGAAGATATCAATCATCTCATCTTTAACAATATAAAATGGATTTCTTGCACCAATGGTAGATTCTCTACCAGGTAAGGAAATATCAATTGTTTCCTTTTGAAGTTTTTCTTCCAAAAGTCTTTCTTTAATTTCCGCCATTTTCTCTTCAATAGCTTTGCTAATTGTGGTTTTGACTTCATTCATTTCTTGACCAAAAGTCTTCTTTTCTTCCACAGGTAAAGTAGCAATCACTGAGCCCATTGATGATAATTCACTTTTCTTGCCTAAATAGCGATTTCTAAGTTCATTGATATCATCGATGTTTGAGGCGGATTTAATACCTTCAATAGCTTCATTCAATATGTTTTGTAATTTTTCATTTTTCATAAAGCATCCTCCTATATCTATTTCACACGTATATGGATTATATCATAACATCCATATTTTTAAATATGAAAAACATATATCTTCATTATAAAAAGCGAATATCAATAAAAAGAAAAGACCTTTCGGCCTTATCTTAGATGATCCATCAATATTCCTGCGGCAATCGCGACATTTAATGAATCAATATTTTTGATATCAATTTTGGTGATGATATCCGCTCGATCTAGGACTTCTTGAGAAACACCATTAGCTTCGTTACCAACTACAAGGAAGAACGATTTTGGTTTTTTGACATCATTGATATCAACTGCATTATCTGCTAATGCAGATACTATAACTGTTTTCCCTTCAGAATACTTATCAATATTTCCAAACATTATTGGTAAAGTAAATATTGCACCTTTACTAGCGGCAACCACTTTTTCGTTATATGGGTCGCAACATCCATTTGATAAAATTACAGCATCATAGTCAAAGGCCAATGCTGTACGGATAATTGTTCCGAGATTTCCTGGATCGTTAACTTGGTCAAGATACACTACTTTATCAAGTTTTTTGGCTTTTCTTAGAAAAACATTATTGACTACGACAATTCCTTCAGGATTAACAGTGCTACTAATCTTCTTTAAAAGATCTTCTTTAATGACATATTGAACGATATCTCCTGGAATATTTTCTAATGGTTTGGTGGTAAAAATTTCTTTAACACAACCAGCTTTTAGCGCCATTTCTAATGTTTTTTTGCCTTCAGAAAGGAATTCTTTATATTCTTTACGATATTTAGATTCTTTTAATGAACTAGCATGTTTAATCTTGTTGTTATCTTTGCTTTCAATGTATTTAATCATTAGAATTCTCCTTTCCTTAATCTCTTGTGTAAGTTCTTATAATTTGGGCAGTATTTATACACTACATCGTAGAATTTTTGTGAATGATTTCTCACGAAGTCATGAGCGAGTTCGTGAACGATGACAGAATCAATTATTTCTACCGAATAATGTAACAGCACTAACGAATAAGAAACTGTATGTGTTTGACTAGAATTTGACCCATATCTGGAAGTCATTTTCTTCACACTTACTCTATATGGTTTTTTCACACCCATCAAGTTTTCATAATATTGATGTCTCGGAGTGATGATTTTTAAAAACCATTTCTTTAATTTTTTATCTAGTTCACCACGATCTTTATATTCAATAACATCACCATTAGTGAATTGGATTTTACCAGAATCTAGGATAGCCACTTTATGACCTAATATATACATATAATCATCGCCTGATGCATGAGTTCTGGCATCCGCTTTAATGAGCTTTGCGGCGTATTTATCTAATCCTTCGACAATTTGTTTTTTTGTAACAAAAAAAGCCGGACAACTAATCTTAAATACACCATCTTTATAGGTGTATCTAATACTTCTCATCCTTTTTGTGGTAACTTTCACCAAATACTCTTTGTCGTTATATAAATACGTAAATTCTTGGTCACGCATGAAATTATTATAACTTGATTAAGTTAGGTCTCAAATATAGAATATTTAAGGATTATGGAAAAGATACTTATCTCTGCATGTTTAGTGGGTGACAAAGTCAAATATGATGGTCATTCAAACTATAACGAAAAAGTCAAACTACTCCTTGAGAAGTATGAACTCGTTCCTTTTTGTCCTGAAGTCGAAGGCGGATTAACCACTCCAAGAAAACCAAGCGAAAGAGTGAAAGATCGCGTAAAAATGGAAGGCGGTAGAGACGTTACAAAGAACTTCCAAAATGGCGCAGAATTAGCGCTTAATATCTGCTTATATTTAGGCATCAAAATCGCTATCTTAAAAGAGAATTCCCCATCATGTGGCGTGAATAAAATCTATGATGGTTCCTTCTCTCATAAATTAATTGATGGACAAGGCGTTACAGCAGAATTATTAAAAAGAAAAGGCATCAAAGTCATTTCCGAAAATGAGATTGACACCTTACTATAATTAATTATAAATAATTAATAGTTTGTTTCTTGGCGGTTGTAATTAACCCCAAGTTTTTTATAATATGCGTCTTTAAGTTTCGCCCAGCGATAATGAAGCAATGGGAGAAGATTTAAGAATGCTTGGAAAGCTTTGATGTATGAAATATCATCTTGCTTTTTATAGAAAATATCTAAACGACGATATACTTCTAAAAATTGATCAGTGAGATTATCCGCGTGTTTGGTAAGATTATACGTTTTCTTACTAGTTTTAATATCCACACCAAGGGATAAGAAGAAATGAAGACCATCCGCAAATTCATCTAAGACGATTTCATCAGGTTCACTACTTTTATTTGACCAATATTTAAAGCATCTTGTGGCGTTAGCTAATTCACCAATTTCCACTAGACAAGCCATGATTCTTCTATGTCTTGTTGTAGCATAAGAAATGTTATGATTCTCAGCAATTGTTGCGTCGAGTTTTGCTTGTGCTTTGAATAGTTCTTCGAGTTCAATTTTGGCCATTTTTATTTAACCTTCTTTAAGTGCCAAATCTCTTCGGCATATTCTTTGATTGTGCGGTCGCTAGAGAACTTACCACTATTGGCAATATTCATTAAGCACATACGTTGCCAGCCAAGTTTATTTTGATAGAGTTTTTCAATCTTTTCTTGGGCTTTAACATAGCTATCGAAGTCTTTGAGAATGAAATAATTATCTCTTTGATTCATGATTTCATCAAAAATCATTCTGAATCTATCTGGTTTGTAATTTGTCCATTCACCAGAGAATAATGAATCCATGATGTTTTTAACACGGTAGTCATTATTGTAAATATCCCATGGGTTATAAGAGCCGGTTCTATTTAATTCTTCGACTTCTTCATTTCTTAAACCGAAGATAACTTCGTTCTCTTCGCCTGCGGATTCAGCGATTTCAATATTCGCACCGTCCATTGTTCCTAAAGTCACTGCACCATTCATCATGAGTTTCATGTTGGATGTACCACTAGCTTCTTTACCAGCGGTTGAAATTTGTTCAGAAACATCTGCAGCAGGAATAATAATTTCTGCTAAAGAAACACCATAGTTTTCAATAAAGACGACTTTTAAGTATTTGGAAAGTTCTTCATCATTATTCACTACTTTTGCCACCGCAACGATCAATTCAATAATCTTTTTCGCATAGACATAACTTGGAGCGGCTTTCGCGCCAAAGATAAATGTACGTGGATAAATTCTGAAGTTTGGATCAGATTTCATTCTTTGGTAGAGATAAATAATGTGGAAAATATTGAGTAATTGACGTTTATAGGCATGTAGACGCTTAATTTGTACATCAAAGATGGAATTCACGTCGACATCAATATCAAGATGTTCTTTAATGTATTTTGCTAAGACTTTCTTGTTGTCTAATTTAATCTTGGCCAAAGCCTTTAAAACATCTTTGTCATCAGCGTATTTTTCAAAGGCTTTAATCTTATCCATATTCAAATACCAAGAATCACCAATTTTATCAGTGATTAATTTGGCGAGTTCTGGATTAGAATTCATTAACCATCTACGATGAGTGACACCATTGGTCTTGTTATTAAATTTCTCAGGCATGTATTTATAGAATTCTTTAAACGTAATTGCCTTTAAAATTTCAGTATGTAATGCTGCGACACCATTGACAGAGAAACATGTATAAATAGCGAGATTGGTCATGTGGATTTGACCATCTTTAATAATATTCATCGCATATCTTTCATAATCGCTGACGCCTAAAGCGGTCATTTCAATATTAAATCTACGATTTATTTCTTCAATAATCATGAAACAGCGTGGAATTAATGTTTGGACATAATTAACTGGCCATTTTTCTAAAGCTTCCACCATGACTGTGTGGTTGGTATAAGCCATACATTGTCTGACTTCTTCCCAGGATTCATCCCAACCCATATCGTATTCATCCATCATGACTCTCATCATTTCTGGAATAGCTAAAATTGGGTGTGTGTCATTGAGTTGGAAGACATAATGATCATGAATACCTTTTAAGGTACCGTGATGTTTAAAATAGCTCTTCAATGTACATTGAATACCACTACTAACTAAGAAATATTGTTGTCTTAATCTTAAGATACGACCATGTTCAGTAGAATCATCTGGATATAAACCGTGGCATAATTCTTCTAATGTTCTTAAATATTCTTCGAAAGACATGTTGCTTGGTAAATGGTGAGCGGATGGCTCAGCATTCCAAAGTCTTAATGAATTTGTAACGTGATTTCTATATCCGACAACAGGAACATCATATGGAACGGCACGAACAATAACCGCATTAGCGGTTCTAATCGCATAACTACCATCTGGTTTTAAATAAGTTTCAGGATTGCCATAGAATTTAATTTCACATTCATATTTTGGACGTCTAATTTCCCAGACGTTACCATTAGTCAACCATTGATCAGGTAATTCTTTTTGTTTACCATCAATAATTCTTTGACGGAAGAAACCATATTGATAGCGGATACAGTTACCATGACCTAAATAACCTAATGAAGCGATAGAATCTAAGAAGCATGCCGCGAGACGGCCTAAACCACCATTGCCTAAGCCAGCATCGCTTTCTTGTTCTTCTAATTCGTGAATATTAATACCTAATTCTTTTAAGCCATCTTTAGCGACTTCATAAATTCCCATGTTTTGCATGTTATTGACGAGTAGACGGCCAATTAAGAATTCCATGGAGAAATAGATTAAAGTCTTTTGATCGCGCTTAATTGACTTGTTTCTGGTATCTCCCCAGTCGACGTTAGCATAGTCTCTGACCATCTCGCCTAAAATAGCATATCTTTCAGAGATGTGGCTATCAGCGATGCTAACACCATATTTTTCGAGCATACGCTCAGTAAAAGCTTTTTTAAAAGCAGCTTTATTTTCAAACATATATATTAAACTCCCTTATTTATTTTGATTTTTTGCTCGCTCTTTTCTTTGGTACGGGTTTGAACTTGAAGATACAGGCACCTAAGCAAGCTAATTTAATGGTAATATGTGCGGGCAAACCTTCAAATGAACCTGGTTCACTCTTCACAGGTAATCCATTATATTGACCCCAACCACTATAGATATCTTTATCGGTATTGAAGATTTCTTCATAAATACCTTCTTCCATGACTGGAATATTAAAATATTCATAGAAGTTTGGTGTCATATTAAAGACGAAGACTAATAAGTCATCATCGACTTTTCTTTGGAAAGCAAAGACTGATTGATCTTTGTTATCGACCATTAACCAATGGAATCTTTCTGGATTGTGTTCTTCGACATGCATGGCCTTATGATATTTATAAATTTCATTCAAGTCATGAATCATCCTGGATAATGAGTCGTGTTTTGGGAATGATTTGAGATTCCATTGAAGGCCTCTAGATTCATTCCATTCATCAAATGTACCAAGTTCATTGCCCATAAAGTTGAGCTTTTTACCTGGGTGAGCATATTGATATGTATATAAATTACGTAGTAAGGCGAATTTTTGATCGTAATCACCCCATAATTTATTAATAATTGTGCCTTTTCCATGAACCACTTCATCATGAGAAAGTGGAAGCATGAAATTATCACTATAGAAATACGCCATAGAGAATGTGAGTTTATTGTGGTCATATTTCTTATAAATTGGGTCTAAAGAATAATACTTCAATGTATCATTCATCCAACCTAAATCCCATTTATAGTCGAAGCCTAAACCACCTTGTTCGGTTGGTTTTGTGGTTCCCGCAAATGCGGTTGAATCTTCCGCAATCATCATCACTGAATCATGAGCGATGTGTATTTTAGCGTTTAATCTTTTAATGAATTCCACTGCGCCTTCATTTAATCCGATGGAAGAATCGCCATTGTAATAAATGATATTGCTGACTGCATCGACTCTCACACCATCAAAATGGAAATAGTCAACAAAGTAATTGATTGCGCTCATCAAGAAGCTTCTCACTGGATCTTTGCCTAAATCAAATTGATAACTACCCCAAGGAGAAACTCTCCATTTGTTGTTATATTCAAACATTCTTGTGCCATCATATTCCGCTAAAGCCCATTTATCTTTGGCAAAATGGACAGGAGCGAAGTCGATAATCGCACCAATACCAGCTTGATGTAATCTATCGATTAAAGACATTAATTGGAATGGATTTCCATAACGAGAATCAACGGAGAAGAAGCCGGTACCTTGATATCCCCAAGAACCATCAAATGGGTGTTGGATTAAAGGCATGAATTCAACGTGTGTATATCCCATACCTAAAATATAAGGAATGAGTTTATCTGCGATTTCTTCATAAGATAATGTATGACCATCTTCCGCTTTTCCATACCAACTGCCTAGATGCATTTCATAAATACTCATGGCTTGATCAAAATTACGAGTTCTTGATTTCATCCATGGATCGTCGTGCCAAGCAAAGTTTGTATTATCAAATAGTTTAGAACATGTACCTGGTCTCACTTCTGAGAAAAACGCAAAGGGGTCGATTTTATCGACATATTTACCTTTAGCATTTAAAAAATGGAATTTATAACTTTGATAATTACTTAATCCAGGAATGAATGTTTCCCAAATACCACAATCATCGATTTTATTCATTTTATTAGCACCGACATCCCAGTTATTCCATTCACCGATAACAGAAACGTCGTTTGCGCATGGAGCATAAAGTCTAAAGACGACACCATCAACACCATCTTGTTTAACAAAATGAGCACCGAAGTAATTATGAGCGTCGATACATTGCCCCATTAAGAAGTCATATGTTAAGCCATAGGCCATAAAATAATACCTCCAAACATGGTAAAAACATTTTTTACCACTTTAATATTACCATACGCGCACTTATGAATAAATAAAAAGTCACTAGTTTTCTAGCGACTTATTTATTTTTGAAAATGTTTTAGCCTTTAACAGCACCAGCAGTAACGCCTTCGACGTAATACTTCTGCATAAACATGAACAAGGAAACGATTGGGATGGCAACAATGACACATCCAGCAGCGAATCTTGTAAACAAGTTCAAGTCTGCTTGAGGACCGAAAATCATGTTGTATAAGCCAACAGAAACTGTCCATAATTCAGGGTTAGCATTACCTAAGATAACTTGTGCAAAGATGAAGTCCATCCATGGACCAGTAAAGGACATTAATGCTGTATAGATAATAATTGGTTTTGATAATGGTAGAATAATCTTCCAGAAAATCTTGAAGTTCGTACATCCATCAAGTTTAGCAGATTCAACCAATGATGTTGGAATAACATCGAAGAAACCTTTGGAAACTTGGAATCCTAAGCCTGCACCAGCGGAGTAAGCAAGGATAAGACCAAAGAGGTTTTGAGTTAAACCAATTGACTTCAATAAGAAGTAAATTGCAATCATGGACATAAAGCCAGGGAATAAACCGATAATCATCGAAATATTCATGAAAGCTTTACGTAGCTTGAATCTTAGTTTTGACATACAGTAAGCGACTGACAAGACTAAGAATGTAGAGATGATACAGCAGCAAACTGAAACAAGAAGGGTGTTAGCAATCCATCTTGGGAATGCATATTCTAAACCATTAAAGTCAGAAGTGAATAAATCAGCGTATGCTTTGACACCAAAATGGGTCGGGAAGAAGCTTGTGGTAACGGTACCAACATAGGCACCGGATGCACGGAATTCTTCTCTAAATGATTGAAGGACAATCCATAAAATAGGCATAATCCAAATCGCAGAGAGAATGACTAACAAAATATAAGAAACGATTTTGCTAGTACGCATCGCGGCCTTTTGGCTACGATATTTTTTCTTTTTGTTAGGAGCAGCAATACTTGAGCTCATTGGAAAGTATCCTCCTCTTTATAAGCTTTACTATTACGATAAGTAATAAGTGTAATGGTTGCGGTAATTAAGAATGTAAAGATACCAATAACCGCACCGGCATTATACATTTGCTCACTAATGGTTAATTTATATAACCATGTAACTAATAAATCAGTACCACCGGCTTTATAAGTTGTTAAACCGTCTGTAATAGTTGGTCCACCACCCGTCAACAAGAAAATCGTGTTGAAGGAATTGATGTTACCGATAAATGAAGAAATTAAATAAGGTGTAGTAACGAAAATGACGTAAGGAAGAGTAATTTTGAAGAACATCTTGGTCTTACTTGCACCATCGACTGTGGCGGCCTCATAAAGATCGGCAGGAATGTTCATCAAGATACCTGATGTCATCAACATGGTATATGGAATACCAATCCACATATTAATGATAATAATCATTAATTTTGGAATGAATTCACCACCCTTGTAATCACTTCCTAAACCAAGGAAATTAATTTCTTTGTTAATAATATGCATGTCCATCAATATTTTATTGAGTGGTCCATTGACATCTAATAAGTTTCTCATTGTTAATAATGAGATAAATTGTGGAATGGCGATTGTGAGAATAAAAATTGTTCTCCAAACTTTCTTTAATTTGATGCCTTTTTTATTAATTAATAAGGCTAACAAAATTCCACCAAAGTAGCAGGTAAATGTAGCAAGAACTGCCCAGATGAACGTCCAACCAAGGACAGGGAAGAATCTTGCTTTAATTTCTGTACCTAATGAACCGACACCGGTAAAAACGGCGCCAAAGTTTTCAAATCCCACCCATGTAAATTGTTTTGTTCCTAAAGCATTCATATCAACTTGGTTATAAGAAGTGAATGCCAAGGAAATCATGAAAATGGTTGGTAAAATTGTAAATGCTACAGCCGCTATACATGTAGGTGTGAGCATTAAGACATGGAATTTATTATCAAATAAAGCAGCTAAATCTTGCTTAAATGTAGTTGGTTTTCTTCCTTCTCTGACATCGAGGTCCGCTTTATAGGAACTCTTGATGCTTGAAAGCCATAAGAGGATAAAGGCAATAATTGCAATTATAGTCACAAGACCAAATAGCAACATTAAGACAGGGTCACTACCTGGTTTAGTAGCGGTACCATCATGGCCTTTTAAACCAATGCCTTCAGGACCTAAAGATCTCCAACCATAAGGTGTTCCGTTAACTTCAGGGCATAAAACCATGAAGAGGATAAAGAGAACTTCTAAAGCGAGATAGAGAAAACCTTTAATCCATTGATGATGATAGAAATTACCAGCACCTAGGACAAAATGTGACATTTTTGTGCCAATACTGCCATCGACAAATCTTTTGCCAAAATCAACAAATCTGTCTTTAATTCCAACGCCCAAATTGACGAAGAAATTTTTGATTGCTAAACCAATGTTTTTGAAAAATCTGCCAACTGGATTTGGTTTCTTTTCTTTTTTAGCAACAGCTTCAGCCATAAATGTCCTCCTTTCAAATAGTTAAATCTAATTAATAAAATTAATTTTATTATGCTTCAATACGTTCAGCAGTTGATGCTGGTAATGTAGCTGGTAATTTACCTTCAGGTACATCTTCACCCCAGCCCCATGTATATTCAATTCTGAATAATGCTTCACGGATAGCATCAAGTGTGCATTCAGCCTTTGAAAGTTTGATAAGATTAACGTATTTTTGTGGGCCGTTTTTGGAATAGAAATATGTGTTGTATAAGGATTTCACGAATGGTTGTGCAATACCATATGCAGACATACTTGTTTGAGCGACACCTAACATATATTGATACTCAGTCATTTGGTCTTTTGCCTCTGCAATCCAAGAATCAACACCCGCAAATGCAGGAACGTTATTAACTTCTAAGAAGGACTCCTTTTGGACTTCTTTGCTGGATAAGTATTTCATTAATTCTTGAGCAGCTTCGCGTTTTTCTTCTGCGCAATACATGTTCATCATGAAGACTTTGCAGTCAGCAAATGTTCCGCCACGATAGACATCACCAGCGGAAACGCCTGTTAAACCTTGAACGTGATCAGCTGTTAATGTGAATGTTGGGATTTTGGCAATACCAAAGTCATCACAAGAAGCAGCAAATGAATTAAAGTGCCATGCACCACCGATAAGGGCGCATACTTTACCATTTTGAACTTCGGTAATCCAGTTTGCTGGTGGCCATTCACCACCATTTGGATCTGCAAACATTTCATTGGCCCAACGGACAAATGCGATTTCGTCATCGCCTTGTAACCAGTTATCATGTCTCTCACCATTTGGATAGAGTTTTAATGTTGAAGATTTATCGCTTTCTTTACGAGCTAACATAGTGAATGAGAAGTTGTATCCATCATCACCAACAATTGTAAAGGCTTTGTTATCGGCTGCTTTTGCAGCTTGTTGTAAACCTTCAAATGTTTTAGCTTGTTCATCACTGACAAATTTCTTGTTATAATATAAGAATAAGCTTTGGGAAATATATGGTACACCATATAATTTCTTTTCTGTTTCACCTTTTGGTGTCGCGTAAATGACATCTTTGAAGCCTTGAGGATTGTCAGCGACGACTTGGTCGATTAATCCTTGGTTTTCAATTGGATATGCAGCTTCAGCATCGACTAATTTTGCAATGTTGTCGTGCGCAACTGTGTAGATGTCCGCTGCGGCTGATGCGTCAGTGGTAATTGTACCGGCGACTGTACCGGTATCGACACCTTTGACCACGGCTCTGTATTTGTATTCAGGGTGGTCTTTGAAGAATTTGTTAGCGGCTTGTTGATAGAATTTAGCAGACTCGCCACCAACCCAAACTGTAATTGCTGGTCCTTTGTTACATCCGGACAATGCAAAAGCACAGCCAAGAAGAAGTGAACCTAAGATCGCAATTGAAAAAGGTTTTCTTTTCATATGTTTCTCCTATTTGTTTTCATCTTAAAGATGATATTCTACAAACTAATTATATTATCGTGATATTTTGAACGCAAATATTATTTATAAAATAATGTTGAAAAAAGTTGGGCTTTCACTCAACTTTATCAGCAGTTTCATCAACCACATCGTGATCAACTAATGGAACAAATGAATTTTTATCGACTATTTTAATTCCTGTGACAAGATCATGAATTGTTCTTCTTTCCTTATTTGTGAAAGAAATAATGAGAGTAATAAATGGAACAATCAAAAGGATTACTTCTCCTGCCGCAAAATATAATAAAGCAGTTTCAATTATATAAATAAAGCCGAATCTGCCAAGAATTTGATACCATTTTGCGCGGGATACATATTTTTTAGACATTACTTGTCCGCCAGCAAATAAAATACCTAATGTTGCACGACGTTTATTTGTTAAAGGAATTATTAATAAAAATATAACTTCTGAGATTGCCAAAGAGCCTAGACCAATAACATAAGAGTTTACTGTGTAATTAAATCTCAAATCCTTATAATCTTGATTATTATTCAAAGAATCAAGGTAATCTTTTTTAAAATCGTTATTAGGCAAATAATAGTATTTTCCACCATCATCGCTATAGACTGCGTAATTGGTTTTTTCGCCATCTTCTAAATATGTTTTTACAAAGTAACCAGTGCTAGTTCCTGTTTCAATTTGAATTTGAATCATCTCCGCGTTAGCTTTTTGTAAATTGGAAGATATAGGTGTATGCATCGCTAATTGAAAAAAAAAAAAAAACACCATGAGCATAGTGCCAAAATCAATGATTGTATAAGCAACTCTTTGTAAAAAAG
>CACZZG010000017.1 GCA_902785645.1 uncultured Erysipelotrichaceae bacterium | reverse complement strand
TAGTGCTTAAATCAGCAGAATATTTAAAACTTTATCATAGATACAGTTTTTTCGTCGTGGACTTTAAGAAAAAAATACTTGATAATTGTAGGTATGAAAGAATTAGAGATTAATATTACCCACATCAAACTATTAGCCACAATTAGTTCTTTGAATAGGAAAAATCTTTATCCTATTTCTGATGGTATTTATAAAATAGTCGCCGGTATTATTGATAATGAAACAGCGACTTATGTCGATGAACCAGCCTTTGGCACATTGATATCTTTTACTAGTAAAAAAGTCTGTCGTTATCTATTAGCGCTTCAAAGACATAAATATATTAAGAAGATTTATGCCCCTAAAAAAGATTGCTTAGTGTATACCACAACAGAGCTCGGGGAAACAACTTTGAACAAATACATGAATCGTCGTAAAAGAGAATTTATCAAGAAAGAAAGAAACATCAAAGAAACAATTATTAAAATATAATTGATTGATAAAATTTATCGAGATTGATAAACTATTTAAATAGCTAATTAAGGAGGAAAGAAAATGCCAAAATTTGCGTGGGATTATGGACCGTTATACTTTTGGTTAACATTATCTTTAATCATTTTAGTCTACGCAATTTTAGTTTTTACTTTCTTTAAAGTATGTCGTAGAAAAAGTGCCTTTATTACTTTAGGCATCACATTTGTGGTATTTATTGTTTCTTTCTTCTTCAATTTGTTCTATGTTGCCATATTTAATGCTGCGGCATTTACTTGTTCAATCACCATCTGCTTATTTGCAAATTTAGGTGATTTAAGAGCATTCCTTGCTAATCCTTTCAAAAAGACAAGTGCAAAAGCCGCTAACTTCGGTGTTGAAAAGATTTATAACCGCGATGCTTTATATAAAAAGATTGAGACAGCAGTTATTGCATTATCTAAATCTAAGACTGGCGCAATCATGACATTTGAAAAGAACACATCCTTGAAGGATATTATTAAAAACGGTGTTCCAGTTCATGCTCCTGTTAGTCCAGAATTATTACTTACAATCTTCTATGAAGGAACAAGATTACATGATGGTGCGGTTGTCATTCATGGTAATGAAATCGTTGCCGCAAGTGTCTTCTTTACTCCAACCACAAAACCATTTGCTGGTAAATATGGTTCCCGTCATAGAGCCGCTATCGGTATTTCCGAAATCAGTGATGCTGTGACAGTTGTTGTTAGTGAAGAAACCGGACGTATTTCCTTCGCAGTTAATGGAGAACTTGAATCAGTTGATCAAAGCATCTTCTTAAGAGTTTTTGAAAACTACATGAACGATAAAGTTCAAACAAGTGAAACTAAAGATAGTGAGTAATCACTATTTTTATTATGAATAATTATGGATAGCAAATATTTCTACGACTTTATTATCAAGGTTCAAGCCATTAGTAAAATTGGTCTTACTTATTCTAAAGACCCATATGCTTTAACTAACTATCAAGAGTTAAATGATTTGTCGACCAGATATTTACAAGAGTTTACCGATGTTAAATTCGATCGTCCTAATTATTTCTCTAAAGATATCTATCCCACACCAAACGTTTCCGTTAGAACGGTTATTTTGAATAAAGACAAAACTAAAGTGATGATGGTTAGAGAGGCCGCTTTAGGAACTTATTCATTACCTGGTGGATGGGCGGATTTATATGATTCACCATCTAAGACCGCAAAAAACGAATGTTCTCAAGAAGCTGGAGCGGATATTGAAGTAGTGCGTTTGGTGGGTATTTTAGACCGCACACCATTCAAGAGTAGCGCCTCTATTCCAGAATATGTTGTGGTGTTTGAAGGGAAGCTTTTAGGTAAGCTGCATGAACATGAATATGAAACCGATGATGTAGGTTGGTTTGAAATAGATAATTTACCGCCTATTTCTCGTAAAACTAGCGCTGAAGAATTATTACGAATGATTATTGCCACACGAGATGGCAAAACCATATTTGACTAATTGAACATGAATGTCCTTTATTTAAAGGGCATTTTTGTTATAATTAATACACTATGGAAGTAGCCAAACTCAAATTCAACCGCATATTAGCTTCACTTATCGATGGACTTGTGATGTTTATTTTAATGGTGGCGATTTGTATCTTTCCTGCTATCAATGTGATTCGCGATATCAATGAACAAGTTTTAGTGGTATCTGATTTACTTTGGTTGCTATTTTCTTTCTTCGCTTCATTTGCGGTTTGGATCCTCTATTTGTTTTTATCTTCACTGATTTTTAGAGGTGCTACTTTCGGTATGAGAATCAATCGACTTGTCTTTGTGAAGAGCAACGACACAAGTCTTCGCTATTACAATTTATTATTCCGTCATTTCGTGAATATTTTATGCATTGTCTTTTCGTTAGGTTTTTCTGTGATTTTTGACGCAATATCCATGATTTGCACAGAAAAAGGCCGTAATTTCTACGATATTTTAACTTCAATGAAGGTGGTGAACATCAATGATGCGATTTAATTTAAGCGCTGGTCAATGGGCCTTCTTCATTATTGTTCCTATCGTTGTTATCGCTATTATCGGTGTAGCTATTTTCTTCATTTTAAGATACCGCAGCATGAAGAAAGATTTTAAATATCACTGCTATAAGAAAATCTATAAAATCGCGATGGATAGAGACTATTATCTCATCAACAATTTCTTGTTTAGAATCGATAGCGCTCATGTGGCCAGAATTGATCATATTTTGTTTGCGGATAAATACATCTACATCATCAATGATTTCTATGTTGAAGGGGATGTTGACGGTAAAGAAAACGATGCTTCATTTATTATCATCTCAAAAGATGGCAAGAAACAATATATGGATAACCCAATGGCCATCAATGCGAAGCTTGTTAACAAGTTATCTTTGATAACTGGAATTAACCAAAGTCTTATGATCGGCATCTCGTTGATTAATGATGATTGCCGTTGTGGCGTTCAAACCACATCTAAGAGTTCCTATATAATCCAAGCCAATCGCTTTAAACAATTAGTTAAAGCAATTGAATCAAGAGATATTGGTTTGATTAATAAAGATCAATTAGCATCCGCTGTTAAGGCGATTGATAAACTAAATAGGAGGAAGAGAAATAGTGGCGCTAAGTAGTTTAAAAAAAGCAGCATTTGAAAAATACAAATTCGCTCCTGTTTCTTCATGGGTTTTAGGCATTACTACTGGCTTATTAATCAGTGCGGTTATCGCTTTAGATCTACTAATTCACGGAATCAGTATTTTAACGTTTCCTATTTTAGTTCTTCCGATGATTTTTTCCGCGATGTTTTCTCATTTATTGATTTATGAAAAGGGCGCTCAATTGACTTTAAGAACTTCCTTTAAGTCATTTGGTTTATATTTTGTTAGACCATTTAATGGGACATTCTCTTTCTTTTCATCCCTTTTATTCAGCATCATTGTTTTTCTCACTACTGAGATGGTCGTTTCTTTTTCTGCTTCATCTATTCTTATTTATACAAATAGTGGATTTACTGAAGCGATTAATCAGTTCTATGCCTTATTAGAGGATGTTGAATCTTTAGTGGATGAATATCAAAACGTTTTAATGATGAATGGTGGAATATTATTCAATTACTTATGTATTTGTTTATTCCCGTCATTATTCTTTGCGGTATTTGTGCTCATCTATCACACATCTCGTTCATCTTTATCTTTATATTATCGTGTACAAACCAGAGAAGCTGATGGTCGCTTTGCCAAATATGTTTATACATATGTGAGAAGAAGAAATGGTAGAGCGTTATTTAAAGATTATTTATCACTCAACTGGCCGATGTATTTATTGTTAACACTTGGCTTTGCGGGTGGGGTTGTCCTTGGATACTTCTATAAGCACGATATCTTATTTATGATATCTTTTGCTTTATTAGGTTCCGCTTTAGCGGTTACATTCTTCCTCCCGTTCTATTTCTCTAATCAAGAAGCTATTTATGATAAATACGATAGTGAGTTCGATAGGTCCGCGAAAGAAGTCGCTAAATATCTATTAACCACAATGCAGCAAAATATTGATTTATCAATCGAAGAAAAAAAGAGATTAGAAAAATCGTTAGATAATTTATCTAATCCATTAGAAGATAAGAAGGATGAAGAAAATAAAAAAGACTCTAACGAGCCTTAATAATCATTTGGAGCAAGTGACGGGAATCGAACCCGCATATTAACCTTGGCAAGGTTACGTTCTACCACTGAACTACACCTGCATTTCGCTCTTGGTACTCCAAACAGCGTAGATTATTATAACAAAATAAAAGAAAGATGCAATATAATTTCCAATGAAAATTAAGAGGTAAGACTTATGATTACAAACAAACAATTAGCAGACATCATTTTCCCAGATATTAAAGAGACAATTGATGATTTAGAAAAAAGATATCCTGAAAGGAATTTACCTGAAGGAGCGGAAGTAACAAGATTTGCTCCAAGCCCAACTGGTTTTTTACATACTGGTTCATTATTTACTTCTTTAATTTGTCGTAAAGTCGCTACACAAAGTAAAGGTATTTTTTATGTCAGATTAGAAGATACTGATACCAAAAGAGAAATCCAGGGTAGTGGTGAACAATTATTATCTCAATTAAAAATATTTAATATCGTTCCTGACGAAGGATATTTAGGTGATCATGATGAAGGTCAATATGGTCCATATGTGCAATCTAAACGTGCGAATATTTATCGTGTTGCAATTAAATATTTAATCGAAAAAGGTAGAGCCTATCCTTGTTTCTGTTCTCCAGAAGAATTAGAAGAAATTAGAAGAGATCAAGAAAAGAACAAACAAAACCCTGGTTATTATGGTGAATATGCAAAATGCGCAAGGCTCACCAACGAAGAAAGGGTGGAACGCATTCAAAAAGGCGAGCCATTTGTCATTAGATTTAGAAGTACCGGCAATCACCTTAATAAAATTAAAGTCAACGATTTAGTCCATGGTGATTTTGAAATCGCTCAAAACGATCAAGATATCGTCATCTATAAGAGTGATGGATTACCAACATATCACTTTGCTCACTGTGTCGATGATCACTTTATGAGAACCACAACCGTTATTCGTGGTGAAGAATGGATTTCTTCTTTACCAATTCATGTTGAATTATTTGAAGCAATGGGTTGGAAAGCTCCTAGATACGCTCACTTACCAGTCATTATGAAAGTCGATGAAGCAACTGGTAATAAGAGAAAGTTATCCAAGAGATTAGACTCTGAAGCGGCGGTGAGCTACTTCTTAGAAGATGGATATCCACCAGAAGCATTAATCATGTACTTAATGACTATCGCTAATTCCAACTTTGAAGAATGGATCTTTGCTAATAAATTTGAACACATGGAAGACTTTGTCTTCTCCTTCTCTAAGATGTCATTGGAAGGCGCTTTATTTGATATCGGTAAACTCAACTTCTTCGCTAGAGAAATCTTAGTGAAAAAGAGCAAAGAAGAAATCTATAAGACTGCTTTAGAATATTCTCAAAAATATAATCCTGAATTATTAGATTTAATTGAAAGAAATCCAAAATATTTCATGGATATCATGAATATTGAAAGAGAAAAAGAGAATCCTCGAAAAGACTATGAAAAATATGGTAATTTACCAGAATTAATTGGTTTCTTCTATGAAGATAGATATAACAACATCATTAAAAACCCATTACCATTTAATGAAAAATTCACCAAAGAAGTAATCTCAGAAACCTTGAGTGCATTAAGAGATGGTTTATCGTATGATTTAGATGAACAAAATTGGTTTGCAAATATGAAAGCCATTGGTGGTAGTCATGGATTTGCCGCGAACAATAAAGAATACAAAGCTAACCCAGAAGCTTTTAAAGGCACAATTGGTGATGTCGCAGAATTGCTTCGTATCACTCTAACTGGAAGAAAGAATTCTCCAAACCTCTATTACGTTATGCAAATCTTAGGAAAGGCAGAATGCGATAGAAGGATTAACTTAGTTATATCTTTATTAAAATAAATATTAAAGAAAACATTGATTAGTGTATAATAAAGTCCGCTAATCAAACGGCCCATTGGAGAAGTGGCTTAACTCATTGCCCTCTCAAGGCAACATTCGTCGGTTCGAATCCGTCATGGGTCACCATAAAGAAGATATGCGAATAATACGTTGTATTGTTCGCTTTTTTCTTTATTTTTTAGTGTTTTTTATAGGTTTTTCAACTTTAAGCATTTAGATTTTGATTATTGAGACATCGATTAATACAGTTCGTAAAAGTTCGAGTAACTGACTAGGCGTGCGTGGTGCGAACTGTTAACCTAGCAAGGATTTGAACTATAAATCAGTAAAATAAAAACACCCATTTCTGAGTGTTCACAACCTAGCTAGTAGCGAGGTTGTCAGCGGTTGATTATGATTCCAAAGTTGGTGTTGAACTCAGTGATCCTAATTGTGTATCTAGTATTACCTTTAAATCTTAGATTTGGTTTTAATGGGTATTTGTCCATTTCAGGATTACCAATTATGAAATAAACCAGTTTCTTATTAACGATAATTGCCTTAGAGAATAATTCCCTAAAATTGGATTCCTTAAAGTCATTTATATCGTTTGGAATGTTCTTTAGCGTTTTAATTATGTTTGCGACCTTCATATCAATAGAACCAGCTGTAATTGATTCATTCTGAAGGCAAACCTTCTTTTTGGTTAACTCACCAATCTTATCAACAAGCCCTTTCTTCATATCAATGTAGAAGTCATCGAAGAGATGCTCGATTTTAGAGTATTCATCTCTTAACTCACTAATTTGCTTATCTCGAGGAATCAAAAGAAAAGAAAATCCATGGTAAGAAGATGAGAGGGTTAAGCAAAAACAAAATATGCATAGTTCTTATGAATAACGGTGAACATGTTTTAGCGGTTAAATGCGGATTTGGTAAGCCGTCAGAAACAAGAGTGTATGATGCTTGTTGGAGCCATATTAAAGAAGGTAGTAATTTGATCCATGACGAAGAAAAAGCACATAATTATCTAATTAAACAACTAAACCTCAAATCAAAAGCCTATAATGCAGCAGGTGGAAAAGTTTTAAAAGAATTAGCCATGAAAGAACTGGAGCCAATTAATGATGAATGTAGAAAAATAAAATACTTTCTATCAAAACATAAAGGTATCAATAAGGACAACATTCAAGATTATTTGAACCTATATGCTTTCATAACCAATTGCAAAATGAAGGATGAAAACTTATATTTCGCATCAAATTTGTTACTTAAACTACTATTTTTAGCAAATGAAAAAATAGAATTTCGTGATATTATCAAGTAAAAATATCAACACTTTGCTTTATTCGCCTGTTTCTTAAATTTGACTAAGAAATAAATTTATTAGTCTTTTTATGTTTTCGAAAAATTGTTTTTTTACTCTTTAAAATAAAGAGCAAATGTTCTATAGTATATGTGTTTTGAATTTGGGGTTAAAGAAATGAAAAAACAAACAGTTAAAATCTTATCCGCATCTATGTTACTTTCGATGTTACTTGTTGGATGTGGAAATAATAATGCTAGTTCAGTTGGTGTAAGTTCAAATCAACCAGCAACAAGCGAAAACATAGGCGAAAATAGTTCAGCAGGAGCACCAAGCTCAAATGATGCTTCATCTGTTAATTCGTCAACAAATACAAGTGATGTTAAGACAATTGCAGAAGCTATTGAAATTGCTCAAAAAGCAGGCGATACATATACTTCTGAAAAATATATTATTAAAGGAAAAATAAAGAACATTTCTTCATACCAATATGGTGAAATGACAATTGAAGATTCAACAGGTTCTTTATATATCTATGGTGTGTATGGTAAAAATGGTGAATATTTTGACACTTTAGATCCTAGACCAGCAGTAGGTGATGAAGTTACTTTACAAGGCTCATTACATACTCATAACAGTACTCCAGAAATGGGTAAAGCAACTCTTTTAGAACTTACTCCAGCTTCTTCAGGAAATTTTGATGAGTCTAATTATTCTGTTAAGACAATTGCTCAAGCACATGATGCTGCAGCAGATACATTAGTTAAAGTTAGTGGTGTTGTTGCTCAAACAAATGTTAATTCTAGTAAAACAAAAATTGGTTTCTGGTTAGTTGATAACTCAGGTTCCATTTATGTATATTCTCAAGATGTTGCAACTATAGTTGAAGTTGGTAATAAAATCACTATTTGTGGTAAAAAAGTTTACTTTATTGCTTCTACTGAACAATCTAACGCTGAAAAATGGGGTTACAAAGGTTGTAATCAATTAACAGAAGTTACTCTTACATCTAACGATAAAGGCAAAAATGCTTATGATAAATCTTGGATTAAAGAAACTACTGTTAAAGCAATGATGGAAAAAGATTATTCAGAAGATGTTACTAACACAATTTATAAAGTTAATGCTTTAGTTAGAAAAGATCAAAGAGAAGGCTTCTTAAACTACTATATTGATGATATTGACGGTAAAACTGGTACATATGTTTATACTCAAGCAAATGGTGGAGATTTATCATTCTTAGCTCCATTTGATGGCAAAATTTGCACAGTTTATCTTGCAATGATTAACGCAAAATCAAGTGCAACTGGTTGTGTTTGGAGATGCTATCCAATCGAAGTTATTGATGAAAATTATAAATTCGATACAAAGAACGCTGCAAGTTATGCTATTGAATATGAATTAATGAATCAATTTGAAGATAAATATCAAGGCGATCCAGAATATGAAGTAAAGACAACTGTTAGCTCTGAATTATTAGGTTTTACAGGTGTCACTGTTTCATATAAATCAAGCAATGAAGATGCATTCTATTTCTCTAAAGATGTAGTTACAGTTGATGGCACTTCTCACGAAGTACTTAGATTACACACAAAAAACCCAGGAACTGCAACAATTACAGTTACAGCTACTTATGGTGCTAACTCAGCTTCAGCAACAAAAGAAGTTACATATGCTAAACCTGCTGAATATAAAACAATTACAGTTGGTCAAGCTGTTGAAACTGCTGATAACACAGAAGTCATAGTTGAAGGTATTGTTACTGGTGGTTACACAAATAAAAATGGATTCTTCTTATCAGATGCATCTGGTGTCATTCCAGTACTTCCTACAGATGGTCAAACAACATGTAACGAATTATCAATTGGTAATAAAGTTATTGTTAAAGGTAAACGTGTTACATATAAGAAATCTGCAGATGGTAACTATTTTGGTCAAATACAAATTGAATCAGCTGAAGTTTTAACTAACTTAGGTGGAAATAATGAAATCTCAAGCGCTTCTTATATTAAAGATAAGGCAATTGAAGAAATCATTGAACTTGCTCAAGATGGCAATACTGCACAACCAAAAGCATATTCGTGTAAAGCATATGTTTCAGTTTATACATCACAATATTCTTCTTCACTTAATTTAACTGAAGGCGCTGATACAAGCGCATATTTAGGTACTTATTGCAGTAGTGCTTCACAATATTCTTGGTTATCAGACGTTTTTGGTAATAAAGAAGTTACAGTTGACTTTATGTTAGTCAATCCTAATGCAAAGACATATTGGAGAGCTGTTCCATTTGCTGCTCATGACGGAACAACAACTGTCTACAACACAATGTATTTAAAGAAATAAATTTGAAAAGTCCTAATTTTTCTTGATGGTAGTCCCAAATTAATAAAAAATACCCAAAAACTGCAAAAAATTGGTATTATTTGGGTGTCAGAGAAAAATTTCCCGATTTAATTTGGTATTATTTGGGTTATTGAAAGACAACTTAGTTAAATAGGATTGATACCATGTGTCAGTCCTTTTTTCTTTCATTAGCAACAGCGAGTTGCTTGATAGGAAATCCTTTGATACTAAAATATAGGTAGAGGAAAAGAAAATGGAAACCAAAGATATTTTATTAGAATTAAGAACAAAGAATGGGTTATCCCAAGAAGAACTCGCGGAAAAAGTGATGGTTACTAGACAAGCCGTATCAAGATGGGAAACTGGCGAAACTACACCAAACACTGAAACATTAAAATTACTATCTAAACTGTTTGATGTATCAATCAACACTCTTTTAGGATCACCAAGGCAACTAGTGTGTCAATGTTGCGGCATGCCATTACAGGATTCATTAATGAGCAAAGAAAAAGATGGTTCGTTTAATGAAGATTATTGCCAATGGTGTTACCACGATGGAAAATTCACCTATGACAACATGGATGATTTAATCAACACTTGTATTCCACATATGGTTGCCCAAGGTTTTCCTGAAGACCAAGCTAGAACATATATGAAGGGAATGCTTCCGAATCTTAAATACTGGAAAGAAAAACAATAGTGTTCAGCTTTTTGAGAAGTGCTCGATTTTATCATTTCTGTCCATTTAGGCCACAAGTTAATAATAGGATTGATACAAATCTGTCCTTTATATTGAGTTGTATACAAATTGTAGACAACTGAAATGGTATATGTTATCATATAAATATGATAAAACGCTCAATTAGATATTTTTTAAATAAACCAATTCGTGCTATATGGGATAGCGAATTATCAAAATGGTGGTATTCTGCTACTGATGTTGTTTTTGCGTTAACTGATTCAAAAAATCCAAGAATATATTGGAATGCTATTAAACGAAGAAATCCTGAGTTGAATACATTTTGTAGACAACTGAGATTATATGCTGATGATGGAAAGAAATATCTTGCTGATGTCGTTGATGAAACCGGAATCAAAAAGCTCGGAAGAATTTTAAGAAGCAAAAATAATATAGAATTTGAAAAATGGTTAGACGGCTCATTAGATCCGATTGATGAACAAAGCAAGAAAAAGGCATATGACTTTTATAAGACAGAATTGATTGAAGAGGAAGAAATTGGCAAGACTATTGCTTTACAAAAGATTCACGCCTATCTATTTGAAGGACTATATCCATTTGCAGGTAAAATTAGAACTAAAACCATTTCTAAAGGTGGATTTACTTTTGCCAATGGTGATTTTTTGCCACAAGTATTAAGAGATATTGATAAGATGCCCGATAATACATTTGATGAAATAGTGGATAAATATATTGAAATGAATATCGCTCATCCATTTATGGAAGGAAATGGAAGGTCAACGAGAATCTGGTTAGATTTGTTACTCATCAATAGACTTTCAAAATGTGTTGATTGGTCTTTAATCGAAAAGAATGATTATATGGACGCCATGAGAGCAAGTCCGATTGATCCAGAACCAATCCATAGATTACTAAATAACGCTTTAACTGATAACATCAATGATAGAGAGCTGTTCCTTAAAGGAATTGATTGCTCATATTATTATGAGGAGGAAGAGTAGCATGGAGAAAAAGATCAAACCAATTTATCCAAATTCTCAGTTTAAATCTTTTTGCTATATCAAAAGTGTAATCACTAGACCAAATATTATTGTTGGCGATTATTCTTATTATGATGATAGCGAAGATGGTCCAGAATCTTTTGAAAAGCATGTAACACATCACTATGACTTTATGGGTGATAAGCTTATTATTGGTAAGTTTGTTGCTATAGCAAGAGGCGTGGAATTTGTGATGAATGGCGCTAATCACATGTTAGATTGTTTAACAACTTATCCTTTTGAAATCATTGATGAATTTAAAGGTTTATCTAGATCATTCGGAGATAGAGGAAATCGTGGAGATACAGTGGTAGGTAACGATGTCTGGATTGGTCAAAACGCCACAATATTGCCAGGAGTCCATATTGGTGATGGCGCGATTATAGGAGCTAATGCAGTAGTAGCGAAAAACGTTCCTCCTTATGCTGTTGTCGTTGGCAATCCTGCAGTTGTTAAGAAATATAGATTTGATAAAGAAACGATTAATCTTCTTTTAGAACTCAAATGGTGGGACAAAGATATTGAAGAAATCAAAAAACTAATCCCATTGCTTACTGGGGATTTAGAACAAAGCAAAAAAGAATTAAGAGCTTTACTTAAAAAGTAGTGTTCGGCCTGTGATTGTTGGTGTTCGGTTTGTATCGTTTCTGTCCATTTAGGCCACACGGAAATTTACCCGCTACAAAATGAATCGGAATTCAATACGATATAAAAATAGTGGGTTTTTTAATAAGTTTGCATGCTATCATACTTTTTTATAAATAACCATTCATGTTATGATTTAAAAGGTAAAGATATATGATTAAAAGATTATCTATGGTATTGCTGCTATCATTTCTATCGTTAGCAGCGTGCAATACTTCAAAACAATCAAGTAGTCCTATTGATGATAATGTACCTTCTGAAACAAGCAGTGATGACAAATCATCAGAAGGATCTAATAGTGATTCGAGCAAGGCTGATAGCAGCGTCACTCCTCCGCCAAGTGGATCAACAAAAGTTGTGGTTAATAGTCATGCTCTTAATGATGGCAATCCACCAATTAACATTAATTCGATTGGACAAAATGTTAACAAAACTACTTGGAATTCTTTTAAAGGTGCTTCTGCATCTAAATTTAGTAACAATTACAACTATACTTACCGCTATCTTGCGGGTGGACAAGTTACTTATGAAACTTTTACTAAAGATGGATACAAACTATCCAATAGTACTGGTACTTATTATTATGAAAGAATTAATAGCAATCTCTATTACTATAGTTCAGTAAGTGATGGATATGAAAGGATCTCCAGTTCATATAATTTTATAAATCGTCGTAGTGAAGTGCTCGCCCACGAAGTTAATGTTCACATGTTTGAATATGAGAATTATGAATATTTTTCTGAAGGTGATGGTGGTTCAGGAGAATTTATATATTCAACCTCAGCTTTTTCCACGGTAGTTAAGTTTCAAGGTGGTTATTTAACTTATCTTAGATACACACTTAATTCCCCCATAACAACATATGAAGTTTATCTCTCTTTCGAGAGCACAATTACAATTCCAAAATCTTATTATTATCAATCTTAATCAAATTAATTAAGGCACTTTTTTGCTGAAATAGTGGGGTTTTGCTTATTTTTCTTAAAAAAATGTTGAGATTTCACGTGCCTGCGATAGAATTATATTAGTTTAATAGGAGGATTTCTTATGGACAGATCAAAGTCCTTGAAAAAAGGTGCCATTGCGGTATTGATTTTTGGATTAGTTATTTTTGTTGCCTGGGCGGCATTATTTGTCATTCTCGGTTTAGGCATTAAAGATTTCAATTTCTTCCAAGTTCATTTAATGCAATTACTTGCTACATTCTACTTCAATAAGGACCACTTACCATTATCAATTGGTGTTGTGGCTGTATGTGGTCTTGCAGCTATCGCACTCATCTTAACAATCATTTTATCTTGTGTGAAGAGACGTGGATTTGCAATTTTCCCAGTCTTCTTCTTCATTCTCGCTGCAGCTGCTGGTTGTGAAGCCATCGCTAACTGCATGAGATTTAATAATATCGACCAAGCTGCTACCGGTTACTTAGTGCTCATTACATCCGGTAACTTAGCATCCACAATTATGGGTATTGCTGTTTTAGGAACAGCCGGCTTAGCGACAGTCTTAGGATTCATCGCTTGGTTATTATCCTTAATTCACATTTGCAAATATCCAAAGGGATACAAAGCAAAAGTCGAAGAACAAAAACAACAAGAAGTTCCAATGGATGCCGAACCATTACCAGCATTTGCTGATGAACCAGTTCCAGAAGAACGCCACTTAAGTGAACAAGCTGAATTATTAAATATGCTCAAAGATTTAATCCACGAATTAAGATTAAATCAACCAAATAATCAAACAGTTACAGGCGCGACTTTCTCCGCTCCATTAGTGGTTCAATATTTCAATGGTATGAACCCAGTTCAACAAGAAGCTAAGAAAGAAGAACCAAAAGAAGAAAAACCACAATATGTTGAACAAGTGGCTATGCCAGAACCATATGTGGAACCACTTCCAGAAGAACCAAAACAAGAAGAACCACAACCAGAACCAGAGCCAGTTAAAGAAGAACCAGCTCCAGCTCCAGTAGTGGAAGAACCTGTTAAAGAACCAGAGCCAGCTCCAGCGGTCGTTGCACCAGTTGAACCAGCTCCAGAAAAGAAACCAATTATCCGTATTCCATTCGAAGAACGTATGGTTAAAGCGGAAAAAGAAATGAAAGATAACTATAACGAATTAAAGAATGAAATCTTAAGTTATGGTGTCAAATCAAGAGTCAGCAATTCCGGCGATACATTCCGCTTACATCGTAAGACATATATCAAATTAACAATTGCTGGTAAGAGCTTGAAGTTATACTTCGCTTTGAATCCTGAAGATTATAGAGAAACCACAATTCCTGTCCAAGATGCATCTGAAAAAGGCATCTATGAAGAAATTCCATTAGTCTTCAAAGTTAAATCCGGCTTATCCATGAAGAGAGCAAAACAACTCATTGCCGACTGTATGGAAAAAGACAATTTAACACAAGGCGAAATTGGCAAAGTTAACTGGGTTAAAGAAATCGCGGCTAACTTAAGAGAAGCCAAAAAAGCTAAAAAAGACGAAGAAGAATAATATTCTTCTCTTAGTTGATTAAGGTGTGAGAAATCGCACCTTTTTCTTTATATATGCGTATATGTTTAGTTTACATAAGAGTATAATTTTGATAATATCTATAATACGTGAGCCATGTGGCTTAGATTGGAAGTGGTTAACTAATGGATGATCCTATATCGTGGTTGATAATTGGAATTTGTATCGTTATCAGTTTCTTTTCTTCAACCTGTGAGACCGCCATTGGTTTAGTCAATCGCTTTAAACT
>CACZZG010000016.1 GCA_902785645.1 uncultured Erysipelotrichaceae bacterium | reverse complement strand
AAAAATGGGTTTAAATGACGAAAAACACGTAAAAAGATTGAATTATGAGTTAGATGTTATTTCTTCCATGGGATACGATGACTACTTCTTAATCGTTCAAGATTTTATTAATTTCGCTAACAATAATTCGATACTTGTTGGGCCGGGCAGAGGTAGTTCTGCCGGAAGCTTGGTGGCTTATCTTTTAGGCATCACCAAAATCGATCCTTTAGATTACGATTTACAATTTGAAAGATTTTTGAATCCATATCGTAAAACCATGCCTGATATCGATGTCGACTTCATGGATAATAAACGCGATACGATGATTCAGTATATGAGAGATAAATATGGTAACAATAGAGTTGCTAATATCATTTCTTTCCAAACCATCGGTGCTAAACAATCATTAAGAGATGTTGGCCGTATATATGATTATCCAACCCACCACATCGACTTACTTTCTAAGAGATTAACAAATAAAGATTATGGACTTAGGGAATCATATAAGAAATTACCTGATTTCCGCGCTTTAGTGGATTCAGATAAATACTTCCTTGATATCGTTTCTTTTGCGAGCAAAATCGAAGGATTACCAAGACAAAACGGTTTACATGCCGCTGGTATTATTCTTGATAACGAAGGTTTAGAGAAAAATATCCCTGTCAATATTTTGATGAATGATAATTACATCACCCAATATGAAGGTGAATATTTAGAGCAACAAGGCTTCTTAAAAATGGACTTCTTAGCGTTAGGTAATCTAACGACAATCAATAACTGTATAAATTTAATTAATAGCAGACATAAAGACGCTAATATTTCGTTTAATAATATTCCGTTTAAAGAAAAAGAGATTTTTGATTTGATTAGAAAAGGCAATACATTAGGTTTGTTCCAAATCGAAACGCCGATCATGAGGAAATTAATTAAAGTATTAAAACCCACTACTTTTGATGATGTAGTTGTTTTGTTAGCCCTTGATAGACCAGGACCTATGCAATATGCCAAAACATACGCTAGAAGAAAAGAAGGCTTAGAAAAGTTTGATTATATCAGCGATGATTTAAAAGAAATCTTAGAACCAACTTATGGCATTATCATTTATCAAGAGCAAATCAATAGTATAGCCACAAAAATGGCTGGTATGTCATTAGCAGAAGCTGATGTCTTTAGAAGAGCTATCAGCAAAAAGGAAAAAGAAAAGATTTTGGGCGCTCAAAAACAATTTATCGAAGGTGCTTTAAAGAATGGCTATAGCAAAGAAGTAAGTTCAAAGGCTTTTAATGATATTTTAAAATTCGCTGAATACGGTTTTAATAAATCTCACTCTGTTGTCTATTCAATAATTACTTGCCGTATGGCGTGGTTAAAAGCCCACTATCCTATCGAGTTCTATACATCATTATTAGGTAATAGTTCTGCATCTAGCGATGTGAGATTCAATGAATATGTTTCAGAAATGAAATCGATGGGAATTGAAATCAGAAAACCATCTATTAATCAATCAACTGATGAATATA
The DNA here is from genome assembly GCA_902785645.1 of uncultured Erysipelotrichaceae bacterium. Taxonomy (GTDB): domain Bacteria; phylum Bacillota_I; class Bacilli_A; order RFN20; family CAG-826; genus RUG13091. Next base: position 13,815 of record CACZZG010000016.1, on the reverse strand, counting down.
TTATCTATGATAATAGCTTGTTATATCCGCTTTCAGGAATTAAAGAAATTAGTATTAATGTTGTGGATAAGATTTTAAGCGAAAGAAAGAATAAAGGTAGTTTTACCGACTTCTTTGATTTTGCCTTAAGAATGCATCCATATAAGATTAGTGAAAGCCAATATAACAACCTTATTAGTGCAGGCGCTTTTGATGAATTTAATAATTCTCGTGAAGGTATGCATCTAGCAGTTAAAAGCGCACTTCAATATGCTGAGTTAAATTATGGAAGTGATGGTCAATTATCTATTGGAATAGATGCCTTCCCGAAACCAAGTATTAGAAATGTAAAAGATGATCCATTAACTAATTTAGAAAACGAATACGAAGTTATGCATATCATGCTATCCGATAATCCATTAGCTTATAAAAAGGATTTGATTGCAAAAAATAAAGCCATTCCAATATCTGAGGCCTGTGAAGAAGATAAATCCACTGTTGTTGGTATATTGAAGTTAATTAAAACCATTACCACCAAAAAAGGTGACACTATGGCATTCATTAAAATATATGACGAATCCTCAGAAATAGAATTAACAATCTTCCCGAAACTTTATAAAGAAGTTCAAAAGATTTTACATAAGAACCGCATACTTTTAGTGGAAGTGAAAAAAGATGGCGATGATGACGAACCAACATACATCGCTAATAGCATTAAGGAATTGGAGGAAGAGGCAAATGTCTAAAATAGTAATTATTGATGGAAACTCATTGCTCTTTAGAGCATATTTTGCCACTGCCTATCCTGGTGTTGAAATTATGAGAAGCCAAGATGGCACACCAACAAATGCGATTTTCGCTTTCTCTAATATGATTAATAAGATTCTTAGTTCTTTAAAAGAAGGCGAAAACATATTCGTGGCTTTTGATGCTGGCAAACATAACTTTAGACATGATCAGTTAGAAACATATAAAGCTAACCGTAAACCTGCACCTGAAGAACTAGTCCAGCAGTTCCCAATCGTTAGAGACTTCTTAAAAGCATTGAGTATTTATCAATTTGAAGAAGTCGGATTTGAAGGTGACGACATTGCCGGAACTGTCGCTAGATTAGCGGAAAAAGAAGGATACAACGTTAACTTATACACATCCGATAGAGACTTCTTACAATTAGTCACAGATAAAATACACGTCAATATTATCAGAAAAGGCTTATCTGATGTTGTAGAAATGACCCCAGATTTAGTCAAAGAAACATTTGGTTTTGAGCCATTAAAAATTATCGACTATAAAGGTCTACGAGGAGACGCAAGTGATAACCTACCAGGCATTCCTGGAGTTGGCGAAAAAACCGCGGTTAAACTCATTGAAGAATATGGTGATTTTGATAATATCATTGCCCACGCAGATGAAATTAAAGGCAAGCTTGGCGAAACAATCAAAGCCAATCAAGAAATGGGCCGCATTTCACGTGACTTAGCGATTATTCAAACCGATATCGAACTACCATTTGATATAAAAGATACCGAATACCAAGGTTATGATTTCCAAACCATTAATGAATTCTGCCAAAAATATGGATTAAAGCAATTTATTAATAAGATTCAACCAAAATGGAAAAGAAAAGATCTCTCTTCTATCGAGATAACAGTGAATACAGTTAGTTCTTTAAATGGCGTTGCTATACCAAAAGAGGTTGGTATCGCTTTAGACTATGAAGACGATAACTATACTTTAGGTTTAATTTATGGTGTTGCTTTTTCTATTAATGACAAGAACTACTACATTTCTATTGATGATTTAAAAAACGATTCAACTGCTTTAGAAATATTAGCTAACAAAGACATCAGAAAGTATTGTTATGACTATAAGGCTATCAAAGTAGCTTTGGATAAAAACGGCATAAAGATAAATGGCATCTATTTTGATCTTTTAATTGCCTCTTATCTAGTTGATAGCTCCTTAAAAAATAATCCTGAAATCGTCATGAATATTTATGGTGTTGATTTAGGAAGCGATGATGAAGAAGTTTCATTATTTAGCAAAGAAAAGCCACAATTCACTGCAAAAATGGCGTTTTTTGCGAGAAAATTAAAAGATAAAGTATTTTCTGAGTTAGAAAAAATAGACGCAGTTAAATTATATGAAACATTAGAATTACCACTCATCGACACTTTAGCTGATATGGAAATTGAAGGTTTCCCATTAGATGGCAAAAAGCTCGATGAATTTGGTGATGTTTATAAAGAAAAAGAAGAAAAACTGGCTGAAGAAATTTACGAGATGGCAGGTGAGAAGTTTAATCTTGCTTCTCCAAAACAAATCGGTGATGTTTTGTTTAATAAAATGGGTCTCAGTAGTAATAGAAAACTATCTACTTCTGTGGAGAACCTCAAAGACATTGCGGACGAACATCCAATCGTTAATAAAATATTAGAGTATAGAAAATACTTTAAGCTTGTTTCAACATATGTCGAAGGATTAAAAGCCCACATTCATAGTGATGGTAAGATTCATGCTAAATTCAACCAAGCACTTACCACTACTGGACGTCTTTCTTCAAGTGAACCAAATCTACAAAACATTTCTGTGAGAGATGAGGAAGGAAAACAGATTAGAAAGGCTTTCTATTATCCTGAAGATGACATCGAGATTTTATCGTTAGATTATTCGCAAATAGAATTAAGGGTTTTAGCATCACTTTCAGGATGTAAAGCGCTACAAGAAATCTTCCTTTCCGGTGAAGATATTCATGCGGCAACAGCCAAAAAAGTATTTAAACTACAAGATGAACCAACATCGTTAGAAAGAAGAAAGGCGAAAACAGTCAATTTTGGTATTGTTTACGGCATTTCAGATTGGGGTTTAGCGGAGCAACTTGAAATCTCTCCAAAAGAAGCTAAATCAATCATCACTTCTTTCTATCAAACATTCCCTGAAATTTCGACGTTCTTCCAAAACATTATTGATGACGCCACAAAGAATGGATATGTCACCACTTTATTAGGTAGAAGAAGATACTTAAGAGAAATTCACGATAGCAATTATCAAGTTAGGGAGTTTGCTAAACGTGCTGCTATGAATGCGCCAATTCAAGGAACTGCTGCTGATTTGATTAAATTAGCAATGATTTCTACTGCTAAAGCATTAAGAGATGGCGGTTTTAAATCCAAGATTGTTTTACAAATACACGACGAATTGATCGTTAAGGTATATAAAGAAGAAAAAGAAGCGGTTTATAATTTGGTTAAATCAGTTATGGAAAATGCTATGAAATTAGATGTACCACTAGAGGTTGATGGAGGATTTGGCAAAGATTGGTATGATGCCAAATAATTGTTATGCCTGAATTACCAGAAGTCGAAACAGTTAAATCCGTTTTAGTTCCTGTTGTTAAAGATAGAACTATTTTAGGTATAGATATATTGAGAAAATCATCAGTTCCTGGTGATCAAAAATTGTTTGTTGAGTCCTTAACAGGACAAAGGTTTTTAGATGTTTCTAGAATTGGTAAATTTTTAATATTCCACCTCACTAATGACAAAGTCATTATTTCTCATTTGAGAATGGAAGGAAAGTATTACGAATTGTTAGAAAGTGAAGAAAACACTAAATACGCGAGGGTGGTTTTGCATTTAGATAATGGCCACAAACTTTGCTATGACGATTCAAGATGCTTTGGGTATTTAAGACTATCTTCTGAACAAGAATATCGTAATGATAAAGAAATTGCTAAATTAGGTCCTGAACCATGGGATGCTGACACAAAGACTATTATGAAACAAGTCAAAAATAGTTCTTTGCCAATCAAATCAGCATTATTAAGTCAAACTTTAATGACTGGTTTAGGAAATATCTATGTGGATGAAACATTGTTTGCCAGTAAAATTCACCCGTTAACACCTGCGAATAAAATAACCAAAGAAGAATGGGATGTAATTATTAAAGAAGCATCAAGAATTCTAAAAGAAGCAATTGTTTCTGGTGGTTCCACTATCAAGAGTTATCATCCAGGAAAAGATATAGACGGTAATTTCCAAACAAAATTAGTCGCTTATGGTAAATCTAATACACCTTGTCCACGCTGCGGTTCTATTTTCCGTTTCATCAAAGTTAATGGAAGAGGAACAACATTCTGTCCAAAATGCCAGATTTTAAAATCAAAACAAATTAAAGTAGCAATATTTGGCAAGATTGCTTCAGGAAAGAGTGAAGTATTAAATATTTTTGCCAAACAAAACATCCCAACATTATCCTCAGATAAAGTTGTTTCTGATCTATATAAAGAAAAACAAGTTATTGATATAATCAATAATACTTTCAATTTGGAAAAGAAGGATGCTTTGGATAGAGATGCTTTAAGAGCACATTTATCAAAAAATCCAAAAGATATTAAAAAGATAAATAAGATTGTTCATCCATTAGTGAAAGAAGAAATCATAAAGTTCTTTAAGAATAACAATAAAGGCATTGTTGCGGTTGAGGTCCCATTATTATTTGAAAGTAAGATGGAAAATTTATTTGATGTCATTATTGGAGTTGAAAGCTATAAACAACAATCACTATTGCAATCCCGTGATGGTGAAAAGAGTAAACAATTAGAAGAGATTAACAAATCTTCAACTTATGATATAAATAAAAATAAGGCCGACTACATCATTATAAATGATGCCGACCTTAAATCTTTAAGTAATAAGACTAAAGAAATTATTAATAAATTGAAATATCGCCTAGATTAATTTCATTACCGGCCATATTTGATATTAACTTAGAAATTTGTTTAGCGCGGATTGCGCCAGCTTTTGTGTTGCTATACAAAGTTTCAATTTCTTCAACTGTGAAATCACTAGTGAAAATAGTAAATAATCTTTTGCCTGCTCTATTATTCAAAATTGGGAATAATATAGCGTCTCTAACAAAATCATTTTTAAATTCATTTCCGAAATCATCTAAGACAAGGATAGGTACATTTGAGTATAAGTCGAGTTTCTTATCAAACTCTTCTTTTTTCTTTCCATATCCTAAATCAAATAATTCGCGAAGACGTAAAGTGCTGTTTAAGAAACAGATAGGCCCACGTTCTCTTCTGGCTGAGTTAGCAGTTAAAGCTGCAGCGAAATATGATCTACCACTATTTTTACCGCCCGTTAGATAAATCCAACCGTTATCTTTTTCTTTAATAAATTTAGAGTATCTTTCCAAGGCCTTATCACGACCATTATTTCTATCAATACTTCTAAGTGTGGAATCTAACCAATCTTCTTCGAAATCTCTAACTAAAAATTGATTTTGAAAAGCTATTTGTTTCAAAAGTTCTTTGCATGGAACCAATTGTCTATCAATTTCGCCTTGAGAATAAATAATCTTTGTACAGAGAAGAGGATTTTGTTTTTTGCACTTCTTAATACCAGGGCATTTATTGCAATAATTGATGTCACAAACAAAGTCAAAAATTTTCACAATGTTTTCATCAATTTTTGCAGATGGGATATTTAAGTCATTACAGTATTTAATGGCTTGTGGACAGGCTAAATAAGCCTTTTTCATTTCACTGATTAATTCATCATCAGTGTAGTCATAAATGTTTACTTTAAGCTTTTCCATTATCTTCTCCTCCTTCATCCAAGTCATCTAAGAGTTGATCCCAATTTATTTCTTTATCCTCTGATTTTTCAGCATTTTCATGGACTTTTGCAGCATTTTCGCTTGTTTTTGCAGGTTTTTCGATTTTTGTACCTCTACCTTTTCTAACCTTAACAAGATAGTTCATGGCGTCCACGGTTGTGGTGACATTTTCTCTAGCTAAGGAAGCCGCAACCTTCTCACACAACGCTCTTGATAAGATGTTGTTGTTTGTAGATAAGACATAGTCGACCACTGCATTAATGACACCGTTTGTTAAGTGGAAGTTCTTGGATAAATCGTTAACAATTTTTAAGTCACTGCTCGCTGGTTGACTACCGTTTTGAAGTAAAGCCAAGAATTCTTTTGGATTACGCGTTTCCATGATATTGATTTTTCCTGCCAACACGCTTGAGCCAGAGTTTTGATTTGGCCTTCTATTCATCTTTTTAGTTAATAAATAAGAATAATTAGTTTGTTCTTGGAACATCGTTGCCAACTTATTGAAATCAATATGTTTACCTCTACCTGCGTACGGGTCATATACTGATGTAATCATGCCCGCGGCATCTTCTTCAGTGATACCGTTCAAAGTAGCTAATCTCTCAATTTCTTTCATATCCTTTTTGGTAAAAGCATCGGAAGATATTTGTGAAATCTCTTCAAGAGTTTTGAAGAATAACTCGTACTTGAATTCACTGTTGATTGCACCATTTCTTCTGCCGATAGCATCGCTACCGCTTAATGCCTTTAAGAATGCAGGATCATCAAAGTCTGGTCTATAAGCATCAATGAATGAAGATGATATATCATCACCATCAACACCACTGTTGCTTGATAATTGGTAAATGGTTTTGAATCTATTTGCGTCAGTTTCACCAACTGCTTTAATAAGCATTCCGAATAATAAAGTGTCGTCAAAGAATCCAGAAGGAGTTTTTGGGGCATAGATTTGATAATGATAGATTTTGCAATTTTCTTTCTTTTCTAAAATTGTTCTTAATAACGCCACACCTTCAAGTTTCTTTCTTGCACTAATAAAGTCCCCTGGAGCCATTTGCAATCTATTAAGCATTTGTCCATGAGAAATAACGCTAGTAACTTTTTGATTCTTTGCTTCACTAACTAATGTGAAATAAACCGCTAATGCAGCATAACCGATAATCGGTTGATATAAATTACTTATAGTCTCGTTGTCGTAGTCTGCTATAAGGGATTTTAACTTCACATCCAAGTAATCGTTTTCTGATAATATAACCATGTTTTCACCAACTTTGTGCGTCAATTATGAAGTAATAAAACACTCTTTTCAATATGAAAAAGAAATCTAAAAATTGGGGATAAAATTATCCACATAGCGTATATACGCATTTATATAAAATATAAATATTCCTACTAATCTACATTAAAATACCCCTTTTTCCACAATGCATTTTGTGGATAAATCAATGTATTTGAAGAAAAATGTAAAAATTGAAGAAAAAAAGTGTAAAATAGACCTGTATCATTGTTTTGTAGTAATTTTATAAAAATTGCTAATAGACAATGGCAGTTAAACATATTGGAGTTGAAAGATATGATTAAAAAAATTGCAGTGCTAACCAGCGGCGGCGATGCACCAGGCATGAATGCTTGCTTAAGAGCCGTGATTAGAGCCGGATTATATAACGGCAAAGACATGTATGTTGTCTATGATGGTCTAAGAGGTCTAGTTGAAGGACAAATCGAACAAGTTAATAAAGACTTTACACAAGACATCATCAATCGTGGCGGCACTATTATTAGAAGTGCTCGTTTACCAGAATTTAAGCAACCAGAAGTTTCCGAACGTGCTGCTAACATATTAAAGGACTTTGAAATCGATGTCCTCGTCGGTATCGGTGGAGACGGTACATTCAGAGGTCTAAATGATTTAGCAAAAAACGGTATTAAAGTTATTGGTATCCCTGGCACAATCGATAACGATGTCGGATCAACAGAACAAACAATTGGCTTCTCAACAGCCTTAAATACAATTTGTGAATGTGTCGACAAACTCAAAGACACATCCGGTTCCCACCAACGCTGCTCACTTATTGAAGTTATGGGCCGTCACTGTGGTGACTTAGCTATGTATGCTGCTTTAGCAGAAGGCGCAGAAGGCGTTATCTGTGTTGAACATCCACTTAAAGAGGAAGTATTGTTCCGCAAATTAAGAAAGATGAAAGCACAAAATAAGAGCCACGCCATTATCTTAGTCAGTGAAAACTTATTAGATATTAATGAGTTAGCGAAAAAGATTGAAAAAGAAACTGGTTTCGATACCAGAACTGAAGTTCTCGGTCGTTTACAAAGAGGTGGTTCACCAACCGCAGAAGATAGAGTCTTAGCAGCCAGAATGGGTGCAAGAAGTATAAGCATTGCCTTAGATGAAAAAGTTGGAAGCCGTATTATTGGTATTAGAGCAGGTAAAATTATTGATTTACCAATCGAAGAAGCTGTGCAAATGGAACATGAACATACACACGGTTTAAGAGATCTCATTGATATGCTTCAATAATTTATTATTGATTTATATAAGAATACAAATAAGCCCACTACTGTATTGTGGAGAAAGAAGAACATTATGAAAGTACAACAACACGATGGATCCATTATTGAAATGGAAAAATCCAGCAAAGAAGCGTTAGAAGTTTTAAACCATTCCACTTCTCACTTACTCGCTGAAGCAATTCAAGAACTATATCCAGATGCACTATTTGGATTTGGTCCAGCAATTGAAAATGGTTTCTATTATGACATTGATTTTAAAGAACCAATTGTCGAAGAAGATTTAGCAAAAATCGAAAAGAAAATGCATGAACTTGCTAGCAAAGACGAAAAGATTGTTAGACAAGTTTTAAGCAAAAAAGAAGCATTAGAAGTCTTTAAAAACAATCCATATAAGATTGAACTTATTGAAGGAATTGACGAAGACATCACCACATTTACTCAAGGTAAATTTGTTGATTTATGCCGCGGACCACACATTATGTCCACAGGCCAAATTAAACATTTTAAATTGCTTTCACTCGCTGGTGCATACTGGAGAGGCGATAGCAAAAACAAGCAATTAGTTCGTATTTATGGAACTTCTTGGTTTAGTGCGGAAGAGCTCAATAACTACCTCACTTTAATCGAAGAAAGAAAGAAAAGAGACCACCGTTTATTAGGCAAACAACTTAACCTATTTATGCTTAGTGAATATGGTCCTGGTTTCCCATTCTGGCTCCCTAATGGAATGATTGTTAGAACCGAAATTGAAAACATGTGGAAGAGAATCCATAGAAAGTATGATTACCTCTTAATTGACACTCCAATCATGTTATCAAAAGAGCTTTGGATTACCTCAGGTCACTGGGAACATTACAAAGACAATATGTATACGACCGAAATCGATGAAAAAGAATTCGCTGTTAAACCAATGAACTGTCCAGGCGCTATTCTTGTTTACAAGAATTCTTTACATTCATATAAAGATTTGCCATTACGCTATGCTGAACTCGGCCACGTTCATAGACATGAAGCTAGCGGCGCATTAAATGGTTTGTTCCGTGTTAGAAGCTTTACTCAAGATGATGCTCACACCTTCGTTAGAGACGATCAAATTGAAGATGAAATCATCTCGATCTTAAAACTTTATGACGAGGTTTATTCCATTTTCGGTTTAGACTACAAAATTGAATTATCAACTCGTCCAGAAAAGGATTATATCGGTGACATTAACATCTGGAATAAATCTGAAGCAATTTTGGAAAGTGTCTGTCGTAATAGCGGACATGAATTCAAAATCAATCCAGGTGACGGAGCGTTCTATGGTCCTAAATTAGACTTTAAACTTAAAGACTCCATGGGACGTATCTGGCAATGTGGCACTGTCCAACTTGATATGAACTTACCAGAAAGATTTGATTGTTACTACATCGATTCTGATGGTGAAAAGAAACGTCCAGTCATGCTCCACCGCGCATGCTTTGGTTCAATTGAAAGATTTATTGGTATTATTACTGAAAACTACGCAGGTGCATTCCCAAGCTGGCTTGCTCCTGTGCAAATCGCCTTATTACCAGTGAATAACAATTTCCATCTTGAATACGCGCAAAAGTTATACCAAGAAATGAAAGATCATGGACTTCGTGTGGAACTCGATGATAGCAATGATAAACTCGGCTACCGCATGAGAAACGCACAAATGAAAAAGATTCCATACACCATCGTTCTTGGAGATCACGAAAGAGACGATGAAACTGTCACATATCGTAAATATGGACAGAAAGATCAAATCACTGTGAAGGTCAATGACTTCATTGCGATGATCGATGAAGAAATTAAATTAATGAAATAATTTATAGAAGCCCCTTTGGGGCTTTTATTTTGTGTTGACACATATCATTTATAATGATAAGATTTATCACGCAAATAAATAGGTAGAAAGCAGAGGCACCCGCTTCTCGCCAGACCGACATAAGTTGGTTGGCTAACGCTACATCTTAGGGGTTAAGATAGTTAACGGGTGCATGCTAGCATCCGTTTTTTTGACAAAAAGGAGTTGATATTTATCGTCACTAACAATTTCTCTGGCAATTCTAAAAAGCCAAACAATCAAAACAAAGACTTGGTAAACGAATTAGTTCGTTTCCCTACCGTATTATTAATTGGTCCTTCTGGAGAACAATTAGGAACAATGTCATCAAGAGAAGCACAATTAAAGGCTAACGAATACGACTTAGATTTACTCTGTGTCGCGCCAAACGCTCAGCCACCAGTGTGCAAAATCATCAACTATGGCAAATACCGTTTTGAACAACAAAAGAAAGCTAAAGAAGCCAAGAAAAACCAACATGTCGTGGAAATTAAAGAAATTCAATTAACTCCACAAATTGGAGCTCACGATATGGAAACTAAAGGTCGCGCTGCGATTAAATTCCTTCAAGATGGAAACAAAGTCAAGGTCGGCGTTAGATTCCGTGGTAGACAAATGACCCACTTAGAAGTTGGTCAAGAAGTGATGGATAAATTCATTGCATCATTAAGCGAATATTGCACCATCGAAAAACCATCCAGCATGGACGGTAGATGGATGATTGCAATACTTGCGCCAAAGAGAAAGTAGGAGGAAACATTTATGCCTAAAATGAAAAGTAAAAGAGGCCTTATGAAAAGAATTAAGGTCACAGGCAGTGGCAAAGTCACAAGACACCACGCTTATGTATCACATTTAGCCCCACACAAAACAACAAAACAAAAGAGACACTTAATGAAGAGTGCATCAGTTCACCACACTGATTACAAGAGAATTAAGTTTCTCATCATCAAGTAAGGAGGTAACCGTTAATGGCTAGAGTTAAAGGTGGCACAGTTACACGTGCACGTCGTAAAAAAATCTTAAAGATGGCTTCCGGTTACTTCGGAAGCAAACACTTACTCTTTAAAACCGCTAAAGAACAAGTGTTACATAGCTTAAGCTATGCTTACAATGATCGTCGTAAATTAAAAAGCGACTACCGCAAATTATGGATCAGACGTATCAACGCCGCTTGCAGAATGAACGATATTTCTTATAGCAAATTTATGTTCGGTTTAAAACAAGCTAACGTTCAAGTCAACCGTAAGATGTTATCTGAATTAGCAATCAATGACCCAGCTGCTTTTGCAGACTTAGTCAAACTTGCTAAAAAGAATGCGAAATAATCATTCTTATTAATATAAGAAAGTCAGGAATGAACCTGACTTTTTTTCTTATAATAAGTCTTCTTTTTTATCTTCTTCATCCGAGATGAATTTCACTTCAACATTACTAAGTGCTTCTTTTAATAATGGTTCATAGTCAAATTCTTCTTCGAACTTTTTCACTTCATCAAGATGAGGTGCAGTCTTTGGACTTTTTGGAGTAAATATTGTGCAGCAATCAATAAATGGTCTAATGGAAATATCATAAGTCCCTATTTTAATTGATGTCGCAATAATATCAGTTTTATCCATTGTCGCGCATGGTCTAATAATCGGCATGTTTGTCACTTCATTAATGACTCTCATTGATTGAAGTGTTTGTGAAGCAACTTGACCCACCGATTCACCACTGGATATGACTGGACATTTTCTCATCTTTGCCAGACGATCCGCTAAACGGAACATCATTCTTCTCATCATCGTAATACAATAGCTCTCTGGACAATGGTCATAGATGGCTTCTTGGATTTTAGTGAATGGAATGATATGGAGTCTAATTTTGCCTTGGTATTTATTTAATACTTTTAGTAAATCTTCTAATTTATATATCACGCCCGCTTGTGTGTATGGGGGGCTAGCGAAATGAATGCATTCAATAGAAACGCCACGTTTCATTAATAAATATGCCGCAACAGGTGAATCAATGCCACCAGAAAGCATATGCATACTTTTTCCACCGACACCTAATGGGTATCCACCAGCGCCAGGGAATGTGTGAGAAAAGATATAAGCAGCTTCTTCTCTAACTTCAATAGAAAGTAAGATATCCGGATTATGAACATCAACAGATAATTTATCCCCTCTATTCTTTAGAATATGTCCAGCAACAAGGCGAGTAATTTGATCAGAAATAAATGGGTAAGTTTTATCCGTTCTTTTGACTTTTACTTTAAAGGTTTTGCCTTCTTCTTGATCAATTAGCTCTAAAGAAACTTTTTTAATATTTTCGATATCCCTATCTTCAGCTTTATAAACTAGGGACAAACCTTGTATGCCACTGACATCTTGAAGTCTTTCAATCACCGGTTTGTAATCAACATCATTTAAAGTGATATAGATATGGTCATGACGCATTTTTATTTCTAAAGCAGAAAAATCTTTAACCGCTCTTTGGATGTTATGGAATAAAACACGAATGAAATCAATCTTGTTTTTTCCTTTTGTGGATAGTTCACCAAAGCGAACCATAATGTGATCATATTTAATCATATTATTTTAGCTCCTTTATTAGACGATCCAAAGTAGTAACTAATCCCTTAACATCATCTAAAGTATTCGTGTGGGAAAAACTAACACGAACAGTATTGTGCGCTAGTTGATCGCTTTTGCCTAATGCCTTAACGACATAACTAATTGGTTCTTCTTTCGCGTGGCATGCAGATGTAGAAGAAACCATTACACCATTACTAGATAATGCTTCCACTAAAACTGAGGCTTTTTTGTTAAGTAAAGAGAAATTAACTATATACGGATTTTCACCACTATTGACTTCGTATAAATCTTTGTTTTCTGATAGATATTTAAGCAAAAACTCAGCAAAAACCTTAACTTTTGCGTAGTTTTCGTCGATTTTTTCAATTTCTAAACGTAATGCTTTAGCTAATGAAACAGCAAGAGCGACATCGTTTGTGCCACTTCTAATTCCGTATTCTTGACCGCCGCCAGAAAGAAGAGGTAACAGTTCAATTTTGTGTTTTTTGATTAAGGCTCCAGAACTATTCAATCCATGGATTTTGTGACCAGAAAAAGAGAACATATCAATATCGGAATAAGGGAGTTTAATCTTTCCAATGCCTTGTGTCACATCGACATGAAAAACTGTTGTTGGATAGTTCTTTAATAAAAGTGAAATCTCATGAATATTATTAATCGAACCAATTTCATTATTAACGGCCATAACAGAAACTAAGATTGTGTCTTTTCTTAAACAAGATTTAAGTGAATCGATTTCCACTACACCATTTTTATTTACTGGTAAGTATGTTACTTCGAATCCAAAAGTTTCTTCTAATTGTTTAAAAGCTTCCAAAACAGAAGGGTGTTCAATGTTTGTGGTAATAATATGTTTGCCTCTATTAGAGTGTTTTAAGCAATAACCTTTTATTGCTAAATTATTAGCTTCTGTTGCGCCACTAGTAAAGATGCAGTCATAATCATTAACACCTAATAAAGAAAGAATTTGCGCTCTAGCTTTTTCTAATAATCTATTTGCTTCTTGGCCTGGAATATGAATACTAGAAGGATTAGCAAAATAGAGTTTCTTGGCCTTGTTATAGGCTTCCAAAACTTCACTATTTACGACTGTTGTAGCGGCATTATCTAAATAGATAATATTATTTTGCGACATTAGTGTTTGATTCCTCAACGTGGTTACGACGATAGATTGCGTTTGCGTCGTGATAAACCTTTAAGAATTGACCATCAAAGAATAAGTCTTCCAAAATTGATAATTGTTGATTAACATCC
>CACZZG010000015.1 GCA_902785645.1 uncultured Erysipelotrichaceae bacterium | reverse complement strand
GATGATAAGACTGCAGATCGATGCATTGCTTGGTGTGAATTATTGATTAAGTCAAAAGAAGATATATCGATATCAGAAATCCACAAGTGCGTATTAATAGACCATTAATTTTAATGATTAGTGGTCTTTAATTTTTATAAAATTAAGATAATTTAGTTTTTCATCCGTCTATTTCAAAATAAATTTTTGAACAGTAAAATAAAATCATCAAAACAAAATGGAGGTTTTCGCATGAAGAAAATCAAATTAATTCCTCTTACCTTACTTTTATTTGCTTTAGGTATGACCGCATGTAATACAAATAAAGGTGGTAATAGTGGCCAAGGTAGTGGCGGCCAACAAGAATCCGGAGAAAATCCTGACTCCCCAATTAAATCATTAGTAGCGACAAAAGATAGTGTTGAATTAAAACGCGGTGAACAAGTTTCTGCTTCTTCCTATTACAAATTAACAGGTTTTAAAGCCTTATCTTCTAAGGAAAAGAAAGTAACTATTACATCCTCTAATCCTTCAGTAGTGCAAGTTACTGGTGCGCTTTTAAAGGCTTTAACCGCTAATAAAAGTTCAACAATTACAGTTACATCTCAAGCTGATCCTACAAAATCATGTACATTTGAAGTTTCAGTTAAAGACATCTTCTTCAATAGACAATATTCTGAAATTAATGCAGAAAACGATATGTCTAAAGAATTACCAGAAGATGGTGGTATCGTTCAAACCCTCGGTGGAACAAGTGACTTCTTAATCTTTAACCAAGAACCATCCACAAGCTTTATGGCTAAAGCCAAAATCGCCGTTAACTCTGTTAGCGATGGTGAATCATGGCCAAAATTTGGTATGGCATTCAAACAAGTCGATGATGGTGATGTAACACAAAACTTTGCATTAATCTTCTTAGATGGACCAATGAATAGAGTTACTGATGGTGTCGCAAACTGGACAGACTTTGGTTATTGTGAAATCGCTAATGGTGTTTATGGTTGGGATAGTCAACCATCATTAAATAGACACAAAGAAAACGTCTTTATTAAAAAGACTGCTATTAATTACAACGAATTCTTCACATTAACAACTGTCGTTCAAGGCCGTAACATTCATATGTTCTTAGGCTATGGTGAAGGCGAATCCGCTAAAGAAGTTTATATGTTCACACTTGAAGGCTATGCCGATTTATTCGGTGCTGGCGATGGTCGTGGATTTGTTCCAGGATTCTTCCAATTCAACTCTGTTGTTACATATAAAGAATATTCTTACACAACCGATGCAACAGCTATTGCCGCACAAATGCAAGGTGTTACACCAAGATTAGCTGATTATGATTCAACTGATCATTCTGGTGAAATTTATTACGAAGAATAGTTCAATTAGCAAACAATAAGAAAAGGGCATTTGCCCTTTTTTCTTATTCGTTGCATATTTATTTAAATAATTTTAAGATATTAACATGAGAAATGGCCCAGACAAGAACCCTTTTAGGGGTGTAAGCGATTTGCTTTCTCGTGCAGCTCCTGCCAAAAGAAGCATGCATTTTTTATCATATTTTATCGACTTATTTTTGGTCGCTATTGTTTCTTATTTATTATTCTTAGGCGGAAAAGCGATTGTCGATAATAATAGTGCCTATAAGCAAAACTACGCAAACTATGAATCAGAAATAACATATTATCAAGATTTGCTTATTGACGCTCATGCTGGTGAATATCTCAATAGAGATAATCATTCTCTTGCAGATAATGAAGATCTATCCACGAAGATGATGATTCATCAAATATTAATGAGTTACACCAAAGATAGTGCTGAATCCCCTGAATTCTTGGAAAATCCTTTAGATAAATTGAAATCAACTTATGTTGGTACTTTCTACGCTGATAGTTTTACGGAAGCGAGTTTTGATAACGATTATATTTCTCAATTCTTTATCAAATACGTCCCCAAACATAATGAAAATAATGATTTAGTGGATTTGGGTGGAAAAACCCCAACTTCCTATTTCATTTCATTCTTTAAGAATAGAGTGGCAAAATATGACACTTTGAAATTTGTTTATTCTTCAGATGATAGTGCGCTTCCATATTTAAAACCAGAAGTCGCAAATGACATTTATAAATTCCTTGTTAGAGCGGAAGGTAGCAATAGGGCTAACTATGATAACTTTGTTAATTTCTATAGCGGAATGCTCACTGATATCGAAAACTTAGTTTTCAACGCCCCATCATATCAAAACGGACATTACCATAATTACCTTAAATACCGTCAAACCATTACCCAAACGATGGATATCACCTTAATGCTTTCGATATTTATCGCTTATTACATCGCGGTGTTCTTACCGATGATGATATTTAAAGATGGTCGTTCATTTGGAAAGATCTTCTTACGACTCGGTGTTATTAATATCGACAAGTCAGAAGTCGAGTGGTGGAAGTTCGCCATTAGAAGCATCTTTGCCGCATTATCCAATATCTTTATCGCTTTCTTCTTAGCGTTATTACCTCCATTCAATGGTTCTTCATTGGTGCTTTATCTACCATTTATAACCCTTGGATCTTGGGATATTACTTTCTTGAATATAATTATAATTATATTTGTTTTAGCTGCAGCGAACGGAATCTTCATGTTGTTCACTCACGAAAAGCGCAGTCTTACTGATTTAATTTTTAAGACCATGACTGTTGATGTGACTTTACTTGATGAACCGGATTACGACGAGAAAGACGAAACTTCAGTCTAATCATTAATTTTAATGATGTATCTTTATCAGTTAAACTGATTATTATAATTATATAAAAGCACATTTCGTATGTGTTTGGAGGACAACATAATGAAATTTAAAACAACGGCTTTTACCTTGTTGGCGAGTATCGCTGCTTTAGGCATGTCACTAGTTGGCTGTAGTAGAAGTGGAGGCGAAAGCGAAGACATTAACGTAAGACCATCCTTTGATGGCGAATTAGAATATGATGACGAAGGCAACATCATCTTCGATAACGTTGAATTAACAATGTGGTCAATTATTGGTGATCCAGACTTAACTATTCACAAAAAATTAATCGAAAAATTTAACGATGAATATTCCGGCCAAATTTACATCAAATTGGTTAGCCAAGCTCACGCTGACTATTATCCAGCATTAGAAACAACCTGGAAGAACGACTTCGACAGCTTCCCAGATATGTGTTTCATGCACAATGAAAAGACCGCAACATACGCAAATAAAGGTTATTTATATCCTTTATATGATGATCAATTAAAAGAACTCGGCTGTGATTTAGACTTTACACAAATCTATGAAAACATCGACCGTGTTACCAAATTTAATGGCGTGCGTTTCGCAGTCCCAGTGGATGCTCATGGATTCGTTACTAACTTCCGTACTGACATCATCTTAAAGAACAATTTAGGTTTTGATGGCAATACAAGAGCAATTCCAAAGAGCCATGCTGAATATCAAAAATTATTAAAAGATTTAAAAGACACATATGATGCTGGTAATTTATGGACCAGAAACATCACAAAAGGTCAAGACCATGCATGGTTTAAGGCTGATTCTTCTTTTGATTTCGCACCAAGCTGTTATCAATCAACCGATCCAGATGGCTTATCCGCTTTATATGCCAATGGTGGTTCAATGACCAGTGAAGATGGCAAAACAATCACCTTCCAAAATAACGAAGGTTTCAAAACATACATCACAGATCAAGTTAATAACTGGCAAAAAGGTTATTTCTCAAATGGTACCAACACAGAATTCTTCCCTGCTGGTAAAGTTGTTATGTTCAACGAAGGTCCATGGTGGGCTTCCCAATCCTATGAACCAATGTATAACAATAGTGATTTAAAGACAGTCAATCCATCCTTACACGTCACACAAGAAGACGTCGACAAATACGGAACACCATATGTTCCAATGCACCCAGATGGATGGTGGTCATTAGATGAATCTTCACCAAACGCTCACAAGTGGTATGGTAATGGTCATATTATGGCTTTAACAAAACACTGCACAGACATCAATGTCGCCGCTGCATGTATCGAATTCATGAACTGGTATCTCCAAGGTAAGGGTGAATTCAAAATTGATGGTGAAACTATGGAAGCTTATAACTTAGCTAACTGGTGTTCATCAGGTCACATCCCAGCTTGGAAAAACGTTTATGCTTCATCAGAATACAAGAAATACGAAGCAACAAACCTCACATTACAAGCTTTAGGCAATCCAGAAAACATTATCGCTATGGAATCCCATCCATACGAAACCACAATCTTTAATGCTGTAGCAAACAGTGTCTTATCAGTCCAAGACTTAATGAGAGCAGGAGCATGTACACTTGCTGATGCTGATACAAAACTCAACGAAACAGTTGTTTCCGCTCAAGCAGCATTAGATATGCTTTACGAAGCAGAAGAAATGTAATTTTAACTTCAACATTTAAATAAAATTTAAAAGGGACAATATGAATCAAACAATTAGACTAGAAGAATACGCCAAGAGAGAATCGCGTTTGAAAGCGTTTCTATCTAAATATGGAATGGCAGTTTTATTCCTAGGTGTCTTCCTAGCATGTTTCATCACATTCTTCGTTGTCCCTTTATTTTATGGAATTCATATTTCCTTAACTAATTTCAAATACGATCACCCAGGAAGAGAAGTATGGAATAATTTCAGATACTACAAGATGCTCTTTGATCCAAAATTCAAACCATTAATTTATGAATCATTCTGGAGATCTTTCTGGCACACAATCATATTTGCTATCTTAATGGTGCCAATGGCCATTCTCATTCCTTTGATTTTAGCCATTTTCATCAACCAAAAGCCTCCGGGATATAAAGTATTCAGATGCTTGGTTTATATGCCATCCATCGTCCCATTAACCGCTGCCGGCTCAATATTTACGCTTTTGTTCAACGCAAAAGTGCAGCATGGTCTATTAGCGGAACTATTCCCAAATACTATTGGTAAAATCGACTTTCCAGTGCAATTCTGGCCTGAATTCCACATTTTCGGCGCTAGTGTTAATGTCTCTTGGATGTGGGTCGTTATCTACCTCATGTGTTTCTGGGGTGGTTGGGGAGGAAACTTCCTCATTCTTTCCGCCGGTTTGCAAAACGTTCCTAAAGCTTTATATGAAGCTGCAGGAATGGATGGTTGTAATACCTTTAAGAAAGCTATTAAAGTCACAGTCCCAAATATCAAACCACAAATCGTCTTGTGTTTATTCACAACCATCATTGGTTATATGGGATTATATGGACAAAACTATGTTTTGGCCCATCCACTTGTCACTAAATATGCCGCTCAACCTGGTGGTGTAGCGACATCCACATTAATTTACTTTATTCAATCGATCATCGCTGGTGATGGCAATGCCGCCGCTGACTTAAAGGCGAACTATTATGGCCTTGCTGCTGCCGCCAGTGTTGTCTTTGCTTTAATCGTCGGTACTATCAGTGGTATTCAAATGTACTTAACACGTGATAGAAAGACTGGAAACACAATTTCAAGGAGCTTTGAAAAATGGAACGCAATCTCACGTTAGGCTCTTTTAACTCACTCAGTCGTAGTGGTACCCAAATTAAAGATAGGAGAAGGGTTCCAGTCTTTAAGATTGTTTCCTTCATCATTTTATTTGTCTTCTGTGCTGTTTGGATTTCACCATTTATCATTCTTTTCACCGGTGCTTTCCGTTCCGCACAAGACGCGATGACCTATCCAGGTCAAATTATCTTCCCACATAGTGGTTATACCATTGAACAATTCGAATGGATTTTAGCGGGTAAGATTCCAACAGTTGATGGAAAAGAAGTTCAACAACCAAGTGTTCAAACATATCAATTTGGCTATTGGATTATGAACTCTTGTTTCTCCGCAATCGGTGGAACATTAATCTATTTATTAGTTGCCTCTTTAGCCGCGTATGCATTCGTCTTTATTGATTTCAAATATAGAAATCTTATTTTCGCGATTTGTATCGGATCCATGGTTATTCCAGGCGCCGCGACAACAATTGGTAACTTAACGAATATTTATTCGTGGGGACTGAATAAGTCCATATTGGCCTTAATTATCCCTGGTTTAGGTGGTATTTATGGCATGTATTTAATTAAAACCTTCTTTGCTGGTATTCCAAAGGATTTAGTGGAATCGGCGAAGATGGATGGATATAGTGATATCCAAATATTCTTCAAAATCATTCTTCCTTTAGGAAAAACAGTTTTATTCGTCCAAGGTCTATTCGGATTTATGGGTGGTTGGAATGACTTAGTTTGGCCACAAATGTTATATCCAGGAAGCACCGAAGCAAACATGAAGTTATGGACATTACAAGTTGGTATGGCTTATGTCGTTAACAACAGTAAAGCCGCTGACCAAGTTGGTTCCGCTTTAGCAGGTGGTGTTATTGCTGTTCTTCCAGTTTTAGTGGTTTATTTAATCGCTCAAAACAAGATTATTGAAGGTATGAGTTCTGCAGGTATTAAAGGTTAGGAGTTGATCTAATTATGAGAAAACAAGAATTAATAGAAAAATATGGTGAACCCAATACTCCATTAGATGGTTCTATTGAAGTTACTCCTAGCGAAGCCAGACAATTGTTAAAAATCCACAACAACAAAGTTGAAAGTGGTAATATCGATTCTTTCGTCAGCTTAAAAAACATCAATAAAGTCTATCCAAATGGCGTTCAAGCCGTCTTTGATTTCAATTTGGATATTGAAGCTCATGACTTTATCGTTTTAGTCGGTCCTTCTGGATGTGGTAAATCCACAACTTTAAGAATGATCGCTGGCCTAGAAGATATTACAACTGGTTATTTATATATTGATAAAGTTTTATCAAACTATTTACAAAGTAAAGACAGAGACATTTCTATGGTCTTCCAAAGCTATGCTTTGTACCCAAATATGACCGTTTATGATAACATCGCTTTCCCATTAAAGATTCGTAAGATTTATGGTCCTAAAAAGGAATATCGTGTTATCGCTAATAACGAAGTCATTAATTTATTAAAGACTGTTCCAAGTGCGGATTTAGAAAAATCCATACAAGACAGCCAAGACAGAACAATCAATTTTGGTAAGCAATTTGAATATTTCTCCACAAAATACGATATCTCTGATAGAGCCAGTAAGATTATCGTGAGATATAAGTTCCTTAGCCAAGATGATATTGAAGCAAGAAAAGACAATATTATTTCTCAATTAGAACAAGAAAATGAAGGATTTGTTCAAGAATTAGCCAATAAAGGTTATTCACTTAATGAAAATTGCGAAATCGTTGATCCAAATGGTGAAGTGGTGAAACAAAAGCACCGCATGACCAAAGAGGAAATTAGAAGAAAAGTCTTTAATGCTGCACGTATTTTGGACCTTGGTCCATATCTCGATAGAAGACCAAAAGAATTATCTGGTGGTCAAATGCAACGTGTCGCTTTAGGTAGAGCGATTGTTAGAGATGCAAAATTGTTCTTAATGGATGAACCATTATCTAACTTAGACGCCAAACTCAGAGTCCAAATGAGAAGTGAAATCGTTTCATTACATGAAAAGATTGGTGCCACATCCATCTATGTTACTCACGACCAAACTGAAGCTATGACCATGGCCACAAAGATTGTTGTCATGTCCAAAGGTTGGGTCCAACAAATCGGTACACCTCAAGAGGTTTACCATAATCCAAGAAATATTTTCGTTGCCACATTCATCGGTTCACCTGCAATGAACATCTTCGATGGAACATATAATGGTGGTAAAGTCATCTTCCAAGATGGTTATACTGTTGATTTAGGTAAAGAATTCGTTGAAAAACACGATAAATTCTTTGAATTTAAAGTTAAAGATACCGAAAGAATCTTATCAGTTATCAATGATAAGAGTTTTGAAAATGCTTTAGCATATCTCAATGAAAATATTGTTCCTGTAGTTAATGATCCTCAAGCAGTCAACGAAGCCTTACCAGCGTTACGTCAAATCTTAGAAGGTTCTTTACAAGAAGAAAAAGATAACTTAATCGAAGGTGTTGATGAAATCGCTATGCTCATTGAACAAGGCGATAATTCTAAATATCGTAAAGGTATTAAGCATTTGCTTAGATTATTAGCCAAACCAAATAAATTAAATGAAAGAGATATCGCTTCCTTACATAGTGCGATGGTCTTTGGAGCATTTAACGAAAATAAAGAAAAAGAAGCCCAAGTGCTTTCCTATGGAAAGAATAAGAAAGAAATTAAGGCTAAAAAGAAATCTCATAAGGTTCAAACATACGACATTAATGAATTACGCGATTTAGCCGAAAAATTATTAGCCGCATTTAATGAAGCCTTAAAAGGACCTCATAGCATTAAGATTGGTGTCCGTCCAGAACACATCCATCTCGATGATGAGTTCACCTCAAAGAATAAGACTAAAGGATTTGAAGTTACAACCGGTGTCGTCGAACTTATGGGTACCGAATTATTGCTTCACGCTGAATGGAATGGTGCGGATGTCATCGCCAAGATTTCCACCGGCACATTAGTCAAACCACACGAACAAGTTAAATTAACTTTAGATAAATCATTAATCAAAGTATTTGATAACAATAGTTGTGAAACAATCGAATAGGAGCTTTTTATGAACAAATTAGCTCTATTCCTTATTCCAGCATTAGTTTTTAGCTTAAGTGCATGTAAACACGTTTCTTCATCAAGTGAAGAAAGTATTTCTAGTTCTAGTATTAATCCCGATGATTATTCATGGGGAACTTATACTAATCCAGTAACCATTTTACAAAACGGAACAGTCACAAATGTCGGCCTCGCCGATCCAAGTGTGGTCCGTGGAGATGATGGTTATTTTTATTGTTTCGGAACAGGTGGCATCATGCTTCAAAGTGAAGATGCTTGTGAATGGAATATTTATAAATCAGTCATTGTTTCTCGCCCAACATGGGGAGATGACTATTATTCTGGTAAAACCCCAATGATTTGGGCTCCAGATGTCATCAAAATAAAAGACAAATGGATTTATTATTATTCATTAAGTTCTTGGGGTGGACCATGTGGTATTGGTTATGCAGTAGCTGATAAGATTACTGGTCCTTATGAAGACAAAGGAAGATTATTTGATAGTGGTGAGATCGCTAGCGAATACTCTTTAGGTGTGAATAATTCTATCGATCCACAAGTATTTGTCGAAGATGATGGGTCTGTTTATATGGTCTTCGGTTCCTTCCGTGGCATTTATGTCATTCAATTAGAAAATGATGGCATGTCTTGTTATAAAGGGCCAGCTTATCAAAAAGAACATAAAACCTTAATCGCCGGTCAACCAAGTGCATGGGATGGCGCACAATATGAAGGTTCATATATCTTTAAAAAAGATGGATATTACTATTACATGGGCTCAACAGGTTCATGTTGTGAAGGCGAAAACTCCACATACAACGTGCGTGTTGCAAGAAGTAAAAACATCTTAGGCCCATATATTGATAGTGATAAAAAAGATATTAGATTGTCTAGTGGCACAAGCACCTATGGTGATATTGTTGTTTTCTCCAAAAAGGCTAATAAGGACGTGAAAGGCCCAGGACATAATTCCATTTTAGTGGATGAAGCCGGCAATTATTGGATATATGCACATGCATACATTAGTAAAGATAACTATGCGACAAGACATCTTATGATGGATAAACTTCTCTGGGATAAAGATGGTTTTCCATATGTTGAAGATCGACAGTTCTCATATTTAGAAGAACTTGATGGTCCGTGGTTTAGAAAGGAATAAATATGAAATATAAATTCGTTTTATGCTTAATCCCTTTATTAGCGTTAGCTTCTTGTAATCCTAAGGGCAATAGTAGTGTCTCGATTGATAAAACATATCCAGAAGCCAGTGATTTAGTGTATAACGATTATTTCGAAACCACAGAATACGATTTAAATAAATATTTTTATAATTCGAACCATGGATTGAATTTGCCTGATCCATTCGTTTTAGAAGAAGATGGAACATATTACATCTATGGCACCACAGATAGAGTGGGAAGCAATGGCGTAGATTGCTATTCCACGACAGACTTTAATCATTTTACTCGTTATATGAATATATATGACCTTGGCTCAGGTTGGGTTAAAGGCGGTATTTTTGCGGTGGAAGTCTATAAATTTAACGATAAATACTACATGTATTATTCTGCGAATGATAGCGATGGAAAAAGAGCTCTCAACGTCGCAGTTAGTAATTCTCCGACAGGATTATTTGTCGATTATGTCGGTAAAGATTCCAAAGGCAATAATATCGATTTAAAGGCTAATAAGTGGTTAACCGACCCTTCAAATTATGCACCTCTAGATCAAACATTGTTAGTCGATGGTGATAAGCTTTATCTATATTACTCAGTTTATCATTCTGGATATGAACAATATATTGTTGGTATGGAGATGTCAGACCCTGTGACATATGATATGTCCACAAGAAAGGTCTTAGTGAGACCTGGTAAAGATTCCCCAGATTTACCTGATAATGAAATTACCCTTAAGTATGAGTGGGAAATTATGAGAGGATTCTGGGTGGCAGAAGGACCATGTGTTATTAAAAGTCCAATCAATAATAAGTATTATTTAACATATACAGTGAATGCTTATGATGAAAAAGCCTATACTGTAGCTTACGCTGTTAGTGATTCTCCTTTAGGAGATTACCATAAACCATATAATCCAGATAGATTCTGGTCCAATTTGTTCTTTGGCTATGCTGGATTAAGCAGTAAATCAAGTAAAGTCTATCAACAATGGGCGGGTTTCCACGCTGGAACAGGTCATCACTCCATCTTTAAAGTGGGCGATGATTATATGATTGTCTATCACGGTTGGAAGAATAGAGGCAACCCTGATACATTCAACGGTCGCGATGTATTCTTTGATCGCGTCTATTTTGATGAAGAAGGAACGCCTTATACAGTTGGCCCAACATATTCTCCTCAACCTTTGCCAAAAGCCATTAGTGGATATGAAAATATCGCATTAAAAGCGCAAATAGCGACTGAAAATGTCGAAAATGATAAAGCTTTAATCGATAACTATGTCGTAGAACATTATCAACTTAAAGGCGAAGACGCTAAAGAAGCAACCTTAAAGGAAGGCACATCTTATATCCAACTCACATTTGATAAAGAATACGATGTTGGTGGATTGCTTATTTATAATAGTGCTTTCTATAACTATATGACTCCAGAGATTGAATTTATTAATTTCAAAAACAATAATGCAATGTTTGGTTGTTCTTATCCGCAAGAAGTTGTTAATGCCGATATGAACTTTATATATCCTTCTAGTGCTTTTGCTTATGATTTCCCAGAAGATATCAAAGTCAAAGAGATGGTCATTTGTATTAAATCAAGTGAATCAGTGAGATTAAATGAAATTTATGTAATGGGGAGATAGTCGTTATGAAAAGAAAATTATCAATATTATTAGTAATAATGGCCATGCTTAGTGGTTGTACAAAAAGTGGAAATAGGAGCGAAAAAGTCGTGCCTGATGAAGAATTAAAAAATACTCCAGATTTAAAAGAAGACTACGAAAATCCAGTTTCTTTGCCTAACGCACATGGAAGTAATGAAGCCGCAGACCCATTCGTTTATCGTTTTAATGGTAGATATTATCTATATATGACCACCGGTGGTGGTTTTGTTCGTTGTTATACCAGTGATGATATGCTTCATTGGGAAACCGCGAAAAATGGTCCAGCAGAAGGTGTTTGTTATCAAGGAAGCGATATCGGTAACACCCCATTTGCTCCAGAAGTTATTTATTATAATGGCTATTTCTATATGGTCACTTCTCCAAGCGGTAATGGTCACTTTATTCTCGTTAGTGAATCTCCAGAAGGTCCTTTTACAAAAATTACTAATAATATAGAAAAATCCATCGATGGCTCTTTCTTTATTGATCAAGATGAGCAAGCTTATATGTACACCGCAGGTGGTGGATCCATCATGGGATACAAATTATCATTAAGTCCAGAAGGCATTTCTTTTGAAAAGAGTGATGGTAAGGATTGGTCCATGGCTTATCAAGAAGCTCATATGGGTGGATGGAATGAAGGTCCATATATGCTCAAACGATATGGTGCTTATTACATGACCTATACAGGTACACATTATTTATCACCTGGATATCGTGTTAATTACATCTACGCTCCAAAAGGCAATGATGTCAGTAAATCATCATCTTTCTATCATATTGAAAACCTCAATACTTTAGTGGCGACAGAAGATGCTTTCCACGCATTAGGTCACTCCAGTACAGTATTAGGTCCAGATATGGATAGCTATTACATTGCCTATCACTCCATGAAAGGAACAGCTAGCTTTAGATATTACAATATCAATCGTCTTTCCTTTAATGGCGGAAATATGACCGTTAATGAATATGGTCAATATTACAATCAATCTCCATCAATGCCAGAATTTAGTGCATTAGATTCTAGTAAATTGAGTAAAAGTGGAAATATTTATTTCTCTGATAAAGAACATAATGAAGACGCTTTTACCGCGGAATTTAACACAATTGGTGAAGGTAAGATGTATTTTGCTTATCAAAGTGAAAAAGACCATGGTTATTTAGATTTTGCTGACAATTCCATTACTTTAGGCAAAGTCAAAGATGGCAAAAACCAAATTATTAAAGAAATCGATTTAGTGAAAGAATATGACACAAGTGTATTACATACATTCCGTATTAATTACGGATATGGTAAAGCAGCGATTTATTTTGACACGATGGAAAAGGCTTATGACATCGCATGTGAATTTACAAAAGGTAAAATTGGTGTCTCTTCATCGTTTGATGATGTTCAATATTGTGCTTTCTCTAATGTCGGTGGTGGTAAATCCGATAGTGTTGAATATAATTCCAAAAAGATTCTCGCTAACGGATATAATGAACATTTAAGTATTCTTAATGGTTCTGGTTCTGGTATTTCTTATTGTGAAAAAGGCATGAGCAGAATCATTGATAACGGCATGATGACCTTAGAAAAAGAAGGAGATCGCGCTACATACTTAATGAGACAAAATGAAGATGGTGAATATAACGTTGCTTTAAGAATGCCAGCTTCTATGGTTGGTAAAAAGATTGGTATCAGATTAAATGATGGTGAAGTTAAACAATTCACTGTTCCTGGCGATACTCCTAAAGTGAAGAATGGTGATGTTTATATTAACGTTGCAACATTAGATCTTAAATATGCAGAATATTGGTTCTCAATCGTAGATGTGGGAGACGACATCTCTTTCTATGAAATAGATTTCGAACCAGTTTATACAAATACAGATTATGATTTTGATTTAAAATCAACATTCAATAAAGATGGTGACTTTATTCAAAGAAATACTCATAACTTCAGTGGTAATTCATTAGTTACAAGCGTGGCCACAGATGCTTTCGGATTTATTTCTAAAGCTAAATATACTGATCCAAAAGTTGGGGTTAAATTCAAATTAACAGGTGGTTTCGAACAAGTCGGTTTCTTAGGTTTATTAGCTAATGTTAATAACTATAACAATTCCACAGATTTAGAAGCCAATCCTGGATATATGGAACAAGGCTATATGTTAAAAGTGGAAAATGATGGTATTAAACTTTCCTATGTTGATTTCAACTTCATTACTGATGTTGGCAAATATAATTCTTCTTTAAAGAGTAACGTGACTTATGAATTAAGAATGGAAATTGAGAACAACCATATTGTTTGTTATCTCGATAATGAAGTAATTATTGATGTCTATGCAAATGTTGGAAGATTAAGTGGTCAAGTTGGTGTTTTAGCTTATAAAGTTGATTCATTAATTTCTCACTTCTCTGCACAATAGGAGGTAACAATATGTTACACACAAAAAGTTATCATAAAGGTCATCCAAACCCTCAAGCTTATAGAGAAAACTATCTTTCTTTAGATGGAAAGTGGGATTTCTTATTTGATGAATTAGATGAAGGAATGGATAAAGGCTTCTATAAATCATTCCCGAAAGAAAATCTAAAGATTAACGTCCCATATCCATATCAAGCAAAAAGTAGTGGTATTAATCTTCCTGATAAACACGTAGATATTGTTTGGTATCACCGCACATTAAATATCGAAGATTTATCCAAAACTTATCTACTCACTTTCTTAGCGGTGGATTATGAATCGCTTTTATTTATTAATGGTCAAAAAGCTTTTAAACATCGCGGTGGTTATGATTCCTTTAAAGTGGATATCACAAAATATCTTGTTAAAGGAGAAAACCACATTACCTTAAGAGTGAAAGATCCAACTTCTGTTGATCAAATTAGAGGTAAACAAACTTGGAGAGATAAACCATTTGAATGTTTCTACACAGACACAAGCGGTATTGTCTTACCTGTTTATTTAGAAGTTTTAAATGAAGAATATATTCAATATTTCGCATTTAAGGGGGATTTTGATAGGAAATTATTAAATATTCATCTTGAAGCTAAATCTTCCTTAAAATACCGAATTGAGGTCTTTAAACGTGGTGAAAGTAGTCCTTTGAAGGATGAAATCTTCTCTTGTGATAAATTAGATCATCAAATCCCATTTGAAGAAGTGGAAGGATGGTCATATGAAAATCCTTATCTTTATGATGTGAAATTATCTTTATTAGATGGAAATAAAGTCGTTGATGAAGTTTTATCTTATTTTGGCTTTGTTTCTTTCTATGCGAAAGATGGACACATCTACGCGAATGATGAAGATATTTATTTAAAATTTGTTCTCGACCAAGGATATTTCCCAGACGTTATTACCACACCGACAGAAGAACAAATCATTTTAGATTTAAATAATATTCGTGAATGTGGATTCAATGGACTAAGAAAACACGAGAAGATTGAATGTCCATTATTCTTCTATTACGCAGATATTATCGGTTTATATATGTGGCAAGAATGCCCATCCGCGCATTGGTATTCTTATGACTCCATGAAGCGTTATGAAGAACAACTTCCAAGACAAATTAGAGATCATTTCTCTCATCCATGTATTATGACTTATGTCATCTTTAATGAATCGTGGGGTGTTCAAGACTTATATCGATATCCAGAAATGAGAGAATATGTTGATAAACTATATGATTTAGTAAAAACGATGTCTTTAGATAGATTTGTTGTCAGTAATGATGGTTGGGAACATTGTAAGAGCGATTTATTAACATTCCATAACTACGCAGCATATGAAGAAGATCTCGACAAAGAAATCCCATCATTTGATCCTTTAAAGAAAGGTGAAAATATGAAGATTGCTAGCTGGGGCAAAACAATGTTTGCTAGTACGGATTATAAATATCAAGGCCAACCAATCCTATTTACCGAATTTGCCGGAATCGCTTTCGATTATTCTAACAAAGATAAAGAATGGGGTTATGGTGGTAAAGTTCATGATGAACAAGGATATCTCGATAGATATGCCTCTCAATTAAGATATATCAAGAAGATGAAAGATATTCGTGGTTTCTGTATGACTCAATTGACCGATGTTGAAATTGAGAAAAACGGTATTTATACCTTTGAAAGAAAACCAAAAATGACAATTTCAAAGATTAAAGAATTACACGATCAATTTAAGTAATATTTATTTATGGCAGAAGAAGTAGCGGTCGTTCCATCGTTTAAAAACATGTTTAAAACCATGGACCTCACAAAGGGCAGCATTTTCAAAGCCCTCTTCTTTTTCTCTTTGCCGTTATTTTTATCTTCTTTAATCACCAGCGCTTTTGGGCTAATTAATTCATTAGTACTAAAGTACACAGTTGGTGGTGACGCAGTGACGGCGATTAATGTCACCGGATCAATATCGCAATTATTATTTAATTTTGCTTATGGAGCAGTTTCTGGATTTGCGACGATAACTGCGAACTATCATGGTTCAAAAGATCCGGATAAATGCCGTAA
>CACZZG010000014.1 GCA_902785645.1 uncultured Erysipelotrichaceae bacterium | reverse complement strand
AAGACACCATTTCTGTTAAATGGAAGGAATGGATTATCCAATAATTCAAAATATTTAAAGTCTTTGGTTCTACCAATACCTAATGTTGGACCATGAAGTGAAGTACAGAAAATGACATAGTATTCACCTTCAAGTTCTAATAAGCGTGGGTCATAGGCGTAATCCAATTTAATTTTATTGCCGTCTTTATCATGGAAAATAATTGGATCGACCTCAAAATTAAATTCAACGCCATCCTTTGAATGACCAACAAATAAATATGGAACACCTGTATTTGTGTCCGCTCTAAAGACACCGATAAATTCACCATTATATGGAATGACTGAGCTATTAAAAACCCGAGAAACATTATCAAAAGGATTTCTATCGATAATTGGGTTTTTGGAATATCTCCATAAAGGAGTATTGCAGCCAGCGGGTTTTTCCTCGTATGGCATGTTTTTTAATTCGTTGCCGTAAATTTGATGTTTCATAATTATTTACCTATCTCTCTATTTGAGTCTCTTTCAATGTAGTCACATCTAATGACGATTTGTGACAAGCTGATTTGGTGTGACTTAATGCTGTTTGCAACATACTTAGCGACTTCTTCACCGATTTCTTGTCGAGGAATGTTGAATGTCGATAATTTTGGCATTGTTAGTTCACCGGCTTTAATGTTGTCAAAGCCTATAATTGAATAGTCATCAGGAACATTTTTGCCTAACCTATTAATGGTTTTAATCGCATTTATTGCGATAATGTCATTCGCGCAGATAATCGCAGATATATCATTATTCTTTAACGCGGAAGTTAATAAATCTTCATTCGCGAATCTTCTTTCTCTATTATCAAAGATTAATGAATAAGGAATAGCGATGTCTTTATGGGTTTCCATACAGGCCATAAAACCTTCATGTCTCTCTCTAAATGAAGTGCTGTGTGAATCACTTCCATAGAAAGCGATGTTTCTATGTCCTTGTTGTATTAATCTTTCAGTGGCGAAATACATTGAATCGTAATTTGAGAATTTGAACTGTGTGGCTTCGGAATAGAATGTTTTAGGATCTACGACCACAGTTGGTTTTTTCTTGCTAATAACCACATCCATAATCGCCTTTGTGGTAATGTGAATAACAATATATGCACCACAGGATGTTTCTCGTAGTTTTTTCAATAAGTTATCGTCGATTTTATCTTCATCAAATACAAAGTATTCCATGATGAGATTATATCGAGACAGTGTTGAAGATATGGATGTGATAATTGGTTGCCAGAAATCTTCTTTAAATAAGATGCGAGAAGAACTAATCAAAAGGACATGGTTAGAAGAAACCTTGTAGGCTTTTAATTTTGTAGTGTCATAACCTAATTCAGTGGCTTTTCTAATGATTCTTTCTCTTGTTTCATCAGAAACATTATTTTTGCCACCTAAAGCACGGGACACTAATCCCTTGGTTACTCCGCATTCTTTTGCGATTTGTTCTAATGTTGCTTTTTTCATCGTATCCACCAACAAACTAACTAATTAATGATCCCGATAAGGTACCGCCAGTAATTTCAGAAGCCAAATCTCCTGTGACGCTGGTAATTGTTAAAGTCACGGCACCTTCATTATTAATCTCATAAGTACCAGTAATAACTGAGTTACCAATAGTAATTTTTATGAGTTGATTTTCGCCACTCATTTCCATGACATATGTACCATCAACAGCACTCATATCTAAAGCAGCACATGTAAATTCTAAAGCATTACCTTCTTTGAAGGTGATCTGTGTTGCTTTTGAACCGGTTTCTAGACTTCCACTAAGTGATAATCCATTTGGAGCATAGAAGTTATTCTCTGGGTCATCATAATTATTTGAATAATAAGCTTTATCCATATAGACAACACCAGTTGTAGAATTGTCAGTCATAATCATGATGGCAAATCCATAATACTTTTGATTTGCATCTAAAGAGACAGAGAACTTAGTCCAGTCTTGTTTTGCGGTCATATTAACAGTCTTTTCTACAACATAATCACTTCCAGATTGAGTTTCGATTGTGACTTGTTTGACTTTAAAGACTTGTAACTTAATAATTGTTGCAGCGTTACGATTGCTCTTTAAATAAACGGAGAATGTATCAACACCAGTAATTTCTTTCGCGGTGCCTTTATAGAGTTCCCATTGCATGAATCTCATATCACCATTCTTATTGGATTGGAGAGCTAAACTTTGTTTACCATCAACTTTATTCGCGGTATTAATGCTTAAGGAGCTAGCGCTTGATGGTAATTGCCATCCTTCGCCACCGACTGGAGAAGTCTTATTTCCACCATTATGCAAATCAATGTAATAAGCACCACGAGCACCACTTTGTTCAACATCTTCGTGTTCATAGTAAATGGTCGAACCATTTTCAGTGTATGTTTCAGCGTTCTCTGCATAATTTGTTAACTTCATATTCAAGTTAGATAAAAGAGAAGCGATTGAAGTATTTGTACTTGAAGAGGAAACATAAGTTAAAGTTTTTTGATCAAGGGAAATATCTGCAACATAAGTTGCCAAACCATTGATATCAAATGTGACGCGATAATCATCTTTAACATATGTGGCTGGAATAACTTGGTTAAATCCAGGAATTATTAAATTAGCGTTAGTTTCATCAATGATTTCGATAGAAGTATTAACTCCACCTAAACCTCTACCATAATATGTAACTCCAGTTGGAACATGATATGGAGAAATATATTTGGCATATGGACTTGCGTTATACACTTCAACATCATCGATATATAAATAAGTATCAGAACTATTGTTCTTTTCCATTGTAATCATGAAGCCATAGTAAGTGAGATTTGGATTGAGTTCTAATTCATAATGTGTCCAATCATCAATTTGAGCTTGGCTGGCATCAGTGATTTCAACACGTCTCATGTTGCTATCTTGTGTGCCATTTCTTGGTCTAGATTGTGAGTACATGGTCACTTTAAAGGAAGGAATTCTTCCATTGGTTCTAGCCCAGAAACTCAAAGTTGATCCACGGAAACTCTGTTTCTCTGCGGAACCATCATATAAGCCCCATTGCATATATCTCATCGCAAATGAAGCAGAATTCTTCACACAAAGATAATTATTTGATTCGTGGCCTTGGCCATCATTTTTAAGTTTGAGTTGGTCGCCGTATTCGCCACCTAAAAGACTCCAGCCATTTCCACCCCATTCGGTGTAGCCAGATCCTTTATAATATTCGGAATAATAAGCACCACGGCAGCCATATCTAGCATCTTTATCAGGATATTTTTCGCAATATGCTTGTCCGTCTTCGGTGTATTGTTCATAGTTATCAACAGTTTGAACTTCCAAGAAGTCCATCTCATCAATTTCAGATGCAATAGCAGGTTCATTACTAGAAGCGGAAACGAATTCAATGGATTGTCCACCATCAACGAGTTTTCCGGTATATGTTAAAGTTGAACCACCATCATTTGAAATAAATGTAACTTCTTTACCACTTGTGGTAACATTACCAACAATTTCAATAGGATGTGGAAGATCGATAATTCTTGCAGTAGCCGCACCGCTATCAGCAATATCGAGAATTAAAGTCTTATCATTAAATGTTTTAGCGGAGTATTTATCCAATAATTCAACATCATCATCAATAACAAGACTTGGATTTTCTAATGTGACAAAAGAAACATCATCTAATAAAGAGAAGTACTTTTGTCCACCGGCACCATCGCTTCCTTTAAAGAAGAATTCGATGCTTGTCAAATAGTTAATAACGTCATCTTGATGGAATCCAACCCAGTCAGCGACTTCCACCATTGACTTTCCGGCTTCACCCCATAGGGCCCAAGCAGGTGAATCGAATGGAATAATGTAATCTACATAGTCGTTTGAAGGAACATTAATAACATGTGAAAAATAAGCGTTTTGTGTTTGACCGGCAACAGTAATTTGACCTTGCAAAATAACTTTAGTGGTCAAGAATTTTGGAGATTTTAGACTGAATTTTAAAGCGTTGACAGCCTTGTTATATAATTCCTCTTTAGAGAATTCACGAGAAATCTTATAGTCGTTTTGGTTAGCCCAACCATCAAATCTTAAAGCCTTATTGCCTTGAGAAGCAAAGTTGCTCAATGAAACGGTTGCGGATGTTTCTTTGGTATAGCCACCTGAACTATAACCTAAAGCGTACCAGCCATTGTCCGCCAATTCGGAATTGCTTGTGTATGTTTCAAAATCACCAATTTTAATCTCAGGAGTATATCCAGAGAATAAAGCATTGAATTCTGTATCTTCGGTAATTGGGGTGTACAAATCTCTATCCCAGCCTCTAAATCTATAGCTTAAAACCTCACCATGATTTTCCTTTGTGGGGGTATCGCCTAAATAGAAAGCAAGATCACCTTCATAGACTTCAGATGTTTGAACAACTTCTCCTTCAACTTTGAAAGTAACTGTATATTTTTTTAGAACTGGAGGAATGTAGGAAGAAGAATCGTCATCATCAGAATAGTCGCTGCTACTATGATTTTGCGAGCTGCTATTATCTGGATTGTTCTTGTTACAACCAGCCAAAATTAAACCGGACGCTAAAAGAAGAGCTAAAATACCAAGTGCTTTCTTATTCTTCATAAGGCATTCCTTTCTTGCATTATGCAATATATAAAGAGAGGTAAACTCTTTGACAAGTTCATTATAAATATAAAGAATATATTACGCATAACATTAATTAATAAACAAATAATAAAATCTCGTAAACATTTCAAAATTGTTTACTGGAAAAAATAAACCAATTCTTTATAAATAAAGGGCATAAAAACAAATGCTTCAATTGCCTATTTTTAAAGAAATATGATGGAATTTGTTTACAAAATATAAAGGTTTTGTCTATTTTCAATTGAATATAGAAAGCGGTTGTGTTTATAAAAATTTATGAATGTTTACAATGAAAAAGCGTAATATGTACTTATGAGAAAATTAATTAAACTTTTACTACTAACTCCTATGGCATTTTCAATTTCTGGGTGCAAAACCCACAAAAAAGAACTCACACCTGTTGATGTGGTTATTATTTCTGGTCAATCCAATGCGGTTGGCTGCACACACACTTCTGGTATTCAAAAATCAATGGGCAGTTCAAAATACTATGAATACCTTAAAGGTTATGAAGGCATTAAAATTGCGTTTGATTCTTGGACCAAAGATGTCAAAGAATCTGGCACCGTTTATTATTCGCAAAACAAATCTAAAGATGATGGTTTTGTCAAAGTTATGCTTGGTCAAGGCAACTACGAAGGGGCCTTTGGACCAGAGATCGGTATAGCCGAAAGAATGCATGAAAAATATGAGGGAAAATTATTCCTCATTAAATATGCTTGTGGCGCCTCAAATCTCAAGGATGATTGGCGCAAAAGAAAATCGCCAATGTATGGTAGATTTATAGAGTATATTAAAAAACAAATGGATAATTTATTATCCATGGGGTATAAACCCACCATTAAAGCTATGTGTTGGATGCAGGGTGAAGGTGACGCATGGGATGGTTACTATCAAGACTATCTAGAAAGCACCAGAGAATTTGTTGGAAATTTAAGAGAAGATCTAAAGAGTTTATCCGGTGATAAGGATTTCCCATTTATTGATGCAGCAATTAACAACAATCCTGCACGCTGGCAATATTGGAAACAAGTCAATGAAGCCAAACAAGCTTTCGCTAATGAAAGCGACAACAACTTCTATATCGACACAATTGCTGCGGGTATGCATACTGATCAAGAACCAATGGGTAGTCCAGATGATGCCCACTACGATTCAGAATCCGAAGTTTTATTAGGTAACTTATTCGCAGAACAATTTGAACAATTCTTAATGAAAGAATAATTAAAACATAATTATGAAAAGTGCGATTTCGGCCGCATTTTTTATTAATAGGAAAAAGTTTTCTTGTTTTTACGAAAATGCATTTAATTACGTATTTTATATTTAAAATAAGGTAGTTACGCACATATTTTGTTTATTATTTTTACCAATTTGTTTATCTAATATTTAAAGAATTTTATGTACTTTTTACTATAATGAAGGTAGAAATATATATCTTTAGGAGGATTTATATGAAGACAAAACAAGTGATTTTTTGCTCGCTTGCCGCTGTTTTAACCGTATCTGTCTCCGCTGCTGCAATTTTGTTTGCAAGAAAAACGAGACAAAACATGGTTGCTGCTGACGAGTACACAATTACTGTTGGGGCTGATGAGTTTGCTAATTCTGAATTGGACGAAAACTATCAAGAACTCGTCACACAAGACTTAGATGGCGTTGATGCTCCGACACTCAACTACTATCTCGCCAAAAAGGATAGCAGTGATAACCTCATTTTAGCTCCAGCTGGTAGAGTCTATAACTATAGTGCTGATGCTGGTTATTCAGGAAGAATTACCAACTTAGTCTCTATTACAGTCAATTACTCTGGCGGAACATTATTTGTTCAAGAAGGTATTGCTGGCGATGCTAGACAATATGAAGCTAAAGCACAACTTACTAGTGGCGCGATGTTCACTTTCGCAACACATCCAAATCATTTTATGATTAGTAACTCCGCTGCTGAAACAACAATCACAAGTATTTCCTTCAAGTATACATGTGAAGCCGCAGGTTATAGTGTTGATAGGTTAGGTACAACATATAACGCAATGGGCTCAGATGGAAAAGTTTATACAGTCACAAGAGACGGAAGCGATGTCACAGTGAATGTTGAAGATCAAACATTTAACGGCACAATTGAAGTTGATTATCAAGGCAACTTTACAGTTAACATGCCGGCATTGAGTTCTGGATATACTGGGAGAGTTTCTTCTGACTATAGTACTCTCGAAGTAACCGGAAAAACCGGTGGTGTTCCAAACGTTGTCGCTTTTAATAGAGTTTATTTAGTTGATGACTTTGAAAGCTATGCAAATAGAGGCCATGGTTATTCAACACAAGCTTCAGCATTTACTGCTTCGAACTTAAGAGGCGAATACTGGATTGACGGCGGTGCAGGTACAAGCACAAGCACTTGGATTTCGGGTTCTGGCTTCAAGATGCAAGATGATAGCAAAAACTACTTAAATCTTGTAACCGGCATTAAACACGGTGGTGAAAAAGCCATGTTATTACAAGGCCAAAAAGCAGGCTGGATCAGAATGTGGAACAGAGATGTTTGGAATCAAAACCAACAATTCAATCTTGGTAGAGGCGATAGATTATCTTTCTGGATTCACAGTGGACGTAACAACTCAGATGGATCTGGTGTTAATTCCACAAATGTTAAAATTAGAGCACAAGTCTATTATCAAAACTTTGTTTTGACAGATGGCACCAGAAACAGCACAACTTATGGTACTGGAATAAAACAAACAGTTGGTTGTAACTCCTCTGGTGATCTCACTATCGCTACTGGTTCTGGCTGGCAAGAAGTTGTCATTAATATCGATCCAACAAAGACGGTTTATGGCTTTAATATCATGATTAACAATGAAGGTTTTGCTACAGATTATGTTTTTATGCCAATCGATGACATCACAATTTCAACAACTCCAAGCTATGACCCACCAAAGAAATATGAACAAACAGAATCATTAGTTACAAAGTCATATCATGGTACTGTTAATGTCGACACAGTCATTGAAGGAGTGAAGGAATTTTCAGTTAAAGTTGCATTTGGAGCAAATGGTTATGTCTATGCTTACTGTGGCGTCGACATGGTACCGGTTGACTACGAAATTTCAGGCAACACAGTTGTTATTAGAACAACAGGTGATTATAAAGGATTTACATTCGGTGATTGGACAGGCACGATTAGTAATGATAGAAACACAATTACCATTCCAAAGAGTGGAATTGATGGCGGAATAAAATCGCAAATTGAATCAGATAATATTACATTGGTTCAAGATAATGTATTAATTGAAGACCAAGATTCTACAACACTACAAAGTATCTTTAAGAGACAACACAATAATAGCGGCACGTGGGCTGATTCAGATAATTCAGGATACGACACAATTACGAAAAATACCAACTACTACATTTCTGGAAGTAGCGCAACAAGACTTAAACCATGGGGTGATGGTCACGTTAGAATGATGATCAAACCAGAAGTCGCTGAAGCTCAAGGTATTGAAGTTGAATCCATTGCATTCTGGTACTACGTTCCAGCAAACACTGAATACACAATCAGTCTTTATGCTTATCCAACATATACACCAAAGAATTCTGGTGTTACACAACACACAGACTATGAAATGCCTGGTGGTAAAACACACGCAGCAGGTGATGCAGGATGGCACTACATGAATGTTGGCATGCCAGAAGGATTCCGTAAGAATTTTGCAATCTTTGTCCAAAAGAACGCGAAAGAAACAATCATTGATTACGTTACATACTTCTAGTATCTAATTAAATCAATAAGGCACGATTAATTCGTGCCTTTTATTTTATTTTGAATAGATTAATAATATAGATAGGTTATGAAAAATAATAAACCACTACTACTTACTTTTGGATTATCAACTTTAGTAATTGCTTTAGCTATTGGTTTTAACATGGTTCATCAAGACTATAGTAAACTTCAAGCGGATGAACCAAATTATGAATTTTATTTGAACAATAATAAAAGAATTTCAAATGACACTCAGGTATATACAAATGAAAAAGATGCCTATATGGAAACTAATTTAGGTAATCAAATCGATTTAAAAGTGTCTAATGTTATTAAATATAACGATGGTTGGCAAACCATCAACTCCCACGGCTATTTCTATAATCCTGTGAGTGAATTAGGAAATAACAATAAGATAAGTGGTATTAAATCTATTAAATACACAAGTGATTCCAGTAATGAGTTATCACTTTATTATGGATGGTCAATTAATAACACCGAAATCATTTATTCCTTAAAAGAAAAATTAACTGCTGGTGTTGAATATACTTTTAATGAATCAAAACCATCATATTTCTATATAGAAAATGACAGTGAATCATCAATTAATATCAATTCACTATCAATTAAATATTCATGTTCAGAAGATCCATATCCATATCAAGATATGAATGTCTTAATGATTGGCAATTCTTTCGCTGACGATACGATTTACTATGCCGCCAGGATTGCGCAGTCATACGGTATAAATCTCAATATCTTTGATTCCTATATTGCTAGTTGCACAATTGATAAGCACTATAATAACCTTCTCAATGATACCGCTTCATATTCGATGAGAACTATGAATGGCGATAATTGGGTCTACGCGGATAATAGAAATCTTGGCCAAATAGTAGACTTTAAAAAGTGGGATATTATTACTTTCCAACAAGCATCCGCACAAGTTGGAAGAAATGATTCTTATTCCAACTTAACTAACTTAGTTAATGCGGTGAAAAATAGATTAGATTATACACCAAGACTAATGTGGAACTTAACTTGGGCTTATGACTACAGTTATCAAGAATACTATGATTATTTCTCCTATTTTGATAATGACCAAATTCAGATGTATAACGCGATTATAGACTGTTATCAAAGCGAAGTTGCGCCACTCGGACTATTTGAAAGAATCATCCCTGCAGGCACTGCAGTGCAAAACATGAGATCTTCATATATGGGAGATACCATTTCAAGAGATGGTAAACACATGTCTATAGTTCATGGACGTTTCTTATTAGGTTTAGATTTATTATCCAGTATTTATGGCATTGACTTATATAAGAGCCCTTGCGCCTATAAGCCATTCGATATTAATCAATCGTATATCAATACCGCGACAGAATGTGTTTATAACGCAGTTAAAACACCGCTTCAAATCACAAATAGCCAGTATGTAAGCCACGAAATTGCCAGTTATGACTTATCTAACTACACAGAGATTGACGCTGGTCTAGTGGGCTGTTCTTATTGGGATGCTACTGATGCATCTAATTACAATAAGAGATTGCAAAACAATTCCGGAATATCAAATAAATACGTATCTACGAATAGATTTACTCCATCTACTTTACCAGTAGGTTCTATTATCGCTATCGATGAAGCCTTTGGTGTTTCATTACAAAGATGGACTAGTGACTCTCAACAAACAGGAACTATGCAAGAAACATATGACAATGTCATAACTATTGATAGCAGTTTCTGGAATGGATATGCTTACCGTGCATTTAATATTTTCAAAGCTAGTAAATCATTTTTATCAGATAAATATGTCGACGAACAATACGATCAAATCTTTGATACATTCCACATTTATGTGCCTAACGCTCTATTAGGAGATTTGAAAGTTAAAGGCCAAAATGACCATTATGAATCCGACAAAACTATTTTCCGTGGTCGTTATTACAATATAGATGCCTATGAAAGAATCCATTTAGACCCAATCATCGGTTTTTATAAGTGTGACTCGTATTATTACTTAATGAACAGTTACGTCGATGATACGGCCAAAAAATTCATTTGTACAAGAGCGTTCCATAGTAGAACTAATGATTTGCCAGAGAACACAATCATCATCTTAGATGACGGCTATCAATGGAGAAGCGATTGTTGGACCGAAAAAGGAACAACATCTAGACCTGGTAATGTCACATCTCCTTTCTCAGTATTAGGCCCATCATTCTGGTCAGGTTACAGAACAAGAACATTTAATGTCAGCACTATCTCTTCTAGTTATGTTGGCCAAAATGCTTTAAGCTTTATGGACCATATGAGAATTTATGTTCCTGTTAGTGACGATATTTATATCGAAAAAGAAGATACTGCGACAATCGCGGCTCTCGGTAACGCCACTCTAACTTCAATGGCAGCATCAATGTATGGCAAGGACGATATCCCTGTTTTAGTCACTCTCCATGGAGATGATACAAGCAAGGTTAGTGTTCAAGCTGATGGAAGTTCCATGACCGCTACTGGATATACATATAATAAATCCACTGGTGCCATTGTCATTTCCACAAGTGGAAATATCGGTAGTTCTTCATTCTCTTTAGGCACTATTAGGGGGACGTTAAATAAAGACCAAGGAAGGATTTATAACGTATCCATTGATGGATCTGTTAGCAGTTATGTAAGTAATAACGGAAGCATCACTTTAAGTGAAATGTATTTCGATCGCTGCAATTACTCCACAAACGCAGCCACCCAATTGGTGTGGCAAAGATGGTATATGTCAGGTAGTTGGCAAGCCAATTCTGGTTCAGGAGATTGGACTACTGCTGAAAGTGCTTATAAGTTAGATAATGATTACACTATGGGCTTAAGAATAGCACCAAGCAGTTATGGCAAAACAAGGTTTACCTTAAGAGATGATCTAAATAGCGGCAATGGCATAACACCTCATGGTGTCGTGGTTTGGTTATACAATCCAAATACAACTATATCTAGATTTAGAGTATACTTATACACCACTCCATCAACTACTGTTGGTGACCACGCCTCCCCAAGTTCAAATTCTTCCTTTTATCATCAAGTGATAGAGACAACCTCATTAGTGTCCAATCAATGGGTATGCTTAAAAACAGGTGTGAGTGTGGGAACGGTTTATAACATCTCACTGTACTTCGAATCCACTTCTGCTTCTACAACGTATGTTTATCTCGGACATTTAACTCTTTATTAAAGTAAAATAAAAGACTCACATTAGTGGGCCTTTTTTATTCCACTATCCAGGATAAGTTGTCAATGTTTGAATACGTCTTATCCCAGCAGTTATGGTCGGATTCAGGATATAGTGTTAATTTCACATCCGCACAAGCTTCTTTTAGTCTTGCGTACATGCGTTTAGCTTCTTCTGGATATACCGCGGTGTCTTGTTCCCCATGGAAGATTCTAAATTTGATGTTTTTGATTCTTCCCGAGTTCCAATACATTCCTCCACCACAACAAATGATGGCTTTATTAAATAACTCTGGTAAAGACATGAGAACTTGATACATTCCATATCCACCCATCGAGATACCACTACCAGTCACTTTTGTTTTATCGACAAATGGTAAATTAACCATTTCTTTAACTAAATCCAATAATTCATTAAAGTTATCAAACCAAGTATCATCATGACATTGTGGAAAAACACATACTGCTTGAGATAAGGGGGTATTCTCTTTTTCTAATTGATTTAATATTGTGCTTCCTTCAAATTCTTTAAAATCACGTCCACGTGAACCTGAACCATGAAGATGAAAGAATAATGGATATTTCTTATTTGGATCAAAATTTGTTGGATAATAAATCAAATATTGCGTATTTCTAAATAATTTTGCTTCTTTTTTAACCATTTAAATTGTGTCCTTTATTTTCTAATAATACTTGTTTAGCAATCTTCATTAATTCTTTTAATTCAAGTTCAGTGACTGGACCAGTCACATCATCATAGCTATATCCACTTGGTCTAAATTTTGAGAAATCCTTATCTAAACCTAAGAAATAATATGCCCATAAATATCCCGCGAGAGTTCTACCCATTTCATTCAAATGGAAGCCATCTCTTGTAAGATTATCTCCAAAGACTTTTCTCGCTTCTTTAATCGCGATACCTGTGGGAATAATATAAGGAAGATTAAGTATCTTTGATACATAATCATAAGCATTAATGATATCCTTATCCATGCTTTCTTGATCCATTGGATTAGAACCATATTTTTCATGGGAGAATGTTTTCGCATAGCTCCATGTCATATGCAATATATATTGAGCGTTACTATATTCTCTAATACCATTCATCAATAAGGGTAATTCTGGGAAGAATGTTTCTTCATCACCAGAATCCGAACTTCTTTGTTGGAAGGTCATATAATCCCATTTTTGATATTTAAGACCTTCTTGAATAGAACACCACATAAAGGGGTTTTTCTCACCATTTTTATAAAATTCATAAGCTTTTTGCCCAGATATTAAGTTTTTATAGTGTAAATTGATTGGACATCCAGGGATATATAAAACATAGACATCTAAATCAATCCCCGCGCTTAAAGCGATTTGATGAATATAGGTTGATACGTCAACAGAAAAGGAATTACCCACTAATAAGATTTTCATAAATTGGCCTCTAAGTCTTTAAACAACAAATCTCTTTTTTTTATATTGCTAGATTCATTATCACCTAATATTGATAAATATATTTTTAATTTAGGTTCGGTTCCACTTGGACGCAAGACCACTGTGGAGCCATCATCTAAATACATCTTAATGACATTGGATTTTGGTAATCCTTCAATACCCAAAGAATAATCTTTCTTATTAGAGATAAGACGGCCACCGATATCTTTGATATCTTGACGATAATAATCCATGATATCTTTCATCTTCTTTAAACCAGAAGAACCTTCAAATTCATATGATTTAAGATAATTAGAATAATGACCATATTTCTTATATAATTCTTCTAATTTATCTAATAAAGATATTCCGTGAGTTTTATAGTAAGAGAACATCTCCACAATCATAAAGACACCATCCACTGCGTCTTTGTCTCTAACATAACCACCAGAGAGATATCCATAACTCTCTTCAAATCCAAAGATATATCTATTTTCTTGACCTTTTTCTTCTAAGAATAAGATTTGTTCACCAATGAACTTAAACCCTGTTAAGACTTCAATAATATCTACACCATAATGT
The DNA here is from genome assembly GCA_902785645.1 of uncultured Erysipelotrichaceae bacterium. GTDB lineage: Bacteria > Bacillota_I > Bacilli_A > RFN20 > CAG-826 > RUG13091. The sequence continues at coordinate 4,608 of CACZZG010000014.1, read as the reverse complement.
TCAGCGATAGCTTTAGCCATATCTGTGGTAACAATAGTTTTAATTGCGATAGGATCTTTCGGCATATCGTGATGTTTTATTCTCATATTGCATATGAAATCTAATAGTAAGACACCAACTTGATTACCACTGACTAAAACTAATTCACCGTTTTTATCTTTAACAGCGATACCGACACGGTCACAATCAGGATCGGTCGCGATTAAAATATCCGCGTCATTTTCTTTCGCATATCTAATACCCACTTCCATTGCTTCTTTGATTTCCGGATTTGGATATGGACAAGTAGTAAAGTTACCATCTGGTTCTTCTTGTTCTTTAACAACGACAACATTCTTATAACCAGTTTCTTTTAAGATACGTAATACTGGTTTTAAACCAGTACCATGTAATGGTGAATAGACAATCTTACAATCTTTATTAACTTCTTCACCTTTTAATACTGACTCTTCTTTTACTCTATCGATGAATTTTGTATAAACATCATCTTCGATATAGTTAATCATCTTTGATTTTAATAATTCATCAAATTGACCATGTCTAATATCTTTAAAGATATCTAATAATTCAATTTCCCCTAGTATTTCTTTTGCGGCGTTTGTGGTAATTTGACATCCATCACTACCATAAACTTTATAGCCATTATATTTACTTGGGTTATGACTTGCGGTCACCATAATACCTGCGGAGCATTTTAAATATCTAACCGCCCAAGATAATAAAGGTGTGGGCATAAGTTCTTTATAAATAAAGACTTTAATACCATTTTCCGCGAATACTTCTGCAGCTGTCTTAGCGAATAAAGTGGATTTAATACGAGAATCATAACTAATCGCAATACTTCTATTATCTTTAAAGCGCTTATTAATATAATTCGCTAAACCTTGTGAGGCTTTACGGATGACATAGATATTCATCCTATTTGTGCCCGCGCCTAAGACTCCTCTTAGTCCACCAGTACCGAATTCTAAATCGCGATAAAAAGCATCTTCGATTTTATTTTCATCATCTTTAATCGAATCTAATTCTTGAACTAGATCTTTATCTTCGAAAGCGGAGTTACACCAACGAAGATATTCTTCCTTTATTCTTTTATCCATAAATCTAACCTTTATTAATAAATATATTATTTAATAACATTTTTGAAAATTCATTAAAAAATCAGTAAACAGAAACTAAATAAAATAAAAAGATCATCATTTGATGACCCAATTATCATTTATTTAAAGAATAATGCCGCTGCACCAATCTTTCCGGAATCATATCCGAGTTCGGAAGTGATGATATCTACTTTCGGTGTACCACCATAACCATAGTGTTCTCTTTCACAATACTCTCTCACTCTTGATAAGAGATATTCTCCTTCATTCGCCACTCCACCAGAGAGAACCACTGCTTCTGGTCTAAAGATATTGAAGTAATTCATTAATCCTTCGGATAAATATTTCACATAGTTCTCCACGAGGATATGACCACATTCATCACCTAATCGTTCTGCTTCAAAAGCCACTCTGGCGTCAATCTTACCTAATTTACGAGCGACTTCTCCTAATTTAGATTCTGGATGTAATTCCATCATCTTTTTGGTATCTCTAATTAACGCAGTCGCAGAAGCATAAGCTTCAAAGCAACCTTTTCTACCACATGAACATTGTTCACCATCAAGTTTCATAATGACATGGCCAAGTTCCGCACCTTTACCTAAATTGCCTTCATATAATTCACCATTGATGATGATGCCACCACCAATACCAGTGCCTAATGTTAACATGATAAGGTTCTTATATTTTTTACCTGCACCAAATTTCGCTTCACCATATGTCGCTGCGTTCGCATCATTAATAATTCTGACTGGTAATCCTGTTCCTTTTTCAACCATCTCTTGGATAGGTAATTCATTCCAACATAAATTATTAGAATATGTCACCACACCAATAGATGTATCAATACTACCAGGAATACCTAATCCAATACCTAAGATATTATCTTTGTCATATTGATGTTCTTTTAAATAATCATTAATTACTTTAATTAAGTCATTCACCACTTTTTCTTGTGAATCACCTTTAATAACAGGCATGGAAAATACATCGAGTACTTTACCTTCACTAGTAATCGCTGCACCTTTAATTGAGGTACCACCAATATCCACACCAATTGCTAATTTCTTTTCCATAATAATCACCATTTCTATTCTATAACTTAATTTTCCAATGCTTCTTTTAATTTAGAAAGATCACGTTTAATGATTTCATACACAATCGTATAATCGGTTTTTCCGTATTCGTGAATAACACCGTTTCTAAACCCTATGATTTCACCCCAAGGAATATCTGGATGTTTATCTTTGAAATCATGGGAGATTTTTTTAATATTTTCAATTAATTGAATCAAACGAAACATCACTGCATCTAATAACATATCATCTGAAATAAGTTCTTCATATTCTTGTAGATGCTTGGTGTAAGTTTCAATGATTTCAATATCACTTAACGCTTTACTGATGTAATAATTATCATTTTTTAAGTTGTCCATATATTCTAATACCATCTTTCATTATTTCATTAAGTAGTTCAATGTTGTCTTTTAAAGTATCCACTCTAATCAAATCCACTTTTTTATGCAAAACTTCAGAAAGACGATTATGCAAACCTATGAAGCCAAAACCCGTTAAAGAAGTTGAGACACATAAATCTACATCACTATCTTCTTTCGCATATCCTTTCGCATAGCTACCAAATAAGTAGCAGAAATCAACCACCCCTTTAAATTCACTATCAAATAATTCTGAAGCGATTAAAGTAATACTATCAATGGATAGAAGACCCTTATTTTCAGTTATTTCACATTGTTCCTTCAAAGTGTTAATAATCGTTTTTCTTTTTAAAGAACTGCCATAACTATTATCCGCTTCATATCTAATATATGTCCTTAATGGTACTTCAACAATTTGCGAGGCTTCTTGTTGAGATAAACCATAACTTATTCTCAATTCCTTCAAACTCATGACCTATTATCTCCGTATGTATCATAGCATACTTGGCATATATAAAAAAGAAAAACATGCCAATTTGACATATTTTGTTATTTTCCTAATGCCAATTTGACATTATTCTCTTTTTAATAAATCCTTGACGATTTGCTTGTTTCTAATAGACATCTTATTAGGTAGATTATCTAAACTATAAAATCTTAATCTTTTAACTTCTTCTAATTGAGGTTTTAATTCACCATGATATTTATCACACAAATAGACCAAATCAACCCCGTAAATGACATCACCGTTAAAATATACATATTTCGTAATTTCACCGGTATAAACGTTAAATAGGACTAATTTATCCGCGATTAGACCTGTTTCTTCTTCTAACTCTCTTTTCGCCGCTTCTTCTCCCGACTCTTTTAAATCAATTCCACCACCTGGGAAATCAAAATATCCATCATCACTTCTCTCTTCTAATAAGACTTCATGATTCTCATTAAAAAGGATGACCACTGCGTGAGGAAGCACTAAAGGCATATGTCCCACTTTATCTCTTAGTTCTTTAATATAATCACTCATAATTATTTAACCGTGGAAATAATCACTGTTCCTGTTCCTTTAACTAGACATTTCTTTTTATAAGGAAGGAAGAATGTATCAAATACTTTATATTCAATATCATCAACATATCCATTTCCATCAATAAAGGTAAATGATATAAAGCTATTCTCATTTGCTTCTATTAATAACTCTTTATCGATGTTCTTTCTTTCGACATGGAAATATTGATTAGATTCTAAAATATCACCATGATGTTCTTCTTTTAGATATTTATGATAATCAATAACATCTAGTGCTTCTTTAATATGTAACTCACGATAATTACCATCTTTATCTTTTCTTAGATAATCATATAGACGATATGTAATATCACTATTCTGTTGGATTTCAATTAATCTGACACCTTTACCTATCGCGTGTATCGTACCTGCGTTAATCATAAAGGTATCACCTGGTTTAACTTCAAAGAAATTTAAAGCCTCTAAGATTGTATTATTATTTAATCTTTCTTCAAGTTCTTCTCTATTACTATCTTCTTTTAATCCGACATATAATCCACATCCCGGATCAGAAGAGATGATATGCCACATCTCATTTTTACCAAAACTATTTAATTTAGATAAAGCATATTCATCATTTGGATGAACCTGAACAGATAAATTATCTTTCGCATCAATTAATTTAATTAATAAAGGAAAGAATGGATATCGATTAGATATCGGACCGATATCTTCTTTATTTATTACTTCATCTAATCTTTTTCCTTTATTAATCCCTGAATCCACGATTGATGAATCAATACCTCTTACAGATAATTCCCATAATTCGGAAATAATATCTAAATCAAGATCTTTATAAGATTGAAAATAATTCCCACCCCATAAAGCAGATTTAATAATAGGTTTTAGTTTAATAACTTTATCCATAATCAAGTTTATTATTACACATTTATAAATAAATTGTGTATAAGAAAACGCCCACAAGTGGCCACCTGTGGACGTTATATAACTAACTATAAATTAATATAGATTAATTAAATTATCTTTCTTCTTTCTTTTTGCGGA
>CACZZG010000013.1 GCA_902785645.1 uncultured Erysipelotrichaceae bacterium | reverse complement strand
ATTTTCAACATATACTTGAGGATCTGGTAAAGGAACTTTATCAAGATTATTCATATACCAAAATGAATCATCATATTCCCATTTATCGTCATTCATTAAATCAGAATAGTTCTCACCTAACTTAAGATTAATAGGAACTGATTTTTCAAATGGTTTGTCTTCTTCTGAACTTTTACTTCTATTACTACATGAAGAAATAATTAAACATAATGGAATTAATAAAGCAGAATAAATGAATTTAGTTTTCATACACTATCCTCTAATAATTATCTGAATAAATAATAACACAAAAAAGACCATCATAAGATGGCCCTTTACTTTATTTATAAAGTTATTTGCTCTTAGTATTTTTGAAGTTCGTTATTAATGGCTTTATCCATTTTGGCATCTAAACCAGTTGTCCAGGATGGAGCTTTGCTTCCATCAGAAATGGCGACATAAACTTTACCTTGAGCATTAGGAGTAATGAATTTTTCTGCGAATTGAGAAACATATTTTTCTAAGGCTGCAACTTTTAGACCGACTGATAGGAAGATGTTGGATTCACCTGCGGCTCTTCCTTCTTCTACTTTCTTTTCAGTAACAATGATGAAGTTGAGTTTTTCTTTTTCGCTTTCTCCAGTAAAGCTTAAAGCGCCTTCACCAATATCAACTTTTTCACCACTTGTGATGGCTTGATCTTGATATTTGAATGTGTAACCCAAATCATTATCCATAATATCGAATCTAATCTTGTTGCTTTCTAAGAAAGACAAATAAGAAACGATTTCTTCTTGGCTTGATTGTTGTTCGCTTTGTGGCGCACTACTTTGTTCTTTATTTGTGGCACAACCAGCAAGCAATAAACCTGATGCTAATAATGCTGTCACTAATATTTTAATTTTCTTCATAATTTTCATTTCTCCTATTACTAATTATTTAACCATCTTATTTAGATAAATAATAATGTTTTTTAATAATCCAATGGTTATCAAAAATGCTATATCATGTATATATGGTAAAAAGTGAACGAATAAAATACATTGTTGCATTTATAATCAATGTTATTGTTTTTGCTTTAGCAATATATTGCTTAGTTAGCCTCATTAGGTCCGCTTTAAACGGAAACAATAGATTCATCTATTTCACAAATATTTCTAATCTTATCGTAGGGTTTTTAGCATCGGTTAATGCGATGTTCTTGTTAATATCAATTATCAGAAACGAAAACTGTGTCCCAAAAATATTTACGTTAATAAAAGTTATTGCTATATCAATGACAACATTAACATTCTTCACAGTTTTATTTGTCATCGGACCAATTGATGGATATGTAAAGAATTATAGCGGTAGAAACTTTCTCACACATTTGATCATCCCTTTATCAGTGCTAATTTCGTATCTATTTTTGGAAGAAAAACAGGATTTTCGCTGGGAATTTACGTTTTTAATCTTAATTCCACTATTCGTTTACGCCATCTTCTATGTCACAAATGTAGTCATTCTAAAAACATGGCCAGATATCTATTTCATCAACAAACAAGGATTATGGTATTTGTTCTTACTTGCTTTCTTGGTTGGTGATTTTGCAATAGGTCAAGGAATGTATTTCTTGAAGAAACTTATTGATAAGAAAAGCCGCCTTTCTTAGACGGCTTAATTAATTGATTTATGGTTGTCTGAGATCCCATTGTTTGTTCAAAATAACGCTACTCCTGCGATTAAAATAATAATGCCAAAACCAGCATAATTATAAGATCTCCCAATACCCGAATCTTTTACCGTTAATTCTTTTAATCTTTTTTTCTTTACTCAAAAGAGCCATAACACTATCAATAGTTCGTGGCGAAACACCAATTCTACTTGCCAATTCATCAATGCTGATTCTCGGATTAGCTTTGATTAATTCTAAAACGCGTTTTTCCCTTGGGGTGGTTTCATTATCATTAGAGTCAATACTAATACGTAAGTCTCTATTTCTTAATATGTTGTGTTCATTAAGAAGTAAATTTCTTAGAAACATAATAATGTATTTTTTATCATCATATATGCCTTTACGGACGAACTTGAAATTGGCCCTCACCAAGGCGTTTCTAAAAAACCAGGCATTTTTAGCAAAAACATCATTTGTTACATCATATCCTAGAAATCTTAGATATTTGATAAAAAATACCGCAGTGGTACGAGTATTTCCTTCCTGAAACGCGTGAATTTGCCAGAGATTAGAAACAAAAGTCGCTAAATGTTCAATGACTTTATCCTCGGACAAATCAGCATATTTAAAATTTCTTTCAGTCTCAAAATCATACTCTAGTGTATTTCTGAGTTCATGATAATCGCCATAAATAACGGATCTACCATCAAGAACCCACTCTTTTTTTATGAAGTTATAATCTCTTAATTTTCCAGCGTGTTTGAATACGCCTTCAAATAGTTGCTTATGAATGCTAACCAATTGTCCAACTGTAAATGTAAAAGAATCGTCAGAAATAATTTGCGCAATTCTATTCGACACAATGTCTGCCTCTTCTGTTCTTTCATCTTCGCTAGGTTTATTCTCATAATAAGAACTAATTATTTTATCTAGCTCATTTAAAGATATTTCTCCTTTGACATATCTATCAGCTTGCGATAAAAAATATGTCGAATTTTTAAGTCCGTCAACATCTTGAAGGCCAATTCCGGTTTCAATTAAATATTTGTTCGAATACTTATTTTCCATAGTAAAATATTATCACATTCAAGTCCAAAACGCAACTCCAAAACGCAATTTAAGTATTTTTGCGCTTTGAAATTATTCACACAAACTCAAACAACAAAAAAGCCGCCACTATGGACGACTTAATTAAATATTAAACACATCTCCAGGAGAAACGATTCCTAGTACAGGCTCATTTCTTAAACCGTGTTCAGTAATAAATATTAAAGAGCACCTTTTGTGTTCTTTGTTATAGCCGATAAAATATTGTTTAGCATCAAACGCAAAGGTGTCTTTTGCTAAGAAAAGGTAATATAGATCTTTGCTGTTATTAATATCAAACTTATCCTTTAAATCTTCAATAGTATAAGATCTATTTTCGTCATATTCTGCGTTTGCAAGAATAGAGAATATTGTTCGCATAGAAACAACATATCTAACACACCCTTTCTCATCAAAGACTGGGACATTAGTAATGTGAAGCTGATCCATATAGCGCATAGCGTGTAATACATCAGTATCAGGCGATAATGTTTTAATTTTATCTTTCTTAACCCCAACATCATATGCCTTTACCACCAATTTATTAATTATTTCTTCTAATGTTTCTAAAACATAATCAGCGACATGAAAAGGAAAATCACCATTGACTTTGGGAGTATGTGTCAAGCAGTTACGGATATGTCTTAAGGCATTGAATTCAACATAATGTTGCTTTTTAATCATTTCAAATCGATGAGGGTCATTCTCTTCAATATACTCAAAAGTCTTATACTCATCTAAAAATTTTTGCGTTATTTCTGCATTATATGTAGCCATGAATCAACATATCCCTTCTTATCTAGAAATTACTACTTCTATAAAATAAATATCTACTTAAATTATATCAAAAAAGCCGCCTTTTACAGACGGCTTAATTAACTGATTAAAGATTAGTCTTCAACATATGGGAGAAGAGCCATGAATCTCGCTCTTTTAATAGCGACGGCTAATTCTCTTTGATGTTTAGCGCATGTACCAGTTGCTCTACGTGGAGAAATTTTTCCATTTGGAGTAATCATGGTTTTCAATAATTCGATATCTTTATAATCAATGAATTTTGATTTGTTTTTGCAGAATACACAAACTTTTTTGTGTGGTCTAACTTTTCTAAATGCCATTTTAATATTCCTTTCTAATTAGAATGGAAGATCATCATCAGGCAAATCTAAGGAATCAAGATTGTTGTTGCTATTTTGAACTGGGGTATCATCGAATGTTGTATCAGAATTAACTTCTCCAACACGATTACCTTTTGGTTCTAAGAATGCAACACGATCCGCAATAACTTCAATGGCAGAACCTTTTGTTCCGTCTTGACGTTGGAAATTGCGTTGATTCAAGCTGCCTTCGACGCCTACCAATGCACCTTTTCTAGTAAATTTAGCAAGATTTTCGGCTTGAGCACCGAAGATGGAACAATTCATGAATGTTGTTCCTCTTGATCCGTCAGGATTTTTCATTCTGTTATCAACAGCGATAGAGAATGAAGCGACAGACATACCAGAATTGGTTCTTTTGAGTTCTGGATCGCGTGTTAAACGACCCACTAAAATTACACGATTAATCATAAAATGATTATCCTCCTTATTCTTGATCGGCGACGATTAAGAATCTTAAGACATTTGCATCGTGGCGGACTTTACGATTGAATTCATAAAGTGCAGCTTGCTCGGCCGAGACTTTGAGGACGACGTAATAACCTTTAACTTCGTCATCAATTGGATAAGCAAGATCACGTAAGCCCATGGATTCATCAACCTTATCGATTGAAGCACCGTTCTTCTTTAAAAGTTCGGCTAATTTTTCCATTGCAGCTGCGCGACCGGCTTCATCTAAGTCGGCTCTTAAAATGTACATAATTTCGTATTTGCGCATTTTACTACCTCCCTTTGGTCTTCTGGCTATCTTTGCAATAGCAGAGGGTATTTGCTTATAAAAAAGCATAAGTATTATACATATTTAATATTCTATTTACAAGCGCATACATATATAAATGTACAAAAGAAAAACGGAACATTGTTCCGCTTATCTGTCTCTCATTGTTGGGAATAAAATAACTTCTCTAATTTGAGGTTGGTCAGTGAGTAACATGACAAATCTATCAATACCCATGCCTACACCACCAGTAGGGGCCATACCGTACTCGAGTGATTCAACAAAGTCGACATCCATTTCACTAGCTTCATCATCACCAAGTTCTTTAGCTTTGAGTTGATTGATGAATCTTTGTCTTTGATCGATTGGGTCATTAAGTTCGCTATATGCGTTTGCGAGCTCACGCCCGTTCACAAATAATTCAAATCTTTCAGTGAAGCGAGGATCTTTACCTTTCTTGGTTAAAGGAGAGACTTCGATCGGATAAGAATATACGAATGTTGGTTGAATTAAATCATCTTGGCACAATTCCTCAAAGAATTCATTCATCACATAACCTACAGTATTCTTGAATTTATCAAGGTGAATTTCATATTTATCTGCAAGAGTTTTTGCTTCTTCAAATGATTCAATTTTTGAGAAGTCAATGCCTGTCTTTTCTTTGATTAAATCATTCATAGAAATCCATCTAAATGGTGACTTGAAGTCAATTTCTTTTCCTTGGTAATTCACAATAGCGGATCCGGTGACATTTTTTGCCACTCTTCTAATCATTTTTTCAGTTAATGCACCAATGCCTTTCAAATCAGAATAAGCTTGATAAATTTCAATAGATGTAAATTCTGGATTATGGCTTGCATCCATACCTTCATTTCTAAATAATCTACCAATTTCATAGACTCTTTCCATGCCACCAACAATTAAGCGTTTTAAGTTCAATTCTGTGGCAATTCTTAGGTAAAAGTCCTTATCTAATGTGTTATGGTGTGTAATAAATGGTCTTGCGGAAGCACCACCAAGAATTGGATTTAAGATGGATGTTTCGACTTCTGTAAAATCATTTTCATCTAAGAATTTTTGAATCTCTCTAACGATTCTTGGTCTAGTGAAAGCGACCTTTCTGGACTCATCATTAACAATTAAATCGAGGTATCTTCTTCTACTTCTTTCTTCAACATCGGTAAGACCATGGAATTTTTCTGGTAATGGATGTAAACATTTTGTTAAGTGGGTATATTTTTCGACGCGGATTGTAAGTTCGCCAGTTCTTGTCATCATGACACGACCTTTTAAACCAACGATATCACCTAAATCAGCAAGTCTAAAAACATCATAGGACTTTTTACCTACAACATCGATACCAATATAGGCTTGAATATTACCAGTTTTATCTTGTAAATTAACGAATGAAGCTTTACCCATTCTTCTAATTGCCATAATACGTCCAGCAACAGAAACAATAAGGTTCATTCTGTCTAAAGCTTTGCTACTTTTCTTAGCACAGAGCTTTCTAATATCAGAAACATGATGAGTAACTTTATAGGCTTTTCCAAAAGGATCGACACCTAGTTCTCTATATTTCTCTAACTTATCTCTTCTTGCTTGTTCTTGGTCATTTAATATAACTTTGTTATCCATGTTAATACCTCACTTAGCCTTCATTAGTATACTTTAATAGTTTGAATTTTTATAGTGAAAATTCAATCTCGTTATCATTGGCTATATCTTTCAATATCATTTTTAATGATTTTAAATCGGCTAATTCAGTGCATAATCGATTCTTATATTTCTTTGCATTAGGAATTCCAATTACAAATTTTGGTGCAATGGCACGATAGATTCTCATACCACTACTTTCACCTTTATCTTCTGCAATTTTATAACCCAATTCGTAACACCATTCAAGTTGTTCCTTCAAAGAAGGAGATTCTAATCTAGTGCCATCTTTATAATATTGTTCAATTTGTTTTAGTAAGAATGGGTTCCCTATTCCCCCACGTGCCACCATTACTGCATCTGCACCAGTGATGTTAATTGCATTAATTGCATCATCTAACGTGTAGATATTTCCTGAAATAACTAATGGAACACTCATCTTATTTCTTAAGTCTTTTAATAAGTCATGATGTGGTTCGCCTGAGTACAGTTCTTTTCTTGTGCGAGAATGAACTGTAATCATATCTACACCGGCTTCTTCAAGCTCTTTAATAACTTCCAAATAATTGATTGAATTATTGTCCCAACCGAGACGTATTTTTGCGCTGACAGGTAAATCAGTTACTTCTTTAATTGCTCGGATAATATCACCACATAGTTTTGGATTTTTCATTAGTGCGGATCCAGCTCCAGCATTAGTCACTTTTGGAACAGGACAACCCATATTAAAATCAAAAAAATCGATATTTGGATTGAGTTTTAGCGCTATTTCTGCAGCTTTTTTAACATTTTCAGGTTCGTGTCCAAATAATTGAACACCAGTTAAATAGTTTCCTTTTTTAAATGAAACATACTCTTCGGTTTCCTTGTTTCCGTATATGAGTCCCATATCAGAAACCATCTCTGTCACGCATACTCCAAAACCAAACTGAGACATGAATTCACGGTAACTCTTAAAAGTAATACCTGCCATTGGGCCAAGCACTACTTTACTTTCAATTTGATAATTACCTAATTTCCACATAGAAAAAAGAGGGGAAGACCCCTCAATTATTCTCCTTTGCTTTCCGCTTCAGGTTGTTCTTCATTAGAGGCGACTTCTTCTTGTGGCTTTTCGTCGCGTTTAAGATGTCTATGCTCTAATAAATAGTCAATCTCTTCAGCAGTGATTTGTTCGTGTTCTAATAAGGTCTTTGCGATCAAGATAACATCATCTTCATTATCTTTGATAATACGAATTGCTTCTTGATGAGCATTTTCAATAATAGCACGAACTTCAGCATCGATCTTTGTAGCGGTTTCAATAGAGAAATTCTTTTGAGAATTTGTATAGTCTCTACCTAAGAAGACACTACCAGTATCTCTTTCATATTGAATTGGACCTAGTGGAGACATACCTAATTCTGTGACCATCATTCTGGCGATTTGTGTTGCCACTTCAATATCGTTTTGAGCACCTGTAGAGACATCATCAAAGAAAATCTCTTCACTTGAACGACCACCTAAATAACCGATGATACGAGCTTCGAGTTCTTTCTTGGTTAAGATGAATCTATCATCTTCTGGAGTCATACGAACATGACCACCAGTATTCCCTCTAGGAATAATAGTAATCTTTTGCACTTTATCACTATGTGGACACTTCAAACCAATAATAGCGTGTCCCGCTTCGTGATAGGCCACAACTTCTCTCTCGTGGGCATTTAAGCCTCTTGAAGATTTAGCTGGACCAGCGACTCTTCTATCAATTGCCTCATCAATTTCATCAAGGCCAATAATATCTTTATTTCTACGAACAGTTAAAATCGCAGCTTCATTCATGATATTTTCAATATCAGCACCTGAGAAACCAACTGTTCTTTTCGCTAATTGAGCATAGTCGACACTTGGGTCAACTTTCTTATTTCTCGCGTGAACTTTAAAGATTGCTTCACGGCCAGCTTTATCTGGCAATGAGACTGTAATCTTTCTATCGAAACGTCCCGCTCTTAATAAAGCTGGATCTAATACGTCGTCACGGTTTGTCGCAGCAATAACAATAATACCAGAGTTATCACTGAAACCATCCATTTCAACCAATAACTGGTTGAGTGTTTGTTCACGTTCATCGTTGCCACCACCTAAACCAGCACCTCTTTGACGACCGACAGCATCGATTTCATCAATGAAGACTAAGCAAGGTGCGTTTTCTTTAGCAACTCTAAACATATCTCTTACACGGCCAGCACCGACACCGACGAACATTTCGACAAAGTCAGAACCAGAAATGTAATAGAATGGGACTCCTGCTTCACCGGCAACAGCCTTGGCTAATAATGTTTTACCACAGCCTGGAGGGCCCACTAATAAGACACCTTTTGGTAATTTCGCGCCAAATTTAGCATATTTTTTCGGTTCTTTTAAGTAAGAAACGAGTTCTGCCATTTCAACTTTTTCTTCATCAGCACCAGCAACATCATCAAAGTGAACTTTAGAATTTGTCATTCTTCTAGCTCTTGACCTATTGAAGTCTAATGCCTTGTTATTGCTACCCGCAACAGAAGAGGAGAGACGCATAAATAAGAAGATACAGATGAGAATACTACCACCTAACATAATGATGGTTGGTCCCCATTGATCCCACCATGTTGTGACATATGGGTCTTTTGCACTTCTAACAACAAAGCTTGGTTTATCTGCAGTTGCTGCTTGAGTGGACTTATCTAATATAAATTTGGATAATACAATTGCTTTTGAAGAATCTAAATTGTGTGTGTCTTCAACAGCAGAATCATCAACAATGTAATGAAGTGATTTATCTAAATCACTAACGTAGAAAGTTGGTGTTTCTTCTTGATAATATTCAGAATAAGATAAAACAACCTTAAACTTTTGTGAGGTTGGTTTGGAAACGTTTGCAGGAGTATATTTACCTTCGATTGAGACTAAAGTAGATTCTTTAGGAGTTTCAACGATTTCAGTAATGCGGTTATTACCTAATGCTGAAATAAACTGTTCTTTTGTTAATGTAGTAGTTTTATTTCCGCCAAATAACAAAACAACGACCGTGACAATAATGCCAACGATTAATAAAAATGAAAAGATGTAACTCCAAGAAAATCGGAAACGAGGTCTTTGTTGTTGTTCATCATCCATAATCATTACCTCCTAAAACGTATTGAAGATATTATAAAGATAAATTACTTTATTTCAAAGTAAAACACTCTTTAACGTAAAAATTGCAGTTCTCATCAGGAACGAAATCATCCCTATATCGCGGAATATAAATAATTTTTCCTTTATTATTAATCACTAAAGGCCAAATCTTACGAATTCGTGTAGGCATCTTCCAATCAATAAATAATCTACGAACCGGAACACTGTAGTTTTTGATTTGATAAGAGTCGTCTTTACTATAAGTCCTAATAGTTAATGGATAATCAGAATCGTGAATGTTTCTATTTGACGTATCGCTCAAAAGATTGATGTATAGGATTTCATTATCAATAAGAACTGGGGAATCAATAGTTAAGCAATATGAATTGTTAGATACATTCTCCTTAATAAACATGCGGTCGTTTTCTTTATAACAAATGAGATAATTCTTATTCAAAAGAACAAATGAATTGGGTTTTTTAGAATTCATAACCGCTCTTATTTCTATTGATTGTTTGTAGGTTATCTTAAAAGATGGATAAAGCTTTTTGGATAGCCAATTCAAATAATAAGCGAATTCAATATCAGAAAGTTTGTTTAAATCAGATATCAAATTTGATTGTTTTTCAAATGAATTAAACAGGTCATTTAATACCTTATTTTTATCATTAATTTCATCAAGCAATTGAATCTTTTCTTTTTCAGACAAATTGCTAACAATATCTAAACGGATCTTATTTCTTTCAAACATCGGTTCGAGGTTTGTTTTATCAATAGAATAAGGTATGTGGTTTTCATCACAATAAGACTTAAGATCTGATTTTGAATAATTGAGTAATGGACGCAAAACGGTAATACCATTAATTATTGTTTTTTCATTAATTCCATAAAAAATAGGCAGGTTTTTGCGCTTTTTTTGTAATAAATATGTCTCAATTAAATCATCTTTATTATGCGCAACAAGAACAGCTTCATAGTTGTTGAATCCAAAAATATATGAGAAAAAGCTATATCTAACCGCGCGACAATTCGCCTCAATATTTGAAGTTAAATGATTACGAAAATCATGGACATAAATCTTAATATGTTTGGCTTTACATATAGATTCAAGAGATGTCTGTTCAAAGTTCGATTCTTCTCTCAAGTGATAATTAACTAGGGCCACATCAAATCTGATATTCTCTTTTAACAACATTGAGAATAACGCCATTGAATCTGGACCAAATGAACAGGCCAATAAATACCTTTTATTTTTATCTAAATTAAGCATGATTTTGTTCTAATTCTTCAAATTGAGGAATTTGCTTCTTTCCCTGTTGAATATAGGTTATCTTAACATTGATTATTTTAGTTCCTAAACGTAACTGTAAAATATCTCCATCATTAACTTCGCTTGACGGTTTTGAAACCTTGCCATTAATCGATACTTTACCAGCATCACAAATCTCTTTAGCAATGGTTCTTCTTTTGATAATCCTACTTTGTTTTAAAACTAAATCTAATCTCATGAAATTTCCTTTATTTTATTCTTCGATATGATGTTATTGAGACATTGAAGAATGTTTACCAAATCTTCAACCCAGCCCTTACGTTTATTCATTAATATTTTGAACTTATTATTCGCATAACTAACTTTAATAAAATTCAAATATGGGATGAGGGCTTCAAATAATATATTACCAATACCTTTTATTTTAATAAACATATCCCCTAATAATATTTCGACTTTGTTGTTAATTTCGTTGAGGCTTTCAATTTTAGAATCTCGAACCAAAAGATCAATCTTTCTCTTTGAGAAAAGATGTTCAACTTCTTCAGGCAATTCACCATATATATCTCTCATCCTAACTTTTAGAGCCGCTAAGTCTTCAATTGCGGGTGCCATGAGTATTTCTTGGTAAAGTTCAATCTTATCGCTGTCAGTTGCGTATTCCTTTGGAATATAAGCATCTAAAGATAATGATGGATTAGCTTCAACAGGTTCTTCTTCTATACCTGTCATCTTTTCTTTTACTGACTCGTTAAGAAGTTTGATATACATATCTAAACCAATAGAATCAATAAACCCTGCTTGTTCAGGACCAAGAATATCTCCAGCACCTCTTATCATTAGGTCTCTTTGAGCAATCTTATATCCACTACCAAGTTCTGTAAAATCTTGTAGGGCTTGTAATCTCTTTTGGGCTTTATCATTGAGAATCTTATATGGACTATACATCAAATAGGCATAAGCAATACGATCGCTTCTACCCACTCTACCTTTAATTTGATATAACTGGGACAAACCATACCTATCACTATCTTCAACGATAATCATGTTTGCATTAGGTACATCAATACCATTTTCAACAATGGATGTACAAACTAATACCTTAATTTCACCTTTATAGAATTTGATCATGACGTCTTCTATATCGTCTCTATTCATTTGGCCATGTGCCACTCCTATTGGAACACCGGGCAATAACTTCTCAAGCTTACTGGCTCTTTGATAAAGTGTAGAAATATTATTGTGAAGGAAGAATACTTGCCCGTTCCTTCCAAGCTCACGTTCAATAAGCTCTTTAATGACATCCATATCAAAAGGTGTCACATAAGTTTGAATAGGCATCCTATCTTTTGGCGCGGTATTGATAATAGACATTGACCTCACACCTAGTAAAGAAATCTGCAATGTTCTTGGAATTGGTGTAGCAGATAAGGTTAAAACATCAATGTTGCTTTTTAATTCTTTAATCTTTTCTTTTTGTTCGACACCAAAACGTTGTTCTTCATCGATAATCAAAAGTCCGAGATCTTTAAAATGAATATCTTTACTTAACAATCTATGAGTGCCGATAACTAAATGAGCGGTTCCGTTTTCAACTTCTTTAATAAATTCATTTTGCTTTTTCTCAGGAATTAAACGAGAAAACGCAGCAATTTTGACATCAAACTTAGAAAATCTCTCAATAGCTAATTCATAATGTTGTCTTGCTAATAATGTTGTTGGACATAATATTGCAACCTGTTTTCCAGAAAGAATGGCTTTGAATGCCGCTCTAAAGGCAACTTCAGTTTTTCCAAATCCGACATCTCCGCACAGCAAACGATCCATTGGATGATTGCTTTCCATATCGGCTTTAATATCTGCCATTGCTTTCTCCTGGTCGTAGGTTAACGGATATTCAAAGTCATTTTCAAATTCTCTTTGGAATTCATCATCGTGTTGGAAAGCAAAACCAACCACTTTATTTCTTTCTAAATATAGGTTCATTAATCTTTCAGCAAGATCATTAACTCTTTCTTTAATTCTCTTCTTTGTGTTTTCCCAATCTTTGCTGTGAAGTCTAGATAATCTTGGTCTAGCCCCTTCTTTACCTAAATACTTTCTAACAAGTTGGAATTGAGATAATGGAACATATAATAGTTCACCTGCGTGATAAGCTATTTTTAAATAATCTCTATGAACTCCATCGACTTCTAATGTTTGTAATTCCACAAACTGACCAATGCCTTGATATTCATGGACAACGTAATCACCTGGATTTAAATCTTCATAGCTTTTTAATATTGTTCCTTCTTTAAATCTATTATCAAATCTAGCCACTCTTATCTTTTCATTAAAGAGCTCTTTGCTTGTTAAAAAGACAATATTGTCATCCGCTAAATAGAATCCACTTTCAAGGTTTAACAACGAAATACCAATAGAACAATTATTCGGTAAATCGAATTCCTTGGTAATTTCATAAGGTATTGTTAATTTATTTAATTCTTCTTGGATGAGATTTATGTGTTCATGTGAGTTCAAACACAAGCATATCGTTGAATTTTGATTTAAATATGAACGGATGATATTTATCGCATCACTTGTTTTGCTTGATTGGAATGGAACGGCCTTAACATTAAATGATTCTTCTTTAGGAGATTTAATAAACAAAGATGTAATAATACAATTTCTGAAATTGACTATAGAATTAATGTTTTGGAACATCTGCAAATGAGAAATAATCTTTCCATTTTCATGTAGTTCATTCAAATAGTTAAATGATTCTTCTTGAATGATGTTGTTGGAATTATTAATAGAATTCTCATCCACAATAATGGGTTTAAATCCATCACAATAATCAAATATTGAATAATGTAATGTGCATAAAAAACCATAGTATTTATAAAGTCTTTCATTAAACTGACCTTCTAAAATATTTGATAAATCAATGGACGTCTGATCTCTTAGCCTTTCGAATGTGGATAAATCTAAATGCTTTTGATCTTCCTCTAAAACTTCATAAATCTTATCCCCAGCATTTTTAACTTCTTCTTCAGAAAGAATGATATCTGATGCTGGCAATATAGTAATCTGATTTATCTTTTCAATGGATGTTTGTGTGCTGATTTCAAATGTTCTTATTGATTCAACTTCATCATCAAAGAATTCAATACGTATAGGCTTATCATAATTAACAGAAAAGACATCCAATATGTCACCACGAGAAGCAAATTGTAAAGATTGATCAACTTTGTTGACCAATAAGTATCCTGCTTCTATTAGCCTTCTTTTTAATTCTTTAATGTCATAATGACCACCAACAGAAATATCTATGGTATGTTCCTTAAACAAAGATGGACTTGGCAAATATCTAGTGGCACTAGCTAAATTAGCAATAACTATTCTTGCCTTATTATTTATTAGTTGATTTAAAACATAAATCCTTTGTGCGGTCATCTCTTTGGTTTGAGAAAGTGTTTCAGCACGGATAAGTTCATCAGATGGGAAGAGCAAAATATCCTTATTATTTATAAAAGAAGATATTAAGGAATATAGTTGCTGGGCTTTATATAAATTTGATGTAATTAACAGGAATTTGCCGTTATTTTCTTGATAATTATATGCGGTTAATAAAGAAATGCCGACTGTATCGTCCACGACAAAACGTCCCTTTTTCTCCAAAAGGGAGGGGGTAGTTTTATTCAGTTTCAACTTTTGAAATAGGTTCAAGATAACCTCCTTAGTTGAACTTGGTCATCGCCCGATCAAAATTGGACTTCAGAATCTCCTTTAAAGCATTAACGGCATCGTTGATGGCTTCATCAATAAGAACTCTTTCTTCTTTAATGGGTTTAGAGAGAACAAAATCGATATTATCTCTTTCCATAGGTTCGCCAATTCCAACACGAATGCGTTTAATTTCTTCTGTACCTAATTGTTCAATAATATTTTGCATTCCCTTATGTCCACCAGAGGAGCCTTCCATTCTCATTCTGATTTTGCCGGGTGGTAATGCCATATCATCATAGATGATAACGACATCTTCAAGTGGTATTTTGAAATAAGCGATAACTTCTCTAACAGCGGTTCCTGAAAGGTTCATGAATGTTGTGGGTTTGAAAAGCATGACGTCTTCATCAAATATCTCTCCACGACCCATGAGTCCATGAAAAACTTCCTTATCAACATCAATTTGTGATAAGTCAGAGAATAGATCTATGACTTCAAACCCCATATTGTGACGGGTGTGTTCATATTTCTTTCCAGGATTGCCTAAGCCAACGAATAATTTCATAACACTCTTGAAGTATTATACACTTTTATAAAATAGTTTTCTTTAATTAACATGTAAATGTTGTTATATTTAACACGTATGAAATTTTTAAAAAGATTATTAGCAGGTATGGGCATAGGCGTAGGCGCGGCTATTCCAGGTGTTAGTGGCGCCGCAATCGCTGTTATCTTTAGAGTGTATGAAGATATCATTGAGGCAGTAAATTCTTTTAGAAAGAGATTTGGATATGCCATTAAAGTATTAATACCTATTTTATTAGGCATTGTTCTTGCGGTTATCCCTTGTATCTATTTATTCTCATTAGCCTTTGAATATTTAATGTTTGTCCTTATATGCATCTTTGCTGGTTTCTTGATTGGTTCATTCCCATCAATCACTGACAAAGTCAAAGGTGTTAAGCCAAATAAACTTCAAATAATGTTAATTATTACCGGTGCCCTATTTGTCATCGCTCTTGGTGTTTTATCTGTCGCCTTTGGTGACAAGATGAACATTATGGGGTTATTCCAAAACATCAATAAGAACTGGTGGTTATATCTCGTCTTAATTCCAGTTGGCGCTTTAGCCGCAGTCGCTTTAACAGTTCCTGGTTTATCAGGTTCATTAATCTTATTGGTGATTGGTTTTTATAGACCATTAGTGGATTCAGCTAGAGAATGGGCGGGAATGGCCATTAAAAACGGAGACTGGAGCATGATTGGCCCTTTATTCGGTGTTATCGGATGCTTCGGAATTGGATGCCTTATCGGTGTTGTTTTAGTGAGCAAAGTTATGACATATTTGCTCAAAAATCACCGCAATTCGACATTCTTTGCCATAATTGGCTTCATTTTAGGATCAATTTGCATTCTCTTCTTTAACTACAATATTTATCAGTATTATCTCGTTTGGTCAGGTGCAACAATCGATAAGATTAATCCTATCTTAAAGATGTATGTTGAAATCCCAATCGGCATCGCAGTTATGATTGCCTGTGGCATCGTAAGTTACTTATTAGTCCGCGCCGAAAGAAAAGCTAATCAAGAAAAAGAAGATAACGATACTGAAAAAGTTGAATAATAAAAACCCTTGGAACTAACCAAAGCCAAGGGTCTTTTTATAACTAATGATTATTATGCAGTTTTCTTTTCCCTATTATTGAGAATAAAGGCTACTAATAACCAGAGGAATAATCCACCTAAGACAGTGAATAATGCGATTTGTCCATCAAGAGGAGTAAATGTTAATGGAGCTTCACCTTCTGCGGCGGTATAGATAACATCTACTAGCCACATTAATGTTGCGGCACCAAAAGTAATAGTTAATACTTCAAGATGGAGTTGAGTTCTTTTTCTAAATAAGAACCAAAGCAAACCGGAAACTAATGCACAAACTAACGCAGTGAGAAAATACATTATTTTGCCTCTGGAGCTTGTTGAGCTTTATGTTTTTTGAATTTAAAGAAATCAACGATGAGAACACCGATTGCCCACGCCGTGACAATTGCCGCTAACATTGTGACACCAACTGTGCCCATTTCAGTTAACATTTCGCTAACGGCTTCTGGGCCTTCACCAGCAGCGGTTAAGAATGGAGGGACAAAAGAAACTTCTCCATGTAGTAAGTGTTCAATTGCTAAAACAGCTGAGCCACCCCAAAGCGCCATTTCTAAATATCCTAATTTTTTGCTCCATTTGACATCAGAACCGAATTTATATTCTTTTGGTTCTTCGCCTTTAAGGGCCATTTTCTTTTCGTGATGTTTAACGATGTATTTTGCTGCACCAACACCAATCGCTGCAGCTGCGGAAACTACGAAACATGCCATAATAATATCTCCTATATCTTTCTTTTATTTTATAAACTCAAATTTATTATTACAAAGGAATTATTGAATAAAATTGATATTTTTGTTCGATATCTATTTATACAGAACACATTGTTTTGTATTATTGTTTTATAAGCTTAAATTATCGAACGGAGTGTTTATGGATAAAAGAGAAGAGAAAACATTAAATAAGATTCATTATTCGTTTACAAAGTTGATTAACGAAAAAGATTATGAAAATATTACTATTCAAGATATCTTGGATGACTCTAAGGTATCCAGATCTACTTTTTATGCGCATTATAAAACTAAAGATGAACTCTTATTAAGCGTCACCAATCATATCTTCACTCACGTCTTTTCCAAAACGCTAGAGGAAGAAAAGACCCATGACTTTTCCAAAGATGCTTTTTATGATTATCGCCATTTAATTGAACATATCTTTTATCACGTGAGAGATGAAAAGGAATTATTCAAAGGCATTTTGAAATCCAATGGAACGCAAATCTTCCTAGATGAATTTAGAAAACAATTATTTAGATTTGCTGATTCTTATTTCAATAACTATCCTTATAGAGGAAATGTACCTACTGATTTAAAGAAACACATCGCTGTTGAAACATTTATCGTTATATTGAAATATTGGATTAATAATAACTTCAAAGAAACACCAGAGGAGATCTCTGAATATTTTATTCGCGCAATTATCCCTGAATAAATAAAAAGGGCTTAAAAGCCCATATTAATTGTTATAACAGCTTTTTGACTATCAAGCTTTCTTACTTGGAATGACCAACCTAAATAGGTTCCATTATTTAGAGAACTCTTTTTGTAAAATTGTTTATAAAACTTACTCATTGAGAAACTATCACCAGCGTAGAATAAGTCAGTACTATTTATTGTGTTATTTGGCAAATAAGTCTCATCTTCGTTATTCCTAATTAATTGCAAGATATTGTAGTTTGCATATTCTTTACCTAACGGAGATATATAATCATCCCCACGATCTTTTTTATAGTAAGTATTAGACATCATATGTGTGTAATATTTACCTTTGGTAATCTTTCTTGCAATCTCATAATGAGAATCGCCACGAGCTTGCAATTCGATTAATCGTGCGTCAACATGCCATAATCTAATACCACGATATCTAGGCCCAACTGGATATTTATTTTTATATTGGTATTGAACATCAAATTGATTGAGACCTGTTGGTGTGTAATATTCTAAAAGCAAATATTCATCAAATGGAGAATCAATGAAATCATTGCTTAAAAGGATCACATCTCCACTATCTTGGAAGGCTTTTAATTCTACTGTACATGTTTTTTCAGGAACATAAGCATTGGCCCAGCCAAACGCTAAAGCGGAATATGGGTCATGACCTCCAACATTATAGTCCTGCATAGAAAAGCCACCAGAAGGAGAATATTGTTCAGAATAGTCATAATAATCTTGTAGGCCAAACATATGTCCCATTTCATGGATAAAAGTATGCGTATCTACTGGGCAATGACTGGTATCACCAGATCCATAACCAGTTGGATTATTCTTGCCATACATAAAGTCATAACTGGCCCAGAAAAAGGCGTTTGGTGCGGGATTTGCTAGATCTTTTTCGCCTTGGCACCAGAAACAATACGCCCACATATTTGTGGCATTATCGTTTTCTAATGCTGAATAGTC
This sequence comes from uncultured Erysipelotrichaceae bacterium, assembly GCA_902785645.1. Lineage (GTDB taxonomy): Bacteria > Bacillota_I > Bacilli_A > RFN20 > CAG-826 > RUG13091. The sequence goes on along the minus strand of CACZZG010000013.1, from coordinate 651 downwards.
TGGGGAACCATAGATGAGCATAACACCATCTAGATATCCGTTTTTATCTGTATCAAAGGAGCTTAAATCTCCACCATTATTTGCTTTATACCAATCAACTGCGTCATGGACTAAGTCTACAGTGCGATCTAATCCATCATCGCCGTTGTAAAAATAAGAAGATAGTTTGCCGCATTCATACCAATTAGAAACAACACCTGTAAGGTTCAATTGACCATGAGACAAAGTCTTATAATAAGAACTCACACTATGACAATATAATTCTTCAGGTGTGCCGAAATAGGCTTTTTCAACTTCTTCTCTAACAATATTTCGATTAATTAAAGAAAGATAATTAATAGAATCAGTGAACCAAACAGGTATCACTAAAATCTTTGGCGAACCAGTTAATGGAGTTCCATCCATTCTCACAATATTATTATTAACATAGTCATTATATGTACATGTCATCTCATGCTTTTCTAATTCAGTGATTTTATAGCCAAAAGCATCACAACCACTTAAAGTGACTGAACATAATAGAGATACAAATAAGGAAAGTTTATTAATCGTTTTCATACCTACAATTATCAAGTATTTTTTTCTTAAAGTCCACGACGAAAAAACTGTATCTATGATAAAGTTTTAAATATTCTGCTGATTTAAGCACTA
>CACZZG010000012.1 GCA_902785645.1 uncultured Erysipelotrichaceae bacterium | reverse complement strand
CAACTATATTTGTGTGGCTCATGGGTGTTTTATTTAAAACCCCATCTATGTATGATCCGTATTGGTCATTACAGACATTCTTCTTATATTTAGGAACAATCATATATTTCAATCACTTTAACATTTATACATTGCTTCCTTTATTCGCTATCCTTTTATATTCCGTGAGACTAACAGTTAATTTTATTAAAGGTTTCCATGATTTATCTTATGTTGACTGGAGATATAAGATGCTTAAGGAGAAAAGCGGAAAGCTATTCCAATTAGTTAATTTATTTGGGATTTGCATGTTTCCCACTTTAGTGGTTTATTCTGCTTCTTTGCCATTATTCGTCTATGCTTCGTTACCCACTGATTCATATTCTTTATTAGATATTATTGGTTCAGTGGTAATTATATTAGGAACATATCTCGAATTAATTTCTGATTTACAAATGAAAGAATTTATTAAGATAAGAACCGATAAATCAGAAGTTATTAATTTTGGTTTATGGAATTATTCCAGACATCCTAACTATTTAGGCGAAATATTAATTTGGTTTGGCGCGGCATTTGTATTAGTGATTGGACATATTTCCTACTGGTATTTCTTGTCTGGAGCGATTATCAATCTATTGATGTTCTTGTTCATTTCCATCCCGATGGAAGAAAAGCACATGAAAAGTTATAAACCCAATATTGAAGAATATATTAAAACAACAAGCATGTTGCTAATTATTCCTAAAAAGAAAATAAAAGACTGATAATCAGTCTTTTTTAATATCTCTCATATATACCTTTTTCAGTTTTTCGAATGTCTCTTCAGAGATAATGTGTTCCATGGCGCACGCATCTTCCATCGCCGTTTCTTCGCTAACACCAATGTGTATGAGAACGGAAGATAAAACTTTATGTCTTTCATAAGTGGAACGAGCAATTCTCTCTCCTTCTTCGGTGAGATTGATGTAACCATCTTCTTCATCCACGGTGACATAGCCATAGTTTTTAAGTTTCTTTAACGCAATAGAAATGCTGGGTTTAGAAAAAGACATAAACGCCGCCAAATCAATCGCACGAATATTTTCTTGCTGTTCTTTGAGCATCAAAATTTTTTCTAAGTAGTCTTCAACAGATTCTTTCTTGTTATACATAACAATATTATCTTATCAAAATCAATTTTATTTTAATATAAAAATGCAACTTGTAAATAAAATGTCATAAAGTACCAAACATACATTTACTACGTAATAGTGGTATTTTAAAAGTATAAGTAAAGTAAAGTTTACATTTCATATTGTATTTATTTTTACAGAGTTTTATATTTAGAAAGAAAAGGAATTGGTATTTATTATGACTATTGGAGAAAAAATATACCATTTACGTGTTGTAAATAATTTATCTCAAGATGATTTAGCAAAAATGATGGAAATTTCCCGTCAATCTCTATCCAAATGGGAAAATGATGAAACTTTGCCAAACATCGATAACATTAAACAATTATGCGAAATTTTTAAGATTAGCGCCGATGAAATGATCAATGATAAAGTTGTTATTCATCGTGGCAAGAAACTCAAAATGTCAATCGGAGAAGACATCAAAACCAAATATTTTGGTACAGATGGATTTAGAGGAGAATCAAATATCGTTTTGACATGCGATCACGCTTATAAAATCGGTAGATTTTTAGGCTGGTTCTATTCAAATCCTAAATATACAATGCAAAAACCTGGTTACCGTCCAAGAGTGGTCATAGGTAAAGACACAAGAAGATCATCTTATATGTTTGAATACGCAGTCGCTGCTGGACTAGCTTCTTCTGGTGCAGACGTGGAATTGTTACATGTCACAACCACACCAAGTGTTAGCTATATCGTTAGACAAGATGGTTTTGACTGTGGTGTGATGATTACCGCAAGTCATAACCCATTCTATGACAATGGTATTAAAGTCATTAACTCTAACGGCGAAAAGTTAGAGGATGAAGTGGCGGTTCTTGCTGAGGCATACATTGATGGAGATTTAAAGAAATTAGAAGTTGATGGTAAAGATTTACCATTTGCCTCTAGAGAAAATGTCGGAACCATCAATGATTATTCTTCCGGAAGAAATAGATATATTGGTTACTTGATCTCTCTAGCCAGACATTCAATGAAGAATTTAAAGATTGGATTAGACACCGCGAACGGTGCTTCATGGATGATCGCTAAGAGCGTCTTTGACGCTTTAGGCGCACAAACATACATCATTAATAATCAACCAAATGGTTTAAATATCAACGTTGATGCTGGTAGTACACATATTGAAAACTTATGTAAATATGTCAAAGAAAACAATTTAGATGTTGGCTTTGCTTTTGATGGTGACGCCGATAGATGTTTAGCTGTCGATAACACCGGTAAAGTAGTCGATGGTGATAAGATTATGTATTTATTAGCCAATAAACTCAAAAGAGAAGGCGCACTTGATAACAACACTTTAGTGACCACGATTATGTCTAACTCTGGCTTAACTAAAGCCTTAAAGAATATTGGAATCAATAATGTTCAAACCAAAGTTGGTGATAGATTCGTCTTTGAAAAGATGCAAAGTGATGGTTATTCACTTGGCGGCGAACAATCCGGTCACATCATCATTAAGAAATACGCCACAACAGGCGATGGTGTTTTAACTGCAATTATGGTTGTGGAAGAAATGCTTGATACCAAGCAATCATTGGCAAAGCTTGTTTCACCAGTCAAATTATTACCGCAAAAACTTAAAAATGTTCGTGTAACGAACAAAGCTGCGGTTGTTGCTGATGAACAAGTTCAAGCCAAATTTAAAGAAGTCAACGATGAGATTGGCGATAATGGCCGTGCTTTATTAAGACAATCAGGCACTGAGCCAGTCGTTCGTATTATGCTTGAATGTCCAACCTTACAAGAATGTGACGAATATATTGATCGTATTTATAAAGTGATTAAGAAAAGAGGATATGTTTGTGAATAAGAAAAAAGTATTAACTAAAGATTTATTCGAATGTGATATTCCTTATCTAAAGAAATATTTTGAAGAAGCTAAGTATCCTTGGGAATTATTACCGCAAATTAAGGGCATTATCAAAGATATTTTAGAAAAAGGATTAGATGGTTATCACTTATTAAAAGAAGGTGTTTTAGTGGGTGAAAATGTCCAAATCAGTGAATTTGCTACGATTATTCCTCCAGCCATTATCGGTGCTAATACAGAAATTAGACCAGGTGCTTATTTAAGAGGTAATGTCATCGTTGGTGATAATTGTGTCTTAGGCAATTCATCAGAATTTAAGAATTGTATTCTTCTTTATCACGTCCAAGCTCCGCATTATAACTACGTCGGGGATTCGATATTAGGTAATTATGCACATATGGGTGCTGGTTCAATCTGTTCCAATCTCAAAAGCGATGGCAAAAATATCGTCATTCATGGTGATGAAGACATCGAAACAGGATTAAGAAAAATCGGTGGTATTCTCGCTGATAAAGCGGATATTGGATGCGGTAGTGTCTTAAATCCAGGAACCGTCATTGGTAAAAACACTCAAGTTTATCCACTTAGCAGTGTTAGAGGTGTGGTTCCAGAAAATTCAATTTATAAAGATAAAAACAATATAGTCGACAAAAGATAGGAGATTATTTATGAAAGTCGTTATTGGAAATAATGAAAAAATCAGTGCGTTAATCGCTGAAGAATTTATCAAACAAGTAAACGAAAAACCAAATTGTGTTTTGGGTTTAGCTACCGGCACATCACCTTTAAAGGTGTACGCAAACTTGGTCCAAGCATGTAAGGACGGAAGAGTGTCATTTAAAGATGTTAAAACCTTTAACCTTGATGAATATATCGGTTTAGAAGGAACGCACAATCAATCTTACCGTTACTTTATGAACGATAACTTGTTTAATCATATTGATATTAATAAAGAAAACACACACGTTTTATTAGGTGTAGGCGATTATTTAGCGTATGCGAATAATTATGATAATTTAATCAAACAAGCTGGCGGCATTGATTTACAAATCTTAGGTATCGGTAGTGATGGTCATATCGCCTTTAATGAACCAGGAACACCATTTGATTCCTTAACACACGTCGCGGAACTCGCTGAAAGTACAATCGTCGATAACTCCCGTTTATTCAATGATATTTCCGAAGTCCCAACTAAAGCGGTGACTATGGGTTTAAGAAGCATTATGAATGCCAAAAAGATTGTTCTTATTGCTACAGGAAAGAATAAAGCTAGAGCAATTTTTAACTTATTAAAAGGACCAAAAACAGAAGAAGTACCGTGCTCCATCCTTCAAGATCATCCAGATTGCACGATCTATGTGGATGAAGATGCCTATTCATTAGCCAAATAATTTCTTTTTAAAAAAAAGAAAAAGTAAAAGTACCGAATTGGATTAGAATTTTAATTCGGTATTTTTTATGCATTTTTACGTAAATGATTGAAAAAGATTTTTATTTATTAGATAATTGAATCGCGAGGTTATTTTATATATGAAAATGTTCGACTTGAAAGGAGCAGTTTTGAGCTTGAATAAGCCCAGTATTGTTTCTTTGCTCAATTCGATTGAGCTTTACAAGGGTAAGACCTTACCTGTCTCTAAGATTAAAAAGGTCGATGCTTTAAGATTAATTGCTCGTCGCAGTGGCGTTATGGCTAGTAACGCTATCGGTAGTGTTTATATTACCGAAGAACGCGAAAGAGCTCTTTTTGTGAAAGGAAGCCAACCCCAATCACTCCAAGAACATATGATTATGGGTTATAGCAACGCCATTGATTTAATCAATGAAGTCTATAAATATCAACCATTTGATCGTAGTTTTATCTCGACATTACATTATTATATTTATAAGGATTATAATCCAGACTTTGGTGGTCGTTTCAAAGATAGTCAAAACTACATCCAAGAAGCGATGAGCGATGGTTCATTTAGAACAATCTTTGTCTCTTCCGCACCAGAGGAAGTTTTACCTTTATTAGAAAACCTAATTTATCAATTCAATTTATGTGCCGCTGATGAAGAGTGCAATAAACTAGTTTTAATCGCCTGCTTCATGCTTGACTATATGTGTATTCATCCATATAACCATGGTAACGGCCGTGTCTCCAGATTGATCCTTGATTTCTTATTAAAGAAATATGGTTATGATGTTGATGACTATTTCGCCATTCCATATTTAATGAGACAACACTTAGGCGAATACATCGATGCATTTGAAGCATCTTGTCAAAACTGGCATGATAACGCAAATGATTATGAAGCCTTTGTCGTCTTCATTTTAAAGAGAATTTTAGAAGCTTATCGTAAACTCGACTACATCATGGAAGTCAATGCTTTAGAAACTACAAGTGAAGAAAAGGTTCTTAAAGTTGTCTGTGATAGTGCTACACCAGTCAGTAAGACTGTCGTCGTTAACGTTTTATACGCCACAAGCCAAGCCACAATTGAAAAGGCTTTAGCTAAATTGTTAAAAGAAGGCCGTATTCAATTAATCACAAAAGGCCGTTATTCCAAATATTTTAGAGTGTAAGGAGAATATAAATATTTATGGGAAAATATGATGCAAAACACATTCGTAATGTTGTTATCTTAGGTCACCAAAGTTCTGGTAAAACCACATTAGTGGAATCCTTAGCTTTCAAAAGCGGCCTTATTAGTCAAAAAGGTGAAGTTGAAAGAAAGAACACTTTAAGTGACTACACACCTGAAGAACAAAAACGTGGTGCTTCTATTCAAGCCGCAGTTATTCCAACATATTATAAAGATTACAAGATGAATATCATTGATATTCCTGGTAATGATGACTTCATTTCCGAAGTTATCGGTATTGCCGGTGTTGTTAAAGGTGCCGTCTTAGTTATCGATGCTTCTGTTGGTGTTCAAGTTGGTACAGTTAAACACTGGAATCAATTAAGAAGAAAGAATATCCCGACCTTTATCTTTGTTAACAAGATGGATAAAGAACAAGTTAACTTTGAAGAAGTCTTAGAAGAAATTAGAGAAAAATTAGGCAAAAACGCCATCCCATTCTGCTGGCCACTTGGTCATGAATCAGGATTTGATGGATTCGCTAATGTCGTCGATTTAAAAGCTTATAAATATAATGGCAAAGAATGTGTTGAAGAAGAAATCTATGAAGATAAGAAAGCTAAGATCTTTGAACTTCACAACACAATTGCTGAAGAAGTCGCAAAAACTGACGATGCTTTATTAGAAAAATTCTTCAATGGTGAATCATTTACCGAAAAAGAAATTCATGATTCCTTAAGAGTCGGTGTCTTAAATGGTGAATTAGTCCCGGTTTTAGTCGGTAGTGCCACAAAGAACATTGGTATTGATACATTATTACAAATGTTCATTGATTACTTACCAAATCCAAGTGATTTAAAAGCCATGGAAGCTAAAGATGAAAATGGTAACCCAGTGGAAAGAAAAACTGACGATAGTGAACCATTCTCCGCTTATGTCTTTAAGACAGTTGTCGACCCATATTCAGGCACAATTAATATTATTAAAGTCTGTTCTGGTGTCTTACATGTTGGTGATGATGTTTACGTCAATGGCTCCACACAAAGAGTTTCCATGTTATACACAATGACCGGCAAAAAACTCGATTCCATTACCGAATTAGGTGCTGGTGATATCGGTGCAGTGACACGTTTAGAAAAAGTTGCTTCTGGTGATACATTATCTAATCCAAAAGCTATTACAATTTATAAACCAGTTAAATACCCAACCGCAGTTATCTTCAAGGCTATTATCTTAGCCAATAAGAATGATGAATCCAAGATTGGTCCAGCATTAGCGAAGATGCAACTCGAAGATCCATGTATCGAAGTTAGAAGAAACAATGAAACCAAACAATTATTATTAGGTGGTGTTTCTTCATCTCATATCGACTATGTTATCGAAAAACTCAAAGGTACATATAAGATTGATGTCACAACCGAACCGATGAAAGTTGTCTATCGTGAATCCATTAAGAAAACCGCTGAAGGTGACGGAAGATACGTCAAACAATCCGGTGGTAGTGGTTTCTACGGTGTTGTTAAGATGAGATTTGAACCAGCTGAAGAAAGTGTCTTCGCTGAAGAAGTCTTCGGTGGTGCTGTTCCAAAGAACTACTTCCCAGCTGTTGAAAAAGGTTTCTTTGAAGCTTTAACTGCTGGCCCATTAGCAGGATTCCCAGTTATCGGTGTTAAAGGTGTCTTAGTTGATGGTAAATATCACCCAGTCGACAGTAACGAACAAGCCTTCAAAATGGCAGGTATCTTAGCCTTTAAAGATGCATATCCAAAATGTTCTCCAATTATTCTTGAACCAATCATGAGAATTAGAGTCCACATTGAATCTAGATTCACTGGTGACGTCTTATCCGACTTGAATACAAGACGTGCAAGAATTCAAAACATTGAAGAAAAAGATCATGGTAATCAAGAAATTGAAGCCCTCATTCCAGAAGCCGAAATTATTGACTATGCGACACAACTTAAATCCATTACTCAAGCTAGTGGTTTCTTCAACAGAGAATTTGTTGATTACGAAGAAGTTCCTGAATACTTAAAAGAAAAAGTCATCAAAGAAAATAAGATGAACTAATCATAAAGAGCATCATCCTTCGGGATGGTGCTTTTTTGATGCTTGATGATGTGATATATTTTTGTTTATGAAACATGTCTATCACTTCGAAGATAATTATTATCCAAAGACTTATATCGACCATAAACGAATTGTTGTTCGTGCCGTCTTGTTTAACGACAAGAATGAAGTCTTATTGTTGCATGTTGTTCGTGATGATAAGTTTGGTCATCGTGACTGTTATGAGCTTCCTGGTGGTGGGAAAAAGAAGAATGAAACCTTCCATCAAGGGGTTTTAAGAGAAATCCAAGAAGAGACAGGTTTTGCGGGAAAAATCGTTAAATTTCTTGCAAAAGTTGAGGATTTTTACAATTTAATTCATCGAAATAACCATAATTATTATTATTTAGTGAAAGCCGGAAACTATGTCGGATTAGATTTAGAAGAATACGAAAAGAAGATCATTAAAGAAAGAATTTGGATAAATATTGATGACGCTATTTCATTGGTGGAAAGTATCAATGATGATGGTGTGGGGCATCTAGTCAAACAGAGAGAATTACCAATATTAAAACTCGCAAAGGAGGAACTACTATGAACATATTATTAACTAATGATGATGGTTATGATTCAAAAGGCATTAGACTACTTCAAAAACTATTATCTAAATATGGTCACGTGGTAATTGTTGCTCCTAATGGACCAAGAAGTGGCAAATCGGTTTCTTTAACTTTGGGAGAACCATTACAGTTAGAAGAAATTGAAAAAGATGTCTATGTTTCTAATGGCACACCAGTTGATTGCGTATCGATGGGTCTTTGCTGTCTTAATATTGATTTTGATTTGGTCATTTCGGGCTGTAACAACGGTTTAAATATTTCTTATGACACAATGTACAGTGGCACAATCGGAGCGTGCTTAGAAGCCCTTATTTTCAGAAAACCAGCGATTGCTTTTTCCGCGCATCATGGTGATGACTTATCCTTACTAGAAAAACACTTTGATGAAATTATGGAATTCATTAAGAAGAACGATTTATTAAGTAGTGAGTACTTGTTAAATATCAATATGCCAAAAGATGAAGTGAAAGGCATTTCATTAGGCAACTTATATTATCGAAAAGATCAAAATTACTTTGTAAAAGAAGAAGACGGTCTATATGCCTATCGATATATGCAAGAAAATTTTGATGAAGATAAAAATAGTGATTGTTATCAAGTTGAACACGGAATTGTTTCGATTGTTCCTCTAAATAAACACCTTTTCAATCCTAAATTAAAAGAAGAATTAGAAAGAAAAATGAAATGATGGTTCGCCATCTTTTCTTTTATTTTATAAATATTTATTGACTGATGAGTTAGTAAAGACTAACATATAATACGGTTAGCTAAGACTAACCATGGAGGATATTAATATGCCAATTATGCTCGCACCCTTAAATGAAGAAGTTAAAGTGGTAAAGATTCTTGCTAATGAAAAAATCAAAAAACATTTAGAGAGTCTTGGTATTTTAGTGAACTCCAAACTTACCGTTATTTCATCCGTTAATGGCGGTGTTGTCGTTGTTATTAAAAACGGACGTCTTGCTTTAGACCATGAAGTGGCAAGCAAGATACTAGTTGCGTAGAAAGGTAGGAATTATGCTTAAAAAACTAGTTGAATTTTCGATAGGCGAGACTGGCCTTATCAAAAAGGTAGAAGGTGAAGGACGTCTTCGTAGAAGATTGTTCGATATGGGTGTTACACCTGGTGCAACCGTCTATCTTCGTAAGAAAGCCCCGCTTGGAGATCCTCTTGAAATCACGATCAGAGGATACGAATTAACTCTTCGTAAAAGCGAAGCAGAACTCGTGATACTCGAAGTGGAGGACGCTAAATAATGAAACGATTTGCTTTAGCAGGTAACCCTAACTGTGGTAAAACCACATTATTTAACTCCTTAACAGGTTCAACCGCACACGTTGGCAACTGGCCAGGTGTTACAGTTGAGAAAAAAGATGGTGTTTATAAGAAATTACCAGAACCAATTTCTATTATTGACTTACCTGGTATTTATTCTTTATCACCGTACACAAATGAAGAAGTAATTTCTAGAAATTACATCTTAGATGAACATCCTGATGCTGTTATTAACATCGTCGATGCCACAAACTTAGAAAGAAACTTATATTTAACAACACAATTATTGGAAATCGATGTCCCTGTGATTGTCGCCTTAAATATGATGGACATCTTAACCAAAAAAGGTGACGAAGTTGATGTTAAAACTATTGAAGAAAAATTAGGTGTTCCGGTTGTTGCTGTTTCCGCATTAAAAGAAGACAACTTAGACGATTTGATGAAAAGAGCCTATGATGCTTGTCAAAAACAGCGCGAAGGCAGAACAATTATTAGAAACAAAGACATCTTACATCTCATTGGTGATGTCACAATCGCTTTTAAGGGTAAGAATGTTGAAAACCCATTATTCCACGCGATTAAATTAGTGGAAAATGATGAACTTGAAGTCAATAGCCACAAGGACTTGGTTCCAATGGTGGATGATTTCAAAAAGACATTTAACGATGATACATTCGGAGATGACTTCGAAGCCATTATCGCTGATGATAGATATCATTACATCGCCGATAATTTCCATGATGTTATTCTTGTAAAAGAAAAAGAAGAAGTCGTTGAAGGCAATAAGACTGTTAAAATGTCTCGTTCCGATAAGATTGATAAAGTCCTCACTCATAGAGTGTTTGGTCTATTAATCTTCGCTGTCATCTTATTCTTTGTATTCCACTTAACATTCTCTGAAAACTTATTCTTCTTGGGTGGATTATTCAAAGATGTCAAACCTTCATTTGAAGGAACATTATATGAAGGATTATTCTGGACCGATGGAGGAATTAATTCTCCTGGTGTTATTTTGTTTAATTTCTTCGATATGTCATTCTCCGCGATTATTGATTTAGTGGGAGGATGGATGTCCGGTGCACCAGAGTGGTTAACTGGATTTGTGTGTGATGGTGTCTTATCTGGCTTATTTGCTATTTTAGGATTCTTACCACAAATACTTGTCCTATTCTTATTCTTCGCCATTATGGAAGATACAGGATATATGGCTCGTGTTGCCTTTATTCTAGATAGAATTTTCCGTAAATTTGGTTTATCTGGACGTGCTTTCATTCCAATGATCATGGGATTTGGTTGTTCCGTTCCTGCGATGATTAATACGCGTACTTTAGCAGATGATAAAGAAAGAACCGCAACAATTCGTGTTATTCCATTCTTCAGCTGTGGTGCAAAATTACCAATATTAACCGCGATTGCTGGCGGTATTGCGATGGCATTCAATTTCCAATATGTTGATGTCATTACATACAGTATGTATGTTGTTGGTGCTGTTGCTGCGATTGTGTGCGTATTAATAATGAGAAATACCACATTAAAAGGTGATGCTGCTCCATTTATCATGGAGTTGCCAGAATATCACTGGCCACAATTCAAAGCCTTAATGATTCACCTTTGGGACAAAGCCAAACACTTTGTCAAGAAGGCTTTCACAATCATCTTAGCTTCCACAATTGTTATTTGGTTCTTATCAAGCTTTGCTTGGAACTGGAAATATTTGGGTGAAATGGATGGTTCGATCCTTCAATCCTTAGGTCAATTAATTCAACCATTATTTACTCCTTTGGGCTTTGGTGCTCAACTCAGTGCCTTTGGTTGGGTGTTCGCTGTTGCGGCAATTACTGGTTTAATTGCTAAAGAAAACGTTATTGCAACATTCTCCGTATTAGCAGCAGTTATCGTTTCTGGCTTTGAAGGCACAGAAGAAGGTGTTGAAGAAGCGATGATTATGATTCAAAACACCGGTATTACATGGCAAGGTTGTATTGCCTTTATCGCCTTCAATATGTTGACCATTCCTTGCTTTGCAGCATGCGCTACTGCTAGAGCAGAACTTCCAAAAGGTCAATTTAAATGGACTATCTTATTCTGGTTAGCCGCTTCATATATCGGCACCGCAATTATTTATTCAGTCCTCAACTTATTCCCATCTAATATTGGTGGACAAGCTTATAAAAACGGTCAATTAGCCTGGGCTATTCCAGTTGTAATTGCTATCGTTGTTATCGCAGTATTAACTGTCTTTGGTATTAGACTTTGGAATAAGAGATCAAGTAAAAAACAAGGAGCATAATTATGTTTCAATCACCGGAATGGATTTGGTTAGAGATACTAGTTATCGTATTGATAGTTGGTTTCTTTGCGGCCATTATAGGCGTGCACATCTATAAAAAGGTTCATCATATGCCTACTGGTGATTGTGCATGTTGCCACAAAAGCAAAGAAAAAATGCTCAAAGAATACCATAAAATCTATTCAAATAAATAACCAAAAAGGAAGAGGAGTGTAAATTCCTCTTCTTTTTTACTAAATATCTAATTACATTTTAGAAAATAGTATATAATACTAACGAAAAGGAAGAAAAAAATATGCCATTAGTTAATTCAAAAGAAATGTTTGAAAAAGCCTATAAGGGCGGATATGCCATCGGCGCTTTTAACTGCAACAACATGGAAATCGTTCAAGCGATTACCGAAGCTGCAAAGGAATGTAACTCCCCTGTTATTCTCCAAGTTAGTGCTGGTGCTAGAAAATATGCGAAACAAGGTTATTTAAAACACCTCGTTGAAGCTGCAGTCGAAGATACTGGTTTACCAATCGTCTTACACTTAGACCACGGCGCAGACTTCGAAATCTGTAAAGAATGTATCGATGGTGGTTTCACCTCAGTCATGATTGACTGCTCAAGCAAACCATTCGAAGAAAACATTGCTATTACAAGAAAAGTCGTTGAATATGCTCACGACACAAGCAAACACCCATACGTTACAGTTGAAGCTGAATTAGGTACATTAGCAGGTATCGAAGATGACGTTAAAGTTGAACATGGTGCAGAATCCTATACCAGACCTGAAGACGTCGAAGAATTCGTTCGTAGAACTGGTTGTGATAGCTTAGCTATCGCTATTGGAACAAGCCATGGTGCTTATAAGTTCAAACCAGAACAATGCACACGTGATCCAAAAACAGGTGTCTTATTACCTCCTCCATTAAGATTTGATATCTTAGAAGAAGTCAGTAAGAGATTACCAGGATTCCCAATTGTCTTACACGGTTCTTCATCCGTTAACCAAGAATTCGTTAAGATTATTAACGAAAATGGTGGTAAATTAGTTGATGCAGTTGGTGTCCCAGAAGAACAATTAAGACAAGCTGCAAAATTAGCTGTTTGTAAGATTAATATCGACTCCGATTTACGTTTAGCCTTAACCGCTGGTATTAGAGAATTCATGCATCAACATCCTGAAAAGTTTGACCCAAGAGAATACTTAAAACCAGCACGTGAATATGTTAAACAATTAGTTAAACATAAAATCACAGACGTTCTCGGTAGTAACGATAAACTATAATCGAAAACAAAATATAAGAGTGGAGCAATCCACTCTTTTTATATATAAAAAGAAAAGACCATATTGCTATGGCCTAATCTAAATAATTGTAATTCCTATTTTGCTTCCTTCTTTACCAAAGCATCACGAATTTCCTTGAGAAGTTCAACTTCTGTTGGTTCTGGTGTACCTGGTTCAACTGGAACTGGTCTTTCTTCAGGATGTTTCTTGTAGTATTCTTCTTTAGCTTTCGCTTCTAAAGCAGCTTTCTTTGCGGCGGCCGCAGAGATAACTTTGACAATAATGAATAAAACTAATGCAATGATAAGGAAACTGATTACTGCATTAATTAGGGCGCCCCAGTTAATCAAGGCTGTTTGGTTATAATAATAATCTTTTCCGTATAATGTGTAATTGCTAGTAATTGTGTTTTTAGCATCGACATATTGAACATCAGTGTAAGATGCACCATAAAGCTTTTCAGCTAATGCTTTTGCTTTAACAGCTAAATCACCAACAGCGAATTTTTGGCCTAAGCCGATATCTAAATTAGCACCAGCACCCAAACCTTTTTGAGCATCTGTAACAGCTGGTAAATTGGAAACTAAACCAGCTAGTCCTCCAGGAATTGGCCATGTAGCCAAACTCATTAAAATGTTAACGAAGGCTGTAACGATAGCACCGAAAGCACCACCAATAACAACACCAACAGCTAACATAAAGGCATTACCTTTATTAATGAATTCTTTGAATTCCTTCCATAAACCTTTGCCTTTTCTTGCTTTCTTTGCCATAGTGAATTACTCCTTTCTAGAAATAATAATAATTAATGCTTAGTAAAAATAAAAGACTTTATTTTTCTTGAAACTAATATGTAGTAAAATATTTTCTGTGATTGATATGGTTAAAATTACTTATTTAGGTCATGCTTGTTTGTTAATTCAACACAATAATCATTCTTTTGTAATTGATCCATATCAAGATGATTCTGTACCAGGTTTAAAGCTTCCGCGTGTCAGTGCTAATTATGTGTTTTGCACGCACGATCATCATGATCATAACGCTAAAGAATTAGTCAATATCATTCCTACCGATTATACGTTTAGCTATAAAACAATTACTGTACCACATGATCACCACAATGGGCAAAAGCGTGGGTTAAACAATATGTATCTATTTAATATTGGCGGTTTACGTATTTTACACACCGGAGATTTGGGTTGCATTCCTAACGAAAATATCCTAAAAGAGATTAGTGGTGTTGATATCATTTTTGCTCCAATTAATGGATTTTATACAATTTCTGCACAAGAATTGCTGAAAATTTGTGAAATTATAAGACATCGATTAATAGTCCCAATTCATTATTATAACGAAGCGAATAATAGTGGTTATCCTGATGGTAATCAAATTGATATTTTTAAAGACATGATTCATGATTATTTAGAGGTTAATGATTATTCTATTGAAATCGATGAAAAACTATTTGATTTCAAAGCCCTTATTTTTGCTCAGGCACTTCAGGAGAAATAAATTATGATTGATTTACATTTGCATTTAGATGGTTCTTTAAGTGAACAAGACTTTATTTATCTTGCTAAGAAAGATGGTGTTGATTTAGGAAAAGATTTTCCAAACAACATCTATGTTCCCATGGATTGTCCTTCTCTAGAAGTATATTTAGAAAGATTTGCTCTACCTGGATTATTACTTCAAAGTTATGAAAATATTGCCCATGTCACAAATTCATTAGTAAGAAGATTATTTAAAATGGGCTATATATATGCCGAAATCAGATTCGCACCTCAGCTTCATGCACAAAAAGGTCTTAGTCAAATGGATGCCGCAAAAGCTGCATTAGATGGTTTGAATAAGGCTTTAGAAGAATGTAAAGGTTTTGAAGCTAACCTTATATTGTGTTGTATGAGGCACGCAGACGAAGCGACAAATATTGAAACTATTGAAGTTGCCAATAAACTCAAAGGAACAAGAGTTGTTGCCGTTGATTTAGCAGGCGCAGAAGCGTTGCACCCATGTTCTTATTACAAAAACGTTTTTGATCTTGCCAAGAAATATAATTTAAATATCACAATCCATGGCGGGGAAGCTACAGGAAGTGATGAAGTCATGATGGCGTTGGATAATGGCGCAAAACGTATTGGCCACGGTGTGCATCTAGATTATCAAGGAGAAGATGGAAAACGCGCAAAGCAAGAGAATATTTGTTTTGAGTTTTGTCCAACGAGCAACCTACAAACAAAATCATTAAAGTCGTATGAAGATGTACCTTTATTAGGTTTTGTTAAACAAGGGATACCAGTAACAGTTAATTCAGATAACATGACTGTGAGTAATACCGATGTATATCAAGAGTTTTCTCACTTATATCAAACATTCAAATTATCAAAAGAAAATGTTTATGAATTATTGATGAATTCGATTAAATATGCTTTTACTTCAGATGATGTTAAGCAAAAGTTGTTGATCGAATTAAATAAAAGAATAGATAAGTTCTGTCAACAAATTTCGATTTAAAAAAAGACCTTAAGGTCTTTTTATTTTGCGTATTTTTCTAAGAATGATTCCAAGAATGGTTTGTGGTAGACAGCAGCTTTATCTTGATCCCAAGAATAATCATAATCACCAGTGTTTTTGTTTAATGTTTTAACAACATCTGCTTCAGGAATCTCTTTGCCTTCTAACGAATATGCAACATAATTTATGTTTTTAATTCTTTCTTCGCTATAGAAGGATTTTGTAACGATGTATTTGTCGTCTTTCAATTCAATTGTGTCATTGAAGAATGTCGTGGCATCTACTAACCTACCTTTTTCCCATATTTGAGTGGTAGGAACAAATCCGCGGTCATATCCAAATCTTTCATCACCAGCCGCTGACATCTTGTGTTCTTTTAAAAAGCTAACATATGTTTCAATGCCTGTTCCAATGAAATTATTATTTTCATCCAATAAGATTCCCTTAACGCCTAAATCAATAATCCACACTTTTGTGTCAAATTGATTGTTTTCGGAATATGGAACCATGACATTTGGGAAACAATATAAACAATCTGGGCAGAAGCTCCAAATATAATGAATAATGACTTTATCTTTCTTTTCGGTAAATAAGGCATTATCTAAATAAGTTTGATCAACAAGCATATATTGAGGATCACGAGCAATTTTTGTGATTGCCGTTCTTAAACTATCAAGTTTTGTGAACATTGGTTTGTTGTCATTACTATAGATAAATTCGTTTGTCTTTTTACCATTTTTAATTAAGGCAAATGTTGGCGCGGTTGTGTCATTAAGGATTGTTAGTCCAAATGTGTCATCTCCATCAGAAAATTGAGATCTTGCGATTGTGTAAATTTTGGTCTTATATGTTTTAACATATTCTTCCAAAACGGATTTGAAAGTTGTCCAACATCCACACGGCAAACCGGAGTCTTGCCAAACAGCGACTAACATATTTTCGTTATTAGCAACTTTATTCTTTAAAGCACTATATAAAAGTTCTGTCACACCTTTATCAACAAGTGTTCCATAAGTTATACGTGCTTTTCTATCACTTTTACATCCAGAGATGCCTAGTGAAGAGAGCGCTAATAATGGTAATAAGAACAATAGTTTTTTCATTTCTTTTCCTTAATATATTTAATAATATAAACCGAATGATTTTTTTATGCAAAAAGAATAAAAAATTTTGCCAATTTGAAATATATAAAAATGTTGATGCAACCGAATAAAATCTGTTTTTAGGCCTCCACAAAAAACCAATTGAAAAAACACTCGAAAAAAAAGTGATTGTTTTTTGAAGATTATACATATATTATTTTTGCGTGAAAATTGTAGTCGTTTTATTGGGACTACGTCACGCCTAATTCTATCAATGTGAGATGCATTGAAACTTGACCCAATCTATTTAGAAGGAAAAAAGCGTCGGACAGCTTGGTCAAATTGCCGGATTAGAGATAGTGATATCTTGTTATTAATTTATAAGCTTATGCTTGGAGTGAAAGTCTCCGTCGTACCTTGTGAATGTATAATAAGAGTAGTAAAAGTAAGTATTTACTATATAGACTCCCAAAAACGCTAGAATTTCTTCTATACTAGAAGACTATACTATATACGCGAGGTACAAATTAGGTTTGTATCTTTTTATTTTTTAAGGAGGATGGGACATGGAAAATAATGAACAATACATTATTGAACTAAATAATGTCTGTAAGAAATTCCCCGATAGCGATGTCTACGCTGTCGAAAATTTCAATTTAAAGATCAAGAAAGGCGAATTCGTGACCTTCTTAGGTCCTTCTGGTTGTGGTAAAACCACAACATTAAGAATGATTGCTGGTTTTGAACTTCCAACAAGTGGAACTATTTTATTGAATGGTCAAGACATTTCCTTACTTCCTCCATATAAAAGACCAATTAATACCGTTTTCCAAAGATACGCCTTGTTTGCTCATTTAAATATCTTCAATAATATTGCTTTTGGTTTAAAGCTTAAAAAGATTCCATATACAGTAAAAGTTGTTGATAAAGATAGAATTGCTCAACTTGAATTAGATAACAAACTTGATAAAGAAGAGCTTGCAAATACTGCATGTTCTGATCAAAGAAGTGAACTCGATGAGAAGATTCACAAGAGACAAGAAGAGATTGCTAAGCTTAAAGCCAATCCAAGTTTAGAAATTGTTAAGTTCCGTCATTACACCAAAAAAGAAATTCAAGAGAAGGTTAAAAATGCTTTGAAGGTTGTTGACCTTGAAGGATTTGAAAAAAGAGATATTTCCACACTAAGTGGTGGACAACAACAAAGGATTGCGATTGCACGTGCTATCGTTAATGAACCAGAGATTCTTTTGCTTGATGAACCTTTAGGCGCTCTTGACTTAAAGATGAGAAAAGAGATGCAGCTTGAACTTAAAGAAATGCACAAGAAAATTGGCATTACTTTCATCTATGTTACTCATGACCAAGAAGAAGCTTTAACTATGTCAGATACAATCGTGGTTATGAACGATGGTGAAATTCAACAAGTTGGTAAACCAAAAGAAATCTATGATGAACCTAACAATGCTTTTGTCGCTGACTTTATCGGTGAATCCAATATTTATACCGGTACCATGGCGAAAGATAACAAAGTTAGATTCTTAAATAAATATTGGGATGCCGATCCGGTGGACTTCGGCAAATTCCCAGTCAATGAAAAGGTCGACGTAGTCGTTAGGCCAGAAGACTTTAATATTGTTAAAGCCGGAAAAGGCATTGTTGATGGTGTTGTATCCTCAAAAATCTTCAAAGGTATGCATTATGAATACATCATCAATGTTGGAAAAGCGGAAGTTGTCGTGCAATCAACCGCTGAACTAGATGAAGGCATTACCATTGGCTTAACTGTTGACCCAATCAATATTCAAATTATGAAAAAGCCATTCGTTAGCAACTTCTATGATGGCTATATTACAAAAGATTATAAAGTTGACTTCGCTGGAAGCGAATTTAAACTTGATATTTTACCATTATTCCCAGGTGCTTCTTATGATGAAGAAGGCACTTTAATCGATGAAAACAAGCAAGAAATTGCTGTTAACAATATGGAAATCAATGTTGAAGTTCCATTTGAAGCCATCACAATTAGTGACGATCTTGAAGCAAGCGATATTCATGGCAACATCATCTCTTTGATTTACATTGGCGATCACTATGAAATTATTGTCAGAACCGATGATGAAGAAGACTTTGTCTTGTCCACTCCAGATTTATGGAATGAAAATGATAGAGTATCTGTTCTCATTGATACTTCTAAGATTCATCTATCTCGTAAGGGAGCGAAAAAATAACGATGTCAGAAGCAGTTATTAAACAACGTAGAAGATTTAACTTTAGAGGAAGCTTATGCATGCCCTATGCGGTGTTCATGGCCCTTTTTGTGGTCTTTCCTCTTGTTTTGATTTTCTACTATGCATTTACTGACGCAAAAGGTAAATTCACATTTAATAACTGGGGTACAATTTTTACTGATGTAACAAACTGGAAAGTTATCGGCGTGACCTTCATTATCGCTGCAATAACCACAGTTTTATGCGTTTTAATCGCTTATCCAATCGCTTACTTACTTTCTAACAAAAAATACAATTCCAATAAGGTTTTAGTGTATATTTTCCTACTTCCGATGTGGATCAACTTCGTTATTCGTACCATTGGTTTAAAGGCTTTGATTAATGGTTTGACTAAGTGGATGTTCGGTTTTGATTTGACCGCGACTTATCCATACGTGGCTATCGTTATCGGCATGGTTTATGACTACTTGCCATTCGCCATTTTGCCTTTATATAACCAAATGTTAAAAATGGATAAGAACCAAATTGAAGCCGCTGCAGATTTAGGTGCTAATCCATTCCAAGTTTTTACAAGAACAATTATTCCAATGACCATTCCTGGTATTGTTTCTGCTTGCACAATGACATTCATGCCAACCATGTCATCATATGTTATTGCTAATAAGATGTCAGAAAATACCACAAAGATTATCGGTAATATTATCGAATTCTGGTTTGGTTCATCATCCAGTCCAAACAAGTACAACGTCGGTTCCGTATTATCTTTGGTCATGTTGATGATCATTGGTATCTCAATTTTAATTGAAAAATCTATCTCTTCTAAAGATGATAGTAGAAAGGTAGGTATTTGGTAATGAAGCAAAATATGACCGCTGAACAAGTCAATGCCGCCCTTTCAAGAAAAAGAGCCTGGGGCAAAGCCCAAAAGATATTAGCTAATGTCTTTATTTATTTCGTGCTTTTATTAATGTATGCTCCATTAATCTATATCACCGTATTCTCTTTCACCACACACAAAACCGCTGGTGAATGGAGTGGATTTAGTTTCCAAAACTACACAACATTATTCGATTCAGGTAATCAAATCGCTATCAACATTTGGAGTGCTGCTGGCAATACCGCTTTAGTGGCTATTGTTTCTGCAACACTTTCTACTGTGCTAGGTACATTAGGCGCTATTGGTATTTATTACTTACGTAAAAAATGGATGAAAAATACCATGGATTTCGTCACACAAATCCCTGTGGTTAACGCAGAAATCGTGACTGCTGTTTCTTTGTGTGTGCTATTTGTTATTTTGGCTTCAGTATTTAAGATTGAACGCAACTTTGGAACGTTAGTTATTGGTCACATTGTTTTATCAATTCCATATGTCGTTATGTCTGTGAAACCAAAACTTGAGCAAATGGATCCTGCTTTATATGAAGCCGCAATGGATTTAGGCGCCACACAAACACAAGCTTTATGGAAAGTTATTATTCCAGATATCGTTCCTGGCATCTTATCAGGTTTCTTATTATCAATTACATTATCGCTTGATGACTATGTCATCACTGCATTTACTAAACCAACCGTTGGTGGATTTAATACTATTTCTACATATGTTGACGCTGTCACTAAAAAGGCTGGTTTACCAACACAATTACGTGCATTTACAGCAATTTTATTTGCTGTCATCTTAATAGTCATGATTGTCATGAATGTTAGAAGTAATATAAATGCTAAAAAATTAGTCAAAAAGGAGAAAAACAAAAATGATTAAGTCAAAACACGCTTTATTACTTACCGCTCCATTATTAGCGTTAGGTACATTAGCATCTCTCACTGGTTGTTCCAAAAAGTATGACCTCGTTATTTATAACTGGGAAGACTACATTTATGAAGGCACAGACGAAACCGGAAAAATCGTCGATGATGGAACAGTCAAAGCATTTGAAAAATATTATAAAGAAAAAACTGGTAAAGCAATTCGTGTAGGTTATGAATGCTTCTCCACAAACGAAGAAATGTACACCGAACTTTCTTTGGGTTCAATATCTCCAGACCTCATTTGTCCATCCGATTATATGATTCAAAAAATGGCCAATGATGGAATGCTTGAACCATTCTCTTATGATGCCAAAACCAAAAAATATGGTGAGTCATTAGAAAACTGGGATAAATATGGTTCCCCATATATTAAAGGAAGATTTGAAAATGAAACCTTAAATGATGGAAGTTCATTCTTAACATATGCTGTTCCTTATTTCTGGGGCACAATGGGTTTCACATACGATCCTGAATATTTTGATGAAGCAGATGTCAATTCTTGGGAATGCTTATGGAACACAGGCGACAAATTCAAACAACAATTCTCTTTAAAAGATTCATATCGTGACACATATGTTGCAGCGATTTTCCATGTCTTTAATGATGACATTGCCGCTTTAGATCCAACTGCTGCGAATTACAATTCTGAATTAAGCAAAATTTTTAATAGATGCGATGATGCAACAATTGAAAAAGTTGAAAAAGCATTGAAAGAGGCCATGGGTTCTACTGTTTACGGCTTAGAAGTTGATGAAGGAAAAGATGACATTGTTAGAGGTGTCTACCATGCTAACTTAGCCTGGTCTGGCGACTCTGTTTATTCTATGGATAGTGCTGAAGAAGGCTCTGAAAAAATCTTAAATTACTCACTTCCTACCGAAGGTAGCAATGTTTGGTTTGACGGTTGGTGTATGCCAAAAGGCGCCAACAAAGAATTAGCAGAAGAATTCGTTAACTACATTTGTATGCCAGAAGTCGCCGCTAATTGCATGGATGCTGTCGGTTATACTTCCCCAATCGTTGGTGATGCTATGTGGGATTTAGTCAATGAATGGTATGCTGCAGACAAAGATGAAGAAGAAACATACACAGTTGATTTATCATTCTATTTCGGTGATTCTATCGATGGCAAAGCGGAAATTAAAATCCCAACAAGCGAAAAAGGCCGTCAATTTGACGCTCAATATCCAACAGAAGAGATGTTAAATAGATGCTGCGTTATGAAAGATTTTGGTTCACAAACTGAAAAAGTTGAAGCTATGTGGATTAGAGTCAACGCTTAATAAAATTAATAATTAATTTAATTCTTGATACAAATAATAATGCGGTGGTATAATTCATACCGCTGCATGATGGTTCCTTAGCCAAGCTGGTAAGGCAATTGACTGCAACTCAATGATCACTGGTTCAAATCCGGTAGGAACCTCCACAGCGCCTCTAGCTCAACTGGATAGAGTGTCAGACTACGAATCTGGAGGTTACGAGTTCGATTCTTGTGAGGCGCGCCATAATCGGGACGTAGCGTAGCTTGGTATCGCGTCAGTTTTGGGAACTGAAGGTCGCAGGTTCAAATCCTGTCGTCCCGACCAGATTGATTATTCTTGCATCTTCGAAAGAAGGTGCAATTTGGGTCTATAGCTCAGTTGGGAGAGCACCTGATTTGCATTCAGGGGGTCGAGAGTTCGAGTCTCTTTAGATCCACCAAATTTGGCTGAGTAGCTCAGTTGGCTAGAGCAGAGAGTTCATACCTCTAAGGTCGGCGGTTCAAATCCGTCCTCAGCTACCAATCAGTTAATAACGGGGTTGGAAAACAACCCCTTTATTTAAAAAGACGGACCAGTAGCTCAAAGGAAGAGCCTTCGGCCCATAACCGAATGGTTGGGGTATCGTGATCCTCCTGGTCCACCAAATGGAGAATTACCCAAGTGGTTGAAGGGGTCGGTCTTGAAAACCGATAGGGGATGCAAGTCCCGCTAGAGTTCGAATCTCTAATTCTCCGCCAAAATGAAAACATGAGATTGATTGAATTCAATCTCTTTTTTATACTTAAGGCATGGAAAACAAACTAGATACAATTTATCAACAAATATTATCACTTTGTGATAAAGGTTTACCTTTGATTTCAAATCTATCTAATGTTTCATCTATATTAAATCAATTGGAAGATATTAATTGGTGTGGTTTTTATCTTGTGGAAGATGATCATTTAGTTTTAGGCCCATTCCAGGGTGAACCTGCTTGCACAATAATTCCTTATGGAAAAGGAGTATGCGGAACATCTTTTAAAGAAAAGAAAACCATTATTGTCGGAGATGTTAATAAGTTTTCTGGTCATATTGCCTGTTCTAGTAAATCAAAAAGCGAGATAGTTACCCCTGTTATTAAAGAAGGAAAAGTAGTGGCTGTAATTGATGTTGATGCTCCTATCTTTGATAGGTTTCATCAAGAAGAAAAAGAACTATTAGAAAAAATCAGCAATTATTTATCATCTTTGTTTTAATTTCTTTTTATATTAAATAAATGTTTAATAAGGTAAAATTAAATATATGAAAACTAAATATAAATTTTTTGGCTGGCAATCCCAAGATGTTTTGCCTATTGATAAGAAATATCAACAAATTAAGAATCAACGTGACTTATATGACTTATTAGATAAGATTTGGTCCTCTGATACCTGCGCGCCAAGAATGCGCCCAGAATGGTCTATAAATAATAAGACGTTAGGTCAATGCTCTATTACATCATTCCTTGTTCAAGACATTTTTGGTGGTGAGGTATATGGTGTACCACTTGAAGATGGTGGATTCCATTGTTATAACCGCATTGGCGATGTCGTCTTTGATTTAACAAGCGAACAATTCGGTGATAAAGAACTCGAGTACAAATTAGAGAATCCACAAAAAAGAGAAGAACATTTTAAAAGCGAAGAAAAATTCGCTAGATATCAATTGCTTTGTGAAAAACTCGACGTCGCTTTAAAGAATAGAGCGAAGAAAAATGCCGCGAAGAAAATCGTTAAAAGAGTAGTGGTTATTTCCCTTATGGTTGTCGGCACTTTAGTTCTTGCTGCAGGCGGTTATGTTGGTTATGTTCTTTTATCCTATAATCGTATTGGCGATAAGGAACTTCAAATTGATCATAAATCCACATTAGAAACTGTTAAAGTTGGTGAGACTTATAAGGCCATGACATACAACATCGGCTTTGGTGCTTATTCTCAAGATTACACCTTCTTCCTCGATACTGGTTATGATGAAAACGGAAAAGCAACATGTGGTCATTACAGCACCGCAAAAAGCAAAAATCACGTCAATTTCAACACGAATGGTGCAATTTCTGCAGTTTTAAACGAAAATCCTGACTTTGTGATGTTCCAAGAAGTTGATACAGATTCCACAAGAAGTTATCACGTTAATCAAGATAAAAGAATCGTTGAATCATTTAAAGAATTTGATCATACACATGCAGTCAATTTCCATACTGCATTCCTTCCATATCCACTTTATGATATGCACGGCTATGTTAATGCTGGTTTAACGACTCTAAGTAGATACAAAATGCAATATGCTGAAAGAAAACAATATACTGTCGATAATGGATTTTCTAAATATATAGATTTAGATAGATGTTTCTCTTATAGCATTATCAACGTCGATAATGGAAAGAAATTATATGCAGTTAATTCTCACATGTCCGCCTATGATGAAGGTGGTTTAATTAGAAATAAACAAGTTGAAGAATTGAATCTTTTCCTTAAGGAAAGAAAAGAAAATGGCGACTATGTCGTTATTGGTGGTGACTGGAATCATGATTTATTAACCTATAATCCTGACTTTAGTTACGATGTTGAAAATCGTCCATTTGCCCAAAAAACCAAGACTCCAGATTGGGTCGCATACTTCTTTGATAAGGAAGGAAAAACACCTTTAACAGAAGGCTATAATGTCGTGGCAAGTGATAATACACCAACATGCCGTAACAACGATATTGAGTGGGAACCTGGAAAAACATTCACATGCTGTATTGATGGTTTTATCGTCTCGGATAACGTTGAAGTAGTGAATCACAAAAACGTGCAAACAAAAAATGGTGATAAAGGCTATGATGGATTTGCCTTCAGTGATCACGATCCTGCTTACCTAGAATTCAAATTATTATAATAAAGACATAAAGAAAAACCACTTCAAAGAAGTGGTTCTTTTTTTGTTTTGTCGATTAGAAGAATCTACCAATGATGTCCTTACTGGCAGCACATGTATCTTCCATATCACCAAAGCTAATAATTTCGCCGGCGAAGTAGGTGTTGTTCTTACCTTGTAAGGCTTCGAGCTTATCATACCAACCATCAGCGTAATCTTTTGCGGAGACGTGTGGGCAGTAATAAACTTCTTGTGCGTACATCTTTTCCTTAATTGGGAATCCGACTTTTTGCATATCTTCATCCATTGTCTTCATGACGACATCGAAGTCGACATCAGGTGTACCAGTATGATTTGCTAAAGCATAAACTGTAGCTGGGCAGTCTCTATCAAGACATTGCCATCTGTTGTAATAGACCATGGCGTGGCCAAGTCTTTCTGGAACCATGTTTTCCACGAGGTAACCAGAGATGTTTGGACTCTTGCCTTCTTCGAATGTTGCTATATAATCGCAATATCTTTCGTGGATGATCTTGGAGAATAATTCTTTTTCTTCTTCACTAGCATCAGCATATTTTGCGAAATAGTCTAATGGTGTGGTGACGATTAATTTATCGAATTGTTCAACTTTTTCTTTTCCGTCTTTGCCTTTGATTGTGACTAAGACTTTACCTTCTGGACGTTCAACTTTAACAACTTCAGTTTCTAAAACTGCTGGATGTTGAAGTTTTTCATTAACGTGAACATAGATTTGTTGTGTGCCATCTTGCCATGTCCATAATTTCATGTTGACGAATTCAAGTGCGGTAGTGACGTCTAAGTATTTCATGACTAACGCTGCTGGAATTTCATCGAAGAATCCATAACCGAATGATGTGAATGGAGCGATCCAAATTCTTTGAACTTCTTCGACACCATTGATTCTACAGAATTCAGCAAATGGTAATGCCAAATCTTTAAGATTTGGGTTTGTACCCTTAATATAATTTGGGAATGAGTTTTCTTTTGTTGCGCCACAATAGCCATCAACACCCTTGGAGATACCATAGTATTCACCTTTAGCAACACCTAAGTGTCCATAGCAGTCGTAGCCGACATACTTTGTCTGCATTAACTTATTAAGTTTTTTCATTTGTTTCTTTAACTTAAGTAAGCCAGACAATTTTTTGAATGAGAAATTCACTTTTGGTTCAAATGGATGATCAACTTCACCAGTGGTCTTTCTGAATTCTCTTCTCATGTTTGGTTCGCCTTCTTTGAAGTCTGGACCCTTATGATAGTAACCACCGAATTCTTCCATTTCGCTGACTGCGTGATAGGTAATTGCACCCATAATCGCACCAGTTTCGAAGCTTCTTTCTTCTTCTTTTCCGTTGTGTTTTACTTTAATTTTTGGAGACCAACATTTGCCACCAACTTTGTTTAATTTTTCGTAAATAACATAGTTTGTGTAGCCTTTTTTCTCCAAATACATTGCAGCAGAAAGACCAGCTGGACCTCCGCCGATAATGCAAATTCTTTCATCAGTTTTTGCCATATAAAAACCTTCCTTATGTAATTTAATTCTAACACTAAACTTTTAACTTGTTAAATAGATATAAAAATAAAAGGAGCAAAGCTCCATTTATTTAATTAGACTTCTTATATAATCCGCTAAAGGTTTAATTCCTTCGTTTTTTAAAGAACAGGTCTCGAAAATTTTTATATCCTTATTCCTATTAAGAATATTCTTTTTGCATCTATCGATATCGAAGTCAAATATCTCACATGTATCGGTTTTTGTGATAATAGCAATTTGACTGACTTGGAACATCAAAGGATATTTTAATGGTTTATCATCACCCTCAGGAACAGAGAGTAACATCATGTTGATATTGCTTCCGGTATCAAATTCAGCAGGGCATACTAAATTTCCGACATTTTCTAAAAATAAGAGATTTAATCCTTCAACATTGAATGAATCAATAGCGTCAGAAACCATTTGAGCGGTTAAATGACAAGCACCTGATGTATGAATTTGGATTGTTTTAGCGGTAGTGGCTTCACTGATACGATAAGCATCAACATCTCCATCAATATCCGCTTCCATAACGCCAATGTGAAAATCTTTTTCTAATTCTTTAATCAATTTTATTAATAATGTTGTCTTTCCACTTCCAGGAGAGGCCATGACATTTATAAAGAAAATACCTTTTTGCTTGAGTTCATCACGCAATTTATTTGCTCTCAAGTTGTTTTCTTGCAAAATATCTTCTTTAACTTTGACAATTTGTATTTCCATAAAATCACCTTAATTATATTACCATAAAAAAATAAGATGAAAAAAGTAGTTATCTACTTTATAATTTAAAAGAATGGAAAACGTTAAGACTATTCTTCTACATCGCTCAGTATATGCTGATAACGATTATGAAGCGGATCAACTTAGAGCATATCTTAAGAACAAAGGTGTGTTCGTGGTGAATTTAATGTCTTCCCCGGGAGCCGGTAAAACCACAACCCTTACTGCTTTAATTAATAAGATAAAAGATAAGGTTAGAGTGGGAGTGATGGAAGCGGACATTGACTCTGATGTCGATGCTATTAAAATCGCTGAGAAAACCGGTGTTAAATCTATTCAATTACATACTAATGGAATGTGTCATCTCGATGCTGGAATGACCAAAACCGGATTAGATGGAATTGATATGTCTGATTTAGATTTAATCTTCCTCGAAAACGTCGGCAATCTTGTTTGTCCTGCGGAATTCGATACTGGGGCTTCACTTGATGTGATGATATTATCCATTCCCGAAGGTGATGATAAACCTCTCAAATACCCATTAGTTTTTGAGAAATCAGACTTAGTCATCATCAATAAAATTGATGCATTACCATATTTTGACTTTAATTTAGAAAAGTGCATGCAATCAATTAAAATGAGAAATAAAAATGCAACCATTATACCAATCAGCGCTAAAACGGGTGAAGGTGTTGATTTGGTTGCGGATTATTTTATAAATAAGCTCAGATTGTTTAAGGAGAATTAATTATGTCTGAACAAAACACCAAAATCATTTCTAAGTATCAAGGCGAACAAGGCTTTGAATACGAGAAAGAGTACAAAAAACTCGCCAAAAAGATCACTGACGTAGTTGTACACAAACTCACCGGTATTAAGACTACCGATCCAGAATATTGGGGATTAAGAGAAGTCTTGACTATTGATATGGTCAGAATCGCCAATAAGATGAAACTTCGTAAATTCTATTCATTCGAAGAACTAATGAAGATGAATCGCGAACTCGAACCAGCGAGATTACAACAATTATTAGATGAAATGTCAGTCATCGGTATCGTTGAATACGACTATGGTGATAACTATGCTTGGGAAGAACCAATCAAAGATGCACCAAAAATCAAACGTTATCGTATTTGTTTCTTCGTTCCAGGTTCAGCGGAATTAATGAACTCCTCTGTCGATCGTATCGCGAAAAATCCAGCAGTTGCTTCTTTTTTTGAAAGAATGACATTCATTCCACTCGCTGGTATTACCGAAATGATTCCTCCAGGAGGCGATGGTGTTGGTATGCACGTCATTCCTGTTGAAAAAGCAATTGCTTCCACAAATGAAGCGATTGATGTAGAAAAGATTTCCCACTGGTTAAAGAAATATGATGGTCATATCTCTGCTGGTATTTGTAGCTGTCGTGCTTCTAGAGCAGTCTTAGGCGATGGCTGTATTGATGATGTCGATGATTGGTGTATCCAATTAGGCGATATGGCGGACTATACCGTCGAAACCGGTCGTGCGCATTACATCACCAAAGAAAGAGCTTTAGAAATCTTAGAATTATCCGAAAAGAATGGTTTCGTCCATCAAATCACCAATATTGATGGTGAAAACAAAATCTTTGATATTTGTAACTGTGACGTGAAGATTTGTAATGCCTTAAGAACATCCATGTTATTTAAGACACCAAACTTATCACGTAGTAGTTATACCGCTAGAGTCACAAAGATGGACTGTGTGGCCTGTGGCCAATGTGTTGAAAACTGTCCTGCTGGCGCCGTTAAATTAGGTCAAAAATTATGTGACTCCAAAGGTAAAGAAGTTAAATACCCACATCAACCATTACCAGATAAGATCAAATGGGGTAAATATGCTTGGGATGAAAATTACCGTGACACCATGAGAAGAAGTGATACCTATGAATCCGGTACCGCTCCATGTAAAGCTGCATGTCCTGCTCACGTCCCAGTGCAAGGTTATTTAAAGAAAGCTCATGAAGGAAAATATCAAGAAGCTTTAGCTTTAATTAAAACGCAAAACCCATTCCCAGCGGTTTGTGGTCGTGTTTGTAATAAACGTTGTGAAGATGCATGTACACGTGGTAATGTTGACCGCGCTGTGAGCATTGACGCCGTTAAGAAATTTGTCGCTGATTTTGATTTAAAATCAGAAACAAGATATACACCAGAAAAGATTATTCCAAATACCCATGGTGAATTTGAAGAAAAGATCGCTATTATCGGTGGTGGTCCTGCTGGTTTAACCGCTGCTTACTATTTAGCAGTTATGGGCTTTAGACCAACTGTCTTTGAAAAGAACAAAAAAGCTGGTGGTATGTTAATGTATGGCATTCCACAATACAAATTAGAAAAAGATGTTATCGATGCTGAAATCCAAGTCATTAAAGATTTAGGTGTTGAAATCAAAACAAATTGTGAAGTCGGTAAAGATATCACAATTGAAGAATTAAAGAAACAAGGCTACAAAGCCTTCTATATCGCTATCGGCTGCCAAGGTGGTAGAAGACCTGGCGTTGAAAACGATACTGCTAAAGGAACAGAAATCGCTGTCGATTACTTGAGAAAAGCTCAAGAAGATAGAACTCCATTTAAAGGTGAAGTTATCGTCGTTGGTGGTGGTAACGTCGCTGTTGACTGTGCTAGAACCGCACATAGATTAGGCGCTAGTAAAGTCTCCATGTTCTGCTTAGAAGATAGAGAACATATGCCTGCTTCTTTAGAAGAAATTAAAGAAACCTTAGAAGAAGATATCGTGATTGATAATTCTTGGGGTCCAAAAGAAGTCAAAGTTAATGATAAAGGCGAAGTTACTGGTATCGTCTTTAAGAAATGTACCAGAACAATCGACCCAGAAACTGGCAAATTCTCACCAGAATATGATGAAAGTCAAGTCGTCGAAGTCAAAGCTGACAAAATCATCTTTGCTATCGGTCAAGCCATTGAATGGGGCAAATTACTTGAAGGTACAAAAGTTACATTCTGGCATGGCAATTATCCGTTAGCGGATAAATTAACATTCCAAACCGCAGATGATGACATCTTCGTTGGTGGTGACGTCTTCACTGGTCCAAAATTCGTTATTGATGCGATTGCTGCTGGCCACGCCGTTGCTGATGCATTAGCAAGACATGTCAGACCACAAGCTCACCCAACAATTGCCTTTAACCATCGTGGCTTCACACCATTAAATAAAGAAGACATTACTCTTCCTGGTTATGATGAAGCCGGTAGACAAGAAGAAGGTATGGATTCATCCATCGATTACAAGAACTCCTTCCAAGATGCACACAAGACCTTAACTGAAGAACAAGTCAGAATTGAAACTGGTCGTTGTTTATCTTGTGGTGCTGCTTATGTCGATCCAAATAAATGTATCGGTTGTGGTATTTGTACCACAAAATGTAAGTTCGACGCTATCCACTTAGTGAGAGATCACCCAGAAATGAGCAACATGAGAGTTGCAGAAAAGAAAGTCGGCGGTTTAGCAGGCTATGCCTTAAAACGTGCTGTGAAGATTCTCTTCAATTCTGGTTCTAAAGAAGCTCGTATGATGGCTAAGAAACGCAGAGAGTGGAAGAAGAACAACAAAGAATTCAGAAAGACTCATCCAAATACAGGAAACTCCATAAATGCATGAGTTAGGAATAGTTGTTCACGTCATTAAACAAATTGAACAACTCGCCAAAGAAAAGAACGTCAATAAAGTCGTGGAATTAACTCTAGAAGTCGGTGAGGTTTCTGGAGTAGTCAAAGAATACTTTGTGGATGCCTTTGATTGGGCGAAAAAAAGAACCGAATACATGAAGGAATGTAAATTAAATTACATTACGATTGAAGGCATATCTTATTGTGAAGACTGTAAAGAAACATTTAAAACCACAACTTATGGTAAAGCTTGTCCAAAGTGTGGCAAGGAAAACACTTACCTCATTACTGGTCGAGATGTTGCAATAAGAGATGTCAAGGTTATCTAAAACAAATAAGTAGAGACGGTTGTCATTAATTGACAATCGTTTTTATATATTTAACTAAAATAAAAACACGTTATGTGTTAATATAAAAAACAGGTGATAAATATGCCATATTGTAAGAATTGCGGCGCAAGAATAACGAAATTTGAAAAAGACATTTGTCCTATTTGTGGTCAGAAAAAGCCTCTTGAAGGTGCCACAAGTGACACAGTGGAAATAACCACTGAATTAAAAATTCATGACAAAGACAGAAAAGAGCAATATAAAGCTCATTTCCGTTTCGATACATTTTTACTATTCCTTTTCATCGGTTTTACCGGTGCTGGCTTTTTCTATTTAAATTTCAAAAAAAGAGGCCTGATTTGGCTACTTTGTAATCTCGCCGTTATCGGTGGATTAATTGGCTTATTCATCGCTTTACTTAGTCCAACTTCTTGGATTAGTTATGTCGCTCCATTTGCAGTAGCGTATTTAGTCAATATTGGTGTTGGCATTTATTATCTCTGTAAAAGCGACATCAAAGATGGAAATGGAGAATTCATTCATTAATGCAAAGATATTTTGCAAAATTAAAGAATAATCAAGTTGTTCTTGATGAATCTGATATCCATCATCTTTTACACGTCATGAGATGTAAAAAGGGTGATGAAATAGAAGTGGTTGCGGGCGATAGATTATACGACTGCATTATTGAGTCTTTGAATCCATTAACCATTAATGTGAATTATGAAATTCCTCAAGATGTGGAACTAAAAAACAATCTCACTTTATTCTTTGCTTTAGCAAAAGGCGATAAGATTGAATTCGTCATTCAAAAAGCTACAGAAATTGGTGCGAAGAAAATCGTCTTAATCAAAACTGAAAGATGCGTTGTTAAATTTGATGAACAGTCATTCAAAAACAAATTAGAACGTTTCAATAAAATTGCAAAAGAAGCCAGTGAACAATCGCATCGCTTAATGATTCCAGAAATAGCGGGGGTCATCGATATTAAAAACATCCCTTCAAGTTTGTTAGAAGACATTAACTTATTAACATATGAAAAAGAAGCTGGATCCACAAAATCATTATTTGAATCATTCAAAAATAATCAAAACATCTCAGTGATGATTGGACCAGAAGGTGGCTTCTCAGAAAGCGAAGTTAACTTGTTAATTAGTAAATACAATTTCCAATTAGTGTCATTAGGAAAGAGAATCTTAAGAACGGAAACTGCAGCGGTATACGCATTAAGCGTATTGAGTTCGTTAATGGAGAAATAATATGACAATTTATGAACTATTAGAATCCAAACAAAAATATCGTCGTCCATTCTCCAGTGGCGAAGAGTTTTTGTATTTTATTGAACGCCGTCACTTATTAGGTAAATTCAAAAGATTTGAGCACCTATATGATAGTGAAGAAAATGAATTTGATATCTTTAGAGCAAACATCTTACTCCAAGGATTAGAAAATAAAGAACTTATTGAAAAAGAAATCTTAAATCTTTCTAGTCATGGTGAAATAGATCCTGCTTCATTTATGATTACTCTCAAAGAGAGGATTATTGATCAACCATATTATGAAGTTGATGATATTAAGATTTATATTCCGTTCTTTTCTCGCGCTTTAAACGAGATTTACATAAATGAACCACAAAAGATTTTATCTCTTCCATATAGTGCTTTAGTGGACACATTTGAAAACTCTTGTATCGATCCATTTGATGTATATGGTGCGGACTTATTCAATTCCTTCTTTACTAAATTAGTAAAAGTATCATCAAGCAAGCATGTTTCCGCCTTTTTCCATTACGACACAAATAGTTTATATTTCATCAACGACCAAGGTAGATTAGACGCGAAAATCGTCCTCTTTGATAAATATATGAAAAAACCAAAGTTCACTCATATGTTAGAAAGATTAAATCCAGTTATTGATGCTTATTATAATAACGATCGAACAGGCTTGATCAACGCCTTAAAAGATAACAATTTAATATCATCACAAATGCACAAAAAGTTATTAGAACTTTAATATGAAATATAAGATTATATCCTTAGGCTGCAAAGTTAATTCATATGAATGCTCCGCGTTAGCTTCTTTGTTTAAAAAAAGAGGTTATGAGGAGTCTTTTGATAATGAATGCGACATTGTCGTCATTAATACATGTTCGGTTACTGCGACCGCGGATCAAAAAAGTCGACAACACATCCGTAAGATGATGAAACTATATCCTCACGCTATATGTGCGGTTATGGGATGCTATAGCCAAGGCAATTTTGAATATATTAAAAATGAGATAAAACCACAAATAGTTGTGGGTACATCACATCGTGATGAAATACCAGAACTTATTGATAGATACTTAAAAGATCATAAACCAATCTATCTTGTCGATAATAATCCTCGTGTTTTTGATTATGAAGAGATGGGTGTCACCTCCTATTCTGAAAATGTTAGAGCCTATTTGAAGATTCAAGATGGCTGCGACAATTTCTGTACCTATTGTCTAATTCCTTATAGGCGTGGAAAGATGAGAAGTAGGGCAAAGGAAAACGTCATTAAAGAAGCAACTTTTTTAGTCGAGCAAGGATATCCTGAAATCGTTCTAACCGGCATTCATGTCGGCGGATATGGTAAAGATTTGAAAGATACTTCTTTTTCTGAATTAGTGGACGAATTAGTTCATATTCCAAATATTGGTAGTTTAAGAATATCTTCAATAGAAGAAAGTGAGATAGATGACCATCTAATCGACTTAATTATCAATTCCCCGGTTCTTGCTAAGCACCTTCACATTCCTCTCCAGAGTGGCTCAAAAACAGTCTTAGAGAGGATGAATCGTAAATACACACCGGAACAATTCTTACAAAAACTCCAATATCTCCGTGAAAAACTACCAAATATCGCTTTAACCACAGATGTCATTGTTGGATTCCCTGGTGAGAGCGAAGAAGAATTCAATGAAACTGTTGATTTTATCAAAAAGTGTGGATTTAACATGCTTCATGTCTTCCCATTCTCCGCGAGAGAAGGTACGGGCGCTTATTTAATGAAAAATCAAATCGATCCGCGCATCAAAAAACAAAGAGTGGGGGTTCTATTAGAACTATCAAAACAACTTTGGAATGACTATGTTGATAAATTCATTAATCAAGATATTGAAGTACTTATTGAGAAAAATGATGAGTCATTGAATGAGTCTTATGGACACACAAACAACTATATTGATGTAAAAATCAAAGATAAATGTCTAAAACCAGGTCAAAAAGTAGTGGTAAATCTACAAAAAGATATGATTGTATCGAAATAAAATAGATTTTTTTAGAACTTGACAAAAGAAATATTGACTTACTTTAAGAAAAATTAATATAATTAACCACGTTGAAAATTGGAGGAAACCAAAATGGCAGTCCCACAAAGAAGAATTAGTAAAACAAGAAAAAGAATGAGAAGAACTCATTTCAAATTAACAGCAGTCGGTCTAGTCACATGTCCAAAATGTGGTGCGATGATCAAATCCCATCACGTTTGTCCAAAATGTGGTTACTATGATGGCAAAGTTCAAGTCTTAGACGGCAAACTCGTCAAAGAAGAACCAAAGAAAGCACCTGCTAAAAAAGCCACAAAGAAAGCTGATAAATAAGAAGGGTCTTTAATAGACCTTTTCTTTTTTGTTAAAATAAGAAATGGGAGAAAAATACTATGGAATATAATAAATTAATTGACCACACCCTTTTAAAACAGGATGCACAACCAGAACAAATCGTCAAATTATGCGAAGAAGCCAAACAATTTCATTTTATGAGTGTTTGTGTTAATCCCGCTTACGTACCACTTGCTGCAGAGTGTTTAAAAGGTAGTGATGTAAAAGCATGTACAGTCATCGGATTCCCTTTGGGAATGAATCTCACAAAAACCAAAGTCGAAGAAGCAGAACTCTGTATTAAAGAAGGCGCTGATGAAATCGATATGGTCATCAATGTTGGCATGTTAAAAGCCGGTCACGATGATTATGTCAGAGAAGAAATCCGTTTATTAAAAGAAGTGGCAGGATCAAGAGTTTTGAAAGTCATCATCGAAACTTGCTTATTAACTGATGAAGAAAAAGTTAGAGCTTGTGAATTATCCAAACAAGCTGGTGCGGATTTTGTTAAAACAAGCACAGGTTTCTCAACAGGTGGTGCAACCGCACACGATGTTGCTCTTATGAGAAAGACAGTCGGACCAGAAATGGGCGTTAAAGCTAGTGGTGGTGTGAGGACACACGAAGACTTAGTGGCCATGGTTGAAGCTGGCGCCAACCGCATTGGAACATCAAACGGAACCAAGATTATCTAAAGATAAAATCTATTAAAAATATCAAAAATTGCAATCACGTTTTTGTGGTTGCATTTTATTTTATATAAGTAATATAATATACGCAGTGCCTTGAAGGCATGAATGGAGGTGAAACTATGCCAAAGACAGTTGTTCGTGAAAACGAAACTTTAGATGATGCATTACGCAGATTTAAACGTCAAGTCAATAAGGCTGGTACCATCCAAGAGTGCCGCCGCAGAGAATCTTTCTTAAAGAAGGGTTTGAAGAGAAAACTTAAAAGCGAAAACGCACGTCGTAAAAATCGCAAATAATTAGGCACAGACATCGCGGGGTAGAGCAGTCTGGTAGCTCGTCGGGCCCATAACCCGGAGGTCGAAAGTTCAAATCTTTCCCCCGCAACCAAGTGCAAATTCAGCATCGGTTTAATTCGATGCTTTTTTGTTGTTTTAAATATAATTAGTTTTATAATAAAGTAAGAAAGGTAAGAAAAGTAAGAATATG
>CACZZG010000011.1 GCA_902785645.1 uncultured Erysipelotrichaceae bacterium | reverse complement strand
TATCTTTATTAAATAGGCAATAAGCAGTAATGACTTGATGTTTTCTATTTGATAATTTTCTTAATATTCTTTTGGCATCTTCTTCATCTACTGGCTTACCAATAATTTGATCATCGATAACCACAATAGTGTCCGCAGAAACGATAACATCGTTAGGATGTGATTCTTTGACTTTTAGTCCTTTTCTTTTAGCGATATCTAAAACCGCTCGTAAAGGGGAGAGGTTATAACTAGTTTCTTCATCAATATCCGCGGTAATTATTTGAAAATTATCCGTGATTTGCTTAAATAATTCCCTTCTTCTTGGGGAAGCACTCGCTAAAATAACCATATTAGTTTTTTGCCATAATCACTGGAATGATAATTGGATGGCGGTGGGTTTTACGATAAATATAAAAACCAGCGACATCTTTGATTAATAGTTTTAATTCCGCAAAGTTAGTTCTAGTTAATAGCTTTTCGTTAATTGCATCATTGATTAATCCAGTTAATTCTTTCCTTCTTTTTTCGTTTCCTTTATCAATGACACCTTTAGAATATAGTTTTGCCTCACCAATCATGACATTCTTTTTACTATCGATAGCGACAGTAATCGCGACCATACCATCATCCATCAAGATACGACGATCATTGATGACAGCTTCCGCTAAAGAGTTGATATCTTTACCGTCGATATAAGTATTGCCATGTTCAACTGGATATCCTCTTTTGACTTTACCTTTAGATAAGACAATAGTGTCACCATTATCTAAAATAAAGATATTATCTTTATCAACGCCTAAATCTTGTGCAATTTCATTGTGCATTCTGAGCATTCTATATTCGCCGTGTATTGGCATGAAGTATTTTGGATTCATGAGTTTCAACATGAATCTAAGCTCCTGTCTAGAAGCGTGGCCAGAGGAGTGAATATCGTTAAGAATAGAGTTAGTGATAACATCCGCACCGGCTCTTGCTAATTGGTTAATGACGTTATCAATCATCACGCCATTACCTGGAATTGCGGATGAAGAGAAGACGATTGTATCGCCAGGAATGATATGAATGTCTTTATGATTTCCGGAAGCAATTCTTGATAAAGCGGCCATTGATTCACCTTGGCTACCAGTACAGAGGATTAATATTTCACTATTAGAGAATCTCTTGATGTCTTGTGTTTCGATAATTGAATCATCTGGGACATGGATATAACCAAAATCACGGGAGATTTCGACAGCTTTTTCCATACTTCTTCCGACAATAGCGATCTTACGATTATGACTAACCGCTGCCTCGCAGACTTGTTGAATACGAGAAATATTACTAGAGAATGTGGAGACAATTAAACGCCCATGAGCGTTTTTAATAATGTCATCGATGGAATCGTAGACATTCTTCTCACTTGGTGTATATCCTTCTTGTTCGGCATTTGTGCTTTCAGAAAGTAATAGGGTGACACCTTCTTTTCCAATTTCCGCCATACGGGTGAGTTCAATATCTTTACCGATTGGGGTTAAATCAATTTTAAAGTCACCAGAAGAGACAATTCTTCCTTCAGGAGTATCAACAACAATACCAAAAGAATCGGGAATACTATGAGTCACTCTAAAGAAAGAGACTTCAAATCTATCGATTTTAACTTTTTTATCACTGTCATATTCAACGATATTTGCGTGATCGCTGATACGATATTCTTCTAATCTATTTTTAATTAATGCAGAGGCTAATCTAGGCGCGTATATCACGGGGATATGGATGCTTTGTAATAGGAAAGGAATACAGCCGATATGGTCTTCATGGCCGTGGGTAATGAATAAGGCTTTAACTTTGTTACGGTTATTTTTTAAATGGGTAAAATCAGGGATGATGTAATTAATACCAGGAAATTCCACACCAGGGAATTTAACACCTGCATCGATAATGATGATCGTCTCTTCATTTTCAATACAATACATGTTTTTACCGACTTCACCTAAACCGCCTAAAGCATAGATAGAAACCGGCAACGAAATAGCCTTTTCCATAACAATATCTCCTTTACATTATAAATATGTAATAATAGACGCCTCTATTATACACAAATAAATAAAAAGGAAACAAGATTTCTTATTTCCTTATTATATTAATTCTTCTCCTGGCATTTTGCCATTAGGATTGAGTGGATTAATTCTATCATAATAGAATTTTCCTTCTAAATGGTCATATTCGTGCTGCAAGACAATCGCATCATATCCCATAGCAGTGATGATGATATCTTGGTTGGTTAAAGCATCAAATGCCTGCATTTTAATCTTGTAGTAGCGGTGGACTAAACCTTCATGTGGATTTGGAACAGATAGGCATCCTTCTCCCGCTTCTAAAGCGCATTTTTTCACGCTGGTTTCTAAGATTTTTGGATTGACTAGTTGATAAGAGACAACGCCTTCATTTGTTTGATAATAGATAACAAACATTCTTTTTAAGACACCAACTTGAATCGCCGCCATACCAACACCGGGAGTGATGTTATGCTTTTTTGCGTATTCATCATCTTGAGATAACTTTAAGTATTCCAGCATATCATCAAGAAGCTGTTTGTCTTGTTTAGATAATGGTAAATCAACAGGAAGGGATTTCTTCCTCATGATGGGATTACTGTCTTTAACGATTTTTAACTTCATACTCGCATATTTTATCACTAAATGTGTTATTAACACAATTTTTGATATAATAAAAAACGATATGAACGAAGAATTATATTTAAAAGTGAATAATCTTAAAGCATTAATCGAGAATCATCCGAGTGTCATTCGTTTAAAAGAATTAGAAAAAAAGATGAATGAAAATGAAGAGGTAATGGCTTTAGCATATCGTAAAGATGTTGCGTCCTCTATTTATAGCGATACCTTAAATCATTTTTCAGAAGATAGTGAACAAGCTAAAGAGAAAATGAAACAATTACACGAAGCAAAACTAGCTTTAGACAATCATCCATTAGTGAAAGAATATCTTTCTTGTTATAAAGAAGTTAGAGAATTATATAGCGAACTAAATAATATATTATTTGCGAACTTTAATAGTAAGTTATGCCCAAAGGAATAAGATATGCGCATTGTTGGTGGTATTTATAAAAGAAGAATAATTACATATCCTGATGATGCCTCTCACATTCGACCCACAAAAGATCGAATTAGAGAAGCGATCTTTTCTGCGTTAGGGGATTTATCTAATTATCGTGGTTTAGACCTCTATAGTGGTTCGGGAGCGATGGGAATTGAAGGATTATCTCGCGGATGCTCATTTATGACTTTTGTGGATATGAATAAGATCGCAATTGAGACGACAAAAAAGAACTTATCTTCTTTGAAGATTGATAACGCGGAAGTCTTATTTATGAAAGATATTGAAGCGATTAATAAATTCGTTAATGATAAAAGAGTCTTTGATATCGTTTTTCTAGATCCACCATATAAATTAGGAAAATACGAAGAGATTATCGATTTATTATTAAAGAATAATTTAATTAGTGAACATGGTATAATCGTTATCGAAAGTGATCATGATGTGATCATTGATAATCTTCTATATAAAGAAAGAAGAGATTATAAATATGGCGAAATAAAAGTCGCTATTATCTGGAGGTAATATGACAGTTGCAATTTATCCTGGCAGTTTTGATCCCATTACAAATGGTCATTTAGATGTTTTAAAAAGATCATTAAAGATTTTTGATAAAGTCATTGTTCTTGTCGCATATAATCCTAGCAAACAAGGAAGATTCACTCCTGAAGAAAGAAAACAAATGATTGAAGAAGCCATTGATGACCCAAGAGTGGAAGTGGACACATATGACGGATTAACCGTTGAATATGCAAAAAAGCATGGCGCGACACATTTAATTAGAGGTTTAAGAGCGGTTACCGATTTCGATTATGAATTCCAACTCGCCACCGCGAATGACTATATTGATAACAGTATTGATACCGTCTTCTTGATGTCTAAATCGGACAAGAGTTTCATTAACTCCTCAATGATTATTGAACTCCATAATCAAGGTGTTGATGTTTCCTCATTAGTCCCACCAAGCGTATATAAAAGACTTAAATAAAAAGAGATGCTAAAGCATCTTTTTTTGTAAAAAGAAAATCGCATTTCTGCGATTCTTTTATTTTCCGTAATTTTCGGAGAAGACATCTGCGCCTGTCCAGCAGTTGAACAATGTTCTAGCTTTAGCGTAGTTGTCACTTCCGTTTGTGCCATCGAAGCTGAATAAGACTTCGGTAACACCGTGTGTGCTTGTCCAATCCTTTTGCTTATTCGCTCTTAAGTCGATTAAGAAAGTGGTAGGAGTGGAGATTTGTTCACGATCTGTAAGATTTTCTAAGTTGGTCTTATAAGAAGAATCTTTTGCGTTATCGAAATATGGGTGATCCGCACCAGCTTCACCTAACATGTAGGTAATGGTTTCTTCAAAGAAA
The DNA here is from genome assembly GCA_902785645.1 of uncultured Erysipelotrichaceae bacterium. GTDB lineage: Bacteria > Bacillota_I > Bacilli_A > RFN20 > CAG-826 > RUG13091. Next base: position 23,781 of record CACZZG010000011.1, on the reverse strand, counting down.
CTTTGTGTATCTTGTCTCTTTTCATAGACGTATTCGAATAAGTTATCGCCATCTTTGTTTTTGCTATCGACGAAAATGGTGTGAAATTTGAATGAAGCTTCTTCGCTATCAACAGCAAAGCTGCCCTTACCAAAGTTATCTTCGAGTGTTTTGAAACCCATGTAACGATCTTCACAAGCTTGGCAATCTTCTTGGACTAATGTTAAGAAGAATTTTTCGCCATATTTCTTTTTGCCTTCTTCACTAGCGACATTTGTACGGGAATATTCGTCTAAATATGAGAATAAACCATCAACATCACTCTTTTGTTCTTCGGCATTTTTGAGGCTAACTTTTTTATCAGAGAAGTATTTAACAGCAGCACTTCCTTCATTGAACCAAGATTTGACCCATTTGGTGAGATAAGGAATAGAGAAAATAATTGCAAAGATACCACCAACGATAAGTAATGGTTGGACCCATGCTGTTTCTTTAATCCAACGTCCAATTCTGACGAAGAAATTTCCAATTGCTCTTAATACTACCATATTTGATTGCCTCCTATATTTACATATAGCGTGATAATCTTAACACTTAGGGATTGTTATTTCAACAAACTATTTAGTATTTTATACATATGCGCCTACAAAAGTCCACAACGAAAAAAACTACGGCTATATTGTTTTTTATTAAACAAGACTATACAATATCAAGCGTTCGAATATGAAAAAATCCGAAAGAATCAAAAAGAAAATAAATGACTATTTATTTGACCATCAAGGTTTAAGAGTCACACTCGATTACGCGGTTGGTCTATTATACGCTGCTATTGCAGCGCTTATTTTTGCTTTTGGATTTACTGCGTTTATTACACCCACTAGTGAAGAATACCTACATATCGCTACCGGTGGTGTGTCAGGTGTTTCGCAAACAGCCGCGCTTATTTTGAACTTGTGCGGTGCGCCTAGTTACCTCACGGGTGGAAATATTATTTCTATCGCTTACTTTGTTGTTAACGTCCCAATTTTAATATTCGCATTCTTTAAAGTTGGTAAGAGATTTGCGATTATCACTGGCATAAATGTAGGTTTATCTTCCTTATTTATTTTCTTATTCACAAATAGTGGATTCACCTCACAAATTGCCTCTAATTCAATGATATGCGATCACGTCCTTGTCAGAGTCTTATTTGGCGGTGTTTGCGTTGGCGTTAGTAGTGCGATTGCCTACCGCGGAGATGTCTCTTGTGGTGGTATTGATGTCTTTACTTATTATTTTGCTTTAAGAAAATCAACAAGTATCGGTAAATACGGAATCTTGATTAATGGTATTGTAATTACTACATATTCTATGATTCTTGTATTCTCTTCTGGTTCTAACTGGGAAACTGGTCTTATTGCCTTCTTCTTCTCGTTATTATATTTATTAGAAGTTAATATCGTTGTCGATGCGATTAATTCCAGAAATAAAAAGACCCAATTACAGATTATTACCACAAGCGAATATTTAGCTCCTGTATTAATCGCTAACTTCCCACATGGTGCGACAGTGGTCAATGGTGAAGGTGCTTATAGTCACGCACCAAGAAAAATCATCTATATTGTCGTTTCGTCTTCTGAAGTAAGTAGGGTAGTATCTCTTGCAAGAAGAGTCGATCATAATGCCTTTATATCTGTTACTTCATTAGTGCAGGTATACGGTAACTTCTTCATTAAACCTGTTGAATAAATCCTGGCTGAGCTGGGATTTTTTTTATAAAAGAAAAAGAGATGAATATCATCTCTCAATTATCTTTTTGGCGGAGAGGATGGGATTCGAACCCATGCTGGACTTGCATCCACTAGCAGTTTTCGAAACTGCCCCCTTCAACCACTTGGGTACTTCTCCAGTGGTGGTTATTATATCACAAATATTTATTCACTTGTTTGAATAGTTTAGCGATTTGTTATATTATTCATTTATGCTTGTTGCATACTGAGCAAATATGAAAAAGATTAAATCCATTTACTTTCTATCGTTAGCCACCATGCTCATCGGATGTGGTCATACCAAATATCAAGCACCGACTTTTAAGAAATATTCTAATAAAGTCAGCTATGATGTTTTTGCGACTGAATTAAGTAAACTTAATGTTGGTACAGACGGCAACTTTAATTGTTTTACATCTAAATACGATTATTTCACTCAAATCACTGAGACCATCCAAAATAGCGAAACAAAGTTTCAAAGTGAAAAGATGAAGGAAAATCGTGATATCGCTAATATTCAATATGATTCAGAAACCAATCAATTAGCAGTGGCGATGCAAATTGAAGAAAAAAGCGAGATCAGTGAATCTGGTGAAAAGAAGACAAATGGTGAATCTTTCAAAAATGATAGTGTGGCTTATCAATTAAGCGATGAAGAAATAAATGGTAAACCCACACTTGTCGCAGCTTATCCCACAAAGAAGACATATTATAAAGTCGCTGATATCGATGATAGTCATAGCACCGCTAAATATGCTGTTAACTATGTTGGTATGCCAATCTCACCTATTGGTGAAATTACATTGAAATACCAAGCTTCAAGCGATGAAGAAAAGAATAATTATTCCTTCTATGTTGATAAGAATTTATTAACCATCCATTATAGTCAACAAAAGAGTGATGAAAAACAAGGCAATAATGGTAGCGAAGTCGTCAAGACCGCTAATCACATTTCTGTCAAAGAAACAGTCTTACAAATTGAAGCTTTTAAAGATAAATGGTCTTTAGTGGGCAAGACAACTGTTGATGAAAAATACGAATTCATCGAAAACGATAAAGAATTCGGTTTATATAAGGGCGATACTTACGTCATTAAACAAAGTAATTACATCATCTCTTCCCTAGACTTTTCGACAGTCAAATTGAAGAAGATTGATTACAAGCAATATAAATATATTGATTTTATAGAAGCTAGCCCATTATAAGATAGAAAGATGCTAGAAATTCTAGCATTTTTTTGTGCTCGATTTTTTAATTAATGACGCTAATTTTAACTTTTTATTAGTTAAATTTACTCTCCACAATTATAATATAGCGTATGAAGTGGTGGAATTTTCAAGATACAAACTTTCTCATATTCTTCATTATCATCATCTTGGTAATCCTTCTTTTGACATTCGTGATTATCACATCTGTCATCGTTAATCGTTCTTTTTTGAACTATGAAAAAAAGATTGAACAAGAGAGCATTTCCACAAGAATATTCGCTATCGATGTGAAGAATAACCGCGTCACCTTCTTTAATAGAAGTGATATGAAAAACAAAAGAGAGATGGAACTTTCATCTTTCTATTTCCATTTCCACCAAAACGATACTGAAAAAGTTCAACAATGGATTTATTCCATCGTCACTAATCCAAAGAGTTGTGATCAATATTTAGAAGCAGATGTTTTAGTCAATCGTGGTAAAGCCACATATTTTTCACTTTTAAAACTCATTAAATACGATCCAAAAGTGGGAATCATCCACGTTGAAAGTCATATTTTAAAATACATGACACCCACAAACTTTTCTTCGAAAAAGAAAGGCGCTCTTACTGGTGTGGTAAAAAGAAGCGTCATGAAAGGTATTATCTCTAAAGGTAAATCCTTAAGAGGTTTTACTTTTGCCATTAGATTTTTCTATATCCGTCAAAAAGCTTTAAGCAATGAGAAGATTGAAAGATACATGATGATGACCTTGAAAAACGAGATCTATCCTTATGCCTCTAATAAGCATCAACCCAGACAAATCATCGATGATAGTGGTAATGAAATCTTATTATTCGATATCCGTATTCAATCAAGAGATGAAGCGATGCAACTTGCTGCCACAATTGCCCATTCATTAAAGAAATGTATTGGTGTTAATGGTTATACCGATTCTGTGAACTTTGCAATTGGTGTCGTGGAAAACGCTCAATTCTATCAAGACTTTGATGCGATAGTGCAGAAAGCCCAAGAAGCTTGTATTACTGCTCAACAAAATGGACAAGATGTCTTCATCTATCAAAAATCACGTGGTCCAATTTCTCAAGAACTCAATAAATTCAATGATGAAGTTGATAGATTATTAGATAATAATAACTTGCGTTATTTATATCGACCTATCGTCGATGCTTCTCGAACCGGTTCACCAATTGGATATTTCGAATATGTCAGAGCCTATTCCTCTCCATTCTCTAACTTTGCGGAAATGAGCAAATACGCAGCAAGAGTGGGACGCAATAAAGATTTATTCGCTTCCGTTGCTAAGACCGTCATTCCTAAATTCCATGCGGAAAGACCAAATCAAAACTGCCGCCTATTCATGTCTGCATCTATGATGGATATCGATCATATGGAAGAAATCCTTCCACAGATTCCTCAAACTAAAGAAATTAGATTAGTCTTAATGTTCGATGAACAAGAAGTTAATGAAAACGCTTCTCAATTAGAGTTATTAAACACTTCGTTGAAGAGATTGAGAAAACAGGGATATGAAATTGCTTTATCTTTAAAAGATAAGAACTTGTTATTAGACCCATCAGTTTATACAAATTTCGACTATTTCGTCGCTGGTGCTTCTATGATTGATGAAATCAAAAAAGATAATCGTGTGAGATTATCCATTCACACCTTAATTGAACAATTACTACGTTATAGTCAACCAATCATCGCTACCGACTTAGAAGGTTGGCAAGCTGTCGAACTTATTCTTAAGAGCGGTATTAGTATCGTCAGTAGTGAAGTTATTAGTCCATCTAACGATATGTTGTTACCAGTGGAAAAGAAGAAAGTTCAAAAATTACATGGAATGTATGAAAACTTCCGTTAGGAGATAAAAATATGGAAAACAAACAAATTAAAAACCAAGCCATCACTAGACAAGAAGATGATTTCGCTCAGTGGTACACTGATGTCTGCAAAAAAGCCGAATTAATGGATTATTCATCCGTTAAAGGTTTTATCATCTATCGTCCTTATGGCTACGCAATTTGGGAAGAAATCCAAAACTACTTAAACAAGAGATTTAAAGAAACTGGACATGAAAATGTCTATATGCCAACAGTTATCCCGACTTCTTTATTACAAAAAGAAAAGGATCATATTGAAGGCTTTGCTCCTGAATGTTTGGTAGCTAATATCGGTGGTGGTCAAAAGATTGATGACCCATTAATCATTAGACCAACATCAGAAACTTTATTCTGTGAACATTACGCAAAAATAATCTCTTCTTATAGAGATTTACCAAAACTCTACAATCAATGGTGTTCCGTCGTGAGATGGGAAAAGACCACTAGACCATTCCTTAGAGGTGCAGAATTCTTATGGCAAGAAGGACACACCATGCATGAGAGTGAAGAAGAAGCTCGTACCGAAACATTAAAGATGCTTGAAATCTATGATGATTTAGGTAGAGATGTTTTAGCGATTCCTTTCATGAAAGGAAGAAAGACCGAAAAAGAGAAATTTGCCGGTGCTTTAGAGACATATTCTATCGAAGCTTTAATGCCTGATGGAAAAGCTTTACAAAGTGGTACTACACATTACTTTGGACAAGGATTTGCAAAAGCCTTTGGCATTCAATTCCAAGGTAGAGATGGTAAACTCAATAACCCATATCAAACCTCTTGGGGTGTTTCTACAAGATTATTAGGCGCTATCATCATGGTACACGGTGATGATAATGGTTTAGTCTTACCTCCATTTGTCGCTCCAATCCAAGCGGTGGTCATTCCAATCGCTCAACAAAAACCAGGAGTTATTCCTGCCGCTAGAGAATTAGAAAAGCTTCTAAAAGAAGCCGGTATTAGAGTGAAATTAGATGAATCTGATAAAACACCTGGTTGGAAATTCTCTGAATATGAGATGAAGGGCGTTCCAGTGCGTGTGGAAATCGGACCAAGAGATATTGAAAATGGTGTGGTTACATTAGTCAAACGTAATACTGGTGAAAAGATCTCTGTGAAGAAAGAAGAGATGGTGGAAACCGTTAAGCAATTAATGGAAACCATCCATAAGGAAATGTATCAAAAAGCTTTCCGTTATCTTTTAGACCATATTACCGAAGTTCATAATATGGAAGAACTCAATAAGGCCTTAGAAAAAGGCGGCTATGCGAAGATGATGTGGTGTGAAGATGAAGCTTGTGAAAATAAGATTAAAGAACTCACAAACGCCACCGCAAGATGCATTCCATTTGATCAGATTCCATTTGATGATAAATGTCCTGTCTGTGGTAAAAAGGCCAAGAAAATTGTTCTATTTGCCAAAGCCTATTAAAAATTATTTAATTTTATTCGCTCATTATGTTAAGATAGTGGGCGTTCACCTGGAGTAGTACCCAAGTTGGTGAAGGGGCTTCCCTGCTAAGGAAGTAGATCGGGTAACTGGTGCGAGAGTTCGAGTCTCTCCTACTCCGCCATGAAGAAAATAAAGGATTGATACGAAAGTGTCAGTCCTTTTTCTTAATTGAGCAAAGGTTGATGGACATTTTTCTTTTGCAACACGAAAACTAGTCATCTGAAAAGATAAAACCTCGTGATTATAAATATAAAGTAGATAAGGATATGTCTAAAAATATCTATTCAGTTTCTAATGATTGAAATTAGTTACTTGATTCTAACATTTGAGAGGCTTGTATTTGTATTTTTCGCAAGTCTTTTGGCACGAAAATAGAAGCCGCAACAACATTAGAAATAGTGGCGATAACCCAGGTGATTGGGAATAATGCGTATAACCAAGTGACAGTATGGAATTGTTCAATTGGAAAAACTGTATAAATCAAAACTATTCTTAATATCGTGCAACAAATTAAAGTTGTAATCATTGGATATGATGAATGCTTTAAGCCACGTAAAACCGCAGCAGAAAAAGCCATTGTAAAATCAAAAATGTAGAAAAAGCCTATAAGGAATAATCGGGTCTTTCCTGCTTCAATCGCTTCTTCGTTATCAACATATAAAGATAATATTGGTCGATATATTAATCCTGTGGCCATTGCAATAAGAGAGCAGAATATGCCACCCCAAATCAGACCACACACAATACATTTTTTGATATTATCAATTTTCTTTGCTCCAACATTAGCGGCAATAAAGGTCATAGTGGAAACTGCAACAGAGTCACAGAATGCATAGAAATAACCTTCAAGATTTCCAGAAGCAGTCGCACCATTAACTAAATTAGCATTACCTGGATCGATAGTGTATAAACTCGCTTGAATAAAAACATTTGGTAAGGAGAAAAAGAATCCTTGTAATCCCGCTGGCAAACCAATAATTAATAATTCGTGGAGGGTTTTGCGGTCAATTTTAAATTTTTTAAAGGAAAAACTAACATAATTGTTTTTGCCTTTCCATAAGATGAAAAAACAAATTGTAGCACTGACAGCTTCAGCAATAATAGTGGCTAAAGCAACTCCAGCAACCCCCATATGAAGAGGGAAAACAAATAATAAATCAAAACCTACATTTAATAAGCCTGAAATAAATAACGCTAAGAATGGTGAACGAGAATCACCCTGTGCTCTTAATAGTTGAGCAGAGTAGTTATAGAGCATGAGAAATGGTAGTCCACAGAAATAGATTTTTAAATAAAGAGTGGCCTTAGCAAAATAAAAATCTTCTGTTCCCATCATCTCTAATAAATTATCTGAAATAAAGAATCCTAATATGCCAACACCAAAACCTGTGATTAAGGCAAATAATAATGATGTATGTAAAACTTTTTCCGCTTTTTCTATCTTACCAGCACCTTTAGCTTCAGATAAAATGACATTTGATCCTAAAGAAACTCCAGCAAAGACAATGATGATTAAGTTAATCAAAGCACTATTTGATGCGATAGCACCCATTGATTCGGCTGAATCGCCATAATGAACTGAGGTCAAATCAATAGTCACATATAGTAATTGGAAGATTTGAGTAAACATGGCGGGTATAGCAAAAAGAATAATCTTAGTAAAAAGATTACCGCTAGTCATATCTTTATCTTGATGAAATAAGAATTTAAATACCTTTGACATAGCGAAAACATTATATGCTTTTGAGCATTCAAATCAATAAATAAATCTCACCTTTATAAAAAATGAGATATTTTTAAATAAAGATATTTTATGGAAGAGTTGGAATTAATCCAAGATCTAAAAGTAATTGAACAGTATCGGGATTATTTGTTTGCCATGTTGGATCAGTAATTAATTGACCAGCGCCCCATGAAACACCATCGTATGTGTAAAGTTTATATGTACTTGTATCTAACCACATATCACCGTTAACGGCTGGATAAACAAGAATGGATGGTGGAACACTATCTCCATATCTAAATTCCGGTGTAAAGATTTGAATATTAACTCTAGCTTCATTTCCTCCACTGGCTAAAGAAGTGGTGATTTCATTAGTTAAGCTATACATTTTATCGGTTGAGCTTCCAGTGGAATTCACTTTGATTTCAATGTTAGAACCATCAATGCTGATATCATCACTAGAGAACCCTTTTGTAATTAAATCAGTAACAAAGCCTTTTGGTGCATTGTGTACGCTGTCCCACATGGAAAGGTTTCCATATGTAATGTTATTCATTGTGAAATTAAAGAAGTGACCAGTTTCTCCTTCTTTTTCGCTAATACGATTAGCAACAGTAGCGTCGATAACCATTTGAGTATCATAACCATTGATGCCTAGATTAATAACAAAAGTAATATTGTTATTCTCTTTGATATTGGCATAGAAATCATTGACAGTGATGAAATTAATTGTATTGGTATTTGTTTCATCGTCATGAGAATAAAGAGGATAAGTTGTACCCACTAAATCTGTGCCTCTTAAGAAAGCATTAAGTTCACTTTGAGTAATATAAGTGGTTTTAGCTAATTCATTTTTATTATCGCTTAAGCAATCAGCAATTTCTTTTCCTTCACCTGGTTTTTCATGAGTGGTGTTTTTAGCAGTTTCTAAGAAAGCATTTGCGATAGTTTCGCTACTAGCGATTGTACCATTTTTGAATTGTTCACGTACTTGGCTAACGGTATTAGCAAAGCTAATTGGAGCAGGTGCAAGATTGCTATGAGCACTAGAAAGATCGATACCAAAATTAATAGCGTCATTTTGATAGCAATCAATGTTAACTAAATCATTGTTATTATCAAAGATTTCTTTAACTAATGACATGAATAGATTGTCGTCGCTTCCTGAATCTAGTCCAAAGTCTGTTAAGATGTTATTAGCGTTGTATTTAATTGTCTTATTATTCCAATCGATATCGAAGGTTAAGCCAGTATTTGAGAATAAACCGGTAAAAACATCAGCGGGAACATATTGATCTATGACCCACATTAATCCACCGATACGTCCAACTTTAGCATCGGTAAATTTGATTTCAAAACCTAAACCGTCACTTAACTTATTAGCGGTAGCCACTAATTGTGCACGTGATTTGAAATAAGGGAAGAATGGTGTAGAGGCATCGATGTAGAAATTATATGTTTTACTATTTAAATCAATATCAATATAAGCTTTGTTCAGATATTGTTTAACTGTGGCATCAAGATTTTCATTTAATCCATAGTGCAATAATGTATTGATGGAATTTTCATCTAAAGAGAAGCCAACTTGTCCAGTGGTTTTTGTGTTTTCAATAGAATTAACAAGTAACTTTTCTTTAAATTGATCCATGTATTGTTGCATGGTGGTGCCTTCTTTATATGACACGTCTTTGGTGGATGAATCATAAAAGAAACGTCTTTTGTCTATCAAGACAAAGAGCGTTTCTTTTAGCATTTCAGGCAAAAAAACGGGCAAAAACAGGCATTTTCGGGCTCCAATGCGGTCAACCGGCTGCAGCGGAGCCCGATTTTTTGTTATCAGAACGCGAAAACGGTCGAAAATGCTGGTATACTTTTTGCGTTTCTTTGCTTTGCAAAGAACACCAAAAAAGTACGGGTTGGAAGGATTTGAACCCCGAAACACGTGAAAAGGTGTATGAAACGGACAATTTTGTCACGTTCAATACTTGATTTCACGCTAAAATATGTTATAAGTATACGTATTTTTATGCCCGACAGAAGGAGGAACAACCATGGCGGAAAACAGCAATAATTTATTAAATAAGGGGAAGAAATTATGAAGGAAAACAGAAAGTTATTACAGGAAGTACTGAATGAGATCCGACAAGATATGACAGATGAGGAGGTTCTGAATCTTTTGTCGGACAGTAAAATTTCCGTCAGTCCCGAAAAGGAAAAGGAAAAATACACACTCGGGCAACGGGCAGCTGACACCATTGCGAAATTTGCGGGCAGCTGGGCGTTTATATTTTCGTTTGCAGGTGTGCTGGTTCTGTGGATGGTCATCAACGCAATTCTTGCGACAAAAGCATTTGACCCCTATCCATTTATTCTTCTGAATCTTGTCTTGTCCTGTGTTGCAGCCATTCAGGCTCCGCTGATTATGATGAGTCAGAACCGTCAGGAGGAAAAAGATCGTCGTCGTGCGGAAAACGATTATAAGGTCAACCTGAAAACCGAGATCATGATTGAGGATCTTTACGATAAGGTGAACTCAATCCTTGCCAAGCAGTCACAAATCGAGAAACTGTTGACGGAGAAAAAGACGAAAGACGAGGAAACAAAGGAATAAAATAGCGGCAAATCAAAAAGTCGGGAAGTGCGAACATGATGTGGTTGTATTTCATTATCCCAGATAAGCATTATCTTTCATTTTGTTGCTTTTATTTAAAATTATTGACATTTGCTCATATAAAAAGATTACCTTTGTAAACAATTCGATTAAAATCATACATTTATTATCGTGTATTTTTATAATTGTTCTTTCGTTTATGCTTGCAATAACTATCCCGGTATTCGCTTGTATTTTAGATGGTAATTTTATAATAATACCTATTATAACAACTCCGTTGATTGCAATTCTTGCGATTTTCTCATTGAAGTGGTTTGATAAAGCATCAATAAAGCTTGACATCAAGAATCAAAATGTGCCTGAAAAACTAATGCTCGTGTCGCTTTGCACATATTTGAGCTTTGCTTTTTTGGGGGTGATCATCTTTTTTTACAGGATGATACATGCGGAATTTCGTTTATTGGGTACGGGCCCTTCAAAAGAAGAACAAAGATCCACGATTATCTCCGGCATCGCGTATTTATTATCATTTATCCGGATGTCCCTTTTGTTGACCCAGAGGTTAGTTCTTCATTTATGTCACCGGATGGTGGAATCACTTACTTAATCGACAAAAACGGAAATAAGCATCCCATTTTAATTGGAGAAGTAAAGAATCAAGGAACAAACAGTGCTCGTCTTAGGGAAGGACTGCCAAAACAAGCAAAGGGGAATGCTGTTGAAAGATTAGGGAAAAACGTTATTGGCTTTAGAACGTATTTGCTTGATGAGGCAATTTTCCCTTATGTATGCTTTGGAGATGGCTGCGATTTTGAAAGAGGATCATCAATTCTTGACCGAGTGTTTACGATCGCAATGTTTGGCTCTTTGAATGAAGACCATACTTTTAACGAAGGACCTAATGGGATCTTTAACAGAGGGAGCTATTACTTCAAATCCGATAGTTGGACAATTGAAGAATTATATGACATAATGTATGAAGTAGCAAAAAGAAGCATTTATTACTATTTTAGCAAGTATGGCGAAAAAAAGTTTCAGGTGATTGGAGTGCTTTTTGGTGTTCTTTCTATGGTTTGGTGTACTTTTAGTGCGTCTTATACAAGTAACTACAACAGCTTATGCTGATGTATATAATCAAAAGGAATACCCTCCAATTGATTATGTGTGATTCCTAATGAAAAATAATCGCACAAATATAAACGCGGAAGCGGGTATGCAAGGCTAATAGCCATACTCAATTAGGATGAGTGAGCGTTTATGAAATGATGACTCATATGAGTCATTTTTTCTTTAATTTCAATAACTCATCTATTTTATTTTCATCTGTTTACATGTAGCTATTTTTGTGTTCGAAATAGTAATGATTATGTTGCGTGTTTTATTTTAAGATTAATATAATAATTAAGAACTCATTTTATGGAAAAGAAAAAGTTTAGCCTCAGTAGTGATATTTTAAGAATCATTATGGTTGTCGCTGGTAGTGTATGTTCTACCGCCGTTTTAGCCTTTTCCATTTTAACGATTATCGATATTAATAAGGGCACGATTGAACACGCTCCTGGTTACTTATTTGCAATCTTTATTTTCTTAAGTATTACAAGACTATTAACCTTTATTAAAGATCGTACAAAATTAAACTTAATTAGATGCCTAGTTTTACTAGTCTTTGATATTGGCATTGGTATTATTGCTCTATTTGGTAAACAAAATGTTTATCTATTCGCTTTAACGGGTGGATTATATTGCGCAACAATCGTGGTTTCAAGAGTCTTTAAACTCATTCAACGCCACAAAGTTAAAGATATTGTTTGGAGCGTTTTATTAATCCTTTTTGCGGTATTCGCCGGTATTGGATTATTTGCTTCCACACAACCAGACGATGTTTCTTATGTCTTAGTTATTGAATGTATATTTATTGCGATTGCCTCATTCATTGAAGTGGCGACGGTGGCATTTGACCAACTGAAAGTTAAAGTCTTATTTAAGATTATTATCCATACATATTCATTAGAAGTAATCTTTGGATTACTCACCTTGATGGTGGCCTTCTCTTTAGTCTTTATGGTTTATGAACCAAATATCACTAATTTCGGTGATGCATTATGGTATTCATTCGCCGTTGTGACCACAATTGGATTTGGTGATTATGCCGCACAGACACTTGTAGGAAGAATATTAACGGTCATATTAGGTATATATGGCTTGTTAGTGGTGGCCATCTTAACATCGGTCATTGTTAACTTCTATAACGAGACGATGGGGAAAAACGCAGATAAGACCGCCAAAGAAATCCAAAAAGAACACGACAAAGAAGAAAAAGAAAAGAAATAGCACTTCAAAACGAAGTGCTTTTTTCATAGAAAAAGGGATGAACTATATCCCTATTCTTTCATTAAATTTTCTAATACGGAAACTAGAACATCGATGGAATGAGTGCTTCCTCCATCATTATTGATAATGAGATCTGCGTAATATTGACTTGGGGCAATAATCTCTTCAAACATCGGCTGAACAGTGGTGAAGTATTGTTCGATAATACTTTCGTATGTTCTGCCTCTTTCTCTCATATCACGTTCAATTCTTCTCACTAATCTTCTTTCTCTAGAAGCATTGATGAAGACTTTTAAGTCACCAATCGATCTTAAGTCTTTATTCACTAACGCCATAATACCTTCGATGATGATTAAATCTTTTGGTTCAACAACCTCAGTAATAGGGGAACGTGAATGTGTGGTGAAGTCGTAGATTGGCTTTTCAATGGTTTCACCGTTCTTTAAAGCTTTTAATTGTTCATTTAATAATTTCCAGTCAAAGGCTTTGGGGTGGTCAAAGTTAATCTTCGCTCTCTCTTCCATAGGAAGAACAGAAAAATCTTTATAATAGTCATCTAAAGATATCTTGGCGACTCGATCACTTGGTATCTTTTCTAAGACCTTTTTTAATACATAGGTTTTTCCGCTTGCGGAACCGCCACCAATAAGTACAACTTTTTGCATAAATATACCTCTATTCTTGAGAATAATTAACGAAGTAGCCTTGGACTAATACCACTGGTGTACCTTTATCACCAGAACCACTCGTTAAGTCACATAATGAACCAATTAAATCAGTTAATTGTCTTGGAGTGGTGCCTTGAGAGGCCATATTGCCCACGAGATTAGCTTGTTTTTCTTTAATCTTAAGTTTAATCGCTTCTTGAAGTTTCGCGCCTGTAAGCCCTTTAAAATCGTTATCTGCGAGATATTTGAGCTTTAATTCGTTTGGTGTTCCAATTAATCCTTCAGTAAAGAATGGGGAAACCACTGGGTCAGCGAGTTCCCAAATCTTTCCTTGCGGATCTTTAAAAGCACCGTCACCATAGACCATGACTTCAACGTGCTTACCAGTTTTATCTAAGATTTGTTTTTGAATATCTAAGACAAGACCTTGAGCGTCTCTTGGGAATAATTTGACGATTTCTTCTGTGGATTTATTAGAACCTAATAATCCATATTTTTCGTTATAGCCACTGCCATTAACGGAAGTGGTGAGAATATCATCTAAACCTAAAACGATTTCCGCACCTTTTTCTTTTAAGATGCGTTTAGTTCTATTTCTAGTATGAATATCACAGGCTAATACTTTCTTTGTGTAATCTAAGATGGTCTTAGCTTGGTTTGCGAAGATGACTTCAACTTCACAGTTTTCTTTTTTGATTAATTCCACGTAGTAGTCGATGTAATCGACACCAGTGAATTCATGGACTTTATGTCCAAATAATTTACGATATTGTTCTAATGAAAGAACATCGCTATAAGGATTAATGCCTTTTTCATCCAATTCATCATATGTTAATAAAGCATTACCAACTTCATCACTTGGGTAAGATAACATTAAATAAATCTTATTTACCCCACGAGCAATACCTTTTAATAAAATAGAAAATCTATTTCTAGAAAGAATGGGGAAGATAACACCGATCTCTCCACCTTTAAATTTGTTTTTCACATCAAGAGCGATATCATCAATTGTCGCGTAGTTACCTTGGCTTCTGGCCACAACTGATTCAGTGATAGCGATAACATCGCGGTCATTGAGCTCAAATCCTTCACCTTTTGCGGCGTCCAAGACGGAAGTGGTGACAATATTTGCTAAGTCATCACCTTGTTTGATAATTGGGAGGCGAATACCTCTACTTGTTGTTCCAACAAATCTAGACATAATTAATTCTCCTTTTCTAGGATATTGCGGGCGATATAGATACCTGATGCACTGGCTTGAGATAAACCTCTAGTTAATCCCGCGCCGTCACCAGCGACGTATAAATTACTAATACCGATAACTTCTAATTTCTTATCCATCTTTGGATGAGCGCTATAATATTTGGCTTCCACACCATATAAAAGTGTGTGTTCTGTCGCGATACCGGGAGTGATTTTATCTAAGACTTCAATCATTTCAATGATTGATCTCATGGTCTTATATGGTAAAGCTAGAGCTAAATCACCAGGAACCGCTTCTTTTAGGGTAGGTCTTACAAAGCCTTCTTCAATACGTTTGACTGTGCTTCTTCTACCTAATTTAATATCTCCGTACTTTTGTACGATGACCGAACCACAGGCTAATTGGTTCGCTAAAGAAGAAACTTTTAAGGCGTATTCATTTGGTTTGTTAAATGGTTCTTCGAAGTGGTGGGACACTAATAAGGCAAAGTTTGTATTATTTGATGATAATTTGGAATCGTTATAGGAGTGGCCGTTGACGTTGACAACACCTTCATAGTTTTCCATAACGACATGACCACCTGGGTTAGAACAGAAAGTTCTGACTGTACTACCAACGGATGTTTTATAAATAAACTTACCTTCATATAAGTTCTTATTAATTTCTTCCATGACGATATTTGGACATTCTACACGAACACCGACATCGACTTGTGTTTGTGACATTTCAATGTGGTAACGATCAAATAGTTCACTAATCCATTTACTACCTTCTCTACCGACACCTAATACTACGTATTGTCCTTCAACAACTTCACCGTTATCCAATTTAACACCGGTGACCTTTTTATCTTCAACAACAATATCAGTGACACGTGTAGAGAATCTCATATCGATTTTCTCTTTTAATGAATCATATATTCTAGAAAGAATCTTAATGTTTTCTTCTGTACCTAAGTGTCTAACTTTACTACGTAATAATTTGACACCCACAGACATCGCTCTTCTTTCAATTTCTCTGACTTTATCGGTATCTGGATTGGTTAATACTTTAGTGGCACCAAAAGAAAGATTGATATCATCGACATAGTTGATAATATCGATCAATTGTTCTGGAGACATATAATCTGTTAACCATCCACCGAATTCAGTGGTGATGTTGAATTTACCATCGGAATAAGCACCCGCTCCACCAAAACCACTTGTAATAGAACATGCTGGATAGCATTCTCTATAACCTTTTTGATTAATTGGGCATTTATCAATTTTATGTTCTAAGACTGGGCATTTTCTTTCGTAAATGTTTTTACCACGATCTAATAATAGTATTTTTAGCTCCTTATTTTTATTTGCTAATTCATATGCACACATATACCCGCTTGGGCCGGCGCCAACAATTATTACATCATATTTCATAGTGGTACCCTCAAAAATACAAAATAATTATAGCATTATTCGTCTTAAATACCTTGTATTTTCTTGAATATTTTTATCGCCGAAATAGTGGATTAACCCACCTCAAGAAAAATCACAATAAAAACAGCGGTATTTTTACTATTACCCAGAATCGTAAAATTGATTGGTTTTATATCCAATTCGGTATTTTTGACAAATATAGTAGGAGATAACATTTTTTGTAAAAAATATGAAAACGCACTTGTGGTTTATATTTACAAAGTAAAAATTGAATATTTACATTAAAGTAGTGTAATACATATGCATATCCACATACCCAAATATTCATTTTTTATTGATTAATTCGAGCAAAAACCGTAAACTTTTAGACAAATTTAAAACTTTTAGAAAGGAAAACTATGTTTATGAAAAAGTCAATTAAATTGCTTCTTCTCTCAATGTTAGCAGTCGGCGCATTGACCGCATGTCAAGTTGGCCAGAAGAGTAGTAGTGGTTCAGAAGCGTCTAGCTCTGGTGATACATCCACTCCTGATTCTTCCAAAAGTTCTGAACAACCAAGTTCTGAAGAATCTAGTAGTGAAGAACCACCAGCTCCTACACGCGACTGGACAAATGAAGAGAAAGCCCTTATGGAACAACACTTACATGGTATTGTTCTTCCATTCTTAGATGTCGAAGGTATTGCTTTATCCTTTGATGAAACAACCGAACAATTCTCTACAGGTGCACTCACTATCGAAGATGGTACAATTGCTGCTTATGCAGAATTATTCGATGAAAGCGAAGGCTGGAATGATGTTTCCTACCAATATGATACTTATGAAACAGCACCAGCAGGTTCCTTCTATGTTTTTGAAAGATTCGTTCAAACACAAGAAGGTAAGAGAGGTATTTCTGTTCGATTCTTCGGAAACGATGGCACTAATTATACTACCGCAGGTCCTATGTATTTATTTGCTAACGATCCATTCGATTACGAATTCCCAGATTTAGCAGCTGAATATGCTCAATACAATGTTGATGGCGCTCCAATTCCAGCACCAAACATCCAAGACCTCTATTTTGAATTTTATCCAAATTCAAATAACGCAGCTTACCATTCTTATGGTATGGATGAATATCTCAATGCCACAATTTATATCTATGGCTTAGATGAAGATGGCTTCTTAGCTTATGCTCAACAATGTATATCCGCTGGTTGGATTATTGAAGAAGGCGAAGAACCTGATACATATGTCGCAAAACTCATTAATGAGCAAGATAATACACAATTCGTTGCTGATGTTTATTATAGTGAAGATTATGTCGCTATTAGCTTCTATTATTTAGCCGCAGAATTACCAATTACTAGTTGGCCAAGCGAAATGATTGCAGAAGCATTCGAAGAACACGAAAAAGCATTATTTGATGTTCCTGCCTTCAATGGTGAGGGATTTGAATACGAATTCTATGATAATTTCTCATATGGCTATATTGGCATTTATGTCAGCAATGCTGATGCCGATGATTTGGTGGAATATGCTGCTGCATTAACAACAGCCGGATGGGAAGTTGTTGAAGAAGATGGCGTTTACACAGCTACTCTCGAACTTACTGAAGGTATTGCCAAAATCTCATTTGAATATGATGATCGCTGGGAACAAGATTATTTTAGAATCTTCTATGATTTAGAAGCTTATCCAAGTGCCGAATGGCCAACAGCAGATGTTGCTGCTTTATTAGCGTCATTAGATTCAAGCATTACAGATGTCTTACCAGCATATGAATATGCTCCAGCAGGCACAGTCTTCCAAATCTACAACGATTCATTTGGCGCAGGTGTTAAGATTACGCTCGCTGATGGCGAAACTGAACAAGGCACAATCGAATTATATGCATATTACTTAACTGAAGCTGGATTTACCGCTGTTGAAGGCAAAGATGGATTCTATGCTTCCCCAAACAATCAATACTTAGTAGAAGTCTATTCTGGTGAAGTGGGATATGTTTGCGTCGAAATCAGTCTTATTGCTAAATTCCCAAGTGACAAAGTTCTTGAAGGTCTTGCTTTAATGGATGAATCCTTTACAGATCCAATTCCTGCATTAGAAGGTGCAGATAGTTATAGAGTTTTCCAAGAAACAACCCAAATGCAAATTCAATGTGTTTATAGCAGTCTTGCTGAAGCACAAGCAGCTGTAGCTGCATATGAGGCGTTATTGCTTGCTGCTAATTACACCAATCCAGGTCAAGATGCTTATGGTTGGGAATGCTATAATTCACCAAATGAACAATTTTATTTAAATATTTGGATTAGCTCTCAAAGTGGTTATAAAGTAATCATCGATGTCTATCCAGGAACATTCGTTGATCCATCAATTTGGCCAGCAGATAAAATTGCTCAATTGTTAGGTGCCTCAGTTACTGATACAGTTCTTCCAGTTGAAGGTGCTATATCATTTGATGCTTATGCAGGTAGCTATAGTACTGTTCAAATCGCCGTTAATTGTGCAGATGCAACCGCTTTATTAGCTACTTACACCGCTGCATTATTAGAAGCTGGTTGGACAGAAGCTGGTGCTGATGACTATGGTGATATGCATTACACTTCTCCAAATGCGCAACTCGATTTATGTCCATGGATTTCATCCGGCATGATTGTTATCGACGTTGATGTCCTATAATTAAAACTTAAATAATTGGACTAGACTTGTTCTAGTCCTTTTATTTTGTCTAAAATATAAGTAATGAATAACAAAAGATATCTTATAGCGACAATAATAGTGATCTCTTTAGCGGTATTAATTAACGCTTTTATCATTACTCAATCCTGTTTAAATGGTTTTTATTCATCAAGATCATCGGGAACAGTAGTGAATCTATTTAAAGCGATTATCAATTCATTTAAGAAAGATACAATTAATGACACTAATATTGAGACATTTACATTAGTAATCAGAAAATTAATTGGACATTTTGGTTTATTTGTTATTTCTGGAATTGCTTCTTCTAGTGCATTACATATGTCGTCTAGATATTTAAAAAACTATAAGCACTATATGGGAATTATATTCTCGTTATCTTTTGGTCTATTTATGTCAGGATTAACTGAATTAATCCAATCATTTATACCTGATCGAAGTGGACAAATAGTGGATGTCTTAATCGATTTTGGTGGTTATATATTAGGACTAGGATTAGTGATATTAATCGTATTTATTATCATTAAAAAGAAGAAAAAAGAGATAGAATAGAAAAGTGCAGATATTGCATTTTTTCTTTTATATATCCTTATTAATATATATAATATAACCGAATTGAGGTGCAATTATGACACTTAAAGAAATACGCAAAAACTGCAAATTAACACAAAAAGAAGCTAGTGACATCATCCATATGCCACTAAGAACATATGTTTCTTATGAAACAAAAGAAAAAGAAGTCGATCAAATCAAATTAGAAGGTATTAAAGACCGTTTAATGGAATACGCTGCTAAAGATACATCGATTTTAAAAGATAAAGTTTTATTAATTACCGGTGGTACTGGTAGTTTTGGTCACGCTGTCGTCGATAGATTTTTAAACACTGACATCAAAGAAATTAGAATTCTATCAAGAGATGAAAAGAAACAAGATGATATGCGTAAGGAATATAACAACACTAAATTAAAGTTCTATATTGGTGATGTAAGAAATCTTGATTCCATTATTGATGCTTTTAAAGGTGTTGATTATGTTTTCTCTGCCGCTGCATTAAAACAAGTTCCATCTTGTGAATTCTATCCAATGGAAGCCGTGAGAACTAATGTTATTGGTAGTGATAATGTGATTACTGCTTGTGTGAGAAACGGCGTTAAAAAAGCCATCTTCTTATCTACAGATAAAGCGGCTTATCCAATCAATGCGATGGGTATCTCTAAAGCCTTGATGGAAAAGAATGTTATCGCGAGAAGTAGACAACTATTACCAGGAGATACAATTCTTTGCTTAACAAGATATGGTAATGTCATGGCCAGTCGTGGTAGTGTCATTCCTCTATTCTTAAATCAAATCCATGAAGGTAAACCAATTACCATCACTAATCCAGAGATGACTAGATTCATGATGACATTAGATGACGCGGTCGATTTAGTGTTATACGCTTTTGAACATGGTGAACAAGGCGACTTATTCGTGCAAAAAGCTCCTGCCGCCACAATTGAGACATTAGCTAAAGCTATTATTGAATTAACTAATAGTAAAACCGGTATTACATATATTGGCACAAGACATGGTGAAAAATTATATGAAACATTAGTGACACAAGAAGAAATGGTTAAGTCTATTGATTTAGGTAATTTCTTTTGCGTTAAAGCGGATAACCGTGACTTAAATTATGAAAAGTATTTCTCTAAAGGAAATAAGAAACTCAATATTGGTGAATCATATACATCCCATAATACAAGTAGATTAAATGTCGAAGAGATGAAGAAGTTATTAAAGAAACTCGAACTCTTCGGTGGGGAGGTCAAACAACATGAATAAAAAGATTAAAGTTGTGACCATCATTGGTACTAGACCTGAAATCATTAGATTATCTAGTGTCATCAAAGCCTTAGATAAAGATGAACAAATCGAACATATCTTAGTCCACACTGGTCAAAACTATGACTATGAATTAAACCAAGTCTTCTTTGAAGAATTAGAACTAAGAGCCCCAGATTACTACTTAAACTGTGCAGGAAAAGATTTAGGGGAAACAATTGGTAACGCAATCGCCAAATCATATGAATTATTAAAAGAACTCAATCCTGATTGTGTTTTGATATTGGGTGACACAAATAGTGCGCTTTGTGCGATAAGCGCAAAGAGACTTAAATTACCGATATTTCATATGGAAGCGGGCAATCGATGTGGCGACTGGAATGTTCCAGAAACTATCAACCGTAAAATCGTCGATCATATTTCTGATATCAATCTTCCATACACTCAACATGCTTATGACAATTTAATGAGAGAAGGAATCGATCCAAAATATACATTTATTACTGGCTCCCCAATGCTTGAAGTATTAAATGATAATAATGAGAAGATTGAATCATCTAAAATATTAGAGGATTTAAATTTAGAAAAAGGAAAATATATCGTTGTGTCTTCTCATAGAGAAGAGAATATCGATATTAAAAAGAACTTCGATCAATTGATGCCAGCGATTAATGATATCGCAGAAAAATTCCAAATGCCTGTCATCTTCTCCACACACCCAAGAACGAGAAAGAGATTAGAGGCCAATAACTTTAAGATGCATCCATTAGTGAGAAATCTTAAACCATTAGGTTTCTTAGAATATGTGAAATTACAAGAAAACGCCTTTATTGTTTTATCTGATTCTGGAACATTAACCGAAGAATCATGGATGAGACATTTCCCTGCGGTTCTTATTAGAACTAGTACCGAAAGACCAGAAGGCGTGGAAGCGGGTTCTATTATCGTTTCCGGAATTGATAAAAAAGGTATCTTATTAGCGATAGATACAGAATTAATGAGATATAAATTCGCAAAATGTCCGGAACATTATGATGTCACGGATGTTTCTTCACGTGTGGTGAAACTCATTAAAGAAAAGATTGATGTTGTGAATAAAGAGATTTGGAATAAATAATACAACTATTGGTTTCTATAATATCATAATTATGATAGAATAATATCGTTAAAAGGAGACTCAATATGGAAATCAAACCATCAACATCATTAAGAAATCAATATAATGAAATATCCGATTATTGTAAAGAAACTGGTAAACCAGTTTATTTAACTAAAAACGGCGAGGGAGATCTCGTAGTAATGTCTGTTAAAGCTTTTGAAGAAAGAGAAAGCATTTTGAGAATTAAAGAAAAATTACTTGAAGTCAAACTTGCTAGATTGAATGGTGCAAAAGGTTATTCACTAGAAGAACTAGAAGATTCTCTTAAAATTATTTTGGCCAAATAATTATGGAATATAAGATTAGAATTGAACCATTAGCGTATTCTCAAATATTAGAAGCTGTGGATATTTTAAAAAATGTTTCTTATGAAGCTATTGAAAAACTTTATGATGAGATCATTAAATCTATAAAAAGTCTTAGAGACTTACCTTTTAGATATCCAGTTGATTCAACTTATAATGTAGCAAAAGATGAAGAAAGAAAAATGATTGTGGGTAATGGAAGATATTTCATTCTTTATTGCATTGAAAATGATGAGATTTGCATTGAATATTTCCATGATTCTCGACAAAACAAGTAACACAAGATGAACGTATTAGTGACTGGTAGTAATGGATTTATTGGAAAACATCTTTGTTTAAAACTAAAAAGATGTGGTTTTACCGTCTTTTCCTTTGATTTAGACAAAAATGATGAAGATTTGAGGAATTATATATCCCAAAGTAATTTCATCGTCCATTTAGCCGGAATTAATCGTCCATTAACTAAAGAAGAATTTTATGATGGTAACACTAACTTCACCAAGAAAGTCGTGGACTTAGTGAAACAATCTCATAGAAACATTCCAATTATCATGTCTAGTTCTATCCAAGCTAGTTTAGATAATGATTATGGTAAGAGTAAGAAGATGGGTGAAGATTATTTATTATCTTCGGGATTACCAGCTTATATTTATCGTTTAAATAATGCCTTTGGTAAGTGGTGCAAACCTAACTATAACTCCGCATGTGCGACATTTTGTTATAACATCGCTCATAACTTACCAATAGAGATTAGAGACAGAGAATATGTTGTTCACTATAACTATATCGATGATATCGTCGATGAATTTATTAAAGTCATATCTTTAGATAAACACTTAGGTAGTAAAGATATATTAAGTGTTAATCCAATCTATGATTGTTCATTAGGAAAACTCGCTGATCTACTTTATTACTTTAAAGGCGAGATTGAATCGGATAGACACTTACCTTTATTACATAATGAATTTGAATTAAAACTCTTTAAGACATTCTGTGATTATCTATCTGATGATGGATCTACCTTTAACTACGCAGAAGATGAACGTGGATCATTTGAAGAAATCTATAAGTCCAAGAAGTGGGGCCAAATTAGCGAGAATATCGCTTATCCTGGAATCATTAAAGGTGGACATTATCACACATATAAAAAAGAGATATTCTACACAGTGATTGGTAAATCAGAAATTAAACAGAGAAATATCGATAATAATGATTTAATCATTGATATCGTAGATGGAAACAATCCTCATCCCGTTAATATCATTCCTAAATATACACATCAAATCAAAAATATCGGGGAAGTGACCACACATACGATAATGTGGATATCAGAAATATATAATCCCGATACCGCGGATGCATATAAAGAAGAATTGTAAAAAAAGCGCCTATAATGGCACTTTTTTTGTTTCTCTTGTCGTTCTTCATACTCGTATGGAAGTGATGAGGTAATGCTCTTAATAAAACGACTATTGAATCAGGTTTTTGAGACAATGCGCGGATTAAAAAACCCAAATCAGTATTGAGAAACTGATTAAATTATAGGTGACATACGAAACTGAATCAATGATTTTTCGCACATTAAAATTA
>CACZZG010000010.1 GCA_902785645.1 uncultured Erysipelotrichaceae bacterium | reverse complement strand
TAACCTTGTATTACCCGCACCTAAACGTTTATTTCTCGCTAAAGTGTCTTTCATTGTGGAAGGTAAATCTTCATAAACTACAGCGTCTTCCACATAGTGGCATCTCACTTTTTCAAACATTCTTTTGAAGTTGAATTCTGTATCTTCACACATCGTCATTGTGTCATATCCACCGATGCGTTTGATGATTTGATAATCAGTTAATGATCCTGGACCATTAACATGTGCGTCTAAATGTAATCTTTCTCTGACACGAGATGAGCATCTCGAATCAAACGTGTAATATAATCCACAAGCTTTGGTAAAACCATTTTGTGTCATATTTAATGCGGATTCATATGGTCGAGCGATTTTTGCCCCACTATTATAGGCATCATTCATCAAGGAGAAGAACTCATCATTGATATGATTATCTGCGTCTAATCGAATAATGAAATCGTATTCAATTCCTTCTTTTAATAAGAGTTCAAATCCATACTTCAAAGCGTATCCCACCATACGGTGTTTAGGATTGTCATCGAAGTGTTCATAGACTTTTCTTGCACCGGCTTCACGCGCTAATTTCGCAGTGTTATCTGTGCAATTATCCGCGATGACATAAATATCAAACATTTCGCGTGGATATTGTTGTTTATCAATGATACTTTTGACTGTGTCATAAATGACATCTTCTTCATTATGCGCTGGAATCACCACCGCAATACGATTGATTTTTGTGCTCTTTTTAAACTTCTTTTTAGGAAGCCAAAACAAAAGCATATAGATGAGCTGCAAGAAAAATGGCACACCGATAACGTATAAGATTACGACATTAATTGTGTCTAATACTTTGTATAATGTCTCGTACCACATATTACCTATTCAACCAAAAACTCACCGCTTTTGGAGCCCATTCTCCTGCGGGTGTACCAATTGCTAAACCAATGCCATGACCAACTTTATAGTATTTGGTGTATTTGAAATCAATTTTGTTTTTATATAGTTCATCGATCAATAGATCGCTATTAACATAAGGAACGGATTTATCTTTCATACCTCTCCAAATGAAAGTCTTTGGATATTGCTCATCGATATGGTGATGGAGATTACCAATTTCTAATGCTTCACTATCTTTTTCACCAGCGAACCATTTTCTTGTGCCTTTATGAGTAATCTTTTTGTCTAATGATACAACAGGATAAACAAGCATTAAAATATTTGGCTTTGGTAAATTGTACTTTTCATAACCAAATTCTTTTGTGCCAAATAATCCACACATATGTCCACCTGCGGAGAAGCCACATAAAGCATAATTATCTAAAGATAATTTATAAATATTTTTAATATCATTCAAAGCATGAGCGATATCTTCAAGTGGTCCAGGATAATGTGCAAATTGTTTAACTTTATAGCGCAACACAAAAGCGTTAATGCCTTGGCTTTGGAAATATTCTGCGACAGGTTTACCTTCAACAAATGAAGCGACCATACGATAACCACCACCTGGGCAGACCACTACCACAGGAGCGTTTTTATCTTCCACGAGATAAGGTGTTAACTCATATTCATTTTTATGAGCGCACTCTTGGTTATACTTATGCCATCTTAGTAAATCCATAAAACAGTGTTTTTATTCTACATAAAGTAGATAAACTAATCAAACACAATTGATACTGATGAGAAGAAACAAAAAAACAGGAATAAATTCCTGTCTTTTCTTTTGGTTGATAATTCAATTATTCTTGTGAACCGTTATCTTGTCCGTTAGCGATTAAACCGAAGATACCACCTAATAAGTAGAAGATATCACCAGTAATAGCACCGAAAACGATCATAACAATGTGTGGGCCATTGGCTTTCGCATCTTCTTCCATATTCTTAATTGCTCTTGTAGCAAGAATAATTAAGACGATGACTAAACCTGTCCAAATTAATGCCCAAATCATTGTACCAATGTCTGCACCGATAACAGCTGCATCTACACCTTGAATAATGTGGACGACTAATAAAATGGAATAGACAACGAATAAAACGGCAAATAAAGCTAATAAGACAAAGCTGAAGACTCTGCCGATTTTATACATGACTTTTGAAGCGTTTCTCATAATTAATTCTCCTTTTTGCTACTTTATTATAGCCAGTTTTCAAATAAATCATAGAAAAAAAATAAAAGGAGCAATTAAATGCTCCAATTATTTTCGTTTTTGTAACACTAATTCTGGTTTGCCAATTGTCACTTTCATATTGTCCGGGATTGATTCCATCAAGAAGACGTTAGAACCAATTGTGACATTATTACCTATGGTAACATCTCCACCCAATATAGATGCACCTGCATATATAGTGACATCATTTCCAATGGTTGGATGTCTTTTAATGCCTTTTAAATTACTGCCTTTAGACAAAGATAATGCGCCTAAAGTCACTGATTGATAAATCTTCACTCTTTCACCAATGATCGCGGTTTCACCAATAACAATACCGGTACCATGGTCAATAAATAATGGGCAAGCAATTGTCGCACCCGGATGAATATCAACGCCTGTTTGTTCATGCGCTTCTTCCGCGATGATTCTAGCGTTAAGTTTTTCACCTAACAAATATAATTCATGAGCAATACGATAATATCTAATGGCTTTAAACCCTGGGTAAGCTAAGATAACTTCTTCTTTGCTATCCACTGCGGGGTCACTATCCATAAAGAAAGATAAATCTTTTTCTAAATCTTTTTTGATATTAGGCAAAGCATTAATAAATGCATCTGCTTTAGCTTGATCATTACAGATAGAGGATAAGAATAATTGTCTAACGACATCGAGATCTTTTGAACAACCGAGAACAAAGTTCTCACTTTCATGATAGAAAGTCATTACTTCTTTGCTACAAATCATGATTTTATCCCCCTTATGGATGTGGTTATTTTCTCATTATTGGAATTTATTTGCAATAATATAGAAAAGACTTCTATATTTCAGTTAAAATATTTTTGATTATGGAAAAATCCAATAAGGGTTTAAAAATTGCATTAACGATTATTTCCTGCCTCACTTCTTTTGCTATGGCGGGGTATTCTGTTTTTGTTTTGCTTGGTAAAAACAACTGGTTTATCGGTATTGCCGCTTATTTTGTTTTTGAAACACTAATGACCTTTATTGCCTCGCTCATCAAAGATGAATATAAAGGTATGAGGGTCTTGGGCGTCATGCAAATCATCGGTGTCATCTTCATGATGGACTACTTGTTATTCATGGCCTTATGGAGATCCCCTCAATACATCCATCCGCTTAACGCATACATCGCTTATGGTACAGGTGCGTTTATCAAATTTATCCTTTGGATAATTGAGGCTGTAAGCACAAGAAAACACTATAGCCCTTTAATACATGGATATAGAAACAGTGACTTTATCACTTTCTCATATCTTGTCTTGATCATTGTTTATGTTGTTTTCTATCAACTATTCCCTAAAAGAGAAGTTGCCCTATGGATTTTTATCGTGCAATTATCAATTAATGCGGTGTTCACAATTGTTTCCGCAATACTTGCAGTGTTCACTGATGTCAGAGCGAAGACCAGACAACCATTAACCACGAAAGATAAGCTTAAACATGTCGCCACATGGATTTATGACAATGAAGTGACACTATTCTTAGGCTTTGTGGCCACTATTTACACTTCAGTTATTGCCTTTAATAACATTAAGAAAAGCAACATTTATTTGTTCCTTATCTTGTTCTATTTAGGAACAATGTTAATCAAATTAATTGATTACCTTTGGCATAAAGGCATTCAAAAATCCTCTAAAGGCAACAAGATCAAAGAGAATCGCCGTTCCTCATGGATCTTATTATTTAATGCCTTATTCTACACACTATTTAGTGACATCATCTGTTTTGGTGCAATTGTCTTGATGTTGAATAAGATTGAAGTCAGTTCAGATATTTACCTTTTCTTATTTGTCACTATTCCACTATGTATCTTTAGATTTATCGCTGCTGGTCGCGGCATAAATAAAAGCAGAAATACTGGAGATACCTATCGCTTAGGATTGGGTTATATCTCTTTGATTGCTGCTTTCTTTAACTTATTAGAAACTGTGGCGATTGGTTCTTATAATGCGAACATCGTACTTAAGTACTTAATCGTTATTTCCACAGTGGTTGTCTTAAAGATTGTCGTTATTATTGTTGCTTTAATCTTCTTAGTCCACGCGATTAGAAGCTTAGTGGTCAATCGTAAGAGCAAAGAGAGACAACAAGAAGAAACGGAACAGGTCCAAGAACCTGAAAAAGTCGAACAATAATATTTATTTATAAATCTTATAGTTATCGCCTTCTATTTCAATATTACTGGAATAGAATTCTTTAAATGCGTTCACACCATATTTAATATCGAGTGTTCCTGCGGTTTCAAAAGATGAGTGCATCGCAAGTTGTGGTAAACCAATATCCACCGCCATAATCGAAACATGGCTAAGTAGTAATGCACCTAATGTATGACCACCTCTAATATCGCTTCTATTTGTGAAGAATTGATAAGGAGTATGTGAACTATCACATAATCTTTGGAATATCGCTCCTGAAATGCCATCTGTGGTATAGAACATTTCGCCTTTGAATTTAATAGCGATACCTTTGTTCATGTATGGACGATTATCCGCATCAGAAATACCTGGCTTATTTGGGTGGACTGCATGTGCGTTATCCGCGCTTATTAGAAATGAATTTGCTAGAGCAACTTTATAATCTCCGCCTAATTTATCAACACATTTTCCTAATACTGTTTCTAAGAAATCACTATCCGCGCCTTGTCTTGAACAAGAACCAACTTCTTCGTTATCTGCGATGTATAAAACATTAATGCAGTTGTCATTTTCTTCTTGCAAGAATGCTTTCATAGAACAATAAACACATTCCAAATCATCTAATCTAGAAGAGGAGACGTATTCTTTTTTATTGCCCCAAAGATATCCAGATTCACGATTATATAAATATAAATCAAAGTTAGAAATATCTTCCGTTTTCACATTTAAGTGTGAACTTAATAATTCTCTAAGTGGATTTCCTTCTAATTCTTGTCCGATGAAAGCTTGCAAATCGATTGCCTTATCGTATTTATATCCTTCGTTAATTTCACGATTGAAATGGATGCATAAATTAGGAATCATCACGACATTGTCGTTAAGATTAATTAATCTAGTTTCTAACCCTTGTTCAGTATTAACAATTACTCTACCAGCGATGCCTAAAGGTCTATCTAACCATGTAGAATTAATGAGTCCACCATAGGTCTCAACATTGATCTTGTTATAAATATCAGTTTTGCTATCGCATTCTGGTTTGATTTTAAAACATGGAGAATCGTCATGACTTACAATGATGTGGAAATGACAATTACCACTACTGACGTTTTTGCCGACATTCAAAGCGATTAAAGTAGAACCGTTTCTAATAAAGAAAACCTTAGAACCTGGTTTCAAATTAAAATCTTTGTTTTCGAACTTCTGTTCATAAGATCCATCTAATAATCTTTGTTTAACATTTTCAATCGCATAAAAAGGTACTGGAGAATTATTGATAAAATCGATTAATTCATAACCCAAAGATAGAGCTTCTTCATCACATTCATTTTCTTTGCCGTTAATTCTTGATGGTTTATTAGCATCAAAAGGAATTAACCAGCTTTTTCCTTTTAAAATTGCTCCTGGGATACGTCCTTGGGCACAATAATTACGGATACTTCTTTCCGATAATCCCATTTTTATTGCCGTTTCTGAAATGCTTAGATATTTCATATAACAATTACCTCACTACTATTTTGTGTATATTATTATATATCTTTTTGCTACAAATACTACTTTATTGCACTTTTCGGCAATTTTTATAAAATTTGATGTTGTTTATTTTGCCGGTAATTAATGCAAATAATGTTTTTATTATTTTGGTCAAAAGAATAAAATATGTTGTAAGCATGAAACTAAAAATCAACAAAGATAAATTTAAAAAGGTATTAAAAATCGTATTAGTCTTACTCGTTTTAGCGAGTATCTCAGTCGGTTTATATTTCTTATTACGTCACTTTGGTTTAACTGATGTTAATGTCTTAAAAGGCTACATTAAACAATCAGGTCCATGGGCTATTTTAGTGTATATTTCACTACGTGTTGTGATGACTATATTCCTATCTTTCATGCCTGCTTGTAGCATGATATTTGACTTACTATCTTTAGCGACATTTGATTATTTACCACCATTTCTCATTTTCTTAATATGTTTAACTAGTGTCATTTTGACATCTGTCGTAATGGATTTAATCGGAAGATTTGGTGGCAATAAAGCTATTGTTAAAATCTTAGGAAAAGATGAATACGAAGAAGCTAAAGAATTAATCCAAGAAAAAGGCATGGTCTATGTCCCTGTCATGTATTTGTTGCCCATCTTCCCTGACGATGCTATCTGTATGGTCAGCGGCGCCACTAAAATGAACTTCTGGATCCATTTATTAGAGATCGCTTTATGTAGAGGTATTGGATGCGCTACTGTCATCTTTGGTGTACAAATCATTCCTGAAAGCGTTTCATCATTTACTAGCAGAGATCCATTAGATTACTTACGCGTAGGTGTCACAATCATCGCGTATGTGGGCCTATTACTATACTTTGCAAAAAGAATCGATAAATGGCTCTCTAACTTCTTAAAGAAAAAGAAACAAAACACTACCAAATAACCAGCATTTGTTTATAATTATTTCTACTAGGCAAAATAGAAATAGCGTTAAGAAAATAATAACTATTTCCATAAGCATCGCCTCCTATCGAGTTCCGAGGGAAATGCTCTACAAGAACCGATTGGTCATTAGGAGACGCTTACGTATAACAAACGGCAAGGATAAAAAAGTCCTTACACTAACTAATAGGGGAGAAATCCTCTATTTTTTTCACTTTTTTTGAAATTTCTTGAAAAAAGTTAGAATTTTATGGTCCAATTCGGTATTTTTGACCGATTTTTATTTAATTATTGATATTAAGGATTAAATGCGTTAGATTTATTACCAAGAAAAAAGTGACTATGTTAAGAAACGCATTTTATTACTTTTATAGCTTTTATTTCCCAAGGGACAATCAATAGTATCTTGGCTTTTTAGCTATTAGGTGTTGTTGATTGATAAATAGATAGCACCGAATGAAGATGAGAAGAACAGTTTGGTGCTAACAACGCCAAACTTTTATTAAGAAAGAAGGACATTTTATGAAAAAGAAACTACTCTTCCTCTCAATTCTCTCTATCGCCTTACTCGGTGCATGCGGAAAGCAGCCTGAGTACACTCCTGTTGATCCAAAAAAGGACACTATCAATGTCGGTATTCTTCAACCTGTTGAACACGTCGCCTTAGGCGCGGCTAGACAAGGCTTTGAAGATGCTCTTAAAGATGCTGGATTACCAAATAAGATTAATATTAAATATTCCAATGCTGGTGGTAATGACGCTGACCTCAATACTTTAGCGAAGAATCTCGTCGATAGCTGTGATATCAATTTAGGTATTGGAACCGGTGCCTCAAAAGCATTATTAGGCGCACAAGTGAATGCCGGTTTAAAGAAACCATTATTATTCACTGCCGTCACCGATCCAGTGGATGCTGGTTTAGTGAAGTCCGTTGATAATCCATCTGGATTCGTCTGTGGTACAACCGATGCTAACCCAGTAGAAGCTCAAATTGCTTTAGTGAAAGAATTTAAATCTACTTCTACTAAAGTAGGTATCATGTATACACAAACAGAAGAAAACTCCAAAGTTCAAGCTGACCAAGCTGAAGCGGCTATTAAAGCTGCAGGTATGACTGCTGATATCAAGACATGTTCTAACTCTTCCGATATCAAAACCACCGCTGAAGCATTAGTGGCTGATGGAGTGGACGCTATCTATTTACCAACCGATAATAATATCGCTGCAAATATGAACGCTGTTAAACAAGCTGCTACTGCTGGAAATGTTTTAGTTGTCTGTGGTGAAGAAGGTATGCTCAAAGAAGGTGGACATATCACTTTATCTATCAATTACTACAATCTCGGTAAAAATACTGGTGAAATGGCCGCTTCTTTAATCAAAAATGAAAAAGCTCCAACAGATTATAAAGTCGCTGCAGTTCCTGCAAGTAACTGCTCTTATGTCTTTAGTAGCACCAATCTCTCTACAGCGGGTTTAGAAATGCCTGTAGAAATGAAAAACGCTCATAATTGGACTGACATTAACGCTTAATTATTATGGAAGTATTAAATGTTATATTTAACATTTTAACAAGTGGATTACCCTGCTGCTTATTAGCAATTGGGGTTTTCCTCACATTTAGACTTCTCGATTTCGCGGATATGACCGCTGAAGGAAGTTTCCTTTTAGGTGCGGCTTTAACTGCAGCGTGTATCTATCGCGGTATCAATCCATTCTTAGCGACAATCCTCGGCATGCTCGTCGGTGTTATATGCGGTATTATCACTGGCGTTTTAAATAGAATATTAAAAATACCTAAGTTATTAAGTGGTATTATCACTCTTACTGCTTCCGCATCAATCGCTTTAATGATTATGGGTATTACTAATCCTCAAGATTTCTTTGGCACCCAAATCCCATTAGCTTCTAAGCTATCACCAGATAGCCCTGTTCAAACCATTTATTCGATATTCTATCCATGGAATCAATGGAACCGTTTAGTGGAAACTATTGTTATGGTGGTTATCGTCCTTATTGTTATCGTCGGTATTTATTACTTCTTCGGTACGGAATATGGTATGGCCATTAGAGCGACAGGCATGAATGAAAAGATGGCAAGAAGCCAAGGCATTAACACGACAATTGCCACGATTACATGTATTGCCATATCAAACGGTCTTATCGCACTTGCGGGTGCATTATACGTGCAAGACGCATTAAGTGTATCGACGGTCAGTGCGACAGGCTATTTAGTTATCGGTTTAGCTTCCATTCTTATCGGCGAAGCGATATTTGGTAAACGTTCGTTTAAGAACTGGTTAATCTCTGTAGCGCTTGGTGCGATTTTGTATTTCACCATTATCACTATTGCGATTAAATTAGGTTTACCAACTCAACTTAAGAGTTTGTTATATGCAGTATTAATCACTATTGCTTTATGTATTCCTTTAATTAGAAAAGGAATTACTCATTTAATTAAGAAAATCGGGAGGAAGAAACAGACATGCTAGAACTTAAAAATGTAACTAAGTCATTCAACCTCACCGGCGTGAAAGAAGATTTAAGAGTGGCTTTAGACCATATCAATTTACAAATTGAATCTGGTGAATTCGTCACCATTATCGGTGGTAATGGCTCAGGTAAGAGCACCACAATGAATATCATCACGGGTGTGGTTAAACCAGATGAAGGCCAAGTCTTATTAAATAATGTTGATATTACCAAGATGGACGAACATCAACGCGCTTCTTGGTTTGGTCATGTCTTCCAAGATCCAATGATGGGTACTTCTGGCGATATGTCAGTATTAGAAAACCTTGAGATTGCTTATCGTAGAGGAAGAAGGCATTCACCATTTGCGTGGGGCTTTAAAAAAGAAAACAAAAAAGAATTCATTAAAGAACTCCAAAGATTTGGTCTAGGTCTAGAAGATCGATTAAATCAAAAGGTGGGCGTCATGTCCGGAGGACAAAGACAAGCTCTCACCCTCTTGATGGCGACATTACGTAATAAGCCCACCCATAAAGTGGTTAAAAGGGATTACATTAGATTCTCGGAAAAAGACCACAAAGTCGCGGAAAGAGAGTTTGATGAAGTCTATATCCCTGCGTTAAGAGAATATAAAAACGAAGTTAAAGACATCAAAAAAGACGCAAAACTTAATCGAAAAGAGAGAAAACAAGCCAAATTAGAGGCTTATGAAAGATTCGATAAGAAAGTCAGAAAGTTTGACTTAACAAAACAAATCTTACTACTCGATGAGCACACCGCGGCGTTAGATCCTAAAACTGCGAAGAAGGTTCTTGAATTAACGGATAAGATTGTTAAAGAAAATGAAATGACCACTTTGATGATCACTCATAATATGAAAGATGCGATTACTTATGGTAACAGACTAATCATGTTCCATATGGGTCATATCATCTATGATGTTAAAGGCGAAGAAAAACAAAAATTGACCGTTGAAGATCTCTTGAAGAAATTTGACGAAGCCGATCAAAAAGCTGAGCAACAATAGCTCAGCTCTTTTTTATCCTATAAAAGTTTTTTTAAGGCTCTAAAGATATGCCCATTAACTAGATGTAATATACCTTCCGCTTTTCTTAAAGGAAGTGTTCCTGATGCTGCAAAGCATAAACTTCTTAAACAGTTCACGGTAATCATCTTCTTCACGAACATTCCGGATTTAATTTGCCTGGCTCTTTCTTGTTCGTTTTTTATCTTTTTCGCCTGACGGATAATCTTATCACCTTGATGAATCATCACTTTTCTCACGATTTTGCCGAAGAAAGTATTAAATTCAAATATCGGTGTTTCTAAAGTATATGGCCGTTTCGCGGGAACATGTTCTTTAATCTTACGACCTATCACTTCTTCAAATTGTTCATTTGTGATGTGTTCAATATTATCAATATCAAAGTAAATGCTATTAAGTCTTTCTAACTTCTCACCTTTGATATTAACTGAGACATTTTCATAATCTTTATTGACGTGATCGCATAAATAGATGAGATACTCACCATCTTCTACGACGTCATTGCCACTTTTTATATCATAAACGGCTAAATCAGCGACTTTTATGCTGAGATTGACTATTTGTCTATCTTTTCCTTTTAAGTTCCTTCTCGCGTATGTTTTTAACTCTTTAATTGGACGAGGAATATTGGAATCAACTTTACTGACATATATTTGAGGAACCACATCGATTTCAATATCGGAATCATTCACCACTTCAAAGGAAATGTTGATAAGTTCATCATCCACTTTCGCTTTTAAGTTTTGATAATGATATTTACCATATGTTAAACCATAGCCAAACGGGAATCTGACTTGTTTCTTCGCACTGGAGAAATAACGATATCCCACATAAATTGATTCTTTATATAGCTCATTAAGTGAAGAATTAAAATCTAAAGCGTATGGAGTGTCTTCATATTTGATTGGCCAAGTTTCTGTTAAATGACCAGAAGGAGAGACTTCCCCAAATAATAACTTTGTTAAAGCGTGCCCACCCTCTTGACCCGGAAGGTTCATAAATAAAATCGCTTCGATATTGTCATAACATGGGATTTCAATTGGTGAACCACCATAGAGGATGAAGATAATCTTTTTATTTAATTCCGCTAAACGGGTGAGGAGATGTTCTTGATTAGCTTCAAGTTTCATATCATCACGATCATATCCTTCGGATTCGGATAAATCAGTCAAACCACCGAAGAAGATAATTTCATCTGCGTCTTTAGCTTTATTGATTGCTTCGTTTTCTAAAATTAGATTAATGGATGGATTGTGTTGGTTATATCCACGGACGGATTCATAATTCACACCATATTCATCAAAAGCTAATTTATTATTGATTACTCTTTTCGCGTTGATTAATGCGGAACCACTACCTTGGAAACGCATATTTTCAAATAAATCACCGATGACTAAATATTTCTTCTCTTTATTTAGTGGAAGAATATCATTTTCATTCTTTAATAAGACCGTACCTCTTATCGCTGCTTCTTCTGCGACTAAAATGGATTGATCAAATATTGATTCATCTGTCAGTTGTTCCGCTCTCGTATTTTCGATCGCAGTTAATAAATGTTCGACTGCGGTATCTACATCGGTCATATTGATGAATTTGTTATTCACAGCATCAACGATTCTTTCAATGTTTTCTTTAATCATTCCAGGCATTTCTAAATCTTGACCAACGGTTAAAGAAACATCACGTCTGACCATTCCACCCC
The DNA here is from genome assembly GCA_902785645.1 of uncultured Erysipelotrichaceae bacterium. Taxonomy (GTDB): domain Bacteria; phylum Bacillota_I; class Bacilli_A; order RFN20; family CAG-826; genus RUG13091. The sequence continues at coordinate 54,511 of CACZZG010000010.1, read as the reverse complement.
AGTCGGTGACGGTTAATCCATCAAATTTGAATTTATTTCTTAATCTATCTTTTAATAGATAGAAGTTTTCTGAAGCAAATGTTCCATTAATTTGATTATAAGAAGTCATGACCATTCCTGGATGACCTTCTCTAATCGCTATTTCAAATGATTTAAGATAAATATCATTTAAGGCTCTTAAATCAACTATGGAATCACCAACATATCTCCACTTCTCTAAATTATTACATGCGTAGTGTTTAATACATGAAATGACTTTTTCTTCTTGCACACCTTTAATAAATGAACCTGCAAGATATCCAGATAATAATGGATCTTCAGAATAATATTCAAAATTTCTTCCACATAATGGATTTCTTTTAATATTAATTGCGGGTCCTAATAAGGCATTAATTCCATAATAACGACACTCTAAAGCGATTTGTTTACCCACTTTATGTAATAAATCATTATCCCATGAGTTTGCGAACGTACTTCCAGAAGGAAAACATGTTGTTGGTAAAGTATGAATGGAATTACCCAAAGCATCTTTGCCATCATTTTCTTTTCTCACTCCATTAGGGCCATCAGACATCACTAAAGGAGGAATCTCAAAAGACTCAATTGGTCTAGTCTTCATATTCGCGTATCCCACAAGTAGAGACGCTTTATCAAATAGAGTTAAATGTTCGATTAAAAATTTCTTATCCATCTTTTTTTATTCTACATCTAAAAACCCCCGTTTACACGAGGGTTTAACTTTAATTTATTAATTAGAGTTTTTCCATGGTGTCTTGAAGAACCATCTTTTTAAGATTCTTCTCTTTACGACCAGCTTTTAAGACTCTTTCACCTGGTTTAATCGCACCGACTGGACAGACTAGGCCGCAAAGTAAACAACCAACACATTTATCGTGATTACAGTTTGGACGACGGGAATCTTTATCCCATTCCATGGCTTGGTGAGCACCGTCATAACAAGAGATGACACATCTACCACAACCAACACATTTATCTTTGTTGATTTCTGGATAGACAATATAGTCTCTATCAAGTTCTTCTGCAGGAATAATATTCTTATTGGCTAATCCCACTAAGTCTTCTAAACGATCAACGCCTTGTTCATCCATGTAATGTTCAAGACCGTTTTTCATATCTTCAACAATGCGATAGCCATATTGCATGATACCGGTTGTGACTTGTAAATTCTTACAACCTAATAAGATGAATTCTGCAGCGTCTTCCCATGTTTCGATACCACCAATACCGGATAATTCAACATCTTTGAGTTTAGGATTCATTCTCATTTGTTGAATAAATCTTAAGGCGACTGGTTTAACAGCTTTTCCAGAATAACCAGAGATTGATGATTTGCCATCAACGATTGGCAAACCAACTTTCTTATCTAAATCAACATTGATAATGGATTTAATTGTATTAATCGCGGAGATACCATTTGCCCCACCTTCGATAGAGGCAACCGCAGGATCACACATATCAGTGATATTTGGTGTCATCTTCGCCATAAATGGTAATTTTGTACCGCGTCTAACAGCTTGGCAGTATTTACGGCATAATTCTGGATTACTACCGACGTCACTACCCATCGCGTGGCTGGTCATTTGAGGACATGAAAAGTTAAGTTCAATCATATCCGCGCCAGCTTCGGTGACGAGTCTAGCTAATTCTTCCCAGTCTTCTTCATTACTACCCATAATTGAGGCAATAAGAACTTGATTTGGGAATTCTTTCTTTAATCTTCTTAAATCAGCGAGGTTTTCTTCTAATGGATGTTCGGCGATTTGTTCCATGTTTTTGAAACCAACGAATGGTTCTGCTTCTTTTGTTAAAGCATCAAAACGTGGAGAAACTTCATCGATTAAATAATGTTTTGGGCCAATTGTCTTAAAGACAACACCACCCCAACCTTCTCTATATGCTTTCGCACACATGTCATAACAGTTACCAACTGGAGAAGATGATAAACAGAATGGGTTTGGGAATTTTACTCCCATGAAGGTAATGGATAAATCTTTTCTAACCATTATTTTTTACCTCCTAAAAATCTTTTAACTTCAAAGGCGACTTCTTTACCGGAGCGAACACCCCAAACAACAGTCTTTTCACCATGAGCGATATCGCCAGCGAAGAACATATTTGTATCTGGAATTCTCACGCCTCTCACGTTCACTTCGCCTTTTTCTAATGTAAGGCCTAAGCCATCGACATCAGCGACCTGTCCGACAGCGAGGATAATGAGGTCCGCTTTAATTTTGAGTTCTGCAGGTAAAATTCTATGTTTGAATTTAACAATTCCACCTCTACCTGTGGCCACTGGAACATAACCATCAATGATGGTCACACCTTGTTCTTGAGCGTTCATTAACTCTTTCTTGCTCGCTCTAAATTCTGAGAATTGTTCATAGACAACATCGGTAACATGTGGACATCCTAATAACTTTAAGGATGTAACAACATCCATTGCGACGTCACCGCCACCGATAACTAAAACATTTTCTGGAACTTTAACATTACCTTTTCTTATTTTAGTTTTCTTTAACCAATCAACCGCTTTGATGACTTTGCGGTTATCTTTAAACATATCGAGCATTTTGCCTTGGCTATAACCAACTGCAAAGATGACTGCGTCATTATCTTTTCTTAAGTCTTCGACTTTAATATCTTCACCAACTTTAGTGTTCAAAACGATATCAACACCAAGTTTGACGATACGATCGATTTCTCTATCGACAATCGCATTTGGCAAACGATATTCAGGAATACCATATCTAAGATATCCACCAGCTTTGGCTTCTTTTTCATAGATGGTCACTTTAAAGCCTTCTTTAGCGAGTTCTGCAGCAACAGTTAAACCGGCAGGACCACTTCCGATAACCGCAATCTTTTTGCCGTTATCTTCTTTGACTTCCAAGATATCCATCTTTAAAGCATCTTCAAAGTCAGTGATATAACGTTGAATACGACCAATATCGATTGGTTTATCAATACCACTTCTACTACAACCAGCTTGGCAATATCTTTCAGTTGGACACACTCTTGCGCATATTGCACCTAAAATATTATTAATACGAACGGTTTCTGCGGCACCTTTAACGTTTTTAAAACGCAAGGAACGGATAAATTTAGCAGGGTCTGTTCCTGCTGGACAACTTGCGGAACATGGGGCGTCTAAGCAAAGCAAACATCTACTTGCTTCTTCCATCACTAAACGTGGTGAAAAAGCCACCTCATATTCTTCTTGGTACTTTTTGGACATTATTGATCCCTCCATATAAGTATAAGAATGATTACTTTTTCATTTTATCGTATTTAAATCTATTAAATAAATAAAAAAGAACCGTTTTTCAACGATTCAATTCATTTATTCATCAAACCAAGTATTTTGAAATATCGCCACAGGACCATCGCGATTTTCGTTAGCTATTGTAAAGTTAATGATGTAGCCATATTCATTAAATGTAATGTCCATGATTATTTCAGAATCTTTCACAAAGACTTTGGTTTTACCCATATCACTAACATATAAATAAGGTTTACAGTACTTTCCACCATCACCTAAGTTATTGTATGGGAAGTTTGCTAAACGTGTATTCACTGCGGTAGTTGCTATATCGATATTTTCATCAGTACTTGTCGTAGTATATGTGCCGTCATTTTGTCTTTTATAAGTAGCTTCATAAGACATCGCTGTAGAAGAGGCATTAACAACACATGTTGGATATTTAGGATCTTCTTTTGCTGAGGCATTATTAATGGCGACGATAAAATCTGCTTCAGCCACCATCTTCCAATTATCAGGTTTTTGTTCTGGTATTGGCTCGGAACTGACTTCTTCACTAGAACTAGAGGATGTTGTTTCAGATGATTGTTTTTCTTGCGAAGACATTGACCATGATCCACTTTGACCACAACCGGCTAGTACGAACATTGATGCGAATAATAATAAAAGTTTTTTCATAAAAATACCTCGTACAACGATTATTATAATATAAATATTAAAATAATACACCAACAAAAAAGAGCCGTTATCAACGACTCTTCTAATTAATTAACTTAATTATTTGCTGTATTTGACTGTTAATTTGGCATCACCATCAACTGTGCTTGTTAATAAGCCTTGGGTGTTCCATGTCGCGGTCTTTTTGCCATCTTCTGCTTTGTATTCAACTTTGAAGCCGTTACCAGCATAGTATGTTGTGTCCTTTTCTTCTGGGACAGCGACTGCTTGGACGCCGTTAAGAAGTAAAGCGGCAGCAACTTCATCTAAGTGTGTGATATTTGTGGCTGCGAATGTACCTTTTTCAAATTTGATTGTGATGTTATCAAATTTTTGTGTTTTTCCTTCATCATCTTTTGCAGAGCCGCTTAAAACGACCTTAGAGAAGGTAGCTTCTTTAGCTTTTTCAGCAGCTTTTGCAGCTTGTTCGTGGAATTTTGCGTATGTTGTTTTGCTTGGACCACAGGCTGTCAATAAGACTAACGCAGCAGCACCGATAACAACTTTGTTTAAAACTTTCATTTTTTATATGCTCCTTTTGCGATTTTTATTTTACTACTATATTTGGTTAATGCTATACATTTTTTTACAAAAAAGAGCTTCAAGTAGAAGCCCTTGTTTGTTTTTATTGACAATATCCGGAATATTGACAGAGAGAATACCAAGTTGAGAAATTGGTGTCTTCTTGATAATAAATTCCAGAATAATATGCACTGTTAGATCCTGGACAGAAAGCATTTAAGCCACATGATGTCACGGCGTCACCATCATCAGAATAGATAATGACATCATCTAATGCTTCTGTAATCGCATTGCAATAACTTGAAGCACCAGATTTATATGATATAACCTTGGTTAAGAAACTGCTGACATCGAATATAGCATATGGATAGACACCACTATTTTTACCAAACTTAGTCGCAGTATAAACCTTGTTATAGAATGTGTTCCAAGCACTACTAGATGTAATTTGAGTTTTTAAATATGAGGCCAAGTTTTCCCATGCGGTCTTATAGGCTGCCATCTTAGATAAATCTAAGACTGATTGTGTTTGGTCACATGTTCCCCAACCTGCTTCGCTGTACATCCATCTTTGTTCGGTCATAAATGTCTTAGCGATCTTTTGACCTAATGTATTACCATCAACTGATGGGTTGTTATATAAAGTTGGTAGCCAAGCATCGTAGTCATAACCATAGCCGCTTTCCACTTCTTGGGAACAGACCATGTAATTGAAATAATGACTATTAACTTCAGCGACATCTTGAACCGCCATCAAACATGCATCATAGGCAATCCATTCAAATTTACCCGTAAATCCAACAGCGTTGAATGCACCAGTCATCGCAGAAGCAATTTCATGATTAACTAATGAATCATCATCAAAGTTTTCATCATAACAACAACCATTCATTGCACCACCATGATTCCACATAATGAGACCATATTTTTCGGCTGGATAGTTTTCCATGCCCCAAGTTAAGAAACTTTGAAGTGTGGATGCTTGACCCATGCTAGCTTTAGCAACTCTTGTATCATAAACTAGTTGTTTATTTTCAATATGCCATCTAGCTAAGTAGCCAACTTGATTTTGGATTGTGGAATTTGTCCATTTCTTAGAACCACCTGTAGTTAAGACGATATTGACGTCATCAGGTTGATTATCAACACTTAAAATTTCATCGATGTCGCCACTGGCAAGACCATTTTCGCTTTCTAAGTCCGCACCACAGATGTACATAAAGATTGTGTGTTTATCTAAGACTTCTTCTTGAACATGGACTGAACATGTAGCGGTTAAACCATTAACGCTTGTCGCAGTGATAACTGCATCACCAGTCACACTCTTAGCGGTTACTAAACCACTACTGGAGACTGTAGCAACATTAGAATTATTTGTGGTCCATGTCACTGATTGATCAGCGTTAGATGGAGTAATTGTCGCGGTAAGTTGTGTGGTTCTAGAATAACCAAGATCGACAGAAGTTTTATTTAATGTAACATTTGTTGGAGTTGGAGCCACAACTGTAATTGTTTTTGTAGTTGTAACAGTAGGAGCAGATGTACATTTAGCGGTAATTGTGACTGTGCCAGTCTTTTTACCAGTAACTGTACCTGAACTGACAGAGGCAATTGTGGAATTGCTTGATGTCCAAGAAACACTCTTCTTTGTGGCATTTTCTGGTAGTATTGTGGCGGTAAGTTTAATTGTGGAACCCACCATCACTTGATCAGCACCAGAAACAGAAATGCTAGTTGGAAGAATATCTTTAACGGCAATTGTATATGTCGCTTTGACAGTATTATCTGCTACAGATTTCGCAGTAACTGTGACATTTCCAGCTTTTTTACCAGTCACTTCACCAGTTGTAGAATTGATTGTCGCGTAGTTTGCGCCAGTAACAGAAGTATGTGACCAAGTCACAGTCTTGTTTGTGGCGTTTTCTGGTAAAACTGACGCTGATAATTGAATTGTTTCACCAATACTAACTTCGGTAGGACCTGAAATTGTAATGGATGTTGGTAAAACTGGACCAACAGGTGTTTCTTCAGATGAAGATGAACTGCTAGTTTCACTACTATCTTCTGAAGAGACGTTATTATCAGAACTAGATTGACTAGTATTATCGCTTGATTGTGATTCGCTACTTTCGTCTTTTGATAATGAATTGAATGAAAAAATATTACAGGATGACAAAAGTAATGGCATGACCATTAAGGGGATAATTCTTAAGAGTTTCTTCATAATAATTTCCTCCTTATAAAGAGAATATATTTTAGTTTATTTATTAAAATAAAGCAAATTAGATGGACAAAAATTTGATTTAATCAAGAAAAATGTTATTTTCTTCCGCTGTTTGCAAAATAAAAGGCACCAGGAACCTATCAATATTGTTTTAGTTAAAACATCTTCTTCATTAAGAACTTTTATTACTTCCCTTAATTGCCTTTCATTATCAATCATATACTTTATATGCCCTCTTCAGTTTTTCTAATTCCATCCTCGCGGACCTTATGTTTTGTTTTACTCTTTTATATTCTTCACTTAATTCAATTTGTTTTTTGACTTCTTGATCATCAAAATTACCCAAGTATTCAGAAATCACTACACCATTTTCTTTTCTTTTTCGATAAACGAACGAGGATTTGCCCATTTTTCGGACAAAGATAGAACCGCGCGGCAAAGAAGAGAGCTTTTCTTTGTAATTTGAGATAACTCTTTCTAACCTTTCGATTTCTTCAAATAAAACACCTTGCAAAACAGACATAATTTGCCTCTGATATCATTATACTATATTGCACAACCTTTTCAAGTTTTTAAGTCTAAAGTTGTGCAAAACATACCTAATAAAAAACCCACTAGATGAACTAATGGGAATTTTGTTTTGATAATTAATTATTCAACCCAGGTGACCACAACGATTGGTGCATCATCACCACGTCTGTTACCAAGTTTTAATCTTCTGGTGTAACCACCATTACGATCTTTGAATCTTGGACCGAGTTCATTGAATAATACGTCTAATGCAGAGACGCCTTTTTCATTAGAAATATTTCTAACAAATCTTGCGGCTTGACGTTTGGCGTTCATGACATCTTCTTTCTTAGTTAATGTCACTAAGCGTTCTGCTTCTTTAACGACATCGCGACCAGTGGCTTCTGTCACTTTAACGGTGCCTTTGAGAATTAAGTCAGTAACGACATTACGAAGCATATTCTCATATTTGCTTTTGGTGTACGCGGCTTTAAATCTTACACCGGTCTTACCATGAACATTTTTTCTACCTTGTGCTGGCATAAATTGTTACCTCCTTATTCAAAATCTTTGAAGGATAAGTTATAGGCGGTGAGTTTTTCTTTAATCTCTTTAAGAGATTTTTTGCCTAAGTTCTTAACTTTCATCATGTCTTCTTCTGTCTTATCTGTTAATTCGAGAATGGTTTGAATGCCTGCTCTCTTTAAGCAGTTATAAGAACGGACGGAGAGATCGAGTTCTTCAATGGTGAAGTTCTCATATTTGTTTTCTTCCACTTTAACTTCGTCTTTTTCGATGTTGATATCACGTGTGATGTCAGCAACGTCTAAGAATTTATTTAAGTGGGCAATTAATAATTCAGCAGATAATGCTAATGCTTCTTGTGGAAGGATTGAACCATCTGTCCAAACTTCAATTGTTAATTTGTCGAAACGTGAATCGTGTCCAACACGTGTGTTTTCAACAGTGTAGTTAGCTTTTCTAACTGGGGAATAGTTACTATCGGTGCTGATTGTGCCTAAGGCTAAACCAGAATGGATAATTTTATTTTGTTCACCAGTGACATAGCCACGACCATTTCTGGCGTGTAAGACCATGTGTAAGCTACCACCTTCACAAACGTGAGCGATTTCTAAGTCAGGATTGACGACTTCGACACCGGCAGGAAGTTGAATGTCTTTTGCGGTCACCACTGCTGGGCCTTTGACATCAATTTCGAGTCTCTTATTAGAATCGTCTTCTTCAGGAATTCTTAAGACGAGACCTTTTAAATTTAAGATGATGGATGTGACATCTTCTTCAACGCCTTCTAAAGCGGTGAATTCATGACGTGCACCCTCAACTTCAACGGCGTATAAGGAAGCACCTGGTAAGCTGGAGAGTAAAACTCTACGTAATGCGTTACCTAAGGTGTTACCATAACCTCTTTCGAGTGGTTCAATCACGAAACGGCCATAGTTTTCTGTTCCGTCATAGTCGGCTTGTGTGATACCGAATCTTTCAAATGGATTGGCAATTTTCATGTTTAAACCTCCGATTAGCCTCTTGGGCGTTTTGGTGGACGGCAACCGTTATGTGGGATTGGTGTGCTGTCAACGATTGATAAGACTTGTAAGCCAACGACGGCTAAGGAACGAATTGCACCTTCTCTGCCTGGGCCTGGGCCTTTAACATCGACATCGACTTGGCGGATGCCTTGATCGTATGCTGCTTTACCTGCAGCTTCTGCTGCCATTTGGGCGGCAAATGGAGTGGCTTTCTTGGCGCCTTTGAATCCCATAGCACCAGCGCTGCTCCAGCTTAAGGCGTTACCTTGTTCATCACAGATTGTAACAATTGTGTTATTGAAAGTGGAATGAATGTGGGCAACACCCTTCGTAAATGAGCGTTTGACTTTCTTTTTACGAGTTGTTGTTTTCTTGGCCATAACTCTATTCTCCTTTCATTAACCTTGTGGGGCCATCTTCTTATTCGCAATGGTCTTACGTGGACCTTTACGAGTACGAGCGTTAGTTTTGGTTCTTTGGCCTCTAACTGGTAAGCCTTTTCTATGACGTAAACCTCTGTAGCAGTTGATTTCTGTTAAACGTTTGATGTTTAAAGCAACTTCTCTACGAAGGTCACCTTCTGTTTTATATTTGGCAATTTCATTACGAATTGCACCGAATTGATCATCTGTTAAATCTTTAACTCTGATCATGCCATCTACTTTTGCGGCTTCACAAATTTGGGAAGCGGTGAATCTGCCGATACCATAGATGTAAGTAAGGGCGATTTTGACTGGTTTGTCGTTTGGAATATCAACACCAACAATACGTGCCATATTTCAATTTCCTCCTATTAACCTTGTCTCTGCTTGTGTTTTGGATTTGAGCAAATGACCATCACTTTGCCATTTCTCTTAATCACTCTACACTTTGGGCAGATTGGTTTGACTGAGGGTCTGACTTTCATAAGTTTTTCCTCCTAATTGCGGTTTATTTAAACCTAAATGTTATGCGGCCCCGTGTTAAATCATAAGGCGAGATTTCTACCGTAACTCTATCACCTGGGAGAATGCGTATGTAATTCATACGGATTTTTCCAGAAACGGTGGCCTGAATTACGACGCCGTTTTCGAGTTCTACCTTAAAGTTTGCGTTTGGCAGGCACTCCTTAACGACCGCCTGAACTTCAATCATATCTTGTTTGGACATTTATTCTTCTCCTTCATACATGGTAATAATTTCGTATCCGTCATTAGTGACAATTACTGTGTTTTCATAATGTGCGGTTAATTTACCGTCTTTACTCTTTACCGTCCAGCCATCACCAAGGGTTCTAACATCTTTACGACCTTCAAGAACCATAGGTTCAATACATAGAGCAATATTTGGAGTAATTAATGGTCCAGTCCCCGCTTTACCGTAGTTAGGAATGCTTGGATCCTCATGCATATGAGCGCCGATTCCATGTCCGGTATATTCGCGTACGACATTATAACCATGACTTTCGACAAATTTTTGAATCGTCTCGCTGATATCACCAATGTGGTTACCCACTTTCACTGCTTTTAAAGCTTCAAAGAAGGCTTGTTTGGTAATATCAACAATACGGTGTGCCCTTTCCGTGAGCGTGCCGACTTTAAATGTACGACACGCATCAGCGGAATAGCCCTTATATGTTGCTACAATATCCACAGAGACAATATCACCCTCACGGATAATAATCTTATTTGAAGGAATTCCATGTATCAAAGTGTCATTAACACTGACACATGCACTCGCAGGATAGCCATAATAGCCTTTTTCCGCGGGTATACAGCCGTTTTCTAACATCGTCTTCTCAACAATCGAATCAATGTCTAACGTGCTCATACCGGGCTTAATTTGTGCTTCTAATGTTTTAAACACTAGACCGACCACACGACCGGCTTCCTTCATTAAGGCAATTTCTCTACTAGATTTTGTAATAATCATATTATTTGTTCAAAAATTCAGAAACTTGATTGAAGAGTTCTAGACTACCTATCAAAGAATTGAAGTTCTTTAATAATCCTCTTTCGGCATAGAAGTCTAATAGAGGTTTGGTGTCATGAACATAATGGTCTAAACGAACTTTTAATGCTTCTTCATTATCGTCAGCGCGTTGATAGAGTGGACCGCCACACAAATCACAGACACCTTCCACTTTTGGTTTCATGGTTTCAATGTGATATGGAGCGCCACAGTTTTTACAAACGCGACGACCAGAGATACGTCTAATAAGTTCTTGGTTATCACAATCTAAGTTGACCACCACTTCGATTGGACGATCGATTTCCTTAGATAATCTTTCTAAAGCTTCTGCTTGAGGAAGAGTTCTTGGGAAACCATCGAGTAAGAAACCGTTTTTGCAGTCATCTTGTGCTAAGCGATCTTTTAACATATCGATGGTAACTTCATCTGGGACGAGGTGACCTTTATCAATATAAGATTTAGCGAGAAGACCGAGTTTGGTTCCACCTTTAATGTTTTCACGGAACATATCACCTGTAGAGATATGCGTGAGATTAAAAGCTTGCTTGAGTTGTTTAGCTAATGTGCCTTTTCCTGCACCAGGAGGGCCCATAAGGATGATGTTTTTTAACATAATTAACGTCCTCCACTTGCGACGACTTCTTCGAAGGATTTACCAGCGAGTAAGCCATCGATTTGGCTATTGATTTCAAGCGCCACACCAACAACGATGATTAAGCCGGTGCCACCGAGAGCTAACGATGGATTATCTTTGAAGATAGTCAAGGTTAAGACAACTGGTAAGGCGGCGATTAAGGCTAAGGCCATCGCACCGATAAATGTGACACGGTTGAGAACTTTTCTCACATAACGTTCAGTTTCATTACCGGTATGAATACCAGGGATGTAACTACCGTTCTTTTGGAAGTTCTCGGCGAGTTGTTGTGGATTAATTTGTACATTCGCATAGAAGAATGTGAAGGCAATGGTTAAGACTAAATAGATAATTAAGCCCCAAGGCATTGACCAACCACCCATGTCATACATAGTTGAGGTTTGGAATATACCCAACCATTTATCACTGGCGTGTTCAGCATCAACGAATGCGACGATAACGCTTGGTGCCATTAAGATTGAGCTCGCGAAGATGACAGGAATGACACCGGCGGAGTTAACTTTAATTGGCAAGAAGCTAGCGCGGGACATGGATTGAGTTTGTCCCCCACCTTTACCTGAATGTTGCACTGGAATCTTTCTCTTAGAGAGTTCGATGAATGTAACAAAGGCGATAATGAGAACATAAGCGAGAATGTAGAGCAAGAATTTGAAGATACCTGCAATACGTGCGGAGTCGCCTTGTCCTTGTAATGCGGAATTGCCGACCCATAATGTGAAGGCGTTTCCAATTTGTGATGGTAAGGAGCAAACGATACCTGCAAAGATAATCATTGAGATACCATTTCCGATACCCTTCACGGATATTTGGTCACCAAGCCACATGACAATCATAGATCCCGCCATCATAACAACGATGATGTAGATATATGTGAGCCATTCATGTGAAGCAGTTACAAATGTAATTGCATCAGATGATTTCATGGTTTGGATAATACCATAGGCTTGAACGGCACCTAACATTAATGTTAAGTAACGAGTTGCCATTTCCATCTTCTTACGTCCGGATTGACCTTGACGTTTGAGCTCAGTTAAGGCTGGTAAGACATCTGTGGCTAATAATTCCACGATAATCTGCGCAGTAATATATGGGCTCACGCCTAAGGCGAAGATGGAGAAACTTTGAAGAGTTCCACCACCTAATAAGTTCATAAGTGATAAGGCATAAGAACTATCTAAATAATTCTGTAAGTCTTCACCTAATGTAACTCCCGGGACGGTGATTTGTGCACCGATACGGAAGATGAAGAGGATGAGAATCGTAAACATGATACGATTCATGATTTCTTTATTTTTAAGAATACCACCTAATTTTTTCATAATTAGATCACCTCAATTTTGCCACCGGCATCACTAATGGCTTTTTCAGCGGATTTGCTGAAGGCTTGAGCTTGGACGGTTAACTTCTTTTCCAAAGTTCCTCCGCCTAAGACTTTTAAACCATTATATTCTTTGGTTAATAAACCAACTTCTTTTAGTAATGCTGGGGAGACCACAGTGCCATCTTCGAATCTGTTGAGATCCTTGACATTAATGGTGGCATAATTGACATGATTGACGTTTTTAAAACCACGTTTTGGTAATCTTCTGAAGAGTGGTAATTGACCACCTTCAAAACCTAGTGCGACGCCACCACCACTACGAGCGTTTTGGCCTTTATGACCTTTACCGGCGGTTTTGCCGTTTCCAGATCCTAAGCCACGACCTTTGCGGTAATGTTCTTGACGAGCACCTTCGGTTGCTTGAAGTTCATGTAATTTCATAAGTGCACCTCCTTAATTCTTTATTTTATATCCTTTATAGATATTTTTTTATTCTTTGCCACGAAGAGTTCTGGTCTCTTTGTAGCTCTTGAGGTTGTTTAAGCCTTGGTTTGTCGCTCTAATGATGTTGATTGGAGCTCTACTACCATAGACTTTGGAGCAAACGTTACGAACACCTGCTAATTCTAAGACTGCACGGACAGGACCACCGGCGATAATACCAGTACCTTCAGGAGCAGGTTTTAAATAAACATTACAGGCACCATATTTACCAACGATTTCGTGAGAGATGGTTCCACCCTTCACTAAATGGATGTTAAATAAGTTCTTTTTGGCGGATTCAGAAGCTTTTTTAATTGCATCTGGGACTTCAGCGGCTTTACCGACACCGAAGCCATAGCGGCCTTTGCCGTCACCGACGACGACAAGAGCGGAGAATTTCATTCTACGTCCACCTTTAACGGTTTTGCTAACACGGTTAATGAAGACAACACGTTCTTCAAATTCTTTTGGTTCATCGCGTCTTTCACGACGTTCGCGTTTGTCACCTCTTGGGCGTCTATCACCGCGATCGCCTCTTGGACGACGAACTTCTTTACCTTCTTTTGGAGCTTCTTCTGCTGGAGCTTCGAAGTCTAAGCCAGCTTCACGAGCGGCTTCTGCTAAAGCCTTCACACGACCATGGTAGATATAACCACTACGATCGAAGACGACTTTCTTAATCTTTTTGGCTAATGCTTTTTCAGCAATATCTTTACCCACTTTAGCGGCGGCTTCAACGTTGCTACCATTTTCGAGTTTTAAGGTCATGGATGAACTTGAAACTAAGGTAACACCTTTAACATCGTCGATAATTTGAGCTTCGTAGTACCAGAAATCTTGGCTCTAACACGAGCATGTCTACGAACACGAGATACGTTTTTATCTTGTTTTGAAATCATAAACAACTAATCCTACCTTTCTAATTATTTACCAGCGGCACGTTTGCCTTCTTTTGTAGCAACGTACTCACCTTTATAGCGAATGCCTTTACCTAGATATGGTTCTGGAGGTCTAACTTCGCGAATTCTGGCCGCGGTTTGACCAACAGCTTGTTTGTCGATGCCTTCAACATCAATGTTGGTTGGATCAACGATTTTGATGGTGACGCCTTCGTTTGGAACGATGGTCACTGTGTGGCTGTAGCCAGCCCATAAAACTAAGTTATTACCTTGGAGTTGAGCTTTGTAACCAATACCTCTCATCTCTAAGGATTTTTTGTAACCTTCGGAAACACCGACGACAGCGTTATGAACGTTCGCGCGGACTGTACCATGGTTTTGTTTGGTTTGTTTTTGTTCGTTGTGACGGGTGAATGTAACAACTGTTCCTTCGACTTTCATATCGATTCCATTATTTAAGGGAACGAATAATGTGCCTTTAGGACCTGTGACTTTAGCTTTGTTACCTTCTTGTGTCACGGTAACACCGGCAGGAAGGTCGATATGTTTATTACCAATTCTTGACATAAACTATCCTCCTACCAAATGTAGGCGATGACTTCGCCGCCGATACCTAAGGTTCTGGCTTTTGCGTCGGTCATAACACCTTGTGAAGTTGAGATGACAGCAATACCTAAGCCCTTTAAGACTCTTGGAAGTTTTTCACAACCAACGTTAACGCGTAAGCCTGGTTTGGAGATTCTCTTTAAACCGGAGATAACTCTTGTACCATCAGCAGCGTATTTTAAGGTAATGGTCATTTCTTTTTTAACTTCGCCTTTGACTTTGTAGTCAACAATGAAGCCTTCTTCTTTCAAAATCTTTGCGATTTCGACTTTCATCTTGCTGGAAGGAACTTTCACTGTTTCATGTTTTAATGCATTTGCGTTTCTGATACGAGTTAACATATCCGCAATTGGATCTGACATCATAATTACTTTTTCCTCCTTATTACCAAGATGATTTCTTCATGCCTGGGATTTCGCCTTTGTAAGCAAGCTCACGTAAGCAAATACGGCATAAATGGAATTTTGAATAGACAGAGTGAGGACGTCCACAACGTTCACATCTTGTGTATTCTCTAACTTTGTATTTTTGAGGTCTGCTTTGACGGACCTTTAAACTAGTTTTAGCCATTGTGGTCTCCTTTCTTATCTATGGAATGGCATACCCATTAAATCTAATAATGTGAATGCTTCTTCGTCTGTTCTTGCGGTGGTAACGATAACAATATCCATACCACGGACTTTTTGGACCTTATCATAATCGATTTCAGGGAAGATTAATTGTTCCTTGATACCTAAGGTGTAGTTTCCACGACCATCGAAGGCGTTTTTGCTGACACCACGGAAGTCACGAACACGTGGTAAGGCGATGGAGACTAACTTATCATAGAAATCCCACATACGAACGCCACGTAATGTAACTTTACAACCGATTTCTTGACCTTCTCTTAATTTGAAGGAAGCGATGGATTTTTTCGCTTTTGTAATAATTGGTTTTTGACCAGTGATTTGTGTTAATTCACTAACAGCTTCTTCTAAGCGTTTGCCATCTTGTGTGGCATCACCACAACCGATGTTGACGACAATCTTAGCTAAGCCTGGAATTTGCATTGTGGAAGAATAGTTATATTTTTCCATTAATGCTTTTCTCACTTCGTTTTCATATTTTGTTTTTAAACGAGGTTGAATGGCGGAAACTTTGTTTCCAGCGCCTTTTTTGGCGACTTTCTTTTCCGCTTTTGGAGCTTCAGCTTTAGGAGCTTCGACTATTTCTGCCTTTGGTGCAGCAGCTTTAGCTGTGGAGGTTTTCTTCACAGTAGTTTTCTTGGTTTCTTCTGCCATGGTTATTTCCTCCTTATAGCGTTGTGCCGCTCTTCTTGGCGTAGCGGACTTTTTTACCTTTGACAACTTTGTGACCGATTCTTGTTGGTTTCTTGGTCTTTGGATCTAATAACATAACGTTACTAGCATCGATTGGAGCATAGATTTCCACAATACCGCCATCTGGGTTGGCTTGGGTTGGTTTTTTGTGTTTTTTACGGAGGTTGACGTTTTCAACGACAACTCTGTTACTTTCAGGAATAACTTTTTGGATTACACCAGTTTTGCCTTTATCGCGACCAGCGATAACGATGACTGTATCACCTTTAACTAAATTCATAGTCTTTTATTCCTCCTTATAACACTTCTGGAGCAAGGGAGACAATTTTCATGAATCCTTCTTGTCCACAATCACGTAATTCTCTGGCGACAGGGCCAAAGACACGTGTGCCGATTGGGGCATTATCATCATTGATGATGACGACTGCGTTGTCATCGAATGCGATTGTGGAACCATCTGGTCTATTGATAGCCTTTTTGGTTCTGACGATAACACATCTGACGACATCGCCTTTTTTGACCTTACCATTTGGAATAGCATCTTTGACAGAGCATTTGATGATATCTCCAATGGAGGATGATTTTCTGGTTGAACCACCATAGAGGGTGAAAGCACGAACAGAACGTGCACCACTGTTATCAGCGACAACAAGGTTAGTTTCTTTCTGGATCATTACTTACTTTCCTCCTTTGGTTCTTCTTCTTTTTTCTTCGCCTTTCTAGCAGCAGGTTTCTTGGCAGGTTTTTCTTCTGCTTTGACTTCTTCCGCTTTAGGTTCTTCGACTTTTTCTTCAGCCTTTGGGGCTTCTTCTTTTAATTCAGCTTCAAGAATTTCTTCTTTTAATTCAGCTTCAGCTTCTTTAACTGATAAGACGGCTTTCTTATCGATGCTAACGAGTCTGAATCTCTTTGTAGCGCTTAAGCGACGTGTTTCCATGATGGTTACTGTATCGCCATTCTTCGCTTCATTATTCTCATCGTGAGCATAATATTTTTTACCGTATTTAACACGTTTTCCGTATTTGGCGTGTCTTTTGTGTGTTTCAACAAGGACGACAATTGTTTTGTCATTCTTATCACTGACGACGACACCTTGGACGGTACGACGGGCTGTAACTTTTCTTTCCATGACGTTTGTCCTCCTTATTTATTGGCGAGTTCGCGTTCTCTTAATACTAAATTAATACGCGCGATGTCTTTTCTCACGCCGATGACATCTTCTGGCTTTTCGAGAGCACCGACAGCTTTCTTTCTGCGGAGTTCGAATAATTGTTCTTGTAAGGAATAGAGCTTATCTTTTAACTCAGGTGTGGTTAATTCACGAACTTCATTAATTTTCATAATTACTCTTCTCCTTTCTTGACAACTTTACATTTGATTGGGAGTTTGTAAGCCGCTAAGCGAAGAGCTTCTCTAGCGGATTCTTCAGGTACGCCACCCATTTCGAACATAATTGTTCCTTTTCTGACGACTGCCACCCAATCTTCTGGTGAACCTTTACCAGAACCCATACGGGTACCGGCGGCTTTTTGTGTTTTAGCTAAGTGTGGGAAGATACGAATGACGACCTTACCACCTCTTTTGGTGTAACGGGAGATAACCACACGGGCCGCTTCAATTTGACGGGTTGTGATCCAAGCACCTTCTAAGGCTTGAAGACCGAATTCGCCGAATGCGACTGTTGTACCAGATGTGGCTTTGCCTTCATATTTAATAATATGAGGACGACGATATTTCACACGATTTGGTTGTAACATGGACTATTCTCCTTTCTCTCCAGAAGATTTCTTTTGAAGTTCAGGGCGAATTTCACCACGGCAGATCCACACTTTGACACCTAAACGGCCATATTGTGTAGCAGCGTGACAAATCGCGAAGTCAATATCACTACGTAATGTATGAAGAGGAATAATACCTTCTTTATAACCTTCGCTACGTGCGATATCAGCACCGCCTAAACGGCCAGAGACGACTGTACGGATACCTTTGGCACCGGCTTTACGAACTCTTTGAATGGCTTTCTTTTGTGCGGTTCTGAATGATGCTCTTTCTTCTAATTGCTTTGCAATTGATTGAGCGACGATGTTAGCGTCTAAGTCAGGATTTTTGACTTCGACAACGTCGACTCTTAAGTTAGCACCATTGAGTAACTTGGATAAATCTTCTTTTAATTTGTTGATATTTTTGCCATCTTGACCAATGACAACGCCTGGACGTGCCACAAAGACAGAGACGACGACATTTGTACCTTTGTCGGATTTACTTCTTTCAATCTCGACGTGGGATAATAATGCTTCTTTAAGGTTCTTTTCGAGATATTTACGAATCTTAATATCTTCGTTAAGGAACACATGGTATTCGTTATCGTTTGCGTACCAACGTGATGTCCAATCACGGTTGACACCAACACGCATACCTACTGGATTAACTTTTTGACCCATTGATGTTTTCCTCCTATCTCATTTTGATGACCACATATAAGTGGCTATTTCTTTTCACTAAACCAGAAGCAGAACCTTTTGCTCTTGGCAAGTATCTTTTCATTCTTAAGCCATCATTAGCCCAGATTTGATCGATATATAATTTATCTTCATCCATACCGAAGTTGTTAACAGCGTTAGCAGCAGCGGATTTGATGAGTTTAGTGACTGGTTCAGAGGCTGCTTTGTTGGTGTTGGCTAATAAGCCAAGAGCAACTTTGACATCTTTACCACGGACTAAATCGATAACTAATCTAGCTTTACGAGGAGTTAATCTAACGTTCTTAGCGACAGCGCGTGCTTCTGTAACAGCAGGCTTCTTTGGAGCTTCGACTTTCTTCTCAGCCTTTTTGGTGGCTTTCTTTTCTTTTTTAGGAGCTTCTTCAACAGGAGCTTTGACTTCTTCAACTGGAGCTTCTACTTTAGCGGCTTTTGGAGCGACTTTTTTCGCAGGGGCTTTCTTTGCAGTTGTTTTCTTTTCTTCTGCCATAACTTACCTCCTATTTGGCTGCCGCAGCTGCTTTATCTTCTGCGGTGTGGCCTGTGTGTCCGGTGAATTTACGTGTTGGCGCAAACTCTCCGAGTTTATGTCCGACCATATCTTCTGTAACATAGACAGAGATGTGTTCTTTACCGTTATAAACTGCAAAGGTGTGTCCGACAAATGATGGAAATATTGTGCTACGACGGGACCATGTCTTAATGATCTCTTTTTTATTAGCAGCATTTAAAGCTTCGACTTTCTTCATTAATGGTTCATCAACGAAGGCGCCTTTTTTCAAACTTCTTGCCATAATTCATTTTCCTCCTTCTGCATTATTTACCGTTTCTACGGCGGACGATTAATTTGGTGGATGCTTTTTTAACTTTACGTGTCTTCACACCGAGAGCACGTTTACCCCAAGGAGTACGTGGTGCATCACGTCCAACAGGACATTTACCTTCACCACCACCATGAGGGTGATCATTTGGGTTCATGACGGAACCTCTAACTGTTGGTCTGGTACCTAACCATCTAGTTTTACCAGCTTTACCATTGTTAACTAAGTTCCAGTCTTCGTTTCCAACGAAACCGATTGTTGCACGGCATTCTTTTAAGATTTTACGAACTTCACCAGATGCTAATCTAACGAGCACGTATTTTCCTTCAGAACCGAGCACTTGAGCGGCTGCGCCTGCGGCTCTACATAATTGGCCACCATTACCAGGAACTAATTCAATGTTGTGAATGAATGTACCTTCTGGAATGCTCTTTAAGCACATTGCATTACCTGGCATGATGTCTGCTGCTTCACCAGAGACGACTTTGTAGCCGACTTTAATATCCTTTGGTGCGAGGATATAACGCTTTTCACCATCAGCATAGCTGACTAAGCAAATATTCGCATTGCGGTTTGGATCGTATTCGATAGTTTTCACAACCGCTGGGATATTGTCTTTATTACGTTTGAAGTCGATAATACGATATTTACGTTTATGACCTCCACCAATGTGACGGCAGGTGATTTTACCTTGATTGTTACGGCCGCCAGACTTGGATAAACTGACTAATAATGATTTCTCAGGAGTTTTCGTTGTGATTTCTTCGAATGTCGAATTTGTCATGTTCCTACGACTTGCTGACGTAGGTTTGTAAGTTCTAATAGACATTACTTTTCCTCCTATAATTGGTAATAATCGAACTTAGATTATTCCTTGAATAAGTCAATCGCTTCGCCTTCTGCGATAGTAACGATTGCTTTCTTATAACCGGAGAGCTTACCTTGATAACGGGTACCTCTGGTTGTTTGTTTAGCTCTGACATTGCTGACGCGGACATCTTCAACTTTAACTTGGAAGATTCTTTCGACTGCTAATTTGATTTCAGTCTTATTCGCGCTGTCGAGAACTTTAACCGTGATCTTGTTTTGATTTTGCATCAAATCCATTGATTTCTCGGTGATTCTTGGTTCAAGAATGACTTGGAAGTCTTTCGCGGTTGGTTTTGCAAAGCGGTTTGAAGCTTTAGCTTCTGTTTTCTTTTTGGCTGCCATATTACTTCAAAACCTCCTTTTGTAAATTTTCCACTGAATCTTTGGTGAAGACGACTGTATCAACATTTAATAAGTCGAGAACACTAACGTTATCTGTGGAAACTAATTTGACCCAGTTGACGTTTCTGGCGGCGAAGAGGAGCTTTTCTTCGAATTCGTCGAGAACAACGAGAACTTTGCCACCGACCTTAAGGGCATCCATAGCTTTAAGGAATTCCTTGGTCTTTGCTTCGAGTTTTAGATCATCAACGATGACTAATCCTTCTTTAGCTTTTAAGCTAAGCGCACTTCTTAATGCTAAGTTGTGGGCTTTCTTGTTTTGGGAAATCTTGTAATTTTGATTTCCATCTGGTCCGAAGACCGTTCCACCACCAACCCAGATTGGTGATCTTGTTGTACCTGCACGAGCACGGCCGGTACCTTTTTGACGGAATGGTTTTTTACCGCCACCACTCACTTCGTGACGAACTTTTGTTTTAGCTGTCGCTTGGCGAGCATTGCTTTGTTCTACTTGAATAGCGTCGAACATAACTTGGGTGTTAGGTTCAATACCGAAGACTTCAGTTTTTAAGCTAACTTTGGAAACTTCTTCGCCAGCCTTATTTAAGACTTTGACGGACATTGTTTTCTTTTCTGCCATACTTACGTTCTCCTTTCACTATTCAGCTGTTGCTTCAGGAGCTGGTGTTTCTTCCGCTGCTGGAGCTGGAGTGCGATCGATTAATGTTTTGACCGCTTTTGCGTTCTTAACAACTTTGACCGCGTCACGGATGACGACGATGCTCTTACGTGCGCCTGGTAAACCACCCTTGATTAAGATGTAGTTCTTTTCAGCGTTCACGCTAACAACTGTTAAGTTTAATAATGTTGCGGATTCATTACCCATGTGACCGGACATGTGGACATGTGTTTGCCTGGCATAACACCATGGTTGTAACGACCGTTATTAGCGAAGGAACCTTGACCTCTGTGGTAACCTGAACCGTGTCCCTTTGGACCGATTGTCATATTCCAGCGTTTGATTGTGCCGGTGTAACCATGTCCCTTGCTTGTTCCGATGACGTCGACGATATCGCCTGCTTTGAATAAGTCTGCGGTAATCTTGTCACCTAATTGGTATTTGGCCATTTCATCACCACGTAATTCCTTGCTGACGTAATGTGGGACGGTGTTTGCTTTAGCGGCAATACCTTTTTCACATTTGTTAGCGCGGCTTTCGCGTTTTTCTTCATAGCCGACTTGAACTGCTACATAGCCATCCTTTTCTAAGGTTTTGACTTGTGTAACGACGTTTGGTAAGACTTCGACGACTGTAACTGGGTACATTGTTCCATCTTCAGCGAAGACTTCAGTCATGCCCATTTTGCGTCCAACGATTGCTTTCATTGACTCTTACCTCCTTATAATTTGATCTCGATATCGACTCCGGATGGTAAATCGAGGTTCTTGAGAGCGTCGATTGTTTCTTTTCTTGGATTACTGATATCGATGATACGTTTGTGTGTTCTGATTTCAAATTGTTCACGGGAATCTTTGTATTTGTGAACCGCTCTTAAAATCGTGAATACTTGTTTTTCCGTAGGGAGCGGAATTGGTCCAACCACTGTTGCACCAGTCTTTTTCGCTGCTTCAACGATTCTTGCCGCACTCGCATCGAGATTGACGTGATCGTATGCTTTTAAGCGAACCCTAATCTTGGTAGCTTTTGCCATGAAATTTCCTCCTTTATCACTTTCAGGCTTTGACCTGGACCCACTCGGAACGAATTACCTGATCACACCTTCATGACAACGCCTGTGGGTGTGTCAGCAACCTCGCACTTCAACGCGGGCAGTCAACGTGAAAATCATACCCCTTATATATATGCGTGTCAAATAAATTTAATAAATTTTTTAAGATATAAGAAAAAACACACATGGAAATTAGACCAAAAAAATGACCAAATTTTAGCTGTTTTCAGACTCTTTTTTTATCGAAAAACCGATTTTTTCGTGTTCATTTTTGCATTTTTGGGTATTAATTTTTACTCCATATTTTTGTTCATTTTTTACGGAGTTAATATATCGAAATCCCGATTTTTGGACTTATTGGATATAAAAAATCCCATCTCAAGGACGGGAATCAATAACTGTTTTTCTGACTTATTCTTTGTTCTTAGCTTGGTAAGCATTATACGAATAAATACATCCACAATATTCTTGGAAGTACATTTCGTGTTCTTGGATGATCTTCAATGAATCTTCATAACCATTGTTCTTCTTAAAGTCAGCATCCAACCACTGCACTGGTTCAAAATCCTTCTCGAGTTCGTGACCAATCTTGTTAATATCCTGAGCGTTCTTGTATCTGGATATAGTCATGACTGTTCCAAAATAATCAAAACCATGTTCTTTTGCGTATTCGAAACCTTGTCTTAATCTTTTCCTAAAACAGATGCGGCACCTCTCATGTCCTTCCTTGTCATCTGCTCTACTTTCTAATGATTTGTTGTAGGTTATGTTATCATAAGGAAATTCAACGAATTCCAATTTCGCTCCAATTTCCTTAATATATCTTTTAAATTCTTCTAATCTACGATCATGCTCTTCTTTAGGATAGATATTTGAATTGTTATAGATAACTGTGATATCAAAATAATCCTTAATAATTTCATAAGGAATTGTAAAACAAGGACCACAACATGCATGTAAACAAAGCTTAGGTTTTAGGCCTTTTTCTTTAATTTCGTTTAGTTTTTGCAATAAAATGCGCTGATAATTAATCTTTTTTTCCATATAAGAACATTGAATCCCCAAATGAGAAGAAACGATATTTCTCTTTAACTGCATGCTGATAAAGTTCTAAAGTAAATTCCCTTCCCGCAAATGCAGAAACAAGCATAATTAAAGTTGATTTAGGCAAGTGGAAATTGGTAATGATAGCATTAACTGCTTCAAATTCATAACCGGGTTGAATGAATATGTTTGTTGATTCTTTTGTTGCTTTAAATGTATGGTATTTCTTATAGTTTGCTTCTAAGGTTCTGACAGAGGTTGTTCCAATAGCAATTATTCGTTTATTTTCTTTCTTGGCTTCGTTTAATCTTTGTGCAGCTTCTTCACTAATTTCATAAATCTCACTATGCATGACGTGGTCTTTAGTGTCAGTTACTTTGACTGGCCTAAAAGTTCCAAGACCAATATGTAAAGTGATATCAATGACTTCGATGCCTTTAGTTTTTATCTTTTCAAACAGTTCTTCAGTAAAGTGAAAACCCGCTGTTGGAGCGGCTGCGCTTCCTTCGTATTTTGCGTAAACAGTTTGATATCGATCGTTTTCGCATAATTGTTCTCTAATATATGGAGGAAGAGGCATCTTGCCTAATTGATCCAATATTTCTAAGAAGATGCCGTTATAAATGAATTTAAATACTCTTAAACCTTCTTCTCTTTCTTCGATGCATTCAGCAATAAGTTTTCCATCACCAAAATTAACACGTGCGCCGACTTTTAAACTCTTTGCCGGTCTTGTTAAGCATTCCCAGTTATCACCTTCTATTTGCTTTAAAAGCAATAGTTCACAATGGGCTCCGGTTTTCTCCTTAATGCCCAATAGTCTTGCGGGAATTACCTTGGTGTTATTTCTAACTAAAACATCGCCTGGTTTAAGGTATTCTAAAATGTCATAGAAATGTCTATCTTCATAACTATGTGCGGAAAGATTAACCGCTAATAAACGAGACTCATCTCTTTTAGATGCTGGAGTCTGGGCGATTAATTCTTCAGGTAAATAAAAATCAAAAAGATTTATATCCATTAGAAACCTCTGGCATCTCCAAATGCCGCTAAGGTCGCTTGCATATAGTCACCAAATCTATCTTCTTTAATGGCTTGTCTAGCGCCTTCCATAATTTTGATTAAGAAACGAATGTTATGAATAGACATTAGTCTCTTACCAAATATTTCATCACAGACATATAAATGTCTGAGATATGCTTTTGTATAGTTCTTACAACAATAGCAATCGCAATTAGGATCTAGTGTTGTAAAGTCTTCTTTATATTTTTCGTTTTTAATATTCACTCTGCCGGTTGTGGTCATAAGCGTGCCATGACGTGCAATACGTGTAGGTAAGACACAGTCAAACATATCAATTCCACGAGCAATACCGCCTAATAGATAATCAATGGATCCAACACCCATTAAATATCTTGGTTTATCTTGTGGCAAATATTTAACTGCGTAGTCAATCATCTCAAAGCACTTTTCTTTAGGTTCACCAATAGATGTACCACCAATGGAATATCCTGGAAAATCCATCTTAGCTAATTCTTGAGCGCACATCTCTCTTAAGTCTTGGTAATCGCCACCTTGGACAATTCCAAATAAGGCTTGGTCTTCTCTTTTGTGAGCATCAAGTCCTCTTTTAGCCCATCTTAAAGTTCTTTCAGTACTCTTTTTAGCGTAATCATAACTAGCAGGATAAGGAATACATTCATCAAAAGACATAATGATATCCGCACCGAGCTTTTCTTGAATCTCGATAGCGATTTCTGGAGAGAAGAATAATTTATCCCCATTTAAGTGATTTTTGAAAACAATTCCTTCTTCGGAAATCTTTCTTCTTTCCGCTAAAGAGAAAACTTGGAAACCACCACTATCAGTCAATATTGGACCATCATAATTCATAAATTTGTGCAAACCACCGGCTTTTTGCACGATATCTGCACCAGGTCTAATAGATAAATGATAAGTATTAGCTAAAATAACACCCGCTCCAACTTCCTTTAATTCTTCAGGCGAAAGAGACTTGACTGTGGCTAATGTTCCAACAGGCATAAACATTGGAACCTCAACATTTCCATGAGGAGTGTGAAGGATACCATATCTAGCTCCTGTTTGCTTATCAATGTGTAATATTTCTAAGTAAAAATCTTTCATACTTTTATTTCAATTCCTTTAAAACCAAAGGAAGAATATCTAATACTTTAATATCAGAATCCAATTTCTTTTCAATTGTGTTAGTGACAACGATGTCGCTAACTTTAGCCTTTCTTAATCTAGATAAGCAACCTTTTGATAAGACAGCGTGAGTTGCAGCCACCAAAACTTGTTTGGCACCTTTGGCAAATAACAATTTAGAGGCTGATGAAACAGTTCCCCCTGTATCAATAATGTCATCGATTAAGATGCAATACTTTCCTTTAATCTTATCGCCCTCAATTTCTAAATGTTCAGCGCGATTTGGTTGAGGTCTAACTTTATCAAGGATCACCACTTCAACATCATCAAGCTCTCTTGATAACATATGTGATCTGGTATTACTTCCATGATCAGGAGAAACCACAACGACATCTTTAAGAGAAATATTATTTCTTTTGAAATAATCTTTATAATATTCTGCGAACAATGACGTTGTTGGTTTGTTATAAACAGTATGTTTAAAGAACTCTTCAATGATTGGATGATGTAAATCAAAACAAGTTAAGTCATCAAATTCAGCGGTATCAACTAATTTGGCCACTACTTCACAGCTTACTGGTTCGTTTGTCCAACTCACTCTTTCTTGTCTAGAATAAGCAAAGTAAGGCATGAATAACTTAATAGATTTAGCTCCCGCTCTTTTCACAGAATCCAAAAGAAGAAGCAAACCAAATAGTTCTTCATTAACATTCTTGCTTGTTGATTGGACGATTACGACATCTTTGTCTTTAACATTAGATGAGCTCTTCACCATGATTTCACCATCAGCAAAAGTCTTCTTGTATACTTTGCCTAGTTCAGCGTGAAGAGATTCAGCGACTTCTTTTGCAAGAATCTTGTTACCAGAAATAGAAAAAACAATGTAATTCATATCTACATGTAATACTTTACTGCCATTAAGGCCATTTGTTTGTTTGTGGCGTATTCATTACCAATTTTTGAATCATCGAATGAATATCCAAGTGATTTAACGTATTTGGAGAATTCTTTTGTGTAGAACCAAAGTCTAAATTCTTTCATGGCGAAGTTATAGCCTTGTTCAAATGGAAGAGTCTTAAATGGTAAATAAACAAGTTTCTTTCCATTAAATTTGAAATTGTTTGGAACGAAATCAATTTTGAGCTTTTCTCTTCTCATATACCATTCATCCGCCAAAATGGATTTATAAATTAATTCATCTAAGGTACCATCTTTGAGCAATAAATCGAGAATATTATCGCCTTCAATAAAGTCCACGACACTGATTAATTGGTCTTTATCAAACATATAAACCTTTGGTGTCTCTAAAGCGGTAATCTTCAATCTACGAGAGTTCTTAATAAACTCTTCTAATTCATCTCTTCTATCATATTTCTTTAAAAAGAAAATCTTTCCTTTTCTTTCAACTTTAAAGGATCGTTCTCCCATTTTTTCGATAACGACGAATTCTTTTCTTTTAATGTTAATTGTTTCTTTCATGCGGAATAATTATAAATTATTAAAAGATTTACACATAGAGTTTTCTTAAAAAGAAATTATAATTAATTATCGCGAGGTTATTTTATGGCAAACATTGATAAGTTTCTTAGATACGTAAAAATCGATACTCAATCTGATGACACAACTGGAACCACACCATCCACTGAAAAACAAAAAGATCTATCTAGATTATTGGTTAAAGAACTCAAAGAGCTTGGTCTAGAAGATGCTTATATGGATGAATATGGAATAGTCTATGCACATCTAAAAGGTGAAGGCGACAAAATCGGTTTAAACGCACATGTCGATACAGCATTAGAAGTCACTGGCAAAAACGTTAATCCCCAAATTCATCACTATGATGGAAAAGATATCAAATTAAATGATCAATATACTTTGTCCACAAAACAATTTCCTATTTTAGATAGATTTGTCGGTTGCGACTTAGTCACCACTGATGGAACAACACTACTAGGGGCAGATGATAAAGCGGGTATCGCCATTATCATGTCAGTCCTTGAATACTTACATAATCATCCAGAAGTTAAACATCATAATCTTTCTATCGCTTTTACCGTTGATGAAGAGATTGGTGAAGGACCTAAGCATTTCTCATTAGAAAAGATGGATGCGGACTATGCCTTTACAGTTGATGGCGCATTAATTGACTGCGTTGATTTTGAAAACTTTGACGCTCAAGGATTTGAAATGACAATTCAAGGTGTTAGTGTTCATCCTGGAGAAGGAAAAGGAAAGCTCATCAATGCTATTTTGGTGCTTAATGACTTCATCAATAATATGCCAAAAAACGACACTCCTTTTGAAGCGGGTTATGACGATGGTTATTGGCATATTAATGACGTTTCCGGAAGTTCCGATAAAGTCACTATTTCGATGATTTTGAGGGATTTTTGCAGAGAAAAGCTCGAAAAACGCGATGAAATTATCAAAAACAATATTAAACGATTATTAGAAAAGTATCCTGGGATTTCCATTGAATATTCCTTCAAAGAACAATATGAAAATATGAAGAAATATGTTGAGAAAAATCCTAAACCACTTGAGGTTGCACAAGAGGCTATTAGAAAGAATGGATTAGAACCTAAATCCACCAAGATCAGAGGTGGAACTGATGGTGCCACATTCTCAAAAATGGGACTAGTCACTCCTAATTTAGGAACAGGCAGTTACAACCACCATGGACGATTTGAATTTTTGGTTATTCAAGAATATGAGAAGATGATTCAAATTGTTTTAGATATTGTTAAGTTATAAAAACTTTAGTTTTTTACATTCTTGTTTTAGAATGAGTTCATATAAATTAAAAAGGAGATTTGTTTATGCAATTTTTTGAACATGTTAAAAGATTAGCTATGGCTTTCTTTAAGTTTGAAAGACTTAAAAACATGCACCCAGTTTTAGGTGTCTTATGCGGAATCTTTGTTTCCCCATTTATAGTCGCCTTCTTAAGTTCTATTGCTGTTTTATTCTTCCAAAGCATTTTGTTAAGTATCTTCCGCACTCCAATTGAATGTTTACACAACATCATGAAAAAGGAAGGTAACGAAGTTAAGACCGCCACTCAAGTAGTCATCTACTTCTTTAGCTGGCCATTATTATTCTTCTTATACTTCTTATTCTATTTAACAACATTCCTCTTCTACTTAACTTATTTCTTCGCAGCGACATTTGGATTTATTGCATCCTTCTGTGGATATAAATATCATGTCTCTCCATTAGAAGAAGATATTAGTATTAAATTACCATTAGATGAATACATAATTAGACCAATTGTTTATGTTGCTGTTGCATTCATCTTATTCTTAATCTTAGGCATTGCCGCGATTGCAACATATAACGCCTTATATGCAAATTATCAAGAAGCGTATTTCCTAGTTAACTTCTTCCCAACAATTGTGGTTATTGGTGGTTTATATACCTTATTCTCATTCATCTACATTCCTGTTGCTTTTAATCGAGAAAACTAAGATTGATAATGTAAACAAAAAAAGAACCTTTTAAAGGTTCTTTTCTTTTAATAATCGAGAATTATTATTCAGCTTCAGCGGCTTCTTTTTTCTTGGAGAAAAGTTTCCAAACAAGAGCAGCAAGTGCAGCACCAATGAATGGTCCAATAACGACAGCGATTAATGTTAATGCATCATTTTTTGCAGCACCATCATTGAACATATGGAGCACTAAGGCTGATAAAGCTCTAGCTGGGTTAACTGATGTACCGGTTAATGGGATACCTAAGAGGTGGACACCAAATAAGGCTAAGCCAATAACGATACCTGCAACTCCGCCTAATTCTTTCTTAGATGTAACACCTAAGACAACAAGGATGAATAAGAATGTTAAGACTATTTCTGCTAATAAACCTAACATAACGACTTGGAAGTTAACTTCTGTTGTGTTAGCGGCTGCTAATAAAGCGGGTTGATAAGCATTTGAGCCTGTGCTCTTAACACTTAAGAAGATTAAAGCAAGAATACCACTACCAGCGAAAGCACCTAAAATTTGTGCACAGCAATAGCCAAAGAATTCTTTCCAAGAAATGTCACCACGGATTGCCATAGCTAATGAGACGGCTGGGTTTGCATGACCACCAGAGATTTGACCAACAGAATAGGCCAAGATAATGATAGATAAACCAAATGCCGCAGCAGTAGCAACAATACCTGCTTCATTTCCGCATCCGACACCGATTGCAACACCACAACCAACCAAAACTAAAATCATTGTAGCGAAGAATTCAGCAACTAATTTTTTGAACATAATAAGTTCTCCTTTCGAAGAAATTATAGCACCGAATAAAAATAAAATACTTGATATTTTCAATAAATTGACAATCAGTAAAAAGTGTAAAGAAAAAGAGATATTGCTATCTCCATTTTCAATTAGTCTACTTTGACAAACATGTCTTTTCCAACACCACAAATAGGGCAGACAAAGTCTTCGGGAAGTTCTTCGTCTTCTGTTTCATAAACATAACCGCAAACTGTGCATTGGAAATGATGTAATTTCTTTTCTTCCATAATTATTGCTCCTGGCTCACTTGATTATAGTATGCATTAAAATAAATACTTTGGTAATGGGATAATGATATGACATCGCCTTTATCATCAACATCTGGTTCTGTATCATCATATGATTTGGTGCCTTCTTTTTGTCCAAATGTCTTTAAATACCAGTCATTGACTTTATTGCCTAGATCATAGAGGAACATTTTACCTTTCCAATGATTATAAATAAAATTTATATTTTTCCAAACATCATCGCTTATTAATGCTTTAACTTCTTTATAATCATCCTTGTTATCACTTAAATGTAAGATGTTAAGAATGCTTTCTATGGTGCTGTAATAACAACTATATCTCAGCACATCACTTTCACTTGTTAAGCAAATATAAGTAGCAACGATTTGAGCGTCATCTTCTCTCATTACACCTTTTCCGTGTGCCATTTCATGGGCGACATTAAATGGGAATTCAGCATTAGTCATATAGGTGTTATAGTTTGCTTCACCAAGAACACCATAATACATGCCAACAATACCTACAGATGTGAATAAACCTGATGTTCCTAACGCTTTAGCTTTCGGTGTGTATTTAGAGAAATATTTATCTCCATCTAGTCTTTTATATTCATCTCTTAATAGTTCAATTATTGTGCTGCGATTATAAGGAAAAACGATCTCTCCTTCATCATTTACCCCGTATTTTGCAGCGATTTTGTTATAATCTTCCACAAAATAAGTCGCAATATTTTTAAAATCTTCTTTCTTTATTTCGCCTTCATATTTACCAATTGTTAATGGGTGACGATTATAAGCCATACCAACAGAAGCGTTATACATTGAAACACTTCCAACGACTATTAAGGTGATCATCATTAAGCAATGGATGAATCCCCAATACTTTTTGTTGCCTAATAAACAGAATCCATAAGCAAGAAAGACAATACATGACGCAATCACAATCATGAATGATACTTCAGTTAAAGAGAAGGGAAAATTCTCATTAAACTGACCAAATCCATTTGTGTACCCTCTTCCAAAGGTTCTAGTCCACACTTCCGCAAAATCGGAATTCTTTTTTATACATAACAAAACAACCAAAAAGATAATCTCAAATAATAAGACGGCACTCATTATCAAAAACGGTTTATGGTTTTTAATGAAGTTTTTCATGGATATAAGTTTATAGGAAATATTCTTATAAATAAATCAATATTTATATTGAGAAAAAATAATAATTTGACTAATCTTAAAATATGAAATCCTCAAGGCTATTACAAATTATCCTAAACTGTTTAATTATCACCATTTTTATTGCTACAGGAATCGTTGTCTTAATATTAAGACATAATGTTGAAGTATATGACAATATTTTATTAGGAACAATTTTATTTATTGCGGGTGGATCTCGTTTAGTTATTTATTTTCTAAATAAAGGATATAAATACAGCAAAGATATATCATTTATCAGTTCCACGATTATGATTGGCTTAGGGTTCGTTTTCTTATTCTCTAAGAAAGATATTGAGATGCTTTGCTTTGGTTGGGGAATTATGGAAATAGTTCTCGGTCTCATTGAAGTCTACATCGATGTCTTAGAAGTTAAAGAAAAGAAATTGGCTTGGTTTGAAATGGCGGTCAATGTCGGCACTATCGTATTTGGTGTCTTGCTATGTATCAAACTATCCGAAGGTCTTACAGGCCACATTATCTTTTTAGCCACTACCTTGTTTTTACACGCAATTATAACCACAATAAAATTCATTGGTGTATTGAGAGAAAAATAATATGAAAAGAAATATCATTTTAGATTGCGATCCAGGGCATGATGATGCCATCGCTATTCTTTTAGCTGGTTCAAATAAAAATATAAATTTATTAGGTATATCCGTTGTTGCGGGAAATCAAACAATCGCTAAAACCGCAAGAAACGCTTTAAATGTCGCAACATTTTTAGGATTAGACGTTCCTGTCGCTATTGGATGTGAATTCCCAATGGTCAGGGATAGATTGATATGCGAAGCCATACATGGTGAAAGTGGATTAGATGGTTTTGAGTTTCCTAAGTATGAAAAACAATTTGATAAAAGACATGGCGTTCAACTAATCATCGATTCAGTCATGAACAATGAAAAGACCACCATCGTTGCTACTGGACCATTAACAAATATCGCTATGGCTATTAGGATAGAGCCAAGACTATTAGAAAGACTAGATGAAATTATCATCATGGGAGGTTCTGTTGATAACGGAAACACTTCCCCTGCTGCGGAATTTAATATTATGTGTGATCCAGAAGCGGCTCATGTTGTATTCTCTTCTGGGGTAAAAGTCAAAATGGTTGGACTTAATGTCACTAGAAAAGTATTGGTCACAGATGAAGTCGTTCAAAGAATGAGCAAGATTAATAACAAAGCTAGCGATATGTTTGTTAAGCTCATGAAAGTCTTTAATGAAAATCAAAGAAAGACCTTTGGTGTCATCGCTGGTCCATTACATGATCCCGCCACTATCGCATCTATCATTGATGATAAATTAATTAAGTATCAACACATGAATGTTGTTATTGATATTTCTCATGGCCCAAGTTATGGGAGAACTAATTGTGATGTCTTTGATTATCTACATGCTCCACATAACGCATACGTAGCAATGGATATCGATGTAAATAGATATTGGGATATTATCGAAGAAGGAATTAAATCATACTAATGAAAAAGATTTTAGTCATAGGTAGTATAGCTATAGATAATGTCACATATACATCCACTCCCGCACATCCAGGAATGACTGTTTATGGTGATTCTTTTTTATCTAATATTGGCGGAAAAGGTGCTAACCAAGCATGCGCTATAAAATTCCTTGGTGGGGATGTCACTTTCTATGGTGCAATTGGTAATGATGAAAATGGAAAAAGAGTAGAAAACTTCTTAAAAATGCAAGATTTGCGCACTTTTTTGAAGAAATCTAACAAAAATACAGGTGTTGCGAGTATCACAATTGATAACAAAACAGGTGAGAACAGCATCATCATTGTGCCAGGCGCAAACATGGATATTACACATGAAGATATAGATAAAATTGATTTCTATAAATATGACTTTTTATTAATTCAATTAGAGAATGAAATATCCTCGATAGAGTATGCTTTGAAGAAAGCAAAAGATAATGGATTAACTGTGGTTCTTAATCCCGCTCCATATCATGAGATTGATGAAAAGTTCTATCGCTATATCGATTTATTCGTTCCGAATGAACATGAATTAGATTTGTTCACTAAAGATATTAAAGGAGACTATTTATTAAAGGCTCAGCATTTAGTGAAACAAGGAATTAAAAAAGTTATCGTGACATTGGGTGAAAAAGGAAGCTTATATGTTGATGAAACAACATCATTCAACATAGAGCCTAACAAAGTTAAGGCGGTTGATACAACAGGCGCTGGGGACTCTTATTGTGGTGCCCTATTAACCGCATTAGCGGAAGGCAAACAAATAAAAGAGGCAATGCAATTTGCCTCAAAAGCAAGTTCGATTACAGTAACAAGAAAAGGAGCAATCGCTTCTCTTCCTAAACGAAGTGAACTATAAATGAAAAGGTGGCTTTGCCACCTATTTCTTTTTCTTCTCTGCTGCACGTTTATCAGAGATGATTTTCATTTCTTTTTCGGTAATAACTTTAACACCATTTTCATCCGCCCATTTAACACATCCTTGTAAAACCAGTTTTAAGAATGGTCTTGGAACTTTGACAATGGTCTTTAAAGCATCATCAGTAAATTGAACGTCTGTATTCAATCTTGTTGCAGCGTATCTTAATGAAGATAAATCAATTTCACGGTTTGGAATTCCTTCTGCTTCAGGCTTTTTGAAATCTGAACACCAGAAGTCTTTGCTATCTCTATAACCCCAGTTTGTAGGTAATGGGCAGAAATTGCGCTTATTAGCCCCGTTTATCAAAGAATCGTAATATTTATCTTTTAATAAGATATGATCGATTTTAAGGATGAAATGCGCGCCATACTTGGAGGTAATTCCATTGAAGTTATGATATGGTCCATCATACTCATCCAAGACCTTATCATCTTGAGCATTATCCAAATCTTTGACCCAAGTGCATTCAAATACTTGGAGAGCTTCTTTTAAGACTTTTGGATAATTACCATTTGGATCTTGCTCTTTAGACATTCCATCGATTGGAGTGAATCTGAAGTTTTTCATCTTTTCTTCTGGAGTGTCTCCTGGGAAACCACAGTCAACGTGTTGTTTAAATCCTTTCTTGGTGTAAGGAAGGAAATTGATTGTGCATTTGCCGTGTCTTAATAATCCTTTTGCGGTATTGGAGGTATTACGACATTCAAGCACCATTGCGTAGAATCCTTTACCTGCGATGTAATATGGAAAGATTAAAGAATACGATCCATAACTAGTTAATGTTCCATCTTCATTTAAAGTTCCGATGAGGGTTAGTGGCATTGGAAAATAGGAAGATGATTGATAAAAATTATCTTTGATAATGATTTCTTTAAACTCTTTCATAATATTATTCTCCTTTTTGATGAACCACCACCATTAAGGTATCTGGTTTAATGATGACTTTTTCTTTCTTAGTTAATTTATTGTTTAAGAAGATAATGTTTTTAAAATCACAAAGTGATTCTTCTGGTGTATCCGCAAGAGTTAAGGCATTGGTAATTGATGTTAATACTTTGCCGGCAGCGTTAATTGTGCCACCTACTGCGTTACCAACTGCACCAATGATTGAAGTCTTTTCTTTTTCACCAATGAATCCAATTGGTAAATATTCGTGATTACTTCCTTCATATAAAGCATGAATAAATTCGCCTCTACAAGAGAATTCCACTTGTTCATTCATGTCTAATAATTCTTTACCGGTTCTTATTTCAAAGGTAATATTGCACGCTAAATCTGGCATTAATAAGTCTTCATATAATTTATGAGATTCTTCATGACACATTAATTGAGTCATATAAACAGAAACGATTTGGTTAGCGATAATAATTCCAGTAATATTCAAACTTTCTAATGAGAATCTATTTAATGGGTCAAATATTTCTGCGAATATCTCGACATCTTTGGATAATTCTTTACTGGCTTTGATTTTGATTAAAGATAAGAAGACATTTGAATCAATGTTATCTTCATCAGCATTGTTATCACTTAAGATTAGAATTTTCTTTTTACCTTTACCTATACTTACTTTTTCAATGAGTGTATCTAAGTCAAAGTCGATTGGTAAAACATTTAAGTCAACATTCCATTCACCTTGTTTGTTGTGTTGTTCAACCGCTAAAGCGATGGCGTCACTGCGTTCATTGTCACCGATGACATATAAACTGAATGGGTCTTTGTTGATATTCTTTTTAAATGGTGCGGTTGCACTATATTTCTTTTTAAATAAAGATCTACGAATACTACTTTCAGTAATACCGTTGATATATAACATTTCTTTATTGTCTCTAGTTTGATATCTAAAGGCAGGCAATGAACTCTTATACATAGATAAGGCTTCACTAACAGAATATGGTTTATCAACAGTGAAGAACGAACCGCCTTTAAATGATAATAATGAATAGAATAAATCAGCGTAGTTTGCGTTAATCGCTGTCTTAGCTAATACATGTCCCACAATTGTATTTCTGGAGAAAATAGAAATATGGGCTTGTTCTAAGTCTGGAGAAGCAATCATTAAATCATGAATGTTCTTTGTGACTTCAGGATCATCAGTTTCAATAATGACATTAGCCTTTTTGGTGATGGACATAACCGTCATTAAAATCTTGAATGATGTGGAGTCGTTTTGATTAGAAGCACTAATCCATGAAGAAGCACCCAAGATAGCGATAGATGTCGCTTTATCAATATTGATTTCTTTCAAAGCTTTGCGGGAAGATGGATTACCTTCTTTGACAAATACTTTTAAATGCTTTTTATCTGTTCCTGTTTCTAAGAACAAGTTATCAATTTCTTCTTGAATAGCATCTCTATTTTTACTAGATAAAATAACAATGGTTTTATTGCCTTTCATGAATGATAATTCACGAACTAAATTCGCACCAACTGCGGACCATTCTAATATCACATAGTGATGTTTAATTTTAATTTTTCCAATATTGTGAATTCTCTTATCAAACATCGCTTGAAGAATAGATGTTGCTAAACCGATTAAGGCACCGGTAAATGTAATCATTTGAATGATTGATAAAACAATCTTCATGATGACTACAGAGTTTGGAGCTTGATCGTAGATACCACCAGTATTCATCGTGAACACCGCACAGTATTCGAGGTTCTTTAAATATGAACTCCAATTGATGTCCATAAGTGGAACACCATCTTTGACAACACCATTCATTAAATAGGTCATCACAAGCGCTGCAGCGGCAATGAGAATCAAGTTATAAACAATTAATAAATTGAATATTACGAAATAAGGATGAGAGTAATAGAACAGCTTAAATCTATTTGGTTGTTTTCTTCTTTTCATAATAAAATCCTCCAAATTTCATGCAAATTAGGAATATTTTTAGATTTTTTCGATTAATTTCCAATGACTGACCATTTCTTTAACTTCTTGTTTTGCTTCCTTTTCGGAAATGCTTCCAGATAAGAAATTATGTATCAATCTAGCGATGTGTTTGGCATCTTCAATGTTGCATCCTCTAGTTGTAACTGCGGCAAAACCAATTCTCAAACCACTGGTCTTGTTTGGTTTTAATGTATCACCAGGAATCATATTTTTATTTGTGGTGATATTGATGAGCTCAAGTTTCTTTTGAGCGTCTAAACCAGTCATATTAAATGAGTCTAAGACATTGAGCAAGAATAAGTGATTATCGGTATCACTGACTTTGTCACCTAAACGAGCGAATTCATCTCTACAAGCTTTATTGTTAGCGATAAGTTGTCTGACATAGACTTTGAAATCATCGCTTAGCGCTTCCTTGAAGCAAATTGCTTTAGCGGCAATGATGTGTTCAAGTGGTCCACCTTGATAATATGGGAAGACCGCACTATTAATTCTTTTAATGAGTTCTTCATCATTGGTGAGAATCAAGCCGCCTCTAGGACCTCTTAATGTCTTGTGTGTTGTGGAAGTCACAACATCAGCATATGGAATTGGTGACATATGTTCTTTCGCGGCAACCAAACCGGCAATATGCGCCATATCAACCATAAAGTAAGCGCCGACTTCATGAGCGATTTCACCTAAACGTTTAAAATCAATCGCATATGGGAAGGCACTATAACCAGCTAACAAAACATTTGGTTTTTCTTTTTTAGCGAGTTCTAAGATTCCGTCATAATCTAAATGACCTGATTTATCCAATGGATAGAAAACGAATTCATAAGTATGAGATGAGAAACTAACTGGACTACCATGAGTTAAGTGTCCACCATCGTTTAAAACTAAAGATAAAATCTTACCACCTTCAGGTAACAAGGCTCTATATGCTGCGGCATTGGCTTGAGATCCACTATGTGGTTGAACATTTGCGTATTTGCATCCAAATAGTTCACATGCTCTTTGAATCGCAACTAGTTCAACTTGGTCGACATATTCACATCCGCCATAGTATCTTTTGCCAGGATAGCCTTCAGCATACTTATTAGTAAGAATTGATGAACAGACTTTTCTAACATCTTTACTTGCGTAGTTTTCACTAGCAATAAGTTCGACGCCCTCGTTTTGTCTTTTTGTTTCTTTTCTAATTAGTCTATTAATTTCTTTATCCATAACCGCCCTCCATTAGCGCTCATATAAGCGTGTTTCGTATGGTTTTAGTGTTTCTGAATTATTATTATAATTGCTCATCACTAATTTAATTGATTTTAGCTTTTTACGTAATGGGTTTACAACTTCTTTATTTGTGAAATTAGAAACCACAACAATTTCTTTATCATCCAGTTTTCTCATATAGGCATAAACCTTGTGGTTATGTGGCAATAAATCAATATATTCACCATTCTTAATCACTTCATTACCCTTACGATATTCAATAAGTTTTTGATAGTAATGGAAGATGGAATTATCATCTGTTAATTGTTGTTTAGCATTAATAAATGATTTGTTTTTATTAACTTGAATCCAAGGTTTAACTTTTGAGAATCCCGCAAACTCACTATCATCCCATTGAACTGGTGTTCTAGCGTTATCCCTAGAACATTGATATAACGATTTCTTCAATATAGGTTTTAAGATTTTAATCTTTTCTCCAAGTGCGGCGATGTTATGAGTTTCGACATCTTTAAAATCATCTAAACAAGAGAAATCACCATTAGTCATGCCAAGTTCTTGCCCTTCATAAATGAAAGGGGTTCCTTGAAGCATGAAATATGTTGTCGCAAGCATCTTTGCGGATACTTCACGATACTCTTTATCATCGGTGTTAAATCTACCAACACATCTTCTTTGGTCATGGTTTTCAATAAATAGTGAATTCCATCCACGATTATGAAGTCCTTGTTGCCATTTATTAACAACTTTCTTTAGTCTTGTGAGTTTAAATTTTCTAATGAACCATTTCACTCCAAAGTAGTTATCTGTGTCTGTGTGGTCAAAGTTAAAGATCATCGATAATTCTTCTCGATTGGGTTCCACTAAATCGCAACCTTGTTGAAGTGTGGTTAATACTGTTTCACCAACAGTCATACAGTCATAGTTAGAATAGACGTCTTTATAAAGTTCATGGAGATACTCGTGAAGA
Source organism: uncultured Erysipelotrichaceae bacterium (assembly GCA_902785645.1). Taxonomy (GTDB): domain Bacteria; phylum Bacillota_I; class Bacilli_A; order RFN20; family CAG-826; genus RUG13091. Next base: position 15,799 of record CACZZG010000010.1, on the reverse strand, counting down.
CGAGGACCGCTAACAAAATATTTCTTTCCTGCCAAGGCAATTGTGGGTGCCACTGATTTAAATCTTTGGTCTTTACTGATGAGATTAATAACATCACATCTAAAACCATCAACACCCATATCTAACCAGTATCTCAAAATGTCTTTAACTTCTTCTCTAACTTTAGGGTTCTCCCAGTTTAAATCTGGCTGTCCTTTTGCAAATAATCTTAGGTAATATTCATCGCTATCACCGATTCTTTGCCAAGCACCATCTCCAAAGAAACCAGACCAGTTATTTGGAGGTTTTTTGCCGTTTTTGCGGCCTTTTTTGATGATATAGTAGTCTCTATATGGTGAATTTTTATCTGAGATCGCACTCTTAAACCAAGGGTGTTCACTTGATGTATGATTGACCACTAAATCCATAATTAATCTAATTCCCCTTTTGTGCATTTCACTTAACATCTTTTTGAAATCATCAAGTGTGCCAAAAGGTTTATAGATATCTCGATAGTTTGAAATGTCGTATCCGTTGTCTTCTTGAGGAGAATCATAGACAGGTGAAAGCCAGACACAATTAATTCCAAGCTCTTTCAAATAGTCGAGCTTAGAGATTATGCCAGGGATATCACCCATTCCATCATTATTTCCATCACAAAAAGAACGAGGATAGATTTGATATATTATTGCGTCTTTATACCAATTAGTTTGTTTCATCTAAAATAACCAAATATAGACGAGAACCAAAATCTTCTAAAACACGAACACCATCATTTATGCCTGATGCTGACCATTCTGGATTTAAGATCACTCCTCTATTATTTAAGGCGCTTCCATAGACAAGATATTTTTCTTTCTCTCCAGGAATTGTCATGTGCTTAGAAAGAACATTTACTAGCCATCCATTTGGATTCATATGGAATGGAGTTAGCATATTAACTAGTCCACCAAATTCGTGGATGTTATGTTCTATTTCCACAACTTCAACATTATATTTTTTATCTTCTAAAAGGCCTTTTGTGTCCAAGAAACATTCAGGTGCATTAGATTTTTGTAAAATATTAAAATGGCCAATAACCGATTTCTTTTTATCTTCAGATAAAACTTGCCATTTCTTGAAGTTATTTGAGAAACTATTTAATTCATAGAAATCACCAAATTGAAGAACTTCACGGTTTTGTTTATAGACTTCAATAAGTTTCAAGCATCTCTTTTTCTCTAACTTATCTAATTCGTTGAATAAAAGTTCAAAACCGAGGACACCAAACATCGCGACATTGAATCTTGTATCGATTGGTGTCTTTCTTAAAAGTTGATGAGATGGAGAACTAGATACGTGAGCGGAAACTGTGCTTTGTGGATAGCCTAAATAATATCCATCTTGAATGGTTAATCTTTCATGGCCATCAGTATCATCACTTGCCCATATTTGCGGGAAGAAAGATAAGATACCTAAGTCGAAGCGGTTACCACCACTTGCGCATCCTTCAAACAAAACATTTGGGAATCGTTTAACGAGCTCTCTCATGATGCGATATAAGCCGAGGATATAACGATGATAGAACTCACCAGGATTATAATCATTGAATGTGATATCAGACATGTTCCTATTCATATCCCATTTCACAAATTCAATCTCCGCAGAATTTAATATTCCACTGACAGATTCAATAATGTAATCTTGGACTTCAAGTTTACTTAAATCTAAAAGAAGTTGGTTGCGGCTATATGATGGTTTTCTATCTTTGCATTTAATTGCCCAATCTGGATGAGCTCGGTAACAATTTGAATCCTCATTAACACTCTCAGGTTCAAACCATAAACCGAATTTTAAGCCCATTTTGTGGAGTTTTTTGCTCAAACCCTTTAATCCACCAGGCAATTTCTTTTTATTAACGTCATAATCGCCTAAACCGGCTAAATCGTTATTTCTTGCACCAAACCATCCATCATCAAGAACAAATAGTTCAGCGCCGTATTTTTTAGCATCTTTGGCTAAAGACAACAATTTGGATTCTGTGAATTTAAAATATGTTGCCTCCCAGTTATTAATAACCACTGGTCTTATCGTGTTATTCCACTGGGATGGAATGACATGGTTATTCGTAAAATGGTGCATGTTTTGACGGGCACCATTAACACCTTTATCGGAATAAGTTAAAACTGCATAAGGTGTTTCTAATTTTTCTCCTTTTTGGAGTCGATAATCAAAGCAGAAAGGATTAATACCTGCTTCCACTCTTAATAAGCTATAATGACCTAATTCAATTTCTTCTAAGTGATTGCCGCTATAGATAAGGTTGAATGAATAAACATCACCATTATCTAAGTTGGCGCTCTTCTCTTTTAACATGAAGAATGGATTGAATTTTGCTGATGAACAACCAGTTCTTGATTCGACGGAATATTTTCCTTCGACAATTGGTTGAACTTGTTGATTCATCTCACTGGCCCAGCCACCACTTAATGTGACTAGTTCGAATTCTCTATTCACAAGATCGAGTTGATAAGATAATGCTTTTAAAACTGATAACTCGAGTTCGCTATTATTCTTAATAACTACGTTACGGCAAATGACATTAGCTTCTTCAAAAACTAAGTAATGAAGTTCTAGCTCAATGTTTGCTTTTTCATCTTGTAAAAAGATTATTAACTCATCATTTGCGGCATGAGGAGTTGGAAGTCCTTCTAATGGTTCTGGCTTTCTGATTTCAAAATGATGGTATTTAAAATCAAATACGTAACCGAACTTTTCATTTTTTAAGAGTATTGGTGTACTCCTAAAGTCGCCTTTATGTGGGAAGGAAAATTCTAGTAAGACATTATCCATCGATAACTCTTTGTTTTGAGTCTCATCATAAATCACTGACGTACCCTTTTGCACATTGGGTTTTGTGGATAATGGTTTAACATCGAAGTCCACTAAATCGACTTTTTTCCCGAAGTAATCGTGAATTAGTAATCCTGTCTTGTCCGCATGAAAGACATAGGATAACTCGTTTGTATTTAAAGCAAATACAGATTCGTTCGTTTTTATCATATGTAAACCTCGGAATTATTATATAATTAATACCGGTAAAAGAAAATGAAACAAGCACTAAATTATTCCTGGAAATTCATCCCAGACTATAAAGATGAGTATTTAAATAAGCTCCCTAATAGTAGTCAATCAATTAACATTCCACATTGCGCAAAAGAAGTTCCATATAACTATTTTGATGAAAAAGACTATCAATTCGTCTCAACATACGAAAAGGTTTTTGATGTGGATGAAGACATCAATAATAAAGTTGTTAAATTAGTTTTTGATGGATACATGCTTAAAGCCAGAATCTATCTCAATGGACACGATCTTGGTGAGCACATTTCTGGATATGTAAAAGTATCTTTAGATGTTAGTGAATATATTAAGCAAAAAGGCAATAGACTTATTTTGGTTTTAGATTCAAGAGAAGATAACTTAATTCCACCATTTGGATATGCAGTAGACTATCTAACATTCTCTGGTATTTATCGTGAGGTTTCTTTAGAAATCCATCCAAAGACATATTTAGAAAACATCTTTATTAAAGCTAATGATAAAGGCAATGTTCTCGTAGAATATGATCGTGTTGGTGAAATTGATAAAATCTCCCACTTCCTATATTTCAATAATGAACTTGTCAAAGTATTCGAAAGAAATGCTTTTACAGTGGATAATCCTAAACTTTGGGATATTGATAATCCAAACCTCTATACACTAGTGACAAAAATAGAAAGTAAAGACGGTAAAGAAGAATACACAAACCGCTTCGGTTTTAGAACCGCAATCTTTAAAAAAGATGGCTTCTATTTAAATGGAAAGAAAATCAAATTAATCGGTCTTAATAGACATCAAAGCTATCCATATGTTGGCTATGCCATGCCGAAAGCCATCCAAGAAGATGATGCGGACTTATTGAAATATCAAATTGGTGTCAATGTTGTTAGACAATCCCACTACCCACAAAGTGAACATTTTCTAAATAGATGTGATGAGATTGGTTTATTAACGATTAACGAGATTCCTGGTTGGCAACATATCGGTCAAGAAGAGGAATGGAGAAATCAATTCCTTGTTAACCTAGAAAAGATGGTTTTAACACAGAGAAATCATCCATCATTAATTGCCCATGGTGTGAGAATTGATGAATCACAAGATGATCATGACTTATATTCAAAAGCTAATGAACTTGCGCATAAATTAGATGACACAAGACAAACTTTAGGAGTCAGAAACTTCACAAATTCTGAATTATTGGAAGATATTTACGCTTATAACGACTTCTGTTGCGATTCATTAGAAAGAGGATTAATTGATCCGAAGAAAGTAAAAACTATGGGTCATCCATATTTAGTAACAGAATATATGGGTCACATGGATCCTGTTAAACCTACATCAGATGAAAGATTAAAGGTTGAAGTTGCTCTAAGACACGCAAAAGTCATTAATGATAATTTTAAATATGAAAATATATGCGGTGCGATAGGCTGGTGTGCGTTTGATTATCACACACACGTTGACTTCGGTTCAGGTGATCATATTTGCCCACATGGTGTTTATGACTTATATCGTAATCCAAAACACTCTTCATATATTTATGCTTCTCAATCAAATGAGAAACCTATCTTAGAAGTTATTTCCAATATGAAACCTGGAGACTATCCGGAAGCAAGATATTTCGACATTTATGTCGCTACTAACTGTGATTACTTTGATTTATATAAAAATGATGAGTTTGTCACAAGATATTATTCAAAGAATAATCAATTTGAACATTTACCACATCCACCAGTACTAGTCGATGATTTAGTGGGACAAACATTTAAAGATGAAAGATTCAACAAAAAGAGCTGGCCTAAGATCGCTAAGATGTTCACTCATGCTGCTACACAAGGTTTTAATGCTTTATCAGTTAAAGAAAAACTCTACCTTGCCTTCATGATGAAGAAATACAAAATCAGCTATGCCGAATTAGTGGGATTATATAATCACTATGTCGGATCTTGGGGTGGTATTGCTAAAACATATACTTTCAAAGGTTACAAAAACAACGAACTAGTTATAACTAAGAAAGTTGGTCCATCCAGAAAGTTTGATTTACAAGTAAATGCAAGCAAAACTGTGTTAGAGAATAAAGATACTTATGATGGATTAAGAATTTCTCTTAAACACATCGATGAGAATGAATCTGTAATGCAATACTCTAATAGAGTCGTATCAATAGAATCTGAAGGACCAATTAGAGTTCTTGGCGATTCACATCAATCTTTAGTGGGTGGCCAATTATCACTTTATGTCTTATCCGAACAAGGTAAGGGAAAAGCTAAAGTAAAAGTTAAGATGGACGACATTATTAAGGAAGTTGAAATTGAAGTAAAATAAAAGACCCTTTTGGGTCTTTTTCTTTGATATATATTATCTACCTTTGACCGCAAGTTTAACGGCTTCATAACCACCGTTATAAATTCCTTGCTCCTTAAGTTTGATAATTTGTTCATTGAGATGAATTAATAAGTCTTTGTCATTAATTAATCTATCAAGCATCTCATTCATTGATTTCTTATCAGGACATTCAAATGTTGAATCGCCAATTTCTTGTGCGTGAACAGCACCATAGACTTCGTGTCCACCGATATGTCTCATCATAACCTTTAAAACAGGATAGAAGGCCAACTCTGATGGTTTGGTAATTAACATTTCAACATGTCTCATTAATAAGTTTGTGGAATAAACAGCTTCAAAGATGTTCTTGTGATAGAAAATATATGTTCCTTCAATAACTTCTTTATCCATTGTTTCCACGAATTCATTAAGTTTCGCGTAATCATCAAAGAACTTGTGCAAACCATCATCAAAGTCTTTAATGTGTTTCTTCAAATATTCATACATATCTAAGTGATCACCAAGGTTTAAGAATAAAGCAACTTTCTTTTCTTTCACTAATGGTAATAAGTGTTGGATGATTTGTAAGAAATATTTAGCACCCGCACCAGCACCACCGACAGACATTAAAATTCTTATTGGTTCGCCGTTTTTAATGCGTTTTACACGGTTTTTAACGTCATTTTCGATATTTGCGACTAATTCGTGGTCGACGTAATGCCCGACTTCGTATAAGTCTGTTTCAGGAATTCCTTGAAGTGGTTTTTTGCCCATTCCATTAAGCATCTTATAACCCAAATAAGCAAATGGGGTTTGAACACAATGGATTGCGCCTTCAGAAAGATGCAATGCCATTGGCCAGTTATCCGGAATAGCGTTAACAACATGGGTTAGACCAGCGTGAATTGCACCTTGGCTTGGCCAGACGTGTGTGGCCACGAAAGGAACATCCTTTGGTAAGTTATGATACAAAGGAGCGAGTAACTCAGCGTTCTTTTGATCTTTTGAATTATAAGTAATTTGTCTAAATCCTTCCGAGTTCAAAGGTTCCCAAATGAAGTGATTAAACAAATGTGATTTTTGACTAATTTTAGAGGCTAATGAATAAAGATCGTTTTGCTCTCTAATCATCGCGCTTCCGGTTGCGTCAAAACTCGCTAAGTCAAACCAATATGGTTCATAGCCTAGTGCTTTAGCACAACTTGCTATAGCAATGGAGATACGATAATGACCAAAACCCATTCTGATATTACCAACCACTAAAGCATTTTTAGGAAATTCCATTGGTTTATCAGAAAGGACAAGATTCTTTGTGTTAATGAATTCTAATGAAGGAATGACTTCGGTGGATAAACAATATTCTTTGTTTGTGTCATCACCATATTTCTTCATGAATTTCTTTTTGGACTTCAAACCTTGCTTAATGGTTTTCTTATCGATTTGGTTGCCAAAAATAACTGATGATTTATCTTTAATTTCCATGTTATTTTTTCCTTTCAAAAAAGGGCCCTAAAAAGAGCCCTTAATTATTTAAAATTATTCAGCTTGTTCTGCTGATTCGATTTCGTTTTGATCAAAACCAACTTGAGCATGACGTTTTTCAAGCTCTTCGATGATTTCGCTGTGGCGTTTTTCATCAATCTTATAGCCGAAACGGATTAATAAGAATGTAGCGACAAAGCATCCCGCTAAAATGACGATAATCCAAATACCAATAATGACTAATGAAGTTGGGGTAACTTGGCTCATTAAGTCTTGAATCTTTGTGGCGAATGATGTTTTAGCAATTGCTTGTGCAGCTTCATCACTACCAGCAGCAGCCATGTCAGCATTTAATGCACCTTCAGCATTGGAGATTCCATTAACTGTAGCCATAACACCAGCTGATAAGAAAATTAAGTATTGGAAGCCACGTAATAAGGCAGAGCCTAATTTAACATCTAATGGTCTCCAAGCAGAGATAACAGATTCTTTTCTTTCACCAAATTCATATTCGTTATAGTCGATAGCGTCTTGGAACATAACAAGAATGACCATGTAAACAAGACCAGCACCGAAGAAGAAAATGAATGGGAATAAATAGTTGCAGAACATTAAGCCACTGAAGGCCCATGGTAAACCATCTTTAATCATATCAGCATTAATGCCAGGAGCCGCTCCACTTAACATTGTGGAGACTTGTTGGCCACCAAATAATGGGAAACATGTAAAGAAGAATCCAACAGCACCGACTAATGCGAGAGCAATAGCGATTAATAAAATCTTTTGCTTTGGCATCTTCTTGGCTAAAACTGGATATAAAGCTTGAGAAGCAATCATTGATACGACATAGAAAACAGAGATCAATGTAACAACTAAGCCACCACTTGCAGAGCCATAACCTGTGGATAAGTAGTAATAGTTAAGACCAATACCACCAGTTAAAACACCACTGGCTAAGTAATATAAGAACATGGCGATAACCACAACTCTAACTTGTGGATTCTTGCCAACAACCTTAAATAAGTCGACAAATGTGGACTTTTCTGAAGCTTCTTCTTGTTTTAAGTCACGTGCTTTTTCTTGGCAGAAGAAGAACACGATTGTCTGAGAAGCAAGGAATAGAATACTTACCACAACCGCCATAATTGCATAAACTGCAGCAGCGCCTTTACCACTACTAGCACCAAACATTGTTGGTAACAATGTAGCAGCGGCAGTCATTAAGAAACCACCGATAGCAGCACAGATAGAAACACGACTTGTTAATGTAGCACGTTCTTTATCATCATTTGTTAATGATGGAAGCATTGCCCAATAGCCAATATCGTTCATGGTGAAGAATGTGTCCCATAAGACATAGAAGACAATCATCAAAGCAACGAAGACCCAGCTATTTGCAGGTCTGACCAAGAATAATAAGATAACCGCTAAAGTATTACCAATAGCGCCAATCAAAATCCATGGTTTAAACTTACCTAGTTTGAAATGTACTTTCTCAACAATGAAGCCCATGATTGGGTCATTGATACCATCCCAAACAAGAGCGATCATCATAGCAATTGTAATAACGCCGTATTGTTTGGAGAATGTCGCTGCATCGCTACTTAAAACGCCCGATGTGATCGCGTATTGAAGTAAGAATGAGCCGACTAATGCATAACATGCATCACGAAAAATGCCACTGAATGGATAAAACCATCTAGTGAACTTTGGTACTTTGTTGCCGGTATAAGCCTTGGCAACACCGCTTTTAGCACTCATTAAAAAACCTCCGTATAAATGGATACTTTATTCATTCTATATTAAACGGAGGTTATTAACAAATAATAAATTATTAGTCCTCTTTTACGAGGTTGTTATGCAAGGATAATTGAAGTCCTGCGAGGACAACAACATTAACTAAAACTAACGCAAGTTCAATACCATAAAGTGGTCTATTTTTATAAACACCAACGAATGATGAAACCATCAAGATAACCGCAAAAATAACAATGAAGGCGATAAAAATTACATTGGTATAAAAGGCTAATGTTTTTAGCGTGCCGTTTCTACCAATCAAGTTATAAATAAGGAACAAGACTGCGGCCACTAAAGCAAAAATACTGATAGCTAAAAATGAGATGCTGTCCCAACCGATTTTATAAGTTTGGAAATCAGCAGCACACACAATCGCAGTAATGAACATACCTAATGTCATTCCGCTGATAGAGATAATAGATAAGACTCTAGCGAACAATGCTTTCTTGGCGGACAATGCACCCAAGAATAATACAAACATTACTAAAAGGATAATAGGAAGTGGGCTCGCGCCTGTATTCGTGCTATTAACCTTACCAGCAACTTGTATAAGGATGAATGTTGATACGGATGTAAAGATACCTAAAATCGATAAAACAATTGGCATCATTAATGATTTGGTGAATTTCATATTTATTCCTCAACTTTGTTCAATATGGAAACACAGAAGACGTGATCTTCTCCATATTTGTTTCTCATGACTTTAAGATACTTATCAAGTTTAACGAGTGGAACGATGGAAATGATTGAACCACCGAATCCGCCACCATTGATTTTTGAAGCACCTTCATGGTCCATTGCAGCGTTAGAAATATCAATTGCTTCCGCTAATGAACCTCTATATTGTCCACGGACCATCGCGTTCTTTAACAAGTTCTTGGAAGATAATGAACTTTGGTTAACACACTCGAAAAAGCCTGCAAAATCATTATTTTTTAAGCAATTTAAGCCTTTTTCGACTCTAATATTCTCTTCAAAGAAATGTTTGGCGCGGTTATATTCACCTTCAGTAAAAATCTCGCTGTTGCCTTCTAATTGCTCGAGCGAACATTCTCTTAGGAACTTATGTCCCATCTTTTTTGCAGCGGAGAACATGTCATCAAAAATAGAAGAATATAGATCGCTTAATCCAGCGTGGCTCTTTCCGGTATCAGTAATGACGAATTGATATTGGTCAAAGTCGTTATGAATGATGTCAATCTTTGGTTGTTCAATATTGCCGAAATCAATATAAGAAATACCTAATGACGCACAAGCGATTTGATCTAAAAGACCGCTCTTCTTACCAAAGTAATTATTCTCTGCGTATTGACCAGCTTTACATAAATCTAAAATAGAGATTTTATTATCGTTATAAAGTTTATTAAAAACTTTGCCTAACAATATTTCAAAAGCCGCGGATGAAGATACACCCGCTCCTGGAGGAACTAAAGATTCAGTATAAATGGAGAAACCTCCAACTTTATATCCATGCTTTTTTAAGTAATCAGCAATACCACGAATAAAGCATGCTGATCTATCGACAGTTTCCTCTCTTGGTTCAGTATCAGTGATATCAATTTCAAATTGGCATTGTCCTTTAGAACACAATTTAACAATATTGTTCTCTTCTTTTGAGAATGCGCCTTCAATCATTAAAGAACATGTCGCGGCCAAGGTCTTGCCATGGTTATGGTCAGTATGATTTCCTAGAAGCTCAAAGCGGCCACCACTTTGTAAATATGCTTCTGGTTGTTTGCTGTAGAGTTTTTGATAATTTTTAATTACTTCGTTTTTCATAGTTTCTTAAATGTGTACTTAATAAATTTTCTATATTCTTGATTTGGTTGCAACACTTTACGATCCATTTGGTCATCCTGTGGTTCGATTGCCGCGCCACGGTAGATGCCTTTATCGGATAATGTGGTAACAATGTTATCTCTCCAGTTATCAGAGAAGATGACCGTTCCAAGGAAATCACTATCGATATCCATTTGATACTTCTTACCAATTAAGGAAATATTCGGGTTCTTTAACAAGAAGTAGTTATCAATCTTATATTTATCAGATAATTGGATAACACCTTGTAGCTCTTTTGGTGTTTCGATGTATTTGATAGGCATTAATTTATCATCGACATCAAGGAACTTATCAATATCCATTTTGAGTTTTAAATCGTTCGTGGATTTTTCACCCAAAGAGAAGTAAGCATGATTTGTTAAAGCCACAACACAGGGCTTGTCCACTTTTGCGAAGAATCTAACTAATAATGTTGAATCATTTAATTCATATTCAACTTCAAGATTTAAGTTTCCTGGATAACCAGCTTCGCCATCTTTTGATAAATAAGTAAATATGACTTTATTGCCTTGCTTCTTATAATCAAATATTTTTGTGGATATTCCATCAAATCCGCCATGAAGAGAATTTTCTTTTTCATTGCCTTGAAGTTGATAACCAAATTGGTTTTTAACCGCAATTCTTCCACAGATTCTTCCAATTGTTTTGCCATAATAACAACTTGGTTTAAGATAATCTTCATCATTTACTGGTGTCATCAACATATCGATTCCATCAAATAAAATACGATGAATACCTGCTCCAAGAGTCGAAAAGGTAACTTCTAGGTTTCGGCTTTTTAAAGTAATAAATTCGTTTTTCATAACCATAATTTCCTTCTTATATTATATCAAAATAATGCTCGTTTATTAGAAAAGTTATTTATAATAAAAAAAGAGGTTTACTTATGGATAACAAATTAGGAATAAGAAAATGGTTGTCCTTTATTATTGCTGGTTTTGTCGGTCAATTAGCATGGGCTATCGAAAACAACTTTTTTAATCTTTATGTTTACGAAGTTACAGGTGGAGAAACAATCTTCATTCCAATTATGACCGCAGCAAGTGCGGCAGCCGCCACAATCACCACATTATTAATGGGGGCATTAAGCGATAGATTAGGAAAAAGAAAAGCGTTTGTATCCTTTGGATACATCTTATGGGGAATCTCCATTATATTATTTGCTTTATTAGATCCAAAATCTAAATTAAATATTTTGGCTGGTAATGCAATGGCGGCAGGAACATTAATAGTTGTCATGGACTGTGTCATGACCTTCTTTGGCAGCACCGCAAACGATTCTTCATTCAATGCTTTTGTCACTGATAATACCAACACGAGTAATAGAGGGAAGGTCGAGAGTGTGCTTTCTATCCTTCCTCTTATCTCTATGATTGTTGTTGTTGGGCTTTCTGGCGCAATTCGTCGAGAAACTGATGTGACCACTAACTGGAGTTTGTTCTTCTATATCTTTGGTGGTCTAACTTTGGTGGTTGGTGTTGTTTGTATATTTTTGCTTCCAAAAGATGTTTGTACACCAAATAAATCTGAACCTTATATCAAAAATATTTTCTATGGATTTAGACCAAGCGTTATCAAAAACAACGCAATTCTCTATTTAATTCTCACTACTTTTGCGGTTTTTTCCATTGGTATTCAAGTATTTATGCCTTATTTAATGGTCTATATTCAAAAGGTTTTAGGCATTGTCGATACCGAAACATCAATGGCATTTACCATCACTTTAGTTATCGTTTTATTAACCGCTAGCGCAATTACAGTCGTCTTTGGTTTATTCATGGATAAGATTGGTAAAAACAGAATCATGATTCCTGCGATTGCCTTAGCTGCTGTTGGTGGACTAGCGATGTTCTTTGTCAGAGAACAAATCGGCGTTATCATCGCTGCCATAGTTTTAATGACTGGCTTTATGGTGGGCTCTGCGGTTCTTGGTGCGAAAGTTAGAGACTATACACCTGTTAAAGAGGTTGGTTTATTCCAAGGTATTAGATTAATATTCTTGGTCTTAATCCCAATGGTTACTGGTCCATTCATCGGACAAGGTGTCTCATATATTAATGGTGAGCCTTATGAAAATGAGTTCCATCAAATGGTCATTAAACCAAATGCATATATTTTCTTATTTGCAGCGATCATTATCGCCTTAGCGGTAATACCTACAATCATTGTTATTAGAAAGGAAAAGGCTCATGCAAAAGCCGCTGAGTGAGTATCCTCGTCCTCAACTAGTTAGAGAAAGTTATTATTCGCTAAATGGTGAGTGGGAATATGCCATCAGGGATAATGAAAATATCCCCGAGACTTTTGATGGTACAATCGTCGTTCCTTATTCACCAGAAACTGAATTATCAAAAGTCAACAAGATGGTTAGGCCATCTGATTGGCTATTTTATAAATATACATTCTTATTAGGACGATCTTTTATCAAAGATAAAGTTCTCTTACATTTCACTGCGGTTGATCAAATCGCAGATGTATATCTTAATGGTGTTCATCTTGGACAACATATCGGTGGTTATCTTCCTTTTGAATTTGATATTAAGCCATATCTAAAAGGTAAGAATACATTAATTGTCAGAGTTAAAGACTACACTGATGAATGTGAATTATCTCGTGGTAAACAAAAAATCAAAAGAGGTGGTATTTGGTATACCCCTCAATCAGGTATATACATGCCTGTGTGGTTAGAAAGCGTTTCTAATGACTATATTAAAGAAGTTAAGATCACTCCTGACTTAGATAATAAAAAAGTTCATATACAAGTCACTAGTGACGCAAAAGAAGTATTTATCCATATATTTGGAAAAGACCATAAGATTTACCCTTATGAAACCACTTCTTTTGATGTCGAAGATTTACATGAATGGTCTCCAGAAGATCCTTATTTATATTTCTTCTCATTAAAAACTAAAGATGATGAAGTTAATTCATATTTTGCGATGAGAAAAGTCTCATTGATGGATTATAACGGACATAAAGTCATTGCCTTAAATAATAAACCTTATTTTATGAAAGGCATCTTAGACCAAGGCTATTACAAAAAAGGTCTCTACACTCCTGAAAGTTATGAAGACTATGTAGAAGATATTAAGTTAGTAAAGAAACTTGGCTTCAACACCATTAGGAAACACATCAAGATAGAAGCTCCTCGTTGGTATTATGAGTGTGACAAACAAGGCTTGCTCGTTTGGCAAGACTTCATCAATGGAGGAGGAAAATATAAATTGTCCACAGTGACATTCCCGTTAATATTTGGAATTCATCACAAAGACACAGATTATCAATACTTCTCAAGAACTGATGAAACCGTTAGAGAACACGCTATTCAAGAATTTAAAGATATTATCCACTACTTATATAATGTTCCATCAATAGTCCTTTGGACTATCTTCAATGAAGGATGGGGACAATTTGATAGTAAGGAAATATATAACGAAGTTAAGAAGCTAGATACTACTAGATTATTTGATCACGCTTCAGGCTGGCATGACCAAGGCATTAGTGATGTGAAATCATTACACGTCTATTTCAAAAGAGTGAAGCTTCCTAAAAAATCAAAAAATAGAGCGATTGTCTTATCCGAATTTGGTGGTTATGTTTTACCAGTTAAAGGTCATATGCAAAAAGGCAAACCAACCTATCGCAGTTACAAGGATTCAGAGTCTTGGAAAAATGCTTATTTAGAATCGATACAAAAGGATGTTATTAATAATATTCCAAAAGGTTTGTCCGCATGCATATACACGCAATTAAGCGATGTAGAAGATGAATTAAATGGTTTCGTGACCTTTGATCGAGAAGTTGTTAAAATCAAACCAAAAGACATCAAAGAGATTAATGATTTAATCAAATACTAATAAAACCACACAAAAAGCGCTGCAAAAGCGCTATTTTTTTGTAATTATCGTTTATTCGCGATTGTGAAAATTTGCTTTATTTTTATAAAAATACTATATTAACTAATAGAGGTTAAAACTATGAAAAAAATTAAATTGTTATTTATATCCTGTGCTATGGCTCTTGCATTAACAGGTTGTAGCAAAGCAGGACAACTCCCTCCAGGAGGCAAAAAAGTCGACTTAAGTACTGAAGCCGGCCAAGCATTATTAAAAGAAAAAGTACAAAAGACAGCAGAAGCATATAAAGAAACTCCAGATGCAGTTGCTATTAAAGCTAGTGTCCAATCATTAGGCCTTGGTTTAAAAGGTTCCACTAAAAATGAATTTGGTCCTATTAGTTTAGATGCAAGCGCTGTTATCGATGGCAAAGTTGAAGCTAATTTTAGAAACAGCAAAGAAAAATTAGTGGCCAACGCTGTCGTTTCCGGTTTAGGTGCGGATGTTAAATTAAAAGGTTCCATCCCAGTGTCTGCTGATAAGAAACAAGAATTTGATACAGCTTGTAAGTTCTCTGGTGTCACTGGTAAAGCATTCTATCAATCCGAAAATCTTTATGTCGACTATTCCAGTGAAAGCGTGAGAAAAGCTTTAAACAAGGTTTCTGATCTTGTTAACGATATGACGAAAGCGGTTTCTGGCGAAGAAAAACCTGAAGAAATGGATCTTAATAAGATGATTGATGATGCTACAGGTACATCTAGAAGAAAGATCATCGTTCCAACAACCATTCAACCAGAAGAAATCTTTGATAAATTTAAATTTGAATATACTGATGAAGGTTTTAATGAAGCCATGAAAATCTTTAACGAGATTCCATTCATGACATTCAAAACATACACAGATGGAAGATATGGTTTAGAAGCTGACATCAATAAAGACACCTTACTTAAATTAATTAGATTAACTTCTGATAAAGAAGATGTTGAAAAAGATGTCAAAGACGCAGAAGAAACAGTTAAATCATTCAAATTAAAAGCGGCTCTCTTATTTGAAAAAGCTGGATTCTTATCCGAAGCATCAGTTGATGCAGATATCGATGTTAATTTAGCCGGAATCGTTAATGGTTTATTAAAAGTCGAAGGCTCTGAATTTGATTTAACTATTAAAGGTAAGGCCATTGTTGACTTGAAATACAATAATGATGTGACAGTCAAGACTCTTACTGACGCACAAAAAGAAGAATACCGCGAACTTCCAAAAAAAGAAAAAACTGAAACAGAAGTTCAACCATAATTCTTCACTAACAAAAAATAAGGTGACTATGTCACCTTTTTTTATTTGCTATTAATATTCTGGATAAAAAGAAAGAGATGCCTCACGACATCTCGTAACCGTTGTATGTGGCAGGGGCAAGCCCTGCTACGTACCCAAGTTAAGTTCCTTTAGGCTGGTGGTGC
>CACZZG010000009.1:5320-40260 GCA_902785645.1 uncultured Erysipelotrichaceae bacterium | reverse complement strand
TTTCATACCTACAATTATCAAGTATTTTTTTCTTAAAGTCCACGACGAAAAAACTGTATCTATGATAAAGTTTTAAATATTCTGCTGATTTAAGCACTAATCAGAGATAGATCGACTATAGTTTTGCCCAGTTTTTAATAAAGCCCAAACAATTCGAAGTATCTTTCTTGCTGTATGAGTTAAGGCACAAATTGGATGTTTTCCTTCACTCTTTTTCTTTGAATAGAATTCTGCAATCTCAGGACAATGAATACGAGCTTTCTCCGCTGCTTGGAATAAAGCATATCTAAGTAAAGGTGATCCTCTTTTTCTAATCGCCCCATGCTTTTCAATAGTTCCAGATTGATAAACTCTTACATCTAGTCCTGCAAATTTAATTATCTTATCCGCACTTGGAAATTGGGACGCATCTCCTATTTCACTAATAAGTAGACCCGCTAAACGATAACCAATCCCAGGAACAGTTAATAAGTTAGGTGATGTTTCGTCAATTAAAGGGATTAAAAGTTCATCTAATTTGTCATTCCTTTCTTGGATGTTTCTAAGTTCTTGAACTAATTGGATTATTATTTCTTCGGTTTCTTGGAATGAAACACCAATAGAATTTTTAGCAATATTTCTAAGTTCGTTGAATTTAATTAAAGAAAACGCACCTTTTGACATTCTTCTAAGTTTTTCCGCTGTTTCACTTCTTGCATTAGAAAATTTCTTCGCGGATGGGAAGTTCTCCACAAACCATAAAGTAGTTTTTGAATCAAAGAAATTACGACCTTGATATCGCTTAATATCTCCTCTTTTTCTTAAGAAAGGTACTAATTCTGGAAAAGATTCATCTAGATATCGATGAAGATGATTAATTGTTCTTTCCTTGTCTTGATAAAGAAAGTATTTTGCTCTAGATATACGCCTAATTCTTTCAATGTTGTATGATTTAATCGTAGAAGGGCTGAATGGATGCTTTGATGCATATTGGGCAATAATAAGTGCATCAAGGTTATCAGTCTTCGCCTTGTCGAGATATTCAGATTGTTTAAATCTCGCTATCACGACAGGGTTTTTAATTTGGGCTAAATAATTATTAGCAACTAAATATCTAAATAAACATTCATGATAATGACCAGTTGCTTCCATCACTATTTGAAACAATGATTCAGATTGATCAATTGATTTAAATGTTTCTATCAATGAATCAAATCCTTCTTTTGAATTGGAAAAGTCAAAACTCTTTTTAATTATTTCTCCGTCTCCGTCAATGATACAGCAGGTGTGCTTAAACTTGCTGACATCGATACCCACAAAATAAGTAGGCACAAATAAAACCTCCTTTTGGATAGTTACTTTGGGCAATTCGCTGAGCTTCCCTAACGTAATATCTCAAATAGAAGGTCAACGCCTCATCCTACAAACAACGTTTAATAGGGAAGCCGCGTCCTCAGTATGAAAATCAGACTGTCTAGCAGTAGTAATAGTATAGCCCGCGACTATCCTTATATATTTTACCAAGGAAGAAAAAGCGACCCCTAGGGGTCAATCAATAATGCATCCCTTGGATACATATATTGTTAATGAGATATTAATAGTCTATACTTAATGACCTAAAATATTAATCCTTTATTGTTATAAAGAAAGCAAATGCGATAAAATATTAAAGGTTATAAGGAGATATATTTATGGGAACACCTCATATCAATGCAAACCCTGGAGATTTTGCAAATGTTGTTTTAATGCCTGGAGATCCTTTACGCGCTAAATGGATTGCCGAGAATTTCTTGCACGATTATAAAGAAGTCACTAATGTTCGTGGTATCTTAGGCTTTACAGGTTATACCAAAAACGGAAAAAGAATTTCAGTTATGGCATCAGGTATGGGTCAACCATCAATCGGTATCTACTCTCACGAATTATATGATGCCTATGGCGTGGAATACATTATCCGCGTTGGCACATGCGGTTCATATCGTGAAGATATTAACTTATTCGATGTATTAATATGCACCACTGCAAGTACAGATAGTAACTGGGCAAGCCAATATGGCATTAATGGCGTCTATTCCGCTGGAAGTGACTTCGAACTCGCTATTGCGGCTTATGAAGAAAGTAAAAAAGCTGGCATCCCATATCATGGTGGTAACATTCTCTCCGCCGATGTCTTCTATGATGATGATCCAAATACATGGAAAAACTGGGCAAAGCTCGGTGTCATGGGTGTGGAAATGGAATCTTATGCTTTATATTGCAACGCTGCCAGAATGGGCAAAAAAGCATTATGCTTATTAACTGTCACTGACCACTTCATTAAGAAAGATCAAAAAGCCACTGCTGAACAAAGACAATTAGGCTTAGGCAAAATGATTGGTGTGGCCATTGCAACCGCCGAAAGATTTGCTAAATAATTAAACTTACAACAAAATAGACCCAATAGGGTCTTTTTTTATAGTACAAAGCAGTAAACTGATATGAACATTAATACTGCACCGATAAGAACAAATAGATGAAACAAAGAATGGAAATACTTTTTCTTTGCGCCTATCGCATATAATACCGCACCAATGGTATAGACGATACCACCGCTTAAAAGTAGCAATACTCCCGCGGCAGTAATGATGTTCCATAAGACAAATAATGCTGATATTACTGTCCAACCAGATAGTAAATAACAAATCATACTTAAGATGCGGTATTTATGAATGTCTATTGTGTTAAATACTGCCCCAACAATGCAACATGCCCAGACAAAGGCAAACATTGTATATGCCACTACTCCAGTACCTAAATTCCAAACATTATAAGGTCTTAAAGCCACAAGCATGTATGGTGTATATGTACCTGAAATTAAAATATAAATTACATCATGATCTAAAATTCTTAATACCTTTTTAGCTTTATTCTTCGCTAAAGCGTGATACACACATGATATGGTGAATAAGATTATTAGAGATAATCCATAAATAATAGAACTAACAATTGCAAAAGGATCACCGGTGGGTATGGTTTTAATGAGCATCAACACTAATGCCACAATACCAAAAATCGCACCTAGTCCGTGTGATATAGAATTTAATAGTTCTTCCGCAAGGGAATATCTTGGAATCTTCACTTCATCAATGCACATGGCCATATATTAGTAAGTTTTTCCAAAATAAAAAATCTACTGATAAATCAGTTTTCTCCACAATCAATATTTCGATTTAGTAGAGTTAATTATTTAATCAGTAGAATTCTTTTAATATATAAATATATTATTTGAGTTTTCTATATAAGACTGCGAGTGAATTTAAGACCATCACAACTGTTAGACCGGTATCTGCTAAAACTGCAACATACATTGGTAGTTCAAATCCAAATGCCGGTTTTGAAATAATAGCTAATACAGCCACAACAGCTTTAATGATCAAAGAGAATGTGATGTTAAAAATGGAAACACGTCTAGCAATCTTAGATATCTTTAAAGCTTCATAAACTTTAATTGGATCATCGTTCATGATAACGATATCAGCATTCTCAACGGCGATATCACTACCAATGCCACCCATAGCGATACCGACATCACTTCTAATAATGCTTGGTGCATCATTAATTCCATCACCAATAAAGGCTACAGATTTCTTAGTGTTAGACATTTCTTCAACTAAGATATCAGTCTTTTCTTCTGGTAATAATTCGCTGTGGTAACGATCAATGCCAATACGTTCAGAAATATCTTTAGCATTTTCTTCATGGTCACCAGTTAATAAAACAACCTCAACCTTGTTTTTGTGCAATAAAGAGATGGTCTGTTTTGCTGTTTCTTTAATCTCGTCTGAGAGGATAACATATCCTAAATATTTATTATCTTTTGCGACATAAATTGCGGTTCCAATTTCATTAGCTTCATTAAAGGCAATTTGATACTTATTCATCATCTTTTTATTGCCTGCAACGATATGGTGTTTTTCATAATCTCCTTCAACACCAAAACCAGTAATTTCGTTAAAATTGGCGATATTTGCTGTGAATTTGCGGATTTTTTCATCGTGAACAATCGCTTTTGCAATTGGGTGATTGCTCATTGATTCAATGGCGTAAAGAGCCTCAAGAAGCTCATCTTCGCTGCATTCATTCGTGGATATTTTTTGAATCGAGAAACTGCCTTTTGTGAGTGTTCCAGTTTTATCAGTAACAAGCATTCCAAGATTAAACAATTTGTCTAAGAAAGCAGCTCCCTTAACAACGATACCATTTTTACTAGCTAAACCAATTGCTGCAAAATAAGCAAGTGGTACAGAAATGACAATAGCACATGGACATCCAGTAACTAATATTTCTAGTCCGATATAGACGGAATTCATCCAATCTTGACTTACTAAGCCCATAACCACCATGACAATTATTGATAATGCAAAGACGATTGGAGTATAGAATCTAGAGAACTTTGCAATAAATTCATCGGCTTTAGATTTTCTTTCACCACCACTAGTAATTAATTCAATAATCTTGCTGACAGTTGATTCGGAATAGACTTTCTTTACTCGGACATATATTTGCCCTTGTTTAATCAAACAACCACTAAAAACTTCACTATCTTTTGTGGCTCTAACAGGAACAAATTCACCAGTTAAAGAAGATGTATCCACTTGCGCTTCACCATCGATAACAACACCATCAACAGGTATTAATTCACCAATTTTAACTAAAATGGTTTGACCGACTTCTAATTCTTCTGGATTGATAACTTCTACGCCACTCTCAGTTACGAGGTTTGCGGTATCAACCCTGAGCTCCACAGTCTTCATAACTGCTGCTTTACTCTTATTGGTTGCAACAGATTCAATAATTCTTCCGATTTGGAATAAGATAACAACCATTAAAGCATCCATCGCATGATCCATAGCGATAGAATAAGAAGAATTCAAATAATGAATGATATGTTCTTCATGAATATCAAGATGAGTAAATTGAATAATGCAAAGCGCAAAGGCGCCAAATGCGGATAAAGTAATTAATAAATTATGATCAAATGGATTGGTTCTATGGATAATGTGCAATATGACTTTCCAAAAGACGTCATATGCCGCCACAAATAAAGCGACACCATATAAAGCAAATCTTAACCAGTTATATTCTGTCTTTCCTAAAAGGAAAACACATACCAAAGTCACCACTGTCGCAAATATGACTCTAATTAAAATAAGCCATAAATGTTTTGTAAAAATCTTTTGTTCTGGTTTCTTTTTATTTGAAGAAACTTCTTCATGAATATCTAATGGATCGGACTCTACTTCTTTAATAACATTTTTCAATTGTTCAACACTTAAGGCTTTGCCTTCATAAGTGATGTACATTTTATTAGAAGCAAAATCTATCTTTGCGGAACTAATACCATCTTTATTATTTAAATATCTTTCTGTTTTTGCCGCACAGTTTGCGCAATCAAATCCAGAAATGTGATAAGTCTTTTTTACTAATCCTTCTTCATAGATTTCTAAAGGATCACTTTCAACTTCTTTGATGGCATTCTTTAATTGATTAAGGTCATAAGCTTCATCAACATAGTTGATATACATTTTATTCGCCGCAAAATCGATTTTCGCGGATTCAATTTCTTCTTTGCTATTTAAATGTCTCTCAGTTTTAGCGGCACAGTTTGCACAATCAAAACCGGAAATATGATAAATCTTTTTCATACCACTATTCCTCCGCGTGTTCGAGAGCAACGCTAACTAATTGTCTAACGTGATCATCTTTTAAAGAATAATAAATCTTTTTACCATCACGTCTTGTCGCCACTAAATCAAAATCTTTAAGCAATTTTAAATGGTGAGAGATTAAAGATTGACTTGCTTGAACATCATCCACTATTTCACTAACACATTTTTCTTTTGGTTCATCAAGAAGAGAAAATAATATCTTCATACGTGTTTGATCACTAGCGATAGATAACATCTCACACATCTTGGTTATAATTTCTTCGTTTGGCATATTTTTTGTTTTCATAATTTCTAGCCTCGATAATATTATATGAACAACGATTCATATTTTCAATAACATATGAACAATTTTTCATATATAAAAAAGATGGGCAAAGCCCATCATCTTCATTATTTTTTATCAAAACAGTTCTTTTTTAAGATATATTGAGTCGTTTTTATCTAATTTTCTAACGACTTTCGCGGGATTTCCAAAGGCTAAACAGCCATCAGGTATATCTCTAGTAACAACACTTCCTGAACCTATGACACAGTGTTTTCCAATTTTCACACCGCCATTAATTACAACGTTTCCGGCAATCCATGTTCCTTCTCCAATATGAACTGGTTTTCCATATTCTTTATCAGTCCAATATTGTTTATCTTCATCAAAATATAGTTTTCTTTCTTCCGCTAATAAAGGATGTAAAGGTGGAAGAATACTAACATTAGGACCAAAGAAAACATTATCTTCAATAATTACTGGGCAAACATCAATGACTGTGAAATTAAAGTTTGCATAGCAATTTTTCCCAAATTTGATATTTGTTCCATAATCGAAAAATATAGGGCCGGTTAAATAAAGTCCCTCGGCATCTGGGAAGAAATATTTTAGGATTTCTTGTCTTCTTTCAGCATCTTCTGGAAGAGAATTATATTCTCGACATAGATTATGTGCTGTTAATCTTTCTTTTACTAATATAGGATCACTTGGATCATATATCTTTCCTTGAAGCATTAAAGTTTTATTGTCTACCATGAGCCTCTATACCCCACACCATATTCACTTGTATAATAATCCACTCTTTTTGATTTATCAAAAACAGGGCCATAAACATTCTCTTTTGGATCAATTCCTGCTAAACGGCAAACTGCATCATGACTGCGTATTGTTAAATCCAATTCTTGCTGACTCTTTGGCAATTCTTTATTAGGGAAGATTGGTCCACCAATATTTAATGTAAAGACTGCGATTTGTTTCATAATCTTTCTTCTCCACCAACTAGCTTTTCGATAAGAATATGCCAATGGAAGAATTGGTCGATCATTAGCGACAGCAAAATAAGCCGCACCTTTTTTAAATGGTCTAATAGGTGCGTAATATTCCCACATGCTACCTTCGCTATAAATATGGAGCCATCCACCATTTTGGAGATGATTTTTAATCGCCTCAAAATAAGCGAATGTTCCTTTCATATTTCCATCGGGAACAGGAATTGCTCCAACACTTCTAAGCATCGAAGCATTTTCGCCACGGATATTTGGTGCCCACGCTAAGATATAGGTCTTACGAGGTCTAACTGCGCTCATAATTCCTAAATAATCCCACATATGGACGTGATTACATACCGAAATAACACCTTTATCTAATACGGCTTTATATTTTTTAAGATTCTCTTTACCTTTAATCTTTAACCCAAAACGCAAACGAGTTAATGGAAAAACAATAATATAGAGAAGTAATCTCGTCATCTTTTGTTTAAATAGGAAAGATTTGCTTTTATCAATATATGGATAGTTTTCATCAAAAACTAAACCATTATTCTTTTTCACATGTAAATAATGGGCATCGGTGCTCTCTGGATACGGGTAACGATTAGTTTTAGGATCGTAATACATTTCTTTTTAATTTTATAAATATAAAGATATAAATAAAAGGATTAATTAAAAAGCCCATTAACCGGGCATCTTTCAATCTTTTGGAGCACCTGACGGGAATCGGACCCGCGTATTCAGCTTGGGAAGCTAACGTTCTACCATTGAACCACAGATGCATGCTTAATATTTATATCTTCTTTATAGGGAAAATTCAATAATACAGAAAATAAAAAGCCCGTTCATAGAACAGGCTAACAATCCATCTGGTGGGTACTGACGGGATCGAACCGCCGACCTCCTGTACGTCAAACAGGTGCTCTCCCAGCTGAGCTAAATACCCAAATGGTGCCGACTATCGGAATTGAACCAACAACCTACTGATTACGATTCAGTTGCTCTGCCAGATTGAGCTAAGTCGGCAACTAACCGCTTATTATTCAGTAAATCTTACGGCATCGGCTAGTCAAATAGGTCACCCTATTCTTTCTAGCGCAGTGATAATTATACTAATATTCTCCTTAAAGTCAAAGTTTTTTATAAAAACTATTTTTCTAATCTAACTAACGATATAAGATATACGTAATTAATTATGGTTAAGAACATATTATTGAATTTTCTCAAAGGTATATTAGCTGGCCTATCAATCGGTCTCGGTGGCTTTTTATATATTTTGATGGTTCATTATGTTGAAGGCGAATTAGGTAAAGTCCTTGGTTCACTACTATTCGCTATCGGATTATTCCTTGTTTGCACGTTTAAATTGTCATTATACACAGGCAAGATCGGAATGATCTATGAAGGCAAACAAACAAAAGAATTTTATATATCATTACCAGTCATGCTTATTGGAAATGCCATTGGAGCATTCGCATTAGGTTATTTATGCTTCTTTATTTTTAAAGACACAAATATCATGGATACAGTAAACGCCACTTGCGGTGTGAGAACTACATTAAAAACATTTAATGATTATTTATCCTGTATCATCAAATCAACCCTCTGTGGCTTTTGTGTCTATATGGCGGTTAAATTATTTAATTTAAATAGGCTCAAACCATTAGGCATTGGTTTATTGGTCTTCTTTGTGTTTATATTCGTCTACTGTGGTTTCCAACACTGCATTGCTAACATGTTCTACTTTGGATTTGGAAATCATATCAATTCAAACATGTTCATCAACCTTGCACTAGTAATAGTCTTTAATTCTATTGGACCAATATTAGGCGTATTGATATTCAAATTAATAGAAGCAAAAAGAACGATTTAATAACCGTTCTTTTTTATGCATTTTCTTTCTTATAAACTCGATTTGTGGAAAGCGCTGTTTTGATATGTTCAATCTTATTAATTCTTTGAATGGCAAACTTACCTTGAGACAATGCTAATGGAAGTCCACCTGGGCATTGCATCCATTGACCTGTCATCATGAAATTATTGAGGTTTTTAACCATGCCATTATGGGTAAACATACCTTTGTTTTTGGTGAACAAGAATCCCATATAAGCACCTCTAGAAGAGTTGGTGTATCGATTGAGTGTTTTTGGTGTAAAAACATCTAAAACCTCAATATTTCCCTGCATTTCTGGGATTTTTTTGATAATTTTGTTCATAACCAATAAACCGAGTTGCTCTTTTTTCAAACGATATTTCATTGGGTTTTCTTTATACAATTTGTTCCAGTATTGATAGTGTTCGCTATATTGGTCAATAAGGACAGAAATAATAGTCTTTCCATTCTTCACAAATGTATCTTTGTCATAGTTGTGGTTTCTAATTGTGATGTGACTAATTAGTTCACCACCGACATAGAACGGTTCGCATTCAAATGAATATGGAACAGGGACATTAATATCTTTAGCTTCAAGAATGACCATACAACATGATGGAGTAGGATTCTTTTTGAAACTATCATATCTCTTTTCAAATTTAGGTAAGGAATATTGATTGAGTAATAAGTGATTTAATGTGTAATGTGGATCAAGGGCAGAAATGACATAGTCAGCGTAATATTTTTCACCCTCATTAGTGACAACTCCCACCGCTTTATTACCTTTCTTCAAGATATGACTAACAGGAGTATTGAGTTTTAATGTTCCGCCGAGAGATAAGAAACGGTTTTTCATTCTCTCAACCATAGCTTTTGAACCACCTTCAGGAATACCACCATTACCGCTTGCAATTGTGCCATAGCAGAATAACATGGAGTATAAGTTACCTGCGCCTGGTTGTGCGTGTGTAATTGCCCATCTAATAGCTTCAGATTTGAAACGCTTTGCGTATTGTTCACAACTCATTCTCATCGTGAGTAAATAACTTGGCCAAACATTTAAAACATCTAATCCAAGTTTTAAAACTTTAAATGGGTTCATCATGCTAACTGGTTTATCAAGTGGTAAATCCACGGACATGATATCTTTAACCATTTTAAAGAAGTGTTTGATTTCTTTTTTATCGATAGGTGATATTTCGATCCATTCTTTTTCAGCGCGTTTTAAATCAGACCAAAAAGTGACTTTTTGGCCTTGATATTCAAAGGTACCCCAACTACCTAATTGGATGATTTTGGTGTCTTTTTCTAAAGCTCCAACATCATGCCACATGTTGTTAAGGTCATTACCTTCGTTTGTGCCAGTTAACCAATGGATACATCCATCAAGGTATCTACCTTTACGGTACCAACCTGTACATAGACCACCGACAGAGGGATTCTTTTCTAATAAAATTACGTGGTATCCACTCTTAAGGGCGTATATACCTGCAGTAAGGCCACTAACACCAGCTCCAACAATGAGAATCGTTTTTCTGTTCATGCCGTTATTATATATAAATATATTAAGTAAACAAGAGAAAAGCCGGAAATCCGGCTCTACTCATTTACTATTTAATTCTACTGTCACTATTTTGCGGCTCTATTTTTGACTTTTCTTCTTATGAAGAGAATAAGAGCGACAATCTCATGAACCACTACTGGAGCGGCGCTTAATGCGAAGATAATTCCCCAGTGTGCGATATCTAATGGATAACATTTGAAGAACGTATTGACATGTGGAATGTTGACAACAGCAATTTGTAAACCAATACCCACCGTGAATGAAACCCATAATAACCAGTTCTTAGATGTGAAGTTATGAACGAATGATTTTCTAATAGATGTCATACCGAGCATATGGAATAATTCGGATAATCCTAACACACAGAACGCTGATGTGACAGACATCATGTAGTATTTATATTCTGCTAATTCAGTGTTGCCTGTCTTTAAGGCTTCTGCGCCTTTAGATAAAATCTCAGCGATTTGGTTAAGTGATGTAGCATGTCCTTCAAAGATTGGAATCATTAAGAAGGCAAACACTGTAGTAACGGTAATTAATAAGCCATAACCAAATGTAATCCAATAACCACCACGGGAGAATAAGGATTCTTTTGGATTTCTTGGTTGATCATCCATGATGCCATCTTCTTTAGCGTCTGCGCCTAAAGCAACCGCTGGTAATGAGTCAGTAATTAAGTTGACCCATAAAATATGGATGGCGAGTAATGGAGTTGGGATATTATAGTTTTGTAAGAATAAAGACATCACTACTACGACGAACATCGCTAAAACTTCAGCGATATTTGTGGATAATAAGAATAAGACTGTTTTCTTAATATTGGCATAAATGCCACGACCTTCTTCAACAGCTTTTTCAATAGAGGCAAAGTTGTCATCGGTTAAAACCATATCCGCCGCACCTTTAGCAACGTCAGTTCCGGTAATGCCCATTGCGATACCAATATCTGCATTCTTTAAGGATGGAGCATCGTTAACACCGTCACCTGTCATAGCGGCGATATTTCCGTTAGCTCTAACTGCGGTAACAATTTGAACTTTATTTTCTGGAGAAACACGAGCAAAGACATGAACTGTTTTGACTTTCTCTTGTAATTGTTCAGGTGTTAATGCGTCGATTTCATCACCAGATAAAGCTTCACCATTTTCATCGGTAATACCTAATTGTTTAGCAATTGCTAAAGCGGTTGTTTTGTGGTCACCAGTAATCATAATTGTGGTGATACCAGCTTTCTTGAAGATAGAAACAGCGTTCTTCGCTTCTGGTCTTGGTGGATCAATCATACCCACTAAACCACAGAAGACTAATTGTTCTTCTTTTAATTCATCTGTATAACTATACGCAAGACCTAATACACGTAAGGCATCCACTGCCATCGCATCACTTGCATTCATAATATTTTTCTTATCTTCATCAGTAATTTTTCTGACTTTACCATTAATATCAATTCTATCGGCAACTTTTAAGATGGAGTCAATTGCACCTTTGGTGAAGATGATCTTTTTGCCTTGATAATCATGTTGAGTGGTCATCATTTTACGGACTGAATCAAATGGATATTCATTAATACGTGGAGCAATTTTCTCTAAATCACCTTTGTGTTGATTCATCTTATTCGCATATTCCACTAAAGCGACTTCTGTTGGGTCCCCATAGACACCATTATCAACAGAAGCATTACTACATAATGAAAGACCCATAGAAAGCATCTTGCATTGTTCATCTAATATTTCATCTTCGCCTAATAATTTTTCGTTAATGTAGGCTCTAACAACGGTCATCTTATTTTGTGTTAATGTACCGGTTTTATCTGAACAAACAACTGAGACAGCACCTAAAGTTTCAACAGAAGGAAGCTTTCTCACAATTGTGTTAGCTTTAACCATCTTTTGAACACCTAAGGCTAAAACAATAGTAACAACAGCTGGCAAACCTTCAGGAACAGCGGCAACGGCTAATGAAATAGCAAACATGAAGTTCTCGATAATGCCATCTAACCAAGCACCACCATTACTCATTTCACCAGCGACATGTAAGTGTTTAACTAAGTCAATTAATTGGACACCAAATAAAATAACGACAATTGCGATTGTTAAAATTCCAAGGAATTTTGATAATTTAGCAAGTTGCTTTTGTAAAGGTGTGGTATCATCTTCGCTTTCAGATAATAATTTGGCGATTTTACCAGTCTCTGTTTTCATACCTGTTAAAACGACAACACCTTCACCACGTCCATAGACAACTGGCGTGGACATATAAGCCATATTGACTCTATCACCAACACCAACTTCGTCGGTGAATACGATGTTTGCGTCTTTTTCTACTGGTAATGATTCACCGGTTAAAGATGATTCATCAGTTTTTAAGTTAATAGTTTCGATTAAGCGTAAATCTGCAGGAACTGTTCTTCCTTCTTCTAAGATAACGATGTCACCAGGAACTAATTCTTCCGCTTTTAATTCCACTAATTTACCATCACGTCTCACAATACATGTTGGTGAAGACATTCTCTTCAATGCTTCTAGTGATTTTTCTGCTTTGCTTTCTTGTACGGTTCCAATAATCGCATTAAGAACACAAACACCCATGATGATAATTGGATCAGCAAAATCAAACTTATCACCATTATGAATGGTGTTAAAAATAGAAATTGCGACAGATAATAAAGCTGCCGCAATTAAAATAAAGATCATTGGATCATTGAAGTTACCTAAAAACACAAGAATGAGCGGAGTTTTTTTCTTTTCGGCTAGTTTGTTTAAACCGTATTGGCTAATTCTTTTCCCAGCTTCTTCTGTCGTTAAACCTTGTTTAGGATCGACATTAAGTTCTTGAAGTGTTTCTTTGGTGTTTTTTGTTTCAAACATAAAAATACTCCTCTTGGAAATACGTCTCGCTCACTAATGTGGTCATAGTCCGGATTATTCATCGTGCTGACGAACTTATGACTTTGCTACTCCCGCTTAAATTGTCCTTATCTATTATAAGGAATAATCCAAATAAGAAAAATAACAAATGCTGTTTTTTCTCTTTTATTACTTTAATTGGTAATGTATTTACTCTATTGAATTTGCAAAAAGAAAAGAAGCCATCAGTATTCTTTTGAATTGGCTTCTTATTAAGTAAATAAATAGATGTAGTCAATACCCTACTTTTTATTTTGGTCTTCTTTCTATTGAAATGAGTGCATTATTATGAGCACTTTTAGTATGAATCGCTAAATAGATATAGCCATCTTCACCTAAAGGTGTTTTGGTTTTATCGAAGGTCATATTTGTTGGACTGCCACCATACATTGTGAAACCAAAGACCTCTTCATCATCAATCTCATCCAAATTAATGATATCGTATCCATATCCATCTGAAGAAGCAACGCGGAAGAAATAAGCTCCGTTATCTTCCATTTCAGGATAAATTTTTGTAACAATATCATCGGTAAATTCGAATGTTTCACCTAAATAAGCACCGCAAGAACAAAAACCATATGCATCAGCAAGATGTTCATGGGCATCTGAGCTCGGTTTAACATTTTGAGATTTACATCCGCCAAGAGCAACGGTGCTCAAACATGTTAAAGCAAGGAAAATATTTTTTAATTTCATTATGAGATAATCCTCTTTTCTTTTTTATCATATATGACCAACAAAACAACAGTCAAGAAATCGCTACGCGCACACCATAAATAAAATTAATTTTTAATAGAAAAAGAAAAAACCTTGATGGATCAAGGCATTCTGAACTTGTTGGTGCCCAAGGTCGGACTTGAACCGACACGGTATCGCTACCGCTGGATTTTGAGTCCAGTGCGTCTACCAGTTTCACCACTCGGGCAACTTTACATATTTTAGTTTACTAATAATAAATGTTGCAACAAAAAAATCCCTAATGAATTTTCCACATCGGGATTTATAGATATTTGGAGTGCCTGGTACGAATTGAACGTACGACCTTAACCTTCGGAGGGTTACGCTCTTATCCAACTGAGCTACAGGCACATTTTTGCGCAAAATAATAGGTTTTTGCGCGTTTTTTATTCGTTTTCCGGTATTTCTCCAGCTTTTTTTAGAGCGAACTTGCTCACTAATGGACCTATTAATTCATAGACCAATGTTGAGGTCAATACAATAGCAATGACAAGCGCACTGGCTTCAAGATTTCCGCTTTCATAAAACAGAGCACTAGCACTAGTAGCAAGACCGATAGCAACGCCGGCTTGAGGAATAAGAGCGAAACCAAGATACTTTCTGATTTTAGGTTCGCATCTTGATATTGAAGCACCAGTAAAGGCACCAGCCCATTTACCAATAACTCTTGAGACCATATAGAATCCGGCAATCGCTAAAACGATTAAACCATTCTTATTAAAGAATATTGTCAAATCTAATGAAGCGCCAGAAATGACGAAGAACATCAAATATATTGGAGAAGTAAAACGATCCATAACATCGAGTGTTCTTCCACTTTCCTTAAACATATTTGTGTATACAGCGCCTATCATCATGCACATTAATAAGGAACTGAGTTCAAGTGAACCAAATGATCCTAATTTAATACTTTTAATTAGATAATAAAGACCGCATGCTGCAAAGATTGAGAAAATACAAATGATTAAACGATTGTTTCTTGATTTAAAGAAACGATTTAAGAAACTAATAAAGAAACCAAAGGCGGCACCTATAACAACGGAAACCACTATTTCCACTATTGGTTTAACAAGCATCTTAACAAAATCAAATGATCCACCAAGTGAAATTGTGCTTGCCACTTGGAATAAAATAGCAAAAAGAATCAACGCCGCAGCATCATCTAATGCCACGACAGGAAGAAGTGTATCAACAAGTGGACCTCTAGCTTTATATTGCTTAATAACCATTAAGGTAGCGGCCGGTGCTGTTGCACTAGCGATTGCGCCTAATGTTAGAACAAGCTCCCAAGAAACATCTTTTGGGAAAATGAAATGTACACCCACTAAAACCAAGATAACCGCTATTGAGGCAAATAATGCTTCTAATACTGTAATAACAAGAACTTTCTTACCGACAGTTTTAATAACAGTCATCTTAAAAGATGTACCAATAGAGAAAGCAATAAATCCTAGGGCAATTGTGGATACCCATTTAATTTTATTAACAAATTCAAAGATAATACTTTCTTTGATTCCGTCATAACTGAAGTTATTAAAAAATAAACCAAAGACAAAAGGACCCATAATGATACCGGTAATGATATAACCAGTAACGTTAGGAAGTTTTAATACCTTCATTAAACGTGAAGATAATAAAGCCGCAAGCAAAAGAACAGCTATGTATAAAAATATATGGAAATCCATAAAAGATTAAATTGATCCTTCGTAATCTAAAATGTCACGAGAATACATAAATCCCTTTAAACCCTTAAAGTTATTTGTGCATCTTCTAATGACTTCTTTAAGTTCTTCTAATCTATTTTCATCAACGACAAATAGACAAAGAATACTCTGTAATAGTTGGTTTTGCTCAATATGTCTTAAATTCAAAAAATGATGATCTTCAGGAGTATATTCAACAGCGTGTCTTAAGCTCTCTGTGGAAACCACTGTCGCATTAAAACCAGCTTGTTTAATCTCTTCTAATGTCGAGAATGCTCTTTCAGAACTTTCTAATACAAAATAGAGTTCTTTCTTTTTCATATAAACACCTTCTTTTATAAGTTAATAAATGGTTGATATTGTAATTCTAACAATAACCTATTTTTGGAAACTAATTGGTGCGGCCAAGAAGACTTGAACTTCCATGGGTCTCCCCACTAGCGTCTGAAACTAGCGCGTCTACCAATTCCGCCATGGCCGCATAATCACACTTACCGTGTAATTCCCCTCTTCAGGTCTTCTTGTTTCTGTAACACTTTAAAATCAATTTTACCTAATAGAGTCTTTGGTAAATCGTCACAGAATTCAATCTCTTTAGGGACGGCCCATCTAATAAGATACTTTTTACAAGTATCCATAATGGCATTTCTCATGCCAATTTCATCAAAATACTTTGCCACGACAAAGATTTTAATTGCACTTTGAAGTCTAGGATCAGGTATTTCAATTGCACAGCATGCACTGACACCAGGAACAGACTCAACTAATCTTTCTATTTCGGTTGGGAAAACACCAACACCGGAGACTTTAACAACTCTCTTTTTTCTTTGCTTGAAGAAGACATAACCATCTTCATCCATATAACCTAAATCGCCAGTATATAACCAGCCATCTTTTACTGCTTCTTTTGTGGCTTTTTCATCATTAAAATATCCCACCATTACAGCTTCAGATTTAAGGGTGATTTCGCCAATTTCTCCTCTTGGTAATTCTTTGCCATTTTCATCAACGATCTTGAATTCAGCACCAGAAATTGGATAACCAATGGAACCGGCTTTATTGTGGTCAAATGTATTAACAATGTTAACACATACCGCTTCTGTTAAACCGTATCCTTCAAACATTTGGCAATGTGACCCATTCCGTTTCATCACTTCATTAAATTGTTCTTGGAGTTTGCTTGATAAAGAATCGCCACCACAGAAAACAACATGTAATCTCTTAAGTTTTGGATTATGAGTGAATTCATCACACTTGAGTAAATTTTCATACATTGTAGGCACACCACATATGCAAGAGACTTTTGTCTTTCTCATAATTTTTGCGGTTTCTTTCGCGGAGAACTTAGGCACAAGTATACATGCAAAGCGTGTAATCAAAGGCGCATGCATGGTAATGCACAAACCAAAACCATGGAATGATGGAAGAACAGATAACATTCCACCACCACGAATTTCTTCTGGTTTACATGCAAGCATCTCACATGCGTGTTCAGCGACAAAGTTCAAATTGTTATCACACAAACAAATCGTTTTAGGATCACCTGTAGTAGAACCGCTATGAAGCATAACGGAAATTTGATCAGCTTTACCAGTAACTGTTTGAGGAATTTTTCCGGTTGGCTTTAAATCTTTAAAGTACCTAAATCCTTTGAATGAGCCTCTCCACTTACCTAATTTTCGTCTAATGGCGTTATTCATGAAGTTGTGATAAATGAATCTTTTTCCTAAAGGAAGATAGTCTTCAACTCGAGTAACGATAATCTTGTCAGCGATATCACGATATCTTTCAACTTCTTTAGCTATTCTTTGTTCGAACAGGAATGCATATTTAACATCAGCAGCACGCATATCAGCAACGATTTGGTTGAAGGGTGTAAATGGATGGACAAAATCACAAATAGCACCAATCTTATTTGCGGCATAGAAAAGATTCAAAACATCAGGAATATTAGGCTGTGCTATTAATAACTTATCCCCAGCTTTAATTCCTAAACGATTAACCAAAATATCAGCGGTTCTGTCAATGAGTTTATCGAGCTTGCGATAGCTTATTTTTCGACCATTATAATATACGGCTAAACCGTGTGGAAAGTCGTTAATCGCTTCTTGTAATTTCTCATAAATAGTTGGTTTTTGCATAGTTTTATCCTAAAAATACGTCTAAAAGTAAGAAAAATGGAATCAAAATCATTTGATGACAAACATAGAAAAGTAAGGAATGCCTTCCCATAAAACATAACGGTCTTTCCCAATTGCCTTTATGTTTAATTAATGATTGTTTAGTAGGTGCATAAACAAAATATGAAAGCAAGGCCCCCATTAAGAAGAAACACATAAATGGAAATAAAGGCATCCAATCTGCTTGAGCGGCATCTGGTTCAATAAATGGAGGAGCATAAATATTGAGATTTTTCTCATAATTAACTTCCGCTAGCCAAGGCACAAAGTACCAAGCAATTAGTAAAGTTCCTAAAAGCATTGCGACAAGTCCCTTCCAGGACCTATTTTGAATGAAACAATAGAACAATGTCGACCATGCTAAAACAGCAATAACATTGAAATCAATTCTCATCGAATCAAGTCCTAGTGGTTCTCTCAAGAATGCATTAAGAATATTCGACCCTATTGCTAAAGCAAAAGCAAAAGCAATCATCTGTGCAGCTCTTATCCAGTTATTTCTAGAGAATGCTGTAGAAATACCAGATACAAAACAGAAACCAAACAACGCTATAAAACGAACAATGTCTCTAGCATTACTATACCAATAGAATCTAAATGCATCGCCCATGGCTTTATAGAATTCATATGGTCTTCCAGCTTGCATCGCAGAATAAGCCCATCCTTCGTTATATTGCCAAAGCCAGCAAAAAAGATGATCCATTAAGACTAAAGCAATAAGAAAACCTCTAACAAAATCAATTTCGTGGATTCTTTTTTCAAAAGCACCGGGCTTTCTTGATATTGAATGTGTCGCAGTCATTACTTCGCTCATATTTTAATAGTATAGTCTCTTTCATATTTTTATAAAATATAAAAAACTAAGCACTATCTAAGACAAATAAAAAATGATAATCTAAAGATTATCATTAGTGACCAAATGGTCGGGAAGATGAGATTCGAACTCACGACTTCTTGGTCCCGAACCAAGCGCGCTACCAAGCTGCGCTACTTCCCGTTAAAAATCAAATAAAGATAGTTGGTCGGTCTCATCCAAACCATCTAAAACACCCATTTCAGATAAATCATCGACATTTGTGCTTGTTAATTTTGTTCTTCTAAGCAATTCTTCTTTCGAGTGGAATGGTCCATCTTTCCTTGCTTCCACTACTGTTTGAGCGTTGTTTGCACCTAAACCATCAATGGTAATAAATGGAGGAATAAGTGCTTTATTTGCTTTATCAACAACGAAATTGACAGAATCACTCTTATCAATATCAATGTTTTCAAACTTATATCCTCTTTGCACCATTTCCAAAGCCATGGACAAAGTTTTAATTTGTTCAGTTTCTTTAGGTGATAGTTTCTCCACTTTGCTTCTTGATTTAAGCTTTAATTCATCTAATCGATTGATAATGGCTTGTTCGCCTTTAATCATCGCTTTAATGTCATATTGATCACATCTTACCGAGAAGAATGTGGCATAGAATTCAAGTGGATAATAAATTTTGAAATAACCCACACGAACCGCTTGAGTAACATACGCAACAGCGTGTCCTTTCGGGAACATATATTTAATTAAATTACAAGAATCCATATAGAATTGAGGAACTTTATGGACCTTCATAATTTCGACATATTTTTCTTTTAAGCCCTTACCTTTACGGACATCTTCCATAATGGCAAATGAAACATCAGGAGGTAGTCCTTTACCGATTAAGTAAGTCATAATATCATCACGACATCCAATAACTTCTCTTAATGTTGCTTGACCACTTTGAATGAGTTTTTCAGCATTGCCACTCCAAACGTTTGTGCCATGAGAAAGACCAGAAATAATAACTAAATCTGAGAACTTTGTTGGCATAGTTTCTTCCAAAATACGCCTACTGTTTTCAGTACCAAATTCAGGAATACCCATTGCCCCTGTTCTATTCTGCAAATAGTCATGTTCCATCTTTAAGGCTTTAGAAGATGTAAACAAAGACAAAACAGCGGGATCATTCATTGGGATTGTATGGATATCAACACCAGTTAAATCCGCCATCATCTTAAGAGCTAATGGGTCAACGTGACCTAAAAGGTCAAGCTTAAGAATTGTGTCGTGAATAGAATGGAAATCAAAGTGAGTTGTCATCCACGCTGAAGTCTTATCGTCAGCAGGATATTGAATTGGTGTAAAATCATAGATTTCATATTCACTAGGAACAACGACAATACCACCTGGGTGTTGACCAGTTGTACGTTTAACACCAACACACCCAGAAGCTAAATAAGCAATTTTAGCACGTGGATATTCATCAGGGTTTAATCCCATTCTTTCAATATAACCACGAGCAAAACCAAAAGCAGTCTTTTCTTCGACACCGGATATGGTACCGGCTCTAAAGACTTTATCTGCACCTAATAATTCTTTTGTATAAGCATGTGCTCTTGCTTGATAATCTGGTGGGAAGTTAAGGTCAATATCAGGAACCTTTTCAGCGTTGAATCCTAAGAATGTTTGGAAAGGAATGTTTTGACCGTCATGAATCATCTCTTCTCCACAGATTGGGCATTTCTTGTCTGGAAGGTCATCACCACTTCTTACATCCTTATCAACTTCATTAACCCACTCTAAATGATGGCAGTGTGGACAAATATAATGAGGTGGCAATGGATTAACTTCGGTAATATTAGCCATTGTAGCAACCAAAGAAGAACCAACAGAACCACGTGAACCAACAATAAATCCATCTTCATTCGCTTTCTTAATAATCTTGTGAGCGATGTAATAAATAACAGAATAACCATTAGAAATAATACCGTTTAATTCAGTTTCTAAACGATTTTGGATTAATTCTGGTAATGGGTCACCATACAATTTGTGAGCTTTTTCAAACACCATATCAGTGAGCATTTGTTCACAGTTTTCAATTGATGGAGTATATAGTTTATCGTTTGGTAATGGTCTTAAAGGAACGATGCTATCAGCAACTTTATTTGTATTAGTCACAACAATTTCGAAAGCTTTTTCTTTGCCAAGGAAGCTCATCGCCTCTAACATTTCATCAGTTGAACGATAATGTTGATCTGGATTCTCAAATTGCGGCACTCTAGAACGTGCATAAGGATTTAATGGGTGAACTGTACCACCTAATCCTTTCGCGGAAATATAAACATCACGGTATTTCTTATCTGATGGTTTCACATAATGGCAATCACCAGTCGCACAAACCATCTTTCCAATTTCATCTGCGGCTTTAACTATATCTTTGATATATTGGACGATTTCTTCTTGTTCCAATTCGCCCATATTTACTAACCATGAGTAGTTTTCTAATGGTTGAACTTCAATATAGTCATAAAATTCCATGACTTTCTTAAGAACATCTTCGTTATAGTATCTTGCGGTTCTAAAAACTTCACCATTAAAACAAGCTGATCCGATAATTAAATGGTCACGCATCTTATTAATTTCTTGTTTTGGAATCTTTGGAACTCCCGCAAGATATTGAATATGCGACATAGAAACAAGTTTATATAGTTGTTTAAGGCCAACTTTATCTTTTGCTAAAGCAACTGTGTGTACAGGTCTTAAATGCTCTAATAAATCGTTGCTAACTTCTAATTTGCCTAAATCTTCGTGGGTGATACCAGGATGCTCTTTATTGAGCATAACAATCATTGGTTGCCACACTTCGTTTAACACACTAGCATCGTAGTCAGCACGGTGAGCGCCTTCTTCATCATAATTAACTTCGAAGTTACGACATAAGTTACCTAAACTATGACCTCTATTTTTAGGGAATAGGTATCTTGATAAGGCTAATGTATCAATAACAGGGTTAGTTAAAATTGGTCTTCCACATCTCTTTAATTCTTCTTGTAAGAAAGAGATATCGAATTCAGCATTATGAGTAACTAAAATAGCATCACCAATGAATTCTAATATTCTTGGAAAAGCTTCTTCAATCTTGGGTTGGTTTTTCACCATCTCATCAGTGATATGAGTTAAGTTCGCAATCTTTCTTGGGATTGGTACACCTGGATTAATTAATATATCTAATCTACCGGTTTCAATGCCATTTTCAACTTTGACAGCACCAAACTCAATAGTACGGTTATAACGACAACTTAAACCTGTAGTTTCTAAGTCTAAAACTACGTATTTTGCTTTACTTAATGGGGTTTTTACAGGATTTTTGATAGCATTTAGCGTTGCATCCACCATATAGAATTCGCAACCATAAAGCATCTTTAAACCTGTTGAATCCGCTGCTTTTTGAGCATCTGGGAATCCTTGAACAACAGCGTGATCGGTAATGGCAATTGCGTTGTGACCAAGGGCTTTCGCATAGTCACAATAATCCTTCATACCACTGACACCATCCATCGCAGACATCTGTGAATGTAGATGTAATTCGACACGATGATATTCAGATTTTTCTGGTTCCACAACATCAGG
Organism: uncultured Erysipelotrichaceae bacterium; assembly: GCA_902785645.1. Classification (GTDB taxonomy): domain Bacteria; phylum Bacillota_I; class Bacilli_A; order RFN20; family CAG-826; genus RUG13091. The sequence continues at coordinate 17,932 of CACZZG010000009.1, read as the reverse complement.
TGGAAGTAAATCAATATAATGACCTTTAATAGTTAAGGCTTTAGTAAAATCATCAATGTAAGCAACACCTCTAACACGAATGTTAGCGTTTCTTACTAGGTGCTTGATAACATCATCATTGACTTGGTTGTTTTCATACATGTTAACATATATAGCACCACCAAGATCATCACCAACACCAATATTGAGTCTTTTACGGCCACCAAATTCTTTAATTTCAATCGCAAAAACTTTTCCATTGAAGTCAACACTACCGGAATTGTTATTAATGGAATCGATATTATCTATAGGATGATAATTACCACGCTTATTTAATCTAGCTCTTTTTCTTTCTTCGATCATGGCTAGTTGATTTTGCCTTGCCATCTCTAAGAAAGCATCGCCGACATTGCGGTTTAATTCTTCTCTTTCTTTTTCAATTAATTCTTCAGCAACAGAAGCATCATTAGCTTCTTCACCTTCTTCTTCGTTTTCAATTGCTTCAGTAGCTTCTTTTGAAGCTGCTTTCACAATACGATTCATCTTGCTTTCACTGATTTGAACCTCTTCCTCTTCTTCGGGTTTGACGCTTTCTTGAACGATAAATTCATAAGAAATAAACTCTAAGAAAGATTGGAAATCTTTGATAGCAGATTGATACTGTTCTTTTTCCGCTTCGTTTGCGTATTCAACGATGATGTGTTCATCATCTTCGCATTTAATGTCTAAATTGTGTGGAAGTCTATATAGTGTTTGATACCAATCTTCAAATAGATGAATAACATCAGAACCATTAGGTCTAACTCTATAAGAGAAACGTAATAAATATTTATAGTTAATGGTATTTAAGCCATCTTGGAATTGTCTTAATAGTTCATATTTCCAAGGAGTTTGTTTAATAATGACCATATTGAGGCGCTTCTTATCAAAACGGTCATAACCGAGCATTTCAAATTCAAGATCAAAATCATCAATATTATTGATCTGTAAACTTGTTAAAAAGCGAATCATTTTGTCAGTCATAATTAAAATACGTAAGTAATTAGATCCTTTATTAATATTACACCCATAAAGGCAAAAAGAATAACAAGTCCAACAATTGATACAATTGTTTTGACCTTATTAGGTATCTTTTTACGAGTAGCTGCTTCCACCGCTAAAACAAGAAGTTGCCATCCATCAAGACCCGGGAAAGGTAATAAGTTAACAATCGCTAAGTTGACTGAAAGTGCACCCCATAGGTAAATATATTTACCTAAACCAAGATTCTGCAAGATGGATGTCGATTGGAAACCAATAGCAACTATGCCACCCATACTGTTCCAAGTTTCTTTAGTAAATAAAGTGCCTAAAGCTCTAACAATTAAAGTTGATGATTCACCAAAATCCACAAAAGATTTTCCAAGCGCTTCACCAAAATTAAGTTGTTTACCAATATAGTGATAGAACTTATATCCGATATCTTCAAATCCACCATTAATATCTTTCTCTACCAAGATTGGATGAGACTCAAAACTAATAGCGACATCTTTTTCATTGAATTCAGTCACAGTTTTAAAATCAATAAGAACAGATTTGAAATTATTATCTGGAGTAATAGGACTTGCGTAGTTGACCTTACCTTCATTAGAAGCATATAAACAAATAAATTTATTTATAGAAATATTCTTATAATCTTTCACTCCACTAACATCAATAAAAGCAAAAGCAGTAGCTGTTGAGTCATCTTGATATGTAACTGTTGCTTTTGAATCTAATAGATGTAATGAGGAATTATCTTTTGCGTGCCATGAATCAACATCACTATTTATCTCAGAATCTAAGGCAATAACATCTAAAGTCTTTAAACCTGCTGCAGCAGCTTTTGAATCAACTTCAACTGTCATGTTTCTGAGATAAAGTTGTTGTTCTCTAAAAGCGATATTTGAAATAAAGAACAAATGAAGCGCCAAAATAGCATTCATGGTAACACCAGCTGCTAGAATAATTGCACGTTTCCATTTCTTAATGCCGTCTAAACTTCTAGATTGATCAACTTGTACACCATCTTCTAATTCAACACCTTCTCCATACATAGAAACATATCCACCAAACGGAATAATTCTTAAGGAGAAATATGTCTCACCATTTTTTCTTTTTTTATGGAATATTGCAGGACCAAAACCAATGGAATATTCTTGAACATAAACCTTAAAAATTTTAGCCGCAGTAAAATGACCTAACTCATGGATCATAATGAGTACGGATAGGCAGACTATAAATAGTAATATGTAAAGAATTGTCATCAATACATTCATGCTATTTTCTCCAATTTTTCACCATTTCAGCGGCATTTTGCCTGGTTTTTCTATCAATTTCCAAGATTTGTTCATAGGTTGGATGATTGATGTTTTTGTTCTTTTTCATTAAGCAGTCAATGATTTCTTCAATCGCCAAAAAAGGAATTTGGTGATTCAAAAAAGCATTAACAGCAACTTCGTTTGCCGCATTAAAAACAGCACCATATGTACCTTTATTTTCAATGACGGTTTTGGCAAAGTTAACTACAGGATATCGATTAATATCAAAGTCATGGAAATGATATCCCACTATCTGATCGAGTCTATTTACAGTAACTGTTTTAAAGCTTGTATTAAATTCATATAACGCTAATCTAATTGGATTACGCATATCTGGTTTTCCGATATCTAATCTCATTGTTCCATCTTTATAAACAACATATGAATGAACATAACTTTCATCATGTAGTTTGATACCAATTTTGTCATATGGATAATTGAATAAATAATGAGCTTCAATAATTTCAAAAGATTTGTTAACCATTGTCGCACAGTCGATAGTGATTTTATTTCCCATCTTCCATGTAGGATGCTTCAAAGCATCTTCTGGAGTAACATTAACTAATTCTTCACGGCTTAATTTTCTAAATGCGCCTCCGCTTGCGGTCAAAACTATCTTTTCAATGTTTTGATCATCAACTAAAAGGCATTTTTTAATCGCAGAATGTTCACTATCAATTGGATATAGTTTCCCAAATCCTTGGTTGAGCAAATCATTAACTATCTCTCCACCCACTACTAAAGCTTCTTTATTTGCTAAAGCAACAATAAGATTTTTCTTTAATGAATAAATCGTTGGATATAAACCAACAAAACCCACTAAAGCATTCACCACCATATCGACGTCTTGATCAATGACTTTAAGTAAACCTTCATCACCATATACAAAACTAATGTCGGGATATTTCTTTTGATAGTAATTGATTTTGTTTTTATCTTTGATGCAAATAGCTTTTACATTTGGAAATGATTTGATTAAAGAAGAAATACATCTAGTTCTTTTACCCACAGAAAAAGAAATCAAATCGAAATCTTGTCGATTCTTCTTCATAACATCGATAGTTTGTTTACCGATGGATCCAGATGCTCCTAATAAGCAAATCTTTTTCATTAAATAATTGCGCTCCAATATTGAATGAGTTCAAGAAAGACTGCAGTGGCAATCATAGAGAAAATAACACTATCAAGTCTATCGAGCATTCCTCCGTGACCAGGAATAATATTTCCAAAGTCTTTAATATCAAAATGTCTCTTACAGGCACTAAAGACAAAGTCACCCAAAACTGAAGTAAGAGGAATGATTAATGACAAGGCAAGAATAAAATACCAATGTTCTTTATCTAAAATTCCTAAAACTAATGGATGACCAGTTAAGCAGAATGCCATACCAAAACCAAAGGATGCAATCGTGGAAATAATGACACCGCCAAAGAATCCTTCCCATGTTTTCTTTGGAGAAATTCTTTCGAGCATCTTATTTTTTCCAAAAAAGACACCAACGAAATAAGCACCGATATCTGTCATAAATGTTCCTAATAAGACATAGACTAACAACAAACAAGATTCTAAGTTGTCATACATATTGAAATAATTTTCAACATGGTTGACTTGATGATATGCACTAGATGGTAAATATCTAATATATAAAATAGATTGATATCCGACAGTGATGATTAACATCATTGTGAAAATAAAACATGCATCCCTAACAGTGAACCCTTTATCGATAAGGACCATTACAAACAGACCAAATGCGGATAAAGCTAACACTGATAATGAAATATAAATTTCATTAAATGCATTAAATACTCTCCAACTTGACCAGTCATATCCAGCCGTTTTAAAGCAATCAGGCATAGATCTAATAATTGGCCAATATGTCATTAATAAGGCCAAGATAAAGGCGACAATATATAAGGCAATATTGTACTTTCTTTTCGCACAGTGAATGATTTCATATGTGCTGACCAAAAGAATGAAAGCCATTACACCAAAGATGAAAAAATCACCTACAAAGATAACGGGGATAACGATGATTGCTCCAACTATCGCGCTAATAATACGAGTCTTCATTGAAGCTTTTGTTTCTTTTGATAATTCGTTTGGTACTAGTTCTTTATTTTTCATCTTCGGAGATTCCTCCATATCTTCTATTTCGATTGTTAAATTCATCTATACATTTGTGTAATTCTTCTTTTGAAAAATCAGGCCAAGGCACTTTTGTGAATATAAATTCCGAATACGCTAATTGCCAAGGCATATAGTTGGACGTTCTCATCTCACCACTAGTTCTAATCAATAGATCAACAGGCGGTAAATCTTTGGTGTATAAATATTGTTCAAATTCTTCTTCAGTTAATGAATCAATATCTCTTTTTCCTTCAACAACATCTTGAGCAAATAGTTTAGCGGCTCTAACGATTTCGGCCTTACCACCATAATTAAGACAAATATTAAAAGTGAAGTTCTTTCCTTCTTTAGTTCTTTCAATTGCGTCATTAACAACCTTTTGTGTTTTTAAAGGAAGTCTAGATAAATCACCAGAAGCAATAATGCGGCAACCATCTTTAAGCATACGATTGATTTCTTTTTTAAAGAAAATTTCTAAATAGGTAAAAAGATGATTAATTTCTGCTTTAGGACGATTCCAGTTTTCAGTGGAAAAAGCATATAAAGACATTGCTTTAATTCCAATCGCGTAACATTCTTCATAAATCTCTGTTACTCTTTCGCAACCTGCTTTATGCCCTAAGTGTCTTGGTAAGTGTCTTGCTTTCGCCCATCTACCATTACCATCCATGATGAAGGCGATATGTTTTAATTCGTTTTTATTAGCCATAGTAATATTTTTGTTTATTATACAATAAAAATGCTTTATTAAAAATATAATACATACAAAAAAAGACCGCCGAATAACGACGGTCATTAATAAATGCTCTAACTATTTGCCTTTTTTGACTTTAGCAGCACCGGTTTTACCTTTATTTGCGCCCTTGGAATTATGGACTAATAAGGTAGCACCTTGATTCTTAGCCATCTTAGCACAGTATTCTTCAGCTTCAGCTTTTGTGGAGAATAGCTTGATGACTTTGTCGCTTCCTCTAATGAAAACTTGCCATTTGTTGTCGGAAGCTCTTTTGCTAACGTGATAAACTTTAACTTTTGCGTCTGCCATATTTATATCTCCTTATTAAATTGACATTAATTCTTTTTCTTTTTCAGCGACGATGTTATCAATTTGTTTCATTGTCTCATCAGTCACTTTTTGAATGTCATCAAGAACATTCTTTTGATAATCTTCAGGCATGCTGTCATCTTCTTTAACTAGGTCGACATAATCGCGACGAATGTTTCTGACAGCGACCTTGGTTTCTTCGCCATATCTCTTGGCTTGTTTAGAAATTTCAACACGTCTATCTTGTGTTAATGCAGGAATAATTAAACGAATAACTGTACCTTCATTTATTGGATTTAAGCCAAGATTTGCAGCATTTATTGCAGAAACGATAGCTTTTACATCATTTTTATCATATGGCTTAATCAATAATTGTCTTGGCTCTGGAACAGAGATTGAAGACACTTGATTGATTGGTGTCATGGAACCATAATAGTCGATTTGAACACCGGCGACGATGGCTGGTGAAGCACGACCTGTTCTTAAAGTAGAAAGATTTAAATGAAGTGATTCAATAGACTTAGTCATTCTCTCTTTCATTTCTAAAACGATTTCATCCATAAATTATTCTCCTTTTTTACATGTAGTACCGATTTTTTCACCCATCGCTACTCTTAAGAAATTATTAGGATCTGACATGGAAAACACTCTGATCTCCACATCCTTATCTTTAATTAATTCTACAGCGGAAAGATCCATAATTTGAAGTTTCTTTTCAAGAATTTCTTGATAAGTGATTTCTTCGAAGAATTTAGCGTCAGAAAATTTCGTTGGATCTTTATCGTAAATACCTTCTACACCATTCTTGCCCATGAAGATTGCTTCACACTTAGTTTCAAGAGCTCTTAATGTGGCAGCGGTATCTGTGGTAAAGAATGGTTTACCAGTACCACCTGCTAAGAAAGCGACTTTACCTTGTACCATCGCTTTAATTGCTTCTTCAACTTTATATGGAGTGGTTAAACCATCTATTGCAGGTAAGGCAGAGAACACCACTGAATCAACACCATTTTTCTTTAAAGCACTAGACATAGCCACTGCGTTCATTACAGTACCCATCATGCCCATATAGTCAGCTGGTGCACGTTCAATACCAATTCCATCTGCCAAATTACCACGCCAGATATTTCCAGCACCGATAACAACAGAAATTTGAACTCCTTGATCATGTAGTTCCTTCATCATTTCTGCCATTTTATGGACACAACTGACGTTTAAAATTTGCATGGCGTTTTCGTCTTTTAAGGCTTCACCACTTAACTTCAATAACACTCTTTTATACATGAATCGTCTCCTTTTCTGTAAAAAAAGAAACACCAAAGGTGTTTCTAAATTAGTTATTTGTTAACTTCGTTCATAACTTCGCTAGCGAAGTCGTCTTTACGTTTTTCAATACCTTCACCGACTTGGTAACGGACAAATTTCAAAACGTTGATGCCCTTTTCTTTTAAGACTTGAGCAACTGTCTTGGAATCATCCATTAAGAAGATTTGTGAACCTAAGACCATTTCGGAATAGTACTTAGTAACTTTAGCATCGATAATCTTGGCTAACATTTCAGCAGGTTTACCGGCTAATTTTGGATCGTTCTTTGCGGCTTCAAGTTGAACTTCTTTTTCATGAGCAACTTCACTTGGAGCAACATCATTTAATGATAAGTATTGAGGATTGTTTGCAGCGATGTGCATAGCTAAGCCTTTGCCGAGTTCGGCATCTTCTTTATCTAATGCAACAGCAACAGCAATTTTGCCACCCATATGGATGTAGCTGGCGATATAAGCGGAATCTTTGCTATCTAAGACAACAAATCTACGAAGATCAAATTTTTCGCCCATTTTGACTGTAGCATCTGCGAATAATTCAGATGTAAGTTCTTTAGCTTCTTCGACGTTTGCAGGTCTCTTTTCTAAGATGACACTAGCAACTTCATCGACTAATGCACGGAAGGCATCGCCTTTAGCAACGAAGTCTGTTTCACAGTTGACTTCTAAGACGACGACGGAACCACAACGTTCACATCTTTTAGCAATTGCTAAACCTTCAGCAGCAATACGGCTAGCTTTCTTAGCAGCTTTTGCTAAACCTTTTTCACGTAAGTAATCGGATGCTCTATCTAAATCGCAATCATTGGCTAATAATGCGCCTTTGCAATCCATTAAACCGGCACCGGTTCTTTCACGTAATTCTTTAATTAATTCAATTAAATTTCCTTCAGCCATTATTTGCTTTCTCCTTCTGCTTCAGCTTTTGGGGCTTCGGCTTTTGGTTCTGGTTTCTTTCTAAGAGGTTTTTTAGCAGGAGCTTTTTTGCCTTCTTCACCATTAGCGGCGGCTCTAGCAGCTTCACGTTCAGCTTGTTCTTTTTCATAAGCTTCTTGACGTGCTGCTCTTTCAGCTCTGATTCTTGCTAATTTTTCAGCGTTTTCTTTTTCTGTTTGACGAATGACGTCTTTCATTGTGACTGATTCACCTTCATCTTTGACGTAAGCAACGACTGGTAAACCACCCTTACTTTCAACGATAGCATCAGCGATAACCGCTAAGATTAAGCTAACGGAACGGATAGCGTCATCGTTTGCAGGAATGACATAGTCAACGACATCTGGATCGCTGTTTGTGTCAATAATACCGAAGACAGGAATGTTTAATTTGCGAGCTTCAGCAACTGCATTGTGTTCAATTCTTGGATCAACAACGAATAAGGCGTTAGGAACTTTTCTCATTTCCTTGATACCTTCTAAGTTCTTGGATAATTTTTCTTTTTCTTTACGGAGTTGAGCAGCTTCTTGTTTTGGAAGGAGATCTAATTCGCCTTCTTCTTCTCTTCTCTCTAAGTCTTTTAAGTATCTAATTCTAGATTGGATTGTTTTGAAGTTTGTTAATGTACCACCTAACCAACGATTGTTGATGTAGAAGGAACCGGAACGTAATGCTTCAGCTTGAACAGCTTCTTGGCATTGTCTTTTTGTACCGACAAATAAGACTTTACCGCCATTATCAACGATTTCTTTCATTGCCTTATAAGCAACTGTGACTAGATCAACTGTTTGTTGTAAGTCTAAAATGTAAACACCATTACGAGCACCATAGATGTATTTTTTCATCTTTGGGTTCCATCTGCGTGTTTGATGACCAAAATGTGAACCAGCTTCTAACAATTTCTTCATTGTAATAACTGGTGCATCAGGATCATGCATGACTGCTTCCATTTCATTGGTTGCAGGAGCCGCTACTTCAGGAGCGACAACTTTTTCTTCTTCACTCATTTTTTGAGCCTCCTTATGTTTTTCCTCCACCGTTTCTAAGAACTCAACCACTTCCAATTCTCTTAGGAAGCACAACGGGAGTTCAATCCACGATGTGTGTAGTCTGTGATACTCACAGCGTTTAATATACTATCAAAAGCCTTTGTCTAAGACAAGGCATTATTTCTTTTTTGCACGCGGAAATGCGTCTATGTATGCCTGCTTCATGGCTTCAACAGAGACATGAGTATATACCTGTGTGGCATTTAAAGAAGTGTGTCCAAGTAGTTCTTGAATGACTTTTAAATCCGCTCCATTATCAAGAAGATGAGTGGCAAAACTATGACGCAAAATATGTGGATGTAAACCGACAAACGTCCCGGTTTTTTCTTCAATTTTATCAAGGATATATTCAAGTCCTCTTGTGGTCATTCTTGGCTCCTTTTTTGCCTTCTCTTCTGTATCGGATGTATACGTATAATCAGGCAAAAACAGCGCAGGAGTTGGCTTATTTTGGATTTTTAATAGCTCTGGACGCAAATTATCGATATATTCTTGTACATCGTTTTTACACTCTTCAGTAAATGGAACAAGTCTTTCTTTTCTTCCTTTACCAAGCACTCTCACATAACGGTTTCTAAGATTCACATCTTGGACATTTAATCCCACTAATTCTGCAGCTCTAAGTCCACAGAAATAAAGCATTGATAAGATGGCTTGATCCCTTACTTTCAATGGGTCGGTTCTCTTACGATTGTTATCAATTATTTCGTTGATTTGGTCTTTATATAAAACACGAGGAAAAGTTTTATCAGATTTCGGTGAAGAGACTAATAAGAATGGATTTTCTTTCACAACTTTTTCTCTAACAAGATATGAGTAGAAACCTTTTAATGCAGAAAGTCTTCTTTTGCAGGATCTTTTACTAACACCACTATTGAGTTCTTCAGTTAAAAAATTCCTGATAACTATTTGATCAACTTCATCCATTAAGACACCTTCGTTAAGAATGAAATTAAAAAACTTATCGATGTCATGTTGATAACTCAAAATAGTCTTATCTGAATAGTTTCTTTCCTTTTTTAAATACTCTAAAAAGTCATGGGTCGGTTTATTCATAACACTATTTTATTATTTATAAATAAAAAACGGAAATTATTTCCGTTTCTTTCTGATGATTTTTTCCATATATGTGCATTTAGGATAATTATTACATGCGAGGAAATAACCATATTTGCCTCTTTTTCTAATTAATCCACCGCCACATTGTGGACATGTTTTAACAATTTCCGCAGGTTTTTGTTCTGTTGGTTTGACATAATGACATGTTGGATAGCCGGAACAAGCGATGAATTCTTTACCTTTTTTATCTTTTCTTTTCACAAGTGGTTTGCCACAAACTGGGCAAAGTTCATCAATGTATTCGAGTTCTTTTTTGGGTTCTTTTTTGACATATTTACAATTTGGATAATTGCTGCATCCAACAAATTGTCCATTCACACCATTCTTAATGACTAATGGAGAACCACAAACAGGACACAATTCACCAGTTGGTTCATCTTCATCGACATACATAATATGTGTTGCTCTAACAACTTGATCATTGAATGATGTGTAGAAATTAGTAAGAATATCTAATCTAGAACTATTACCTTCTTGAATATTATCTAGTTTAGATTCCATTTGAGCGGTATATTTGGCATCGACAATTTCAGGGAAATATTTATTTAAAACATAAGATGTTTTCTTTCCTTGATCTGTGGTAGTTAAAATGCCACCGACATCATCGACATATTTTCTATCTCTAAGAATCTTAATTGTGGAAGCATAGGTTGATGGTCTACCAATTCCCACTTCTTCCATTAATTTAACTAATTTAGCTTCCGAATATCTCGCGGGTGCTTGAGTGAATTTTTGTTCACAATCCTTTTTACTAACCGGGAGTGAATCACCTTCTTTAATTGAAGGAAAACTATCAGAATAATCTTTTGGTTCATCAGGATCATGAAGAACGATTTCATAACCTTTAAAAACGGTATGAGTTAATTCAAATTTAAAGGTGTATCTTCCACCTTGAAGAACAACCACCAAAACTTCTTCTTTCTTTGGTTTCATCAAGGAAGCTAAAGCGCGATTATAAATTAATTTATAAAGTCTATATTGATCATTAGATAAATAAGGCCTAACCGATTCAGGTGTACGGTGGTTAGAAGTTGGTCGAATGGCTTCGTGTGCATCTTGAGCCAATTCAGCTTTATGTTCCTTTTTAACTTTACCTAAATACTCTTTGCCAAAAGTTTCAATAATATAAGCTTGAGCACGTGCTACATACGTAGATGACAAACGTGTGGAATCGGTACGCATATAGGTGATTAAACCAACATGCTCATTACCTAAATTAATACCTTCATATAATTTTTGAGCTTCTTTTTGAGTTTTATCAGTTTTGAATTTAAGTCTGGAGAATGCTTCTTGTTGCATTGTGGAAGTGGTAAATGGTTCTTTGCTTTCTTTAAAGCGATATTCCTTATTTACTGACACCACTTTCAAATCATCCGGAATGGAATTAATGATGGCTCTAGCTTGTTCTTCATTATTCACTTCAATGGCTTTTCCATCTTCACCAAGGAAGGTCAAAGCGAAGTCTTTTTTGCCGACTTTTGCGTTGAGCAAAATATTCCAATATTCCTTAGGAATAAATTCATCAACTTCCTTATCGTGATCCGCGATTAATTTAAGTGTGGCAGATTGCACTCTTCCCGCGGAACGAGAATGAATTTTTTTATACATTAAAGTAGATAATTTAAATCCAATAATACGATCTAAGATACGTCTAGTTTCTTGGGAAGCCACTAAATTACCATCGATAGTACGAGGATGTTTCATGGCTTCGGTAATTGAATCTCTAGTGATTTCGTGGAATTCCAATCTTTTGGCGGTTTGTGGGTTCAAACCTAAAACAACTGCTAAATGCCAGGCAATAGCTTCACCTTCTCTATCAGGGTCGGTTGCTAAAATAACTTCATCAGCTTCTCTAGCAGCATTTCTTAATTTATATACGACGGCTTCTTTATCTTTATTAATAATATACGTGGGCGCGAAGCCATTATCGACGTCAACACCAAGTCCGCCTTTTCCTCTTGTGGCGAGGTCTCTAACGTGGCCTAGGGATGCTTCAACACGATAGTCTTCACCTAAATATTTCTTAATAGTAGTACACTTCGCAGGGGATTCAACAATCACTAATTTCATCAATCCACCCCCTTATTCGCTCTAAATTATGCTGACTTAAAACACCTTTGTCAACTACTTCAATCAGTCTTTTCTATATTAAATAAAACACTTATTTATTTAAGATTTTTTTACTAATATCTCGACATGTTGTTAATGACATCTTCAGCCTCTTCCACCAAAGTTGCACCAGCTGCGATAAGTCTATTACATTCAGAATGTGAGCCTGCCAAATAAGGAACACACATCACATCAGCATTTCCGTTTAATGCTAAGGCAGCAGTTGTGGATGTTCCAGATAATGGTTCAGCTTCTGTAATCACTAATGTTTTACTGATTCCAGCGATTATACGATTTCTAATTGGAAAGAATCTGCTTTCCGGAACTATATCTCCGGGATATTCACTTATCACTAAGTGATAATTCTTTAGATGCTCGTATAATTTCTTATTTCTTGCGGGATAACAATAATCTATCCCAGACCCTAATACCGCAACTGTTCCACCACCATTTTCAATTGCTTCATTTTGTGCGATAGTATCAATTCCTATTGCCATTCCAGAAACAATGACATAACCAGCCTGTGCTAATCCACTGGCTATTGATCTAGTCATCTTTTCTCCATAGGCAGAATAGTTCCTGCT
>CACZZG010000009.1:0-5251 GCA_902785645.1 uncultured Erysipelotrichaceae bacterium | reverse complement strand
AACTGTGATGGATAAAACTCATCTAAAAGCGTCACAACACTACACTTGAGATTCTGGGCTTCATCGATATAATGCTTTTCAATTTTTTCGTGCTGAGTTAAGGATTTATAAATCTTATCCCAATCTCCTTTGTGCTTTAATGAAGTAGCCACTAATAAATCTCGGCTTTCATACATAAAAAATACCTCCCACCATATAGATAGGAAGTATTTGTCATTTTTTTGTCACTTTTTTTAAAATAAAGTAACTTTTTCGATTAAAAATTTTTTAACAGGTTTATAAGAGAAACGATGAAGGCCTCTTTTTGGACCATATTGTTCAAGGGCTTGAAGATGGTCTTTGGTGCCATATCCTTTATGCTTAGCAATATGATATTCAGGATATTTCTTGTCTAATTCTAAACAATAATGATCTCTTGAAACTTTGGCGACAATACTTGCGGCAGCAACGCATAAAGCTAAAGCGTCACCATGAATTAAAGAAACGACTGGAACATTATATTTTTTAATATCCATACAATCGGTAATGATCATATCGAATTTATGGTTCATATCTTCAATCGCTCTTTCCATAGCTAAACGAGAAGCGTTGAGAATATTGATCTTATCTATTTCTTCTGGTGTACATCTACCAACGCCCCAGGCAATCGCTTTTTCCTTGATAATAATAAAGGCTTCTTCTCTTTGCTTTTCACTAAGTTGCTTGGAATCGTTTATAAGATCACATTGAAAATCTTTTGGAAGAATAACTGCACCCGCAAAGACATCACCTAAAAGGCAACCTCTACCGGCCTCATCACATCCAACGATTAATTGTACTTTATCGTTATAGTATTGTTGTTCGTAATCTAGAGCCACTCTAAAGTAATCCTTCCAAGGAGTCCATCCTTGAATTCTTTAAGTAAAAGAGATTCCGCTTTTTCTAAGGCATAACCACCACTAGAAGTAAGCAATCCACGTCTAACAGAAATTGCTCTAATAACATTCTCATAAGAGGTAATTTCACTAATATCAAATCTATCTTTTAATGCATCGGGATAATGGTATTTTAATTCATCTAATAAATAAGAAACTAAATCATGATTTGGCAAAATATCTTCGCGAATTGAGCCAATTAATGCCAAATTTGCAGCTTTTTCTTTATTTTCATAGCTCATTGGGAGAATACCTGGAGTATCTAAAAGCATGAAGTCTTTATTCACTCGAATCCATTGTTCACCACGTGTATAACCAGGCTTATTTTGCACACCTGCAGCTTTGCGTTTTGCTAATAAGTTAATAAGAGAAGATTTACCGACATTAGGGATACCAATAATCATTGTTCTGATTGGTTGAGGTTTCATTCCTCTGGCCATTTCTTTTTGCCACTTACTCTTACCCAATCTAATCACTGCGTTAGCAATTGAGTTATAAGCATTTTTATTTGTCAAATTAACAACAAGAACTTCACTATCTTGACTCATAAAATGTTTCATCCAAAGCTGGGTTTGTTTTTCATCCGCTAAATCAGCTTTAGTAATTAAGAATAATTTCTTCTTATGGGCGGTAGCTTTTTCCAATCTCTCATTCACGGAAGACAAAGGCGCACGAGCATCTAAAAGTTCGATGATGACATCCATCATCTTAATCTTCTCTTCCACTTCATGGAGAGCTTTATTCATATGTCCAGGAAACCAATGGATATCGTTTGCCATAATTCACCTAGTAATAATATTTTGGCCAATGAATCTTTCTATCTTTACAGCGATAAGAAATCTTTGTGCCGTCATCATTTTCATCAACTTTAGTGGTAATCTTACAAGTACCATTAATTGAAATTAAAACACCAACTATGTTGTCATAGAAAATAGGTTCTTTTTTATTAAAACAATCTGAACTAGCGCTGTAGTTATCACCCATCACCCAATATTCATCGTCTTTGAGTTCATATTCTTCAAAATTGGCATAATCCATCATGCGGCTAATTTTAATTTTTCTCTTAAAGTTAATATCTTGTTTAACAAAAGATAAATCTCCGTTCTTTTTAACTAGAACAGAAAGAGCTTCTTGGGCATATTTTTGTGCTTCTTCACAGTAAGGGTCAGCATACGAAATAGCTTTATTGTATAAATCTTCATCGACTTCAAACTTAATTGTTTCGTTAGGAAGGGCGTAAACACGTTTAATCTTGTAAGATGCTTCATCCATATTAACGGTGTTTTCTTTCCCACGTTTATAACCACCAACATAGTCATGGGAGTCAGCAAATGGATAATAACAGGTAATAATTTGGAAACGTTTGATATCATCAATAGCTTTCTTGTGGTCATCAATTAAACCATAATCAACAAATCCAGCACTATTACCATTTAAGGTAGGTTCCATAGATGAGCCAGAAACGAAAATTGATTTGAAATAATATGATCTAAAAACAAACAAAAAACTGATGCAAACATTAATGATAAGCACCAAATAAATTAAAGGCCAAATAATAAGTTTAAGTTTGTTTTTCATGAAATGCTCTATTAATGTATCTCATTATATGAGTTAAAACGAATAGATGCAACTGCGTACGCAAACAAAAAAAGAGCCTTTAAGACTCTTTTTAGGTTTTGATTAAAGAATTTCTTTAATACGAGCGGATTTACCAGAAAGTTTACGAATGTAAGTGATCTTATTTCTTCTGACTTTACCACGACGAACCACTTGGATTGAAGCGATAACAGGAGAATTGACTGGGAATGTTCTTTCCACACCGATGCCACTTGACATCTTACGAACGGTAAAGGTTTCGCTCACACCACCACCACGACGGCAAATAACGACGCCTTGGAAATTTTGAATACGGGATTTGTTTCCTTCAATAATTCTGACAGAAACTTTAACTTCATCACCTGAGGAGAAGTTTGGTAAATCGTTTCTGATTTGGCTGGCGGTGACTTCATTGACTAAATTATTATTCATAATTTGGCTAGCCTCCTTCATATAATTTCTCTTGGTGTTCATTCTCAATTCGACAGCGGAGCACCCGTATCATGTTCAAAACATGCTTTAATATATTAACAACCTGATTTTTTATTTGCAATCACTTTATATTTTTTAATTCGTGCTATAATCTAACTATGTTACAAGTCGTAGACGCAAAGATATTAGCTAGACATGCTCCTAAAACGGAGATTTCTTTTAGTTTTGACAAAGGAACTATCAATGAAATTCCTTATGAAGAAAGATATAAATTTGAGTTTTTAAAACTGAAAAATCAAAGCCTCGAAAAGGGCGAATTTATTCTTGATGACACTAAGGTTTTTCCAAATGAAGAAGAAGCAAAAACCATCATTCTCATCGCAGTAAATTCTTTGATTAAATTCGATATATGTTTCTTGGTTGATAAAGAAGAAAAAGAGAAAAAAGTTAACGAAATTAAGCAAAAATTATTTGAAGTTAAAGATCTTCCAACAACCACAAATGAAGAAAAAAATGCCAAAATTGCAGCGATTTTTTCCAGAATTGCTGATATTTTGCCGTCTTATATCTTGTTCAACCTCAATCTTGATGAAAATAAAAATAACGCTGAGTTACAGCAACAACTAGAAAGAATAAAAGATCAGATTTTAGTCATAGTCTTGAAACAACAAGATACTGAAAAAGTTCCAGAGAAGGAAGAAGAAATTGAGGAAGAATATATTACTGATATTTCTATTGGTGAAAACACCACTTCAACTACCTATAAAAAGGAAGAATATATAGTTACAAAGAAAAAAGAATCACATTTCTTTAAACAATTTGCTTTTATGATTAAGGAAAACATCATGGTTTTCTTATCATTCTTAATTCCTACTGTTGGTGTTGTGGCTTTTGCGATGCTTTCACCACTTTATGGACAAACAAACAATAAAGTACTTTTAATTCCATTTATCATCACTATTGTTGTCTGCTCCTTCTTATATTTATTAATGACCTATAAATGCACTTCAACATATTTTGATAAAGAAGCTTTAAAAGAGAAAAAGTTGTTAATATATTTCATAATTAATTTCATTATCACATCTTTCGGATGTGGATTGGGAATTTTAATCTTCATTCTCTTCAAAAATTTCGATACAGATCTAAAGGGATTGACCATTCCTACATTGACATATATTTTAGGTGGAGTGGCATATTTTATCCTATTCACATCTTGCCTATATTTAGGTCTAATAATTAATAAAATTAAACTCTTATTTAAAAAGAAATAATCTGTAAAGCAAAAATGCTTGACACATAGACAATAATTAATTACTATTATCCACGGTAAAAAAGGAGATTACATTTTATGTCCGTTAAAATTAGATTAACAAGAATTGGTCGTCATAAAGATCCATTCTTCAGAATTGTTGCAGCTGATTCACGTTTCGCTCGTGATGGCCGTTACATTGAACAAATTGGTTACTTTGATCCAGAAAAAGGCGTTGAAAACGCAGTTATCGATGAAGAATTAGCATTAAAATGGTTAAATTTAGGTGCTACACCATCCGATACAGTTAGAGCCGTCTTCAATCGTAAAGGATTATTAGAAAAATACTCTGCTTCTAAAGTCCAACCTGCAAAAAAGGAAAAACCAGCTAAAAAACCAGCTGCCAAAAAAGAACCAGCCAAAAAGGCACCTGCAAAAAAGACAACTAAGAAAGCAGAAGAATAATAATGGATTACGAGAAGATTATTCGCACTCTCATTGATCCAATTGTTGAAGAACCAAAATCCGTTTTGATAAGAGTTGTAGAAGACGAAAACGGTAAAGACATCGACATTTTAGTCGCTTCTGAAAAAGAAGATACCGCTCGCTTAATCGGCAAACACGGTATCATTGCTAATTCATTAAGAGAAATTCTTTCTGTAGCAGGAAGAAGTGAAAATCGTCGAATCTTCTTGAAATTTGAATCATTTGATGAAGAAAAAGAGGATTAGTCCTCTTATATATAAATATGGAATATCTAACACTTGGCAAAATTATAGATTCATTTGGATTAGATGGAACTCTAAAAGTTTTTTCAAGTACACAAAACCAAAAGATTAGATATAAAAAAGGAAATAAAGTTTTTATCTATAATCCAAATACTGAAGAAAGAGTTGAAGATATAGCTGTTCGTTATCGTAGTTCGGGTCAAATAGATTATGTAAAACTAGAAGGCATTAATAATCCAGAAGATGCTAAAAAATTAAAAGGCTTTGAATTGCATGTTATCAAAGATAATAGTGATTTAGAAGTAGGTTATTACTTTTATTCTGATTTAATT
>CACZZG010000008.1 GCA_902785645.1 uncultured Erysipelotrichaceae bacterium | reverse complement strand
AGAAGCTAGTGCAAAAGCTGCTGCTCCAGTTTTGGCTTCCACTGAGTTCCAAACCAGTCAAGCTAATAGTGAAGAAGCTAAATATGAAGAAATCAAGGGCTGGGTTATGAGTCAAGAATATATGTCAATTTCTCGTATTCAAAGAGAAATGGGTGTTGGCTTCAATAGAGCGGGTCGCTTCTTCTTGCGTATGCAAAGCGAAGGTATCGTCGCTAAAGAAACCGAAGGCAACAAAGGGTGTCCGGTCTTAATTAAAGATAAATTCTACGATGGAAGTGTTGAAAGCGACATTCCAGTCAGTAGTGACCAAACAAGCTTTTAATTTCATATGAAAAATACATATTTCCAGGCAAACTTAGTTTCTTTAAACAAGATTAATGTCTTGCTTTTTACCGCAGTTAGTTTGCCATATAATCCATCCTTCTTTCTAAAGAAAGATGATGAACCAGAAGTAAAATTAAACATCACCAAGCACATTTCCAACAGCAGTGTTTCTTTATTTGAATTGGAAATGAAAAAAGAATTCGAATATGGCCATTCTTATGTCATTGTTCTTGAGGGTTTTCCTCGTATCAATGTTGATGTTTCTGACGCTGTAAATTTCCATGGATTCGATGACAAATTCTATTATGATGGAAACGATTTAGGCGCAAATTATAGCAAAGAAGAGACCAAGTTTAATGTTTGGGCTCCTTTGGCATCTGAAGTTGTTCTAAAAATCGAAATTGACGGCAAATTCCAGAGATTTTTCATGGAAAGAAGCGAAAAAGGCGTCTTTAGATATACATTAAAAGGTGATTTATTAAACGCAAAATATCATTACATTGTCACCAATAGTGGAATTGTAAATGAAACAAATGACCCATGGGGAAAGGGCGTTTCATTTAATAGTGAATATTCTGCGGTTGTGGACATTGAACAAGTTAAAGCCATTAAAAAGATTAAACCAACCACCCATTTCAAAAAGAACTCTGATGCGATTATTTATGAAACTTGTATTAGAGATTTTTCTGAAGATAAAAACACAAATATTGTCAATAAAGGCAAGTTCCTTTCTCTTACAGAAGAAGGAAGAAAGACTAAAGGCGGTAATCCCGCTGGTTTAGATTATCTAAAGTATTTAGGAATTACTCATTTGCAAATCCTGCCTGTAATGGATTTCTATGGTAATGATGATAAAGACATATCCAAAGGATATAACTGGGGATATAACCCAACATCATTCTTCGCAATTGAAGGTAGTTATTCCACTAAACCAGAAGATCCAATGAATCGTTTATTAGAATTCAAAGAAATGGTGGAAGCTTTACACAAAAATGATATTCGCGTAGTAATGGATGTTGTCTATAACCATTTATACGAATTCATGTATACATCTTTTGAAAAAGTTGTCCCTAATTATTTCTATCGTCGTCGACCAAATGGACTTCAAGCATGTGCTTCTGGATGTGGTGATGATTTTGCCAGTGAAAGAAAGATGGCTAGAAAAGCGATTCTTGAATCTCTTGAATATTTTACCGATATCTTTGATATCGATGGCTACCGCTTCGATTTGATGGGTTTAATGGATATTGAAACCGTTAATCAAGGCTTCAAGATTTGTAAAAAGCTCAAAGAAGATATTATTTTCTATGGTGAGGGCTGGAATATGGGCTCCGAACTTCCTTTATCTCAGAAGGCTTGTTCAGAAAACGCCGATAGAATGCCAGGTATTGGATTCTTTAACGATTTATTCCGCGACACATTAAGAGGTGGGAACTTCAAAGATTCCATTCGCCAAAAAGGATATGTCGGTGGAAATCTAGAAAACGCCAGCGCATTTAACTATGCCATGAGAGGTTGTTCTATTGATTATCCATTCAAACACCGTTTCTTAGACATCAACCAATCACTTAACTATGTTGAGTGTCATGATAACAACACGCTTTTTGATAAACTATCTTTTTCTAATGAAGACGAACCAAAAGATGTTTTATTAAAGAGGGTTTTGTTTGCGAATAAATTAGTTTTGTTTGCGCTTGGAATTCCTTTCATCCATATGGGTCAAGAAATTGGATTATCAAAGTCTGGATTAGATAATACATATAATTTATTAAAAGTTAACAATATGGATTGGAAACTCGTTGATGAAAGATTTGAAATGGTGGAAGAATTAGCCAAGACAATTTCTTTTAGAAAGAGAATGTATTCTTATCTTAACGTTAAAGAGAATAGCGATTTAAATAAGATTTTTGACACCATGTATTGGAACAATGGAATCATTGCATATAACTGCGACAAAGAAGATCTTGTTAAGCCAAATAAAAAAGTCGCCTTATTAATCAATCCAAACAGTGAACCAAAGACATATGAATTAGATGATTATTATTCAGTGTTCATTTCTTCCGATAAGAAGACTCAAAAAGTATTTACAAAAAACGGAATGATTTCTCCGTTATCAATCCAGGTTTTATATAAAAAGTAATTATGTGGCATTTTTTAAAAGCGGTTTTTAGAGTAGGCGGTCACATTATTGTGGCTTATTTTTCGTGGATCAGAAAATTCGCCAAAAAGGTCGCTATAATTCCATTTGAATACCGTTATAAAAAACTGAGAAAACTATTGATTAGATTATCCAAAGCTTTAGACATTGAACATCACGTTGAAGGATTAGAAAACGTTCCTAAAGAAACTTGTTTCTTTGTTTGCAACCATTTATCCGCTTATGATCCTGTATCATTAATATGTTTATTGGATAAACCATGCACATTTGTTGCTAAAAAGGAATTGCAAAACAAACCATTTGCTGGAAAAGTCATCACCGGAATTGAAGGACAATTCTTGGATAGAGGAGACTTAAAACAAAGTCTTCGTATCATGATGGCGGTGGAGAAAGATTTAACTGAGAAAAAAGATAAGAGCTGGATTATTTTCCCTGAAGGTACAAGAAATAAAGATCAAATGCATAATATTCCTGAATTCCATCACGGAACATTTAGACCCGCCTATAAGAGCCAGACTCCAATAGTGCCAGTTGCCATTTACGGAACATTTAGACCACTTAAGAAAAAACCTCTTTATAAGAGATATCCTGTTTGCGTTGAATTCTTGAAACCTCTTTGTTACGAGGAATATAAAGATATGACGACACAGCAAATTGCCGAAGTTGTTCATGACCGTATCGAAAGAGCGGTGACATTCAACTTAAAAGCCAAAGATCATCAATTGATGTTGAAATATAACAAGAAAAATTATCGTTTCAATCAAATATTCTAAAGATTAGTTAAAACTAATCTTTTTTATTTTGTTCTTAGTCCTTTGGGAAGTGAATTTTTGATCATTCTTCCATCGGATTTAGTAATATCAACACTAATGCCTTTATATGTTAATAAATAGGTTCCTTTATCAATAGGAACATTTAGCACATTACCGGTGAAATAAGTTTTAACTTGAGCGTCATTAAGTTCGTATTTTTTACTAAATTTTTGGATATAATGCGCATAGTGATAATCATATTTAATGTCATTATTAAATATCTCGCCAATTTTAACACCTAAGCGCACAATATTAAGATGTTTGGTATTAAAAGAAACATTGTTTCCAAATAGATAATTACCAAACTTATACTCAAATTGGAAACCATATTTTCCAGTTTTATTTGTCTTAGAATTAGGTGCTTTTATAAACACTCCAGGTTTCCTTATTAAGCAAATATAATGTCCTTCTCCAGGGAACAATGATGGCAATAGATGAAAGCCCAACGGGTTATTGTCTTTTCTAAAGAAAAGCTGGTGGTCACTTTTAACGATTTCCGCATCAGTTTTCTCTAATAAATATTCAATGACATCTTCATCTTCTTCTAGAGAAAAAGAGCACGTTGAATAACACATAGTTCCACCTGGTTTTAGCATTTCATATGCATATAGGATCAATTCTTTTTGTATTTCCGCGAATTTCAAAACTTTGTTATAAGACCAATCCTGCATCATTTTATCTTCTTTTCTGAACATGCCGGATCCAGAACATGGGGCATCTAAAATGATTTTGTCAAAAGTTGATAAATAGTTTTTATATATTTTAGAAAAGTCATTATTTGTGACGATGATGTTTCCTAAACCTAATCTTTCTTCGTTTTCGATAATAGAAAAAGCACGAGACTTTGATAGATCATTAGCAACAATCAAACCAGAATCATTCATTAGTAGTGATGTCTGTATTGTTTTTCCTCCAGGAGCTGCACATAAATCCAAAACAATATCGCCTTCTTGTGCATTAAGTAAGTAGGCAGGGACCATTGCGGAAGGCTCTTGAATATAGAAGCATCCTAAAGCATGATATATACTTTTTCCTAGCTCATATTCTCTTTTATCAAATATATAAGCGTGTTTTACAATTGGGTGTTTTTCGACATGAGGAAACAGTGATAAAAACATCTCATCACTCATCTTTTTGGTGTTTACTAAAACACCATGCTTATTTTCTTCACTTAATGAAGCTTTTAATTTATCGATTTGTTCATCGTTTAAATATGATTTCAAATGTTCGTAAAAGTTCATACAAATATATTATGACTTTTCTTATAGAAAATATATGCAAAGTTTATCTTCTAATATGTTATGATTATAGCGAGGTATTTATATATGAGAATGGTAGATTTGATTATCAAAAAACGTGATGGTCATGAATTAAGCGATGAAGAAATTCGCTTCTGGGTAAATGGCTACACAAAAGGAGAAATTCCTGATTATCAAAGTAGCGCTATGCAAATGGCCATTGTTTTCCGTGGAATGAGTAAAAGAGAAGTCAGTACATTGACTGATGCCATGGAACATTCTGGTGAAGTCTTAGATTTATCAATGCTTAAAGGTGTTAAAGTCGATAAACACTCAACAGGTGGTGTTGGTGATAAAACTAGTTTAGTTTTAGGCCCAATGGTCGCTGCTTGTGGTGCGACATTAGCAAAATTGAGCGGTCGTGGTTTAGGTCATACTGGTGGCACATTAGATAAGTTAGAGTCCATTCCTGGTGTCACAATCGCCATCGAAGGTCAAAGATTTGTCGATCAAGTTAATAGAATTGGTTGCGCAATTGTTGGACAAACCGCATCACTAGTTCCTGCCGATAAGAAAATGTACGCATTGAGAGATGTTACTGGAACAGTTGAATCCATTCCTTTAATTGCCGCTAGCGTTATGTCAAAGAAATTAGCTAGTGGTGCTGATACCATTTTATTAGATGTCACCGTAGGTGAAGGTGCATTCATGAAAAACATGGATGACGCAAGAGAACTCGCTAACATCATGGTCGAAATCGGAAATAGATTAGGTAGAGATACCAGAGCCGTTCTTTCTGATATGAGTGAACCTTTAGGTAAAGCTGTTGGTAATGCTCTTGAAGTCAAAGAAGCAATCGCCGCTTTACATGGCGAAGGACCAGAAGATTTAATGGAATTATGCTACACAGCAGGTTCAATTATGCTTCAACAAGCCAAAGTATTCAAAACCAAAGAAGAAGGTAGAAAAGCTCTTGTTGAATGTATCAAAAATGGTAAGGCCTTTGAGAAATTCTGTTTGATGATCGAAGCACAAGGCGGAGATTTATCATATATCCTACATCCAGAGAAATTTGAACTCGCCAAACACATTGTTGATGTCAAAGCAGAACAAGATGGTTATGTCAAAGAATTAGAAGCTCTTGAAATTGGCGTTAGCAGTATGAAGCTCGGTGGTGGTAGAGAAACACTCGAAGACGTCATTGACATGTCCGCTGGTATTATGCTCAACAAGAAGATTGGAGATTATGTCAAAAAAGGCGAAACGTTGTGCACAATTCACACCAACAAACCTGAATCAGAATATCTTCCAATCATTGAAGACATTAAACACGCTTACGTAATTGTTAAAGAGAAAGTTGAAGCGCGTCCTGTTATCAAGGAAATCATCGAGAAATAATTAATTTATTAATTAATAAAAATATCCGGTTCTTTAATGAACTGGATTTTTATTTACCTTTAATAGAGTGTATTTCTTGATTATACAAGAAAAGAAAAGTATTATATACGCATGAAAAAACCATTAGCAGATTTAATAAGACCAGAAAGAATTGAAGATATGGTGGGGCAAACTCACTTATTGAATAAAGATTCTTCTTTTAGAAAATTTATTGACTCAGGTCATATTTCCAACATGATTTTTTATGGTCCTCCAGGAACCGGCAAAACCACAATGGCGAACATAATAGCGAAAAAAGCTAACATGAGCCTTTATAAATTGAATGGAACAACTGCCGGAACAGAAGATATTAAAAAAGTCATCGCTGACATCAATGGTCTATTTAATACAAATGGTATCTTATTATATCTAGATGAGATCCAATATCTTAACAAAAAACAACAACAATCATTGCTCGAGTTTGTGGAAAATGGTGACATAACTTTAATTGCTTCCACAACCGAGAATCCATATTTCTATATCTACCCAGCGTTGTTATCTCGTTGTACTGTTTTTGAATTTAAAGCAATCACAAAAGACGAAATTCAAAAAGGTTTGCTTAGAGCCGCCAAAGAAATTAATGTGACGTTTGAAAAAGAGGCCTTATCTTTGCTTGCACTTTCCGCAAATGGCGATATGAGAAAAGCCCTCAATAATCTCGAATTTCTTAGCAATTCCCTCACAAAAAGCAGCAAAATCACGCTAAAAATGGTGAATTCGCTTATTGATAAAGCCAATATTTCCTATGATAGAAGCGAAGATAAACACTTTGATAATTTATCCGCTTTAATGAAATCTTTAAGGGGCTCTGATCCCAATGCAGCGGTCTTTTATTTGGCTAAAATGCTAGAGGCCGGCGACTTAATCGCAGCATGTAGAAGATTGCTTTGCTCAGCTTCAGAAGATGTGGGAATGGCTTATCCAAACATCATTCCTATTGTTAAAGCATGCGTCGATTCTGCTTTACAACTTGGCATGCCAGAAGCAAGACTCCCATTAACAAACGCAATTATTTTAATCGCGACTGCTCCTAAGAGTAATTCGGCAGTTTTGGCTATTGATACAGCAATTTCTGATGTCCATCAAGGGAAGGGGATTAATGTTCCTCGTTCATTACAAAACACACACTTTGATGGCGAGGATGCAAAGGTAAAAGGACAAAATTATAAATATCCTCATAACTATTCACATCATTGGGTAAAGCAACAATATTTACCTGATGATATAAAAGATGCGAAATATTATATTTATCAAGACAATAAATTTGAACAAACTCTAAAAGAATATTGGGACAAGGTGAAGAAATAATATGCGTGTTGTTTTAACTACAGTCTTAAGCGCAAATGTGTCGATCAACAATCGTATTGTTGGTGAGATTTCTCGTGGTTATTTACTTTTAGTGGGTTTTACTGATGGAGACAACAAAGAAACCGTTGATAAAATGGTTGATAAAATATTGTCTTTAAGAGTCTTCCCTGATGAACATGGACAAATCAACATTTCATTACAAGATGTTAACGGATCCATTTTGTCCGTCAGTCAATTTACTTTATATGCAAATGCCGCAAAAGGAAGAAGACCATCATTTGTTGATGCATTAAGACCTGGAGAAGCTGAACCTTTATACGATTATTTCAATCAACAACTTGAATTGAAGCATCAAAAAGTATCTACAGGTGTTTTTGGAGCAGATATGAAAGTCACTTCAGTCAACGATGGACCATTTACCCTACTTTTAGATAGCAAGGAGTTGTTCCAATAATGAAAGTTTTGATTGGCTTATCTGGCGGTGTTGATTCAGCTGTCGCGGCACATTTATTAATTAAACAAGGTTATGATGTTTCAGCCTGTTTTATGCGTAACTGGGACGCTTTAGCAAACAACGATTATTTAGGTAACCCAACAATTAATAATAATCAATGTCCACAAGAAAAAGATTATGATGATGCCGTCGCAGTCGCTAAAATGCTTGGCATACCGTTATTGAGAATCGATTTTGTTAAAGAATATTGGGACGATGTATTTTCTTATTTAATTCGCGAATATAAAGCTGGAAGAACTCCAAACCCTGATATTTTCTGTAACAAATATATTAAATTTGATGCATTTTTAAATTTTGCTAAGAAAAATGGCTTTGACATGATTGCTATGGGCCATTATGCAAAACGAATCGATAAAAATGGAAAAACTTATTTATGTAAATCTTTTGATAAGAATAAAGACCAAACTTATTTTTTGTCACAAATAAATCAAGAGCAAGTTTCTTCATGTTTATTCCCTCTAGGAGATATTGATAAAACTGAAGTTAGAAAAATTGCCCACGAGCTAAATCTTTCATCAGTCATGGATAAGAAAGATAGCACCGGCGTATGTTTTATTGGCGAAAGAAATTTCCGTGAATTTTTAAAGAATTATATACCTGCTCAAAAAGGCAATATCGTAGATATTGAAACTGGTAGAGTTATCGGCACGCACGAAGGCGCTATGTATTACACAATTGGCCAAAGAAAAGGACTAGGCATAGGCGGTATTCATGGAGAAGTTGCTAAAGGCTGGTTCATTGCTAAAAAAGATATCCAAAAGAATATTCTTTATGTTGCTAGCGGAGAAGAAAACGATTACTTATTTAGCGATAAGTGTACAGTTGATCAATTAAACTTTATTACCAATAAACCTAAAGAAGGACAACATATATTCGCTAAATTTAGATACAGACAAGAAGATAAAGGTGTTACTATCCATTATCTTGATGAAAATACTATTGAACTCATCTATGATGAGCCATATAAAGCTGTTACTCCAGGACAAGCGGCTGTATTGTATGATGGAGATATATGTTTGGGCGGGGGTTTAATTGATAAGACTTTCTATAAAGGAAAAATCAATTGCTAGCAAAATGTTATTTTTGCTAATTAAACATAGTTTTTTAGTAAAATATATGATATTTTATTGACGTTGAGCAAGAAGAGAAGCTTATTGAAGACTTAATAGCGAGTGTCTAGCGGTGAAAAGGACATAAGTGATAAATAAGTGGGCCACTTCTGAAGAAAGCGACCAATCATCGCCGTTAACTGCGAAAAAGTTTAAATAAGTGCATTCGTAATAGCGAATGAATAAGGATGGTACCGCGGTATATTATCGTTCCTTAAAAGGAACGTTTTCTTATATTTGGAGGAATTTTTATGAAAAAAATGACATCAAGTGAAATTAGACAAATGTGGTTAGACTTCTTTAAAAGTAAAGGCCACCACGTTGAACCAGGTAGTTCTTTAATTCCTAAGAACGATCCAACTTTACTATGGATTAACGCTGGCGTTGCCGCATTAAAGAAATATTTTGATGGCAGCGAAATTCCACCAAGCAGAAGAATTACAAATGCTCAAAAATCAATTCGTACAAACGACATTGAAAATGTTGGACACACCGCAAGACATCACACATTCTTTGAAATGTTGGGCAACTTCTCAATCGGTGATTATTTCAGAAAAGAAGTCATCCCTTGGGCTGTCGAATTATTGACATCAGAGAAGTGGTTTGCTTTTCCTAAGGAAAAGCTATATATCACATATCACCCACATGATTTAGATACTAAAAAATGTTGGATGGATGCGGGAATTGAAGAATCTCATTTAGTTCCTAAAGAAGATAACTTCTGGGAAATCGGTGAAGGTCCATGTGGTCCAGATACCGAAATCTTCTTTGATAGAGGTGAAAAATACGATCCTGATAAATTAGGTATTAAATTATTAGTCGATGATATCGAAAACGATAGATACATCGAAATATGGAATATTGTCTTCTCTCAATTTAACTCAGTTTCCGGTGTAAAAAGAGAGGATTATAAGGAATTACCAAGCAAAAACATCGATACCGGTGCCGGCTTAGAAAGATTAGCTTGTATTATTCAAGGAACAGAAACAAACTTTGAAACCGATTTATTCTGGCCAATCATTGAAAAGGTTCAAGAATATTCTGGCAAAAAATATGAAGATAATACTTTAGCTTTCCGTGTTATCGCTGATCATATTAGAGCTATTACATTCGCTTTAGCGGATGGTGAAATGTTCTCCAATGAAGGAAGAGGCTATGTTTTACGCAGACTTCTTAGAAGAGCTGAGCGTTATGGACGTGTTTTAGGCATCGTTCATCCATTCTTATATCAACTTGTTGATATAGTTGCGGAAATCATGAAAGCTTATTATCCATATCTCCAAGGCAAGAAAGAAATCATTGCAAAGATGATTAAGGCGGAAGAAGAAAAGTTCCTTAAAACGTTAGAAAACGGTGAAAACCTCTTACTTAAATCAATCAAAGGAAAAGATGAACTCGCTGCAAAGGATATGTTTTTACTTTACGATACCTTTGGTTTCCCAAAAGAACTCACAATGGAAATCTGCGATGAGAATCACGTTAAAGTCGATTTAAAAGGCTTTGAAAAGCTTATGGAAGAACAAAAAGAAAGAGCTAGAAAAGCACGCGGTGATTTGCAAAGTATGAATAAGCAATCAAAAGATTTGATTGATTGCACAATTAAAAGCGAATTTACCTATGGTGTCAAACCAATTGAAGCCACAGTAGTTGCTTTATTTAAAGATGGAGTAAAAGTTGATTCCATCTCTGATGAAGGTGACATTATTTTAGATAAGACCACATTCTACGCTGAAAGCGGTGGTCAAGTTGCTGATACTGGCACTATTGAAAATGATGAACTTGCTTTAAAAGTTACAAACGTTATTAAAGCTCCAAATAAACAACATTTACATCATGTTGAAGTTTTATATGGTGAAGTGAAACAAGGAGACAAAGTCACTGTTAAGGTCGATGAATTAAGAAGAATGAGAATTATGAGAAATCACTCTTCTGTTCACTTATTACAAAAAGCTTTAACTGATGTTCTTGGTGACCACATCTCTCAACACGGTTCTTATGTTAATGATGAATATTCACACTTTGACTTTAATCATTACCAAAAGGTTAGTGCTGAAGAATTAGCTGAAGTGGAAAAGAAGGTTAATGAATGGATTGCTGAAGGCATCCCATCAGAAACCAAAGTTCTCCCAATTGAAGAAGCTAAAAAGATTGGCGCAAAAGCCTTATTTGATGATAAATATGGCGATGTTGTTAGAGTAGTGTGCTTTGGCGATGTCAGTAAAGAATTTTGTGGTGGAACACATGTCAGCAATACCTCTGATATTGGCATCTTTGTCATAGAATATGAAGAAAGTGTCGCGGCAGGCATTCGTAGAATTCAAGCCAGAACCTCTTTTGGAGCATATGAACTCATTAAAAAGAGAGAAGCTTTATTAGTGAGATCTAGAGATTTATTATCCATCGGTTCATATTCAGATGTACCAGCCCGCATTACTTCTTTATTAAAAGAAAAAGAAGACATGAGAAAACTCAATGTGTCTTTAAACGATAAATTATCTTATTTATCTTCACAATCTTTGAAAGATAGCTTTGAAGAGATTAATGGTGTGAATTTATTAGTTTCTTACCTAAAAGGTAATAAGAGAGATAATTTATTATCACTTGCTGATAATTTAAAAACCGCAAAAGAAAATTATCTTATCGTCTTAATTGGTGAAGAAAATGGCAACTTACCAATCGTCGTTTTATCTAGCAAAAAGGCTATTGAAAAAGGTTTATTGGCTGGAACGATTATTAGAGCAGTTGCTAACAAATTAGGTGGCAATGGTGGCGGTAGACCAGATATGGCTAGTGGTTCTGGTAAAGATGCCTCCAAAGTCAGTGAAATCAATGATTTAGTGAAAGGCTTAATCAAATAATGTTAGATAAAGTTTTGGGATTAGATCTTGGCACAACTACACTTGGTATCGCTTATAGCGATTCATTTGGATTTGTTCACGGCATTGAGACATTTAGATTTGATAGAAATCAATATATTGTCGCGAGAAAACATGTCTTAGAATTATTAGAGAAAATGGGCATCAATGAAATCGCGATTGGCCTTCCACTCCACTTAAGTGGAAATATGTCAGAAATGGCCAACAATGTTCTAAGATTTAAAGAAGATTTGTTGAAAGAAAAACCAGGCTTGATTATCAACACTGTTGATGAAAGATTAACTTCTGTTAGTGCGAATAATTCCATAAGCGAAAGAGGAATGAATCATGCGCAAAGAAAAAATAGTGTCGATCGTATTGCGGCCTGCATTATATTAGATACATACGTAAGAATGAAGGAGAGAAGATAATGGTTAAGGAAAACGAAACAATTACAATTGTTGATGAAGAAGGTAATGAACATTTAATGACTGTTCTATTTACCTATGATAACGAAGAAAGAAAAACTTCATATGTCTTCTTCTATAGTGAAGAAAACCCTGATGAAGTCTTTGCTATGCGCTACAAAGACAGTGGTGAATTAGAAGAAATCGAAGATCCTGATGAATACGCAGAAGTTGAAGAAGTTTTCAACGCTTATCAAGAAGATCCAAAAATTCAAGAAATAAAAGAAGAAGCCTAATAGAATAATACTATTCCAAAAAAGGCACTTAACAAGAGGAGTGAAATCGGATTAACACTCTTCTTTTTATTTATTTTATAAATAATAGCAAAACTTGCTAAGACAAATAACAATGTAAATGCGGCGCGGTCAAAATACATTGGCACAGATCTAATCGCATTTCCAGAGAATAATATCGTTTTAATAAAGAATGTCACTGCGGTAACTGCGATTAAAGCAACAATAACCGGCTTTACTCCATTTAATGCACCTTTAACAAATCTATTCTTTAAGAATTTCGACAAGATAATAGCCACTAAAAGAATGATGATGAAGGAAGGCAAAATGACACCTATTGTTGAACAAATAGCACCGAATATACCGCCGGTTTGTGAACCCACAAAGGTTGATATATTAATAGCAAATGGGCCGGGCGTAGTTTCACTAATAGCGATAAAATCGGTAAGTTGAGCATCTGTCATCCATCCTTTTCCGACAATTTGATCTTCAATCATTGGAATCATGGCGTAGCCACCACCAAAGGTGAATAAACCAATTAGAAAGAAGGTATAAAACAATTCAAAATAAATCATTTTTTCTTCTCCTTTCTAGTAATAGCGGTAGTAACAATACCGACTAATAAGCCAAATCCAATGAATATTAAAGTAACGGAAGGAATCTTCCAACTAAATAAATTTATGAGCATCATACCCACAAAAGTTATAACAAATAAAATGACTGAGAGAAAAGAATTTGGAATAGACTTTTTAAGTTTAATGACTGCCATACAAAGTAGGATAATAACTCCAATGCTTAACCCTTTAAATGCGGCCTGAACTATTCTCCAAGTCATAAACGTTTTATAGAAAAATGAGATAACGAAAATAATGACAAATGATGGTAAAGCTAATCCTAAAGTTGCAAAAAGGCTTCCCCAGAATCCCGCAACTCTGAAACCAATATATGTAGCTGCGTTTACTGAGATTGGCCCAGGAGTGGATTCACTAATCGCTAAAATTTCTAATATATCCGCGTTTGTGGCCCATCTACGCTTCTCGACAACTTCTTTTTGAATGATGGGAATCATTGCGTATCCGCCACCAAAAGTAAAAGCACCAATTTTCAAAAAGGTGAGGAATAGAATTAATATTTGGAAGAATTTGCCGTCTTTTTTCACGACTTCTATTATATAGAACGCAACTTCATAAATAAACTATGGAATTATCAGTTCGTTATTTGTTATAATAACGTTCGCAAAAAATTATTGAGGTACTATTATGGCAGAGAAAACAAAACTCACTAAAGCTGGATATAAAAAACTTGAAGAAGAATTACGTTATTTAATTGATGTTGTTAGAGATGAAGTTAAACGTCAATTAGCCGAAGCTCGTGCACAAGGTGACTTAAGCGAAAACGCTGACTATGATGCCGCCAGACAAAAACAAGCCGAAGTCGAAAGTCGTATTAAAGAAATCGAAGATATCTTAAATAACAGTGAAATTTTAGAAGAAAATTCTAAAGGCAATCGTGTTGGTTTAGGTTCAACAGTCACATTAAGATTTGTCGAAACTGGCAAAGAAGCCGAATATATGATCGTCGGTACAGTTGAAAGCGATCCATTTAACGGTAAAATTTCAAACTCTTGTGCTTTAGGCGAAGCCATTATGGGCAAATCAGTTGGTGACATCATTGATGTCAAAGCTATCAAAAACTATAAAGTTGAAATCTTAAAGATTGGTTCAAAATAATCTTTTTCAAAAAAAGTGACAAAAAAATAGCAAAAGCCTCCTATTAGTTGGTAGGAGGTTTTTTATATGTACAAAGTTATTATTGGTGTTGTCATCGCAGCAGCAGTAGTCATAATCGGTTTTATGATTATTGATCCGAAAGTTAACAACACAAAAACAACCAACGACTCGGAAATAGCTCAAAACGAAAAAGGCTATTCCTACACAATTGAAGGAGAGGTACAAAAACCAGGAACATATGTGCTATCTTCTGGAACAGTTACCATGGCTGACTTAATTAATGCTGGTGGTGGTACAACAAGTAATGCAGATTCTTTAGCGTACTATGAGGATGCAACACTCAAGAACGGAAACACCTACTATATTGCATCTAAATTTGATAACACAGATGTCTGTAACAATTCAGAAATTGCCAAAGTCAACATTAATGTTGATGATGCTGATAAATTGATGACAATCAACGGTATTACTTCATCAATTGCTAGTTCAATTGTTAGTTATCGAACAAGCAATGGATCATTTAAGACTCTTGAGCAATTAACTGAAGTCTACGGAATTGGTAACGCTACTTATCGTAAAATTAGAAACTTCGTCATTCTTCACGCGTGATACTGTTTTTCATTTTCCTATATTTATATTTAGGTGTATCACTTAGATTCTCTTATATAGTCTTTGGCATTATAGGTTTTCTTATTTTAATTATCTTAATAAGGAATTATGGAAAGAGAATAAGTGTTATATGCTTGATTGCTTTTGGCTTGGGAGTGGGATTATCGTTTGTTAAATTTGATTTTAAGCAAGAATATTACGCCGGCATTGTAATTGATTCCCATCAAAATTATTTCATCTTGCTCTCCAAAGGAGAAAAGCTCTATACATATAGTAAGAATAATGAATTTGAAATTGGTGATTATCTTAAGATAAAAGGGAAGAAAAAGAGTCTTGATTTTACTAGAATAGAATCACAATTCGATTTTGAGGATTATTTAAAGAAAAAAGGAGTTAATTATCAGCTTTATCCGGATGGGGTAGAAGTTAAATTCTCTAATCCCATCAGAATAAAAGAAAAACAACAAAAATTCCTATCTCACTTTAATGATGAAAGCAAAACGATCATTGGCTCGATGCTATTTTCTTTAAATGACGATAGTGAGGATTTAACAAACATCAATCGCTTACACCTTACTAAATTTGCAAACGCGACAGGTTTATATATTTATGCCTTTTTGCACTTTATAGAGTTTATTTTGTCTTATTTCATCAAAAACAAAAGGATCAAATATCTGTCACTTGCTTTTTTATTTCCATATTTAATTTTCACTTTCCCAAGATTTACAATCATTCGAATTTGTCTGATTGAACTTTTAAAGTGCATCAATGATCTTTTTCTGAAGAATAAGTTTAAGCATATTGATTTATTATCAATATCTGCTATGTTTTTTATCCTTGTAGATTATCATTTGTCATATCAAATATCTTTTGTTCTTGGCTATATGACACCTTTATTTGGGATATTCATAAAAGACGCAATTATCCATCATAAACGAATTAGGAAAAGGATTATGGAGTTATGTTTATTTTATCTATACTTCATTCCTTTTGAATTGAAATTCTACAACGGGCTAAATCCTTTATCTTTGCCTTTGCAATTGTTGCTTTCTCCTTTATTTGTTGTGGTGGCGATATTTGCGTTAGTGACTTTTTATGGAATACCGATTTATGGTGTGGTGGACTTTTGTTATAAGGGAATATCTAATCTTTTGGGTTGGCTAAGCTATGCTTCTTTTCAAATTAATGCCCCTCCATTTAATGAATATTGGATTTTAATATATGTTTTAATTCTTCTAGTCTATTTCTACTATAAGAGCATCGATTTTATACCCATTTATAAGGCCGCTATTGGAGCTTTACTTGTAGGGCTAACACTTTATCTAGTGCCGTTTAAAAACTTCGTTAGCGAGGAGGTTAGCTTCATTAATGTTGGACAGGGAGATGCCTGCTTGATACGAAAAGGAACCAAAACGATGATGATTGATGTGGGTGGATCTATCTCGTTTGATCTTGCCAAAGAATCACTCATCCCATATCTAAGGAAAAAGAGAATATATAATATCGATTTAGTTGTCACAACACATGATGATTTTGATCACTCTGGTAGTCTGGATTCTTTAAAAAAGAATTTTTATGTTAAAAACGTCATTACTGAGCATGCTAAATTTCCATTAAGCTTTGCTGGAATTATATTCAATAATTACAACAATATAATTACTAGTAGTGAAGATAATGATGGTTCGTTAGTCCTCGGTTTTTCCTTGTGCAAAAAAGATTTTTTAATAATGGGTGATGCACCAATAAAAGTGGAAAAGGATATCATCAAAACATATCAACATATCGATTGTGACATTCTTAAAGCGGGTCATCATGGCTCAAACACTTCAACATGTGATGAGTTTGTAAAATATCTTTCACCAAAAGAAGCAATTATCTCGTGCGGAAAAAACAATAAATATGGCCACCCTCATAAGTCTGTAATTGAAACGTTAAACCGCAACAATGTGAAGATCAGAAGTACATATATTGAAGGAACAATTACATATTCTAACTACATTTTTATGTAGTTTGTTTATATAATAAATATATGGTTCATTTAGTATATAGCAATCAAAGTTCCGAAATTAAAAAAGTCATCAAGCTCATTGCAAAACAATCTTTACCTGAACGCGATGAGATGAATTTTGTTCGATATGATGGAAACAATACTTTAATTCAAGAAGTAATTGATGAAGCGAACTATGTTCCTTTAGGCTATGACCATAAAGTCGTAGCGGTGGACAATTGCTATTTTTTGATTAAACCAAAACCAAGAAACAAAATTGAAAGTGATCAAGATTATAAAGCCTTGTTTTCTTATTTAAGAAATCCTAATCCTGATTGCGATTTGATATTAACTGTTCCGACAAGCCAGATTGATACATCTTCTGAGATTTTTAAGATCATTCAAGAAAGCGGAAGAATTACTGAGATTAAAGACCCTGACACAAAAGAATGGAACAAATACGCGAGGGCGACTGTTGAGGATTATATTAAAAAGAATCCTGGTAGTCGCATTGATTCTGAAGCATTAATGGAATTAACCGAAAGAACCGCAGGAGACATTCCTTTATTAAGGAATAGTGTTATTAAATTATTCTTATATACTGACCATGTTAGGTATGAAGATGTTCTTTTGATGGTCACAAGACCACTTGAGGATAATACTTTCCAACTCTTTAATTTCTTATTAAACAACGAAAACGAAAAAGCAGTGGGTTTATTCCGCGATTTACAAGTCAGTAACGTTGAACCAGTTACCTTAATTGGTATGCTCGGAAATCAATTTCGCTTATTAAACGAAGTCGTCTTTTTATCCAAAAAAGGTATGAGCAACGACGATATTGCTAAAGAGCTTGGAATCAAACCTATTAGAGTGCAAATATTAAAAAGACAGACATATTCAATGTCTGAAAAAGCTATATATAGAACTTTAGATGATTTATTCAATCTAGATTTACAAATTAAAAGCGGCCTTGTCGACCGCTTCTATGCATTTGAATTGTTTTTAATAAATTTCAAAAGAGATTAATACTTATTTTAAAGAATTAACCAAACGTTGTAATTCGCCTTTTTGTCTTGCGGCAGTATTTTCGTGTTGAATGCCATCAGAGACTGTTTTGTCGATAAGATGGAAAGCAACCTTTAATGCTTCTTCAGCTTTTGCTAAGTCTTTTGCTTCAACTGCTAATCTAACTTTTTTAGCAGCAGTGCGGCATGCGCTTTTAGCGGAGACGTTTCTTTGACGTGCTTTTTCGTTTGTGCGATTACGTTTAATTTGGGATTTTATGTTTGCCATAATTTACCTCTCTTTTTGAATATCGTTAGTTATGTTAACAAATACGAACAAATAATTCAATTATTTATTTGTAAAAGCTATTTTTGTTTTTTACCAGTTGCTTTAGGAGCTGGCTGTTTAGCGCTTTGTAGTTTAGCAACCTCGAACACGAAGTCGTTAACACAAGTCATTTGGCCAAGGAGTGATTCTGGGAATTCGATTTGGAATTTATCTTGAACATCTCTAATGAGTTCAACATAACTCATGGAATCGCCACCTAAATCATTGATCCAGTGAGCGTCATCATCAATCTTAAATGTAGGAAGAATCAATACTTTAGAGAAGATTTCTCTCATTGGAACTAAGATTGATTCAATTAATTTTGGATCGAAGCCTTCGAATGTTTTTGCTTCTTTCTTATTATCGATTGGGAGATACTCTTTTGAATCATCTTCAAGAGCCTTTTTAATCATGAAACGTTTGACTTTCATGTTGTTGGCGAGTGGTAATCTTCCTTTTGAAAGGAAGACAGAGTCAATTTTGACCTTGTGTGGCAAATCTTTAGAAATTTCTTTCACTTGCTTTTTGATTTCTTGTAAATCTTCTTCTGTCGCCTTGTTATCAAGCTCTAAAACCAAAGCAATCTTCTCGATATTATTGTGTTCTGGAGAATAGCCAAGGATACATAAATTTTGGACGCATGGTAATTCCTTGAAGTAGATTTCTAATTCATCAGGGAAAATATTTTCACCATCTGGGTTAATAATAATATCTTTGATACGGCCTTTGAGATACCAACCACCGGTTGCATCTTTTTCTGCGATATCACCTGTTCTAAAGAAGCCATCTTCAGTTAATGTTGCAGGTTGTTCGACACCATTAATAATCTCA
Source organism: uncultured Erysipelotrichaceae bacterium (assembly GCA_902785645.1). GTDB lineage: Bacteria > Bacillota_I > Bacilli_A > RFN20 > CAG-826 > RUG13091. The sequence continues at coordinate 20,068 of CACZZG010000008.1, read as the reverse complement.
CGAACGTGAATAGTGGGTGATTTAACTAATAATTCGCCTGATTGACCTTTGCCATCAATTTTGTATTCAACACCGTGGAGTGGTTTACCGATACGGCCTTTTAATCTAACTTCAACTTCAGGTGATAATTCAACGGATGTAACACCGATTTCAGTCATGCCATAGCCATCGTATAGGTTATAACCTAAACCATTGATTTGAGTTAATGTTTCTCTTGATAAGAAACCACCGCCAGAAATACAGAATCTTACTTTGTTACCAAGCAATTTCTTTTGAACGATATCTCTTGCAGCTTTTGAAGCGGCAATACCAGCTTCTGTCTTATCGATTTTACCGGTGTTATAGCCAATCATCTTATCGAGTAATTCTTGTCTTTGTGGGCCTTCTAAAGCCGCTTTTCTTGAAATTGCTAACGCTAAAGAATCCCAAAATAGAGGCACACTATAGACGTGTGTAACACCTGTCTTTTGACAAATGTATTGGATATCACTTGGAGCGTTGCTTGATGGGAAGACTAAAGTCTTTCCGTAGAATGTGTACCACAAGAAGACGGCGACGAAACCAAAGATATGATGGAATGGGATCATTGCTAAATTCTTCACTTTACCCATCTTATCTGGATACATGATATCTGCAGTTTCTTTGCCCATTTCTAATGAACAACAAATTTGATTACATAAGTTTTCACCATTAAAGACCATGAGTTTAACATCGCCAGTGGTGCCACTTGAGGAGAAAATCACTTCGTTTTCCCATGTTGGAGTGAATGAATAACGGTGCTTAACTTCCAATAAATCACTCATCGATATTTTGGTGAATGGATATTGATATAAGTCATCAGTGACAATCGCAAGAGCCTTGCTCATTTCTGCAACGTGAATTGTGCCTTCTTTAGAAGTTCTGGCATCAATGAGTAGTGGTTTATAACCACACATTAAAATAGCCCAGAAAATTTCACACCAATGTGGAGAGTTTGTACATTTTAAAATAACCGGACGGTTTTTTGGTTGTTGAATCAAATATTGTGATAATGCGCTGGCAAGTTCATAACTGTGTGAACGCATTTTATTATATTTATAATGTTTTATTTTTCCCTTGCTATTAACGTATTCAACAGCAATTTTTCTTTCGTTTTTCTTCATCGTGAAATAGAAGATATCTTCCATTCTCTTGGATGTTTGAAGGAGTTGAGCAGCAGATTGTAAGAATTCTGAAGCTTTTTCTAAATTAGTTGCCATAAAATAATTCGCCTTTCTAATACATTTTACAAAAAAATATTATTTTTTAGAAATTATTTCGGTCAAATCATGGAATTCTACATCCACTTTATCATTAGAAATATCTAAAATCGCATAGGAACCATCATTGCCATCTCTTGCAAATGAAATAGCCCCAGGATTTATGGTGATAATACCCATTTGATCAATATGTTTTCTAACATGAGTGTGACCATAAGCAAATATTTTTACTTTGTAATCGCGCATTAAATCACTATTTGGAGTGGGTTTATGCTGTGCAAGCAAATTGCCATATGGGGTTGGAATAATTAATTGATCGTTAAAGTCGCCGAAATAATCGCAATTGCCTCTCACTGAACGGAAGGGAAAAATTGAATATTCATCGCTTTCTGAATCACCTAGATGCAGATATAAATCCATGTTTGGATAAGTCTTGACCAATAAATCTAGAGCTTCATTGTTTCCGTGAGAGTCACTAACTAACAGTATTTTCATGCTATAAATAATACAATTATTTGTGAAAAGAGAAAAAGATTTTATAATAATAGCCATGGATAAGAATAATTTACGAGTCATATTTATGGGTACTCCAGAAATCTCCGCAGAAGTGTTTGAAGCGATGATTTTAGATGGGTATAGGTTTGTGGGATTAATCGCTCAACCCGATCGTCCGGTCGGTAGAAAAGGGCAACTAGAAAAAGTCCCAACAAAAGTCGTTGCGGAGAAATACAATATCCCCGTTTTTCAACCTGTTAAAATCCGTAAAGAATATGATTTTGTAAAAGAATTAAGACCAGATATTATCATTACATTGGCCTATGGCCAAATAGTTCCACAAGGTCTACTTGATATTCCACAATATGGCTGTTTAAATCTCCATGGTTCTTTACTCCCTAAATATCGTGGAGCCGCACCTATCCAGTATGCACTTATTAATGGTGATAAGGTCACCGGCATGACATTAATGGAAATGGTGGCGGCAATGGATGCTGGAAGGATGTACGCCCAAAAGGAAGTTGAAATATCCGATGAAGATAATTCCACTTCGTTATTTAAAAAGATGGCGGTTGCGGCTAAAGAACTAATTCTTGAGGCCTTACCTAAATATATTGATGGTCAATTAAAAGGGGTTGAACAAGATGAAACTCAAGTCAGTTTTTGTCCAACCATCAAGCCCGAGCAAGAAAGATTAGATTTAAATCTAACTTCTAAAGAAATCCTCGGATGGATTAGAGGATTATCTGATCATCCAGGTGCGTACTTTATTTTAGAAGAAAAGAAGCTTAAAGTTTTTAAAGCTCAAATCATTAATGATTTAGTTTCCGCTGAAGTCGGTACAATTGTTCAAGCGGATAAAAGAGGCCTTGTCGTTCAATTGAAAGATGGTCAATTATCCTTGCTGGAATTACAAAAAGAAGGAAAGAATAGAATGGACTATAAATCCTTCTTAAACGGTAATCAGGGATTGTTAAATAAGAAATTGGACTAGTTTACTAGTCTTATTTTATAAATTCTATGAATCGAACACTCACTTTATCAGTTCATCAACTTGTGGACTTCTTATTAAGAACAGGCGATATTGATAATCGCGTTTTTAATCGTTCATCGATGACTGAAGGAAGTAGAATACACGCAAGTTATCAAGCCAAACAAGGCTCTGATTATATCAGCGAATATCCCTTACTCCACACATTTAACGTCGAAGGAGTGGATATCACATTACAAGGCCGCGCTGACGGAATCATCAAAAGAAAAAACGGCGAATATATCATCGATGAAATTAAATCGACAGTGGAGGATTTGCAAAAGTTTAGAGATGACAACTTTGAATGGCACATCGGTCAAGCTAAATGCTATGCATTTCTCTTTTTAATCGAACAAAATCTCGATTTTATTTCCGTAAGACTAACATATATCAGACAAGGCAAAGAGAAAGAAAAACGCATCGAAGAATATTCGTTTTTAAAATCCGAATTGGAACAATTTGTCTTCTCATTATTTGAAGATTATCTTGCTTTCTACAACATTATTTTTAGACACATAGAAGAGAAAAACAAATCAATCCAGGGATTATCTTTCCCTTTTAAGAAATACCGCTCAGGACAACGCGAATTAGCTAAATACTGCTATGCCGTAGCCGTTAATGGTGGAAGATTTTTCGCAGAAGCGCCAACTGGCATCGGTAAAACGATGTCGACATTGTTTCCGTTTATCAAAGGTTCATTGGAAGATGAAGAGACAAAGATCTTTTATCTCACTGCAAAAACCTCCGGAAAAGAATCGGCGTATCAAGCAGTTAACATTCTCAAAGAGAATGGTTTTGTCGCTAACGATATCGTTATAACTGCAAAAGATAAAATATGCTTCTGCAAAGGAAAGGCATGTAACCCTGACGAATGTCCGTTTGCGAAGGGTTATTATAATAAAATACAATCTGTCCTTAAGTATTCTTTGTTGAATTATTCAACATTTGATTTAGACAATATCACAAGAATCGCCAAGGAAAATGAAATTTGTCCTTTTGAATTCGAATTAGACTTGTCTTTGTTTTGCGATATTATCATCTGCGATTACAATTACATGTTTGATCCTATTTCATATATGAAAAGATACTTTGATGAAGATGCTTCTCATCACCTCGCTTTAGTGGATGAAGCACACAATCTCATCGATCGTTCAAGAGACATGTATTCTGCGACTTTATCTTATAAAAAGTTTAAAGAAGCGAGAAAATCAGTCACTCATTCCCATCATGTAAAACTCAAAAGAGCGATGAGTAAAATGAATAAATTATTCAAAGATTTGCTCGAGACACAAGAAGATGGACAAAATGTCTATGACCATTATCCAGATGATGTTTATTCCGTCATCAATTACTTTATCAATACGATGCAAGATATAAACAAAAACGATCATAAGGAAATGACAAAAGAACTCCTTGAATTCTATTTAGACACAAACGAATTCTTTAAGCTAAGCGATTTCTATTGTGACAAATATCTATTTTATATAGATAAGCATGATGATTTGGTTGACATTCATCTATTTTGCTTAGATGCTAGTTCATTTATTGGAAGAACTCTAAAAAAGGTCAGAGGCACGGTCTTATTTTCCGCAACTTTACAACCGATTGACTATTATATAGACACTCTAGGTGGAGATAAAAAAGAAGACCCGCGTTTAATTCTTCCTTCTCCGTTCCCGATTGATAACTTAAAGATTTTAGTGGCTCCTAAAGTATCAACCAAATACAAAAATAGGGATAAATCATATAAAGTTGTTGCTCAATACATTGATTCTTTTATTAAAAATAAAGTGGGCAATTATTTCATATATTCTCCAAGCTATGAGTATATGCAAAATTTGTTACCGGAAATTGATTTATCAAATACTGATTATTTCATTCAAAACAAAGAGATGAGCGAAGAAGAAAGAAAGGCATTTTTAGATAATTTCAAAGAAAATCCAGAAAAAACCACGCTTGGTTTTATCGTTATTGGTGGAGCATTTAGTGAAGGAATTGACTTGGTCAATGACCGTTTAATTGGTGCGGTTATTATCGGTATTGGTATGCCACGTATTAATTTTGAAAGCGATAAAATCGCTGAATACTATAAAGAAAATGAATTGCCGGGTCATGATTATGCTTATTTAAACCCAGGCATGAATAAAATCATGCAAGCAGTGGGAAGAGTCATCCGCAGTGAGAAAGACCGCGGAGCGGTACTACTCATAGACGAAAGATATATGAATCATCAATACCAAGATTTATTCCGCGCCGAGTGGAAGAATTACGAAGTGGTTTTGGAACCATTAGAAGTGGAACAATCACTTACAAAATTCTTTGAGGAATAAAAAATATTGATATAATGTTTACATTATGAACTTCGATCAAAAGAAAATAAGAAACTTTTCCATCATTGCTCATATTGATCACGGCAAATCAACACTTGCTGATCGTATTTTGGAGTCTACAGGCGCAATAGAATCGCGCGAGATGAAAGAACAAATTCTTGACTCAATGGACCTCGAAAGAGAAAGAGGTATTACGATTAAATTAAATGCCGTAACCTTAGGTTACAAAGCTGATGATGGCGAAGATTATGTCTTTAATTTGATCGACACTCCAGGGCATGTCGACTTCACATACGAAGTATCAAGATCGTTGGCCGCCTGCGAAGGTGCTGTTTTGGTCGTCGATGCCACTCAAGGAGTGGAAGCCCAAACCTTAGCTAACGTCTATTTAGCAGTCGATAATGATTTAACAATTTTGCCAGTTATCAACAAAGTTGATTTACCTAGTGCTCAACCAGATTGGGCTAAAAAAGAAATCGAAGAAAGAATTGGAATTGATTGTTCAAATGCAGTCGAAGTATCCGCTAAAACTGGTTTTCATATTCATGAATTACTCGAATATATCGTACATAACGTGCCGGCACCTGATGGAGACTTATCCGCACCATTAAAAGCCTTGATTTTTGATAGTTACTATGATCCATATCGTGGTGTAGTAATTCTTACAAGAATTAAAGATGGCGAAGTTAAAGTTGGAGACCACATTAAGCTCATGCAAGCAGGAACCGATTATATCGTTACTGAAGTAGGCATTAGAACTCCGGATGAAATAAAAACTAAGTCATTGAGTGCAGGACAAGTCGGATATTTATGCGCACAAATCAAAGACATTAAAGATGTCCATCCTGGCGATACCGTTACAAATTTTGATAACTCCGCCAAAGAAGCTTTACCTGGCTATAGAGTTATAAATCCAATGGTGTATTGTGGCTTATATCCTGTCGACAGCAAAAAGTATCAAGACCTCAAAGAAGCCTTGGAAAAATTAACGCTTAATGATGCTTCGCTTCATTATGTTGCTGAAACCAGCCAAGCATTAGGTTTTGGTTTTAGATGTGGTTTCTTGGGTTTATTACACATGGATATAGTACAAGAAAGACTAGAAAGAGAATATAACCTTGATCTCATTTTGACTGCACCTAGCGTTATTTATCATATCAATCTAACCGATGGCACAATTATCAATTTGGATAACCCGGCAAAAATGCCAGATAGTAGTAAAATTTCTTCTATTGAAGAACCATACGTTAAAGCTAGTATCATGACACCAAAAGAATATGTCGGTCCAATCATGGAATTATGTCAAGAAAGACGTGGTATTTATACCAACTTAGAATATTTTGATGACACAAGAATGATTCTGACATACGAATTACCTTTGTCAGAAATTGTTTACAATTTCTTTGATAAACTTAAGAGCTACACTAAAGGATATGCTTCATTTGACTATGAATATTCTGATTATAAAAAGAGCGACTTAGTTAAGTTAGATGTTTTACTTAATGGAACAGTCGTGGATGCTTTAAGTAGTATCGTTTATAGACCAAATGCTTATCAAAGAGGTTTGGGTATTATTCGTAGAATAAAAGAAGTTATTCCTCGTCATCAATTCGAAATTCCAATCCAGGCCGCGATTGGTGGCAAAGCTATTGCTAGATGTGATGTAAAAGCAGTGAGAAAAGACGTTTTAGCCAAGTGTTATGGTGGTGATATCACCCGTAAAAAGAAGCTTTTAGAGAAACAAAAAGAAGGCAAAAAGCGCATGAAGAAGATTGGCTCAGTCGAAGTTCCACAAGAAGCATTTATGTCAATCTTATCGATTGACGATGAAGACAATTAACTAGATTTCCAGTAAAAATTTAGTACATTTTTAGTTTTATATTGCACCTATGGTGCTTTTTATTTTATAATGAAGCCAACGGAGGTTTTTGCTTATGGCGAGAAATGATTTAGCGATTCGCTTTACAGAAGAAAAATACGCAACAAGATCAGAAGTAATGAAGGAACTCAACATGTCCATGATCGATAGTATCTGGAGCAATATTTTGAGTTATCGTTCAAGTTACAATAGATATCTAACAATCAAGAGTATTGAGAAAAACCAATTAGTGGTGTGCTCTTGCCCATCAATTGTGGCTTCACTCAACACTACAGATATGAAGCTCATTCGTTTGATGAGAGAATATTCATTATTGAATATCCAAAACGGAGATTTGAAAAGATTTGAAGATTTCTGCTTAATCAATAGTTTAAAATCATTAGCTGCAAAACACGATATTGAAGTATCTGATCAATATTTACGTTCTTTGATTCATGGCGACATTCGTGAAACCGCTCCATCAACAAGAATCTTATTGAGATATTTAGATGCACTTAATTTTATTAAGAAAAAGTATAATAGCCCAATCGATGTCGATTTCTTAGGAGAGATTTATTCGCGTTTAATTGGTAGCAATGAGTTAACAACCTTCTATAGAAACGTCGAGGACACAAATAGAGAAAATAGAGTATTAATCGACCGCGTCTATACATCCGCTCCAACAATCTTGATTGACACAATGATGGATAGTTTGTTTGACTTTATTCAACAGTCGACATTAAGTGCTGCTTGCAAAGCAAGTATTGCCTATTATTACGTCAATTACATCAAACCATTCCAAGATTATAGTGATGAAATCGCTGTTTTATTAGCCAAATCAATCTTGGCCCATGGTGATTTAGGTGAAGTCGGTGTTTTAATTCCAATCGAGTCATTACTATCAGAGAATCAAGAAGAAATAATGAAATTATTCTTAGAAGTTCAAAAGACCTCTGATACAACATATTTCGTCAACTATGGTATCAAGACTTTAGATGCAAAATGTGATTCATTATTTGATGCCATCACAGAAATGAAGAGCCGCAATTTAAGGGCGGACTTCTACAAAACTGATGACGAAAAACCTAATCACACAACATATGTTGTTGAGCAGCCTTCGTTGTTTGATTCCGCTCAAGAAGAACCAAGAGAAGAAAAGAAAGAACAACCAGCTCCTGCTCCAGTAGTTGTGGAGCAACCAAAGGTTGAAAAACAACCTGAACCACAACCAGAACCCGTTAGACAACAAGTTGAGCAACCACAACCTGCGATTAGAGAAGAGGTTCAAGAACAAATTGCAGTCAGTTATATTCCACCAGCAATTGATGAGAAGCAAGCATTAAGATTAGAACAACACTTGTTAGAGTTAGATCCTTCCTTAAGGAAACATGAAGCTAAATTTTATGCTCGCCACTGTACATTAGGTAAAAGTTATACAATTGCGCAATATAAGCGTATGATAGGTTGTGTTTATGAAACTGCTAGAACAGCCATGGACCATTTGGTGGAACTCGGTTATTATCGTAAAGATAGCAGCAACAAGAAATTCATTTACACACCAATTCCAAGAAAATAAGGAGGATAAACTATGTTTAAAGTATATGTAGAATTTCCAGCATGGGCGACGTTTCTTATTGTTTTAGGTGCCTTCGCTTTAATTGCTATTGTGGCGTTTATTCTCCACAAATTATTAAGACCAAAACTCAAACAAAAAGAAGATAAACCAACTGAAGCTGATTACGCTAAAGAAGAGCTCGATAGAGTGCTTCAACCAGTTGAGGATGAAAAAGTCTCTAAAGAGATTCAAGATTATAAGCAAAACGATGATGAATAATAAAGTTCAATCTTTATACATCCACATACCATTTTGCACACATTTATGCGATTACTGTGACTTTCCAAAGTTGCAGTATTTTCGTAATTTTGCGGAAAAATATATTGAATCGCTAATTAAAGAAATTGAGAGTTATAAAATAAAAAATCTCAAAACCATCTATATTGGTGGCGGTACACCAACCGCATTAGATGATGATCTATTTGAAAAATTACTTTTGTATTTGGCTAAATATATTAAGACTGTTAAAGAGTATACAATTGAAGCCAATCCTGAATCTTTGACGAATAGTAAACTATTAATCGCTAAAAAATATGCTGTTAACCGCATTTCTATAGGGGTTGAAACCACAAATAACAAGATTTTAAAAACCATTAATCGTCAACATACATTTGAAGATGTCAAAACAGCCATTATAAACGCGAGAAACAATGGTTTTGATAATCTTAATGTCGATTTAATTATCGGCTTACCCCATGTCAATAAAGCGCAATTCAAAGAAGATTTAAATAATTTGGTGACTTTGGGGATTGAACATATCTCGTGTTATAGTTTAACCGTTCATCCAAATACCGTCTTCGGAATTAAAGGAATAGAAGAACCAACAGATTCTTTTGCCAGAGATTTATATGACTATGCAGAAAGCTTTCTAAAAGAAAAAGGATTCGTTCATTATGAGATTTCTAACTGGGCTAAATCAGGAAGAGAATCATTACATAACCTGACTTATTGGAAAGATGAACAATATTATGGTGTTGGTCTAGGCGCAGCGGGTTATATAAACGGTATCCGCTACAAAAACACCAGAAATCTCGATAAATATTTATCCGGAAACTATATTGATGAAAAAGAAATAGTGGATAAAAAAGATGATAGGACTTATTTCATCATGCTCAATTTAAGAACTATCTATGGTATTGATTTGGCAGAGTTCAAAGAGAAATTCGATGAAAATTTGTTATTAACAAAACATGATGAAATATCCGCATTAGTTAAAGATAAACTCCTTGTTCATGATAGGGAAAATGATAGAATATATCCAACTTATGAAGGGATGATGGTTTTAGATCAAATCATCATGCAATTAATTGAAGAATAATGGAAACCGCAGTACTCGCTAAAAGAATATGGGCATATATCATTAATCTAGTCCTCTATTTGGGGATTGGTTTTGCGGCTGGAGTGCCATTTTTAATTTTATTAGATGTTCAAGTCATCTTTTATATATTGATCTCTTTTGGCGTCGCTATTATCCTCTCGTTTTTCTTCGATTTATTTCTTCTTGTGGTGAGCAAGGGATACACAATCGGGACTGCAATATTAGGTATTAAATATGTCTCAAGTGACGGAAAAAGAATCAATCGTCGTCAAGCCATGGTGAGGTCTGCCTCTGAATCTATGCTTATATTTGTCATCATTGATCTCATGTATTTCATTAAAAACAACACAGAAAGAGGCGTAATTGATCGTCTGAGCAACTCATTTGCCATCGATACACGTCTATAGTATATATTTATATATAAGGATTAAGCGCGTCGCAATGATGCGCTTTTTTAGCACTTAATTGTTGACACTGCTAATAAAAAACGTAAAATATAGTTAGCACTTGAAAAGAAAGAGTGCTAAAAAGGAGACTAGTATGGGATTAACACGTAGTGACACAATCTTGAAATACATCGTTGAATATTTCATCAAGAATGCCCAACCAGTAGGAAGTCATACACTTATCGATGAATATAAGCTTCCATATTCTTCCGCGACAATCAGAAATGAGATGTTCGCATTAGAGAAAATGGGCTTTATCGAAAAGACACACTCTTCCAGCGGACGCGTTCCTTCTAGTAAAGGATATAGATATTATTGCGAACACTTACGTGATAAAAACGTTGATGAGCAATTAAAGAATTCATTACAAGTTGTTCTAGAACAAAAAGTTCGTTCAATCGAAGAAGTCATCAAGGAAAGTTGTGAAATTCTCTCCCATATGACAAACCTTGTTTCCGTTGTTAATGGCAGCAGTGAAACAATTGAAAGATTAGCGAATGTTCAACTCATTCAAATTGGTGAAAATACCTTAACCGCGGTGTTTGTTACCGATAAAGGATATGTCGAAAACAAAACATTTATTATTCCGACATCCATTAAAGCGAATGAAGTTGTGGACTGTGTCAAGATTCTCAACGATCGTTTGAAAGGCACACCAGTTAATGAACTCGTAGATAAAGTTGAGGCTCTTAAACCAATTCTTAACGACTATGTTGTCTCTCATGATATTGTTTACCAAGCTTTGCTTGAAACATTCATTAGATTCGCTGGTGACCGCTTGAGTTTATATGGTAGAGATGAGTTATTCAATCAACCTGAATTCAAAAACGACGCTGAAAAACTTCAAGAAGTTTATAAATTGCTTAATGATAAATCGTTGTTTAGAGAAGTGAATAACGAAGCCAAGAACACCAAAGAAGACGAAGTGTTACTCAATATTGGTGAAACAAATCCTGATGTCAGTATGGTGACCACAAAATTTAAAATCGGTAATGGTGAAGAAAGCACAATTACCTTATTAGGGCCAACAAGAATGGATTACGACAAAGTCTTATCCGCACTTGAATACTTGACTGAAGAGTTAAATAAATATTTCGAAGAATTAAATAAGGGAGGAAATGATGGAGATGCCTAATGAAGAAGAAAAACTAAATGAAGAAAATATAGAAAAAGATAATCCAAAAAAGTCTTTCCAAAGGAAAATTCGTAAATTAGAAGAGGAAAAAGATAAAGCTGTGGCCGATATGGAACATTGGAAAAATGAATTCTATCGTGCCTACGCAGATACAAAAAACTTACGCAACCAATTAGAAAAAGATCATCTTGCTGCGATGAAGTACCGCGCTGAAGGATTCATTGAAGAACTCTTACCGGTTCTCGATAGCTTCTATGCCGTGCTCAAAAACGAGCCAAGTGATCCAAATCTAAAAAATTACTTAATCGGATTCCAATACATTTATAAAAACTTAGTAAGTGCTTTGGAAAACGAAGGGGTGGTTGAAATATCACCAAAGGTGGGAGATAAATTCTCACCAGACACTATGAACGCTGTTGAGACAATGGAAAGTGAAGGAGAAGAAAATCTTGTCCTTGATGTCCATGTCAAAGGTTACAAATTGCATGATCGTTTAATTAGACCAGCAAATGTCACCGTCAGCGTTAAAAAGAAACAAGACAATAACGAAACAAAAATCGATGCATAAATAGGAGGAATTAATTATGGCAAAAGAAATTATCTTAGGTATCGACTTAGGTACAACAAACTCCGTCGTGAGTTATTTACAAGCAGATGGCACAGTTAAGGTCATCCCAAATCCAGAAGGAACTCCAACAACACCATCCGTCGTTGCTTTTAAAGCAAGCGGTGAAGAAATCGTCGGTAATGCCGCGAAACGTCAAGCGGTTATGAACCCAGACACCGTCAGTTCTATTAAAAGAAAGATGGGTAGTGCAGAAAAAGTTCACATCAATTGTGTTAATAAAGACTTTACTCCACAAGAAATTTCCGCAAAAATTCTCGCTTATATGAAGAACTATGCCGAAAAGAACATTGGTCAAAAGATTCAAAAGGCAGTCATTACAGTTCCTGCCTACTTCAATGACGCACAACGTCAAGCGACAAAAGATGCTGGCCAAATCGCTGGTCTAGAAGTCGTCCGTATCATCAATGAACCTACAGCCGCAGCATTAGCCTACGGCTTAGAGAACGAAAAATCCGAAAAGATTCTCGTCTTCGATTTAGGTGGTGGTACATTCGACGTCTCCATCCTCGATATCGGTGATGGCACGTTCGAAGTTATCTCAACCGCTGGCGATAACAAACTCGGTGGTGATGACTGGGATCAAGTCGTCGCTGATTGGATCAAAGCGCAAATCAAGATTGAAACAAATGTTGATATTACTGATAAAGCTTCGCTTCAAAGAATTAGAGAAGCTGCTGAAAAGGCCAAGATTGAATTATCCGCTTTAACAGAAACAGTCATCTCATTACCATTCATTTCTATGACAAGTGCTGGCCCAGTTAACTTTGAAACAACTTTAACAAGAGCTAAATTCCAAGACTTAACAAGACACCTCTTAAAGAGATGTGAAGAACCTGTCAGACGTGCATTAGCAGACGCTCATATGTCCGCGAATGAACTCAACCAAGTCTTATTAATTGGTGGTTCCATCCGTATGCCAGCCGTTCAAGAATTGGTCAAACAATTAACTGGCAAGACTCCAAACTTATCCGTCAACCCAGATGAAGCTGTTTCCATCGGTGCGGCTTATCAAGGTGGTGTGGTTTCCGGCGATGTCAAAGACGTAGTCTTATTAGACGTCACTCCATTAACCTTAGGTATTGAAACTTTAGGTGAAGTCATGACTCCACTTATCCCAAGAAATACCACAATTCCAACCACAAAGAGTCAAATCTTCTCAACCGCTGCGGATAATCAACCAGCCGTTGACATTATGGTTTATCAAGGTGAACGTCCAATGGCCCATGACAACAAATTGTTAGGTCACTTCCAATTAACTGGTATTAAACCAGCTCGTAGAGGTGAACCAAGAATTGAAGTCACATTCTCCATCGACGTTAACGGCATCGTTAAAGTCAGTGCTAAAGACTTAGATACACAAAAAGAACAAAACATTACCATCTCTGGTTCTAATGGTTTAAGTAAAGAAGATATCGATAGAATGGTCCGTGAAGCCGAAGAAAACGCTGAAGCCGATCAAAAGAGAAAAGAAGAAACCGAATTAAAGAATAAGGCTGAATCTTTGATCAATGATATCGATGCTGCTATGAGAGACAAAGGCGACAAAATGGATGTCACTCAAAAAGAGCAAACACAAAAACTCAGAGATGAGCTCAAGACTGCTTTAGACAACAATGATATTGAAACACTTAAGAAACGTATCAATGAACTCGAACAAGCAGCAGCATATATGCAACAAGCTCAAGCTGGACAAGCTAATGCTGGTGGTGAACAACCTGCAGGAAGCAATCCAGATGATGTAGTCGATGCTGATTACACCAAAAAAGACGGCGGAAATAACGCCTAATAACTAAAAGTTAATTTAACCGATTGGGCCTTCGGGCCCTTTCGGTGAATATGATAGAAAGGAATATAGTATGGCTGATAAAAGAGACTATTATGAAGTACTTGGCATTAATAAAAGTGCTTCTAAAGATGAAATCAAAAGCGCATATCGTAAATTAGCTAAGAAATATCATCCAGACAACAAAGAAACTGGTGATGAAGCAAAATTTAAAGAGATTCAAGAAGCCTATGATATTCTTTATGATGACCAAAAACGTAGTGCATATGACCAATTTGGCCACGCTGCATTCGATCAAGCTGGTGGAAACCCAGGCGCCAATCCATTCCAAGGTGGAGGCTTCGGTGGCTTTGGTGATTTAGGTGACATCTTCTCACAATTCTTTGGTGGAGGCGGAAGACAAAGAGCTAATCCTAACGCTCCAAGAAGAGGTAATGATGTCGTTAAACGTGTCAAAATCGATTTCATGGATGCGATTAATGGTCGCGATATTGAAATTCCTATCGAAGTCGATGAGCCATGTCCAACATGTGGTGGTACTGGCGCAAAATCTCCAAGTGATGTTCAAACCTGTTCGCAATGTCAAGGTCGTGGATATGTTAGTGTGAAAAGACAGAGTCTTTTTGGCGCAATAACCAGTCAAGAAACATGTCCAACTTGTGGTGGAACTGGCAAAATCATTCGCGAAAAATGTAAAGATTGTAACGGTAAAGGTTATATCCATAAGAAAAAGAACATTAAAGTCCATATTCCCGCTGGTATTAAAGAGGGACAACAGATCATCTCTCGCGGAAATGGCGAAAGAGGATACAATGGTGGACAAAATGGCGATTTGTATATCGAAATTCTTGTTAAAGAACATCAATTCTTCAAACGTGAGGGCAATGATATTGAATTAGATATTCCACTCGACTTTGCAGATGCATGTTTAGGTACTAAAATTGATGTCCCAACCGTTTATGGAGATATGACACTAACAATTCCTGCCGGAAGTCAACCAAGCCAAATCCTCAGAATGAAGGGTTGTGGTGTGAAAGACTTAAGAAGTGGTAAGCCTGGCGATCAATATGTCAGACTTAACATCAAAGTTCCAATGTCCCTCAGCAAGAAACAAAAAGAACTTTTGGAACAGTTCAAAGAGGAAACCGGAAAGAAAAACGAGAACCTATTTGATAAATTCAAAAAAATGTTCAAAAAATAAAGACTCATTTGAGTCTTTTTTATTTTATGTGAAAAAATAATGACAAAACATCCCTATTAGTTGGTAGGAGGTGTTTTATGTTTTATATTCCACAAGTACAAAAAGACGATTGCGGATTCGCTTGTCTAAAGATGGTGTTAGCAAACATCAATAAGGATAAAAACTATCTTTTCATGTCACAAAAAGAAGAACACGGTGCTTATTCTTATTCTGATTTGATGAAGCTAGCGAAAAAGGAAGGAGTTAATTTAGAAGCGCTTAAAGTCACGGAAAAAAGTGAATTGAATAATTGCACATCTTTTCCCTTTATTGCCTCAATGGCGCTTAAAAATGGGGCAAAACATGCGGTTGTAGTGACAAAGATAAGATGGAAAAGAGTTTATCTCTTAGATCCAAGTCGCGGAAAGTATTCTTTGCCAATCAATAAGTTCATTGAAATTTGGGATGGAACAGGCCTTTATGTGCAGAGCTTTGAATTTAAAAAAGCCACTAAGCCAAAGGTAGAACCACTCAGTGTTTCCTCAAAGATTGGACTCAGCATTATCCAAATAATAGCTATGGGTTTAGCGGTAGCGGGTGTTTATTTTATAAAAGATGACACAAAGGTTTATATTCCTGCTTTATTCCTTTCGTTAGCCATTATTGCAGAGTTGATTCTTAAACTCGTCTCATATCGAATTATGAAGAATCTAGATAAAAAGTATTTTTCCAATGACTATCTACCGGAAAAAAAATTTAAAGATTACATCAAAAGATATGAGCAGTATAAGAAGCTTTCATTATCTTCTCCAATGAATCTATTGCTGATTATTGTGTTATCAATCGGTTTGATTACTATTGTAATTCTCAATGACTATCGAAACATTATGCTCGCATTAGTGCCGATGGTATTAGCGTTATTGAATAACATCATTGTCCAACCTATCTTAAAGAATAAGAAAAAAGATATTCTTCAACTTGAGAATAGCCTTGATGATGTTCGTAGTGGTGAAGAACTCAGAGAAAGAATGTCGGAAATACACGATAAAGCTTATAACTACGGCTATTTAGATATCGCAATTAGATATGTATATGCTGGGCTAATAATACTAAGTGCTTTACTTACAATGCGCATATGTGGCATTTCATCATTCCCATTCATCATTTTCTACTCTTGCATTTCTGTGACAATCTTCAAGTCTCTTGATGAGATGCTTTCTTTCAACGAAAGAATAGAAGAATACAATCTCGCCAAAATCAAAATGATAAACGTTGTTAAATTAGACAAAAGAAATGATTAGTTAAAACAATACTTATGTGGTATTATATTTACCCATGGAATTAGATTTTGTTTCAAACGTTTCTGGATATGATGAATATGAAGATATTTATCTTTCTTTATTAGAAAAAACACTGAAGCATTTACATCTAAAATTTGATGCTATTTTGAGCGTGACGTTCGTGGACGATGAATTCATTCACCAAATGAATCGCGATTATCGCCATGTCGATCGTCCTACAGATGTTATCTCATTTGCTTTCTTGGATGATGAGCCAGATCGTGAAAAGCTTTTGAAAGGGAGTGCGCCTGTCTGTTTAGGAGATATTTATATCTCTATTGACAGAGCCATTGCACAAGCAAAAGAATACAATCACCCTTTAAAAAGAGAATTGTCATTCTTATTTGTCCATGGATTATTACATTTGCTTGGTTACGACCACATGAATAAAGAAGACGAGGCAGTGATGTTTAAACTTCAAGATGAAATATTGCCTCCAAAGGAGAATTGATTATGCCAAAGAAAGAATTATTAATTAAAGCACAAGAAGCTAGAAAACTATCCTATTCACCATATTCAAATTTTGCTGTTGGCGCAGCAGTGGAAACTAATGATGGTCAAATTTTTCTTGGCGCTAACGTAGAAAATTCGTCCTATCCTCTTTGCATGTGTGCTGAAAGAAACGCTTTGTATAACGCTTATATGCACGGCTATAAAAAAGAAGACCTTGTCGGTTTAGCGCTTTGCGCTGATACAGATGGACCTTGTTCTCCATGTGGAGCTTGCCGTCAAGTTATCAGCGAACTATTCCCAAAAACCGCACCTATTTATATGAGTAATATCAAAGGCGATGTCAAAGAAACAAATGCCGAAGAATTGCTACCATTTGCTTTTTCCTCTGAGGATTTAAAATAATGAAATCTGGATTTGTTTCCATTTTAGGTCGCCCAAATGTTGGAAAATCAACTTTGTTGAACGCTATTTTAAACAAGAAAGTCAGCATTGTTACAGATAAATCCCAAACAACAAGAAACAACATCAAAGGCATATATAACGCCGAAGATGTTCAAATTGTTTTTACTGACACTCCAGGCATTCACAAGCCAAAAGAAAAACTCGGTCAAGAGATGAACAATATGGCTTATAGTGCCGCCCATGATGTTGATGTCAACGTTTTGGTGGTGGATGCTTCTGAACCATTTGGTCCTGGCGATGAATATATTCTCAGTCATTTGGATATTAAAGATTGTCCTTTAATCCTTGTCTTCAATAAAATTGACCAAGCGAGATTAGATAAAGTCATTTCCCTAAAAGAGATATACAAAGAAAAAGTACCACACGCAATCATGATCGATACTGTCGCTAAAGATAGATTTAATGTCGATTTATTATTGGAAAAAATCATTGAAAATTTATCAGAAGGCCCTGCTTATTATTCAGCGGAAGAAGTCACTGATAAAGATGTTATTTTTCAAATAAAAGAAATGATTAGAGAAAAAGTTTTAAGAAATCTTCGTGATGAAGTTCCTCACGCAACAGCGATTTATATGGAGGATATTGATTGGGACGCTAATCCAATTCATATCCGTGCATCAATAATCGTGGAGAAAGAGGGCCAAAAAGGAATTGTCATCGGCGCTGGTGGAAAAAGAATCAAATCAATCGGCAGCCAAGCAAGAAGAGATATTGAAGAATTGCTTAGCAAACATGTCTTTTTAGAATTATTTGTGAGAGTTCAAGAGGGCTGGAGAGATAATGAAAAATCACTTGAGACTTACGGATATAAATGCAAAAAATAACAAATGAAAATAATTGTTTTATCAATAACACAATACAAAGAAAAAGACGGAATCATCGACGCTATAAGCGAACAGGGTAGCATTACCTTCTTAGCCAAAGGCATCATGGATCCTAAAAACAAGAATTCCGCTATTAACAACGCATTAGTTATCGCGGACATTGAATTAAATGAAGGAAATTACAAATATCCTGTTTTAAAGACAGCTTCAATCACCTTTACTCCAATGAAAACAAGTAATAGTTACTATTACTTATCATCATTATTATTCATCGGAGAAGTGACAAAAACACTTTTGCAAGATGAAGAGAAAATAGAAATATTTGAAACCTTGGCAGATGCTGTTCAAAAATTAAAAACCACAGATAATCCTTGGCCAATAGTTCTTGTCTATTTAGCAAAGCTATTAACCATTGGCGGTTATGAATTTGAAGTTAACCAATGCGTTTTTTGTGGCACCAAAAAAGAGATTGTCGCTTTCTCGTTCAAAGATGGTGGGTTTGTTTGCAAAAACTGCATGGAAGTGGATACAGAACGAGACTTAAGCAAGACTCAAATGCTCTTAATTAGATCCGCATTTAATACTAAAGATATTAAAGAGGCAAATTTTGAATGCACTAAAGAAGATGCGATTGTCGTATTAAATAAGTTTAATGAGTTTATCGTTGACTCATATGGATTAAATCTAAAGTGCTTTGATTTATTAAATAAATAGAAATAAAATATACACTTATAATAGGTTGACACGATAGTTACAGAAGTGTAGATTATTTTAGAATGCCTTTCAGGAGGAGAATATATGGGAAAATATGAATTTGATAAAGTATGTAATCACTTTATAGTTTCAGGCTTCTACTACCAAGGAAGTGAAATTTATGGTGGTCTTTCTAATACATGGGACTATGGTCCTTTAGGAAGCGAAGTAAAAATGAACATTCGTAAGATGTGGTGGAAGAAATTTGTTCAAGAATGCCCAATGAATGTTGGTATCGACGCCGCCATTTTAATGAATCCAAAAGTTTGGGAAGCTACAGGACATGTTTCAACATTTAACGATCCTTTAATCGATTGTAAAAAATGTAAACAACGTTTTAGAGCTGACCAACTTATCGAAGCTCAATTCCCAGAAGCTGATGTTAACGGTATGGACAATAATCAAATGATGGATTTTATCCATCAAAATCACGTTAAATGTCCAAATTGTGGTGGAGAAGACTTCACTGACATTCGTCAATTTAACATGATGTTCAAAACCCATATCGGTGTCACAGAAGACAGTAAGGCTGTTGTTTATCTTAGACCAGAGACCGCCCAAGGTATGTTTGTAAATTTCAAAAATGTTGTAAGAACAACTAGAAAGAAATTACCTTTAGGTATTTGTAACGTCGGTCGTGCATTTAGAAATGAAATTACTCCAGGTCAAATGACCTTCAGAACAAGAGAATTTGATCAAATGGAAATGGAATTCTTCTGCAAACCAGGAGATGATTTAAAATGGTTTGAATATTGGAAGAAACACTGTTTAGAATTCGTTGATTCTTTAGGAATCAAGAAAGAGAACTTACGCTACCGTGACCACGAGCAAGCGGAGTTAGCTTTCTATTCCAAAGCCACAACAGACATTGAATATTTATTCCCATTTGGTTGGGGTGAAGTATGGGGCATTGCCGATAGAACAGATTATGACTTAAAACGTCATATGGAATATAGCAAAGAATCTTTAGAATATTTAGATCCAGAAACAAACGAGAAATATGTTCCATATTGTATCGAGCCATCCGTTGGTTTGGATCGCCTTGTTTTGATGACTTTATGCGATGCATATGACGAAGAACAAATTGGTGATAATGACACAAGGGTTGTCATGCACTTATCTCCAGCAGTTGATGCTTACAAAGCCGCAATTTTACCTTTAAGTAAAAAGTTAGAAGAGA
>CACZZG010000007.1 GCA_902785645.1 uncultured Erysipelotrichaceae bacterium | reverse complement strand
GATCTTAATGATCAGGAATTAAAGTTAGAAAACGATAAGAAACTTCTAAAAGACAGAAGAGAAAAACTTCTTGAAGATGTTAACAACGAGAAGCAGCAAATCATCGACAAAGCTAAAAAGGATGTTGATGAAATTATTTCAGCTTTAAGTAAAGATGGCACTAAGCTTCATGAAGTCATTGAATTAAAGAAAAAACTAGAAGAATTAGAAGAATCACCTGATTCAATTATTTATGATGAGCAAATAGTTGTTGGTGATTATGTCAGTATTCCTTCATTAAACATAAATGGTAGGGTAATTAGATTTAATGGTCAAAAAGCCCATATGAATAGTGATTCCGGTTTCTCTTTCGATGTTGAAATAAATAAACTTCATAAGATAGAAGCTCCTAGAACTTCTAAAGTGAAAAAGACTACTAATCCTATTGATTTGTCTTTAGGAACCGATGTCGGATTAGAGCTAAATATTATTGGGCTACGCGCTGAAGAAGCAAAGACAAAACTTATTAAATACATTGATAGTTGTCGTTTAAAACACTTTAAGCAAGTTCGTATTATTCAGAAGAAGCAAAGACAAAACTTATTAAATACATTGATAGTTGTCGTTTAAAACACTTTAAGCAAGTTCGTATTATTCACGGATTTGGAAGTGGCATTTTAAGAAAGATGACTCGAGAATATTTAGATACACAAAAAGATTTATCTTATCGTGCTGGCGACGGAAGTGAAGGTGGCGGCGGAGCTACCGTGGTGATTTTTAAATGAAAGAACGCATAAAGACTTTAATTGCGAATTTAAAACATCTTCCTGGTGTTTATTTAATGCACGATAAAGATGACAATATCATTTATGTTGGCAAAGCCAAGGACTTATTTAAAAGAGTCAGCCAATATTTTTTAAGACCTCAATCTGGAAAAGTCTTTAAGATGGTTTCTAATGTTGAATATTTTGAAACCATTATTACCGCAAACGAAAAAGAAGCTCTTGTATTAGAAATGAATTTAATTCAAAAGTACTATCCTCGTTATAACATATTGCTTAAAGACGGTAGCCATTATCCATATATTGCTTTAAAGAAACACGGTGATCCTATTTTATTAATTAAAAGGAATAATAAGGATCGAAATTATGATTATTTTGGTCCATATCCAAATAGTGGCGCTGCATATCAAACAATTTCTTTATTAAATAAGGTGTTTCCGATTAGAAAGTGTCAAACATTACCCACCTCAACATGTCTTTATTATCATTTAGGTCAATGCATTGGCCCATGTGTAAATAAAATTGATGATGGTGTATTTGATAAACTACGTGAAGATATAAAATCTTTCATGCGTGGTAATAATCAAAAGCAAAAAGCGGAAATTAAAGAAAAGATGCTTAAAGCCAGCGAAAACTTAGAATTTGAAACCGCGAGTGAATATAAAAAAATATTGGACGCTATTGAACATATTAATATTCAACAAAATGTTGAAAATAGTGATAAAAAAGATCGCGATATCTTTGCGTATAGTTCTCGACAAGGATATCTTGCTCTAGCCGTCCTTTCTTATAGAAAAGGATTATTACTAGGCAAACAAGTTTTTATCGTCGAAGAATTCGGTGACAATGTCGAACAAGTTTCAGACTTGATTCTTCAGTTCTATCAAAAATATCCAACACCCCCAGAAGTTGTAATTAATGATCAAAATGTTATTGAACTAATAGGTGATTTATTAGATACAAATGTTGTAAGTGTTACAAAAGGCAAAATTCATGAATTAATTATTAATGCTAAAGAAAATTCTGATAATTCCTTGGATGAGTATTTCCTTTCTGCAAGGTTAGATACTGATAAATTGGAATTATTAGAAAAATTGGGTAATCTTTTAGATATACCAACTCCTCTTCATATTGAATTATTTGATAATTCTCATTTACAAGGTTCTTTCCCTGTTGGAGCGATGGTGGCTTTTGTAAACGGTGAACCAGCGAAAAAGTTATATCGTCGATTCCTTATTAATCAGGAAGAAGCCAGAGATGATTTATCCAGTATGAAAGAAGTTGTCTATCGCCACTATAAAAGACTTGTGGATGAAGATAAAAAACTTCCAGACCTACTTTTAGTAGATGGCGGACTTAATCAAATTAAAGCGGCATCTCTATCGTTATTAGAAGCTGGCGCTAACGTCCTATTATTTGGTTTATATAAAAACGATAAACACCAAACAAAAGGCCTAATCGATGGTGCTGGACATACCTATGAACTTGATGATAAAAATCTTTTTTTCTTATTAACGAGAATGCAAGATGAAGTGCATCGTTTTGCTATTTCCTTTCATAAAGAAAAACGAAATAAAGCGATGAAAGTTACAATATTAGATGGAATTCCTGGTCTTGGAGACAAAAGAAAAGAAATGCTTTATCGTGCCTACCCAGATTTAGATTCTTTAAAAAATGCATCAATCGATGAATTTTCTCAGATTCTTCCAAGAGAAGTATCGGAAGCACTTTACAACAAACTACACAAATAACTTGAAATATATTTTTGATTTATTTAATATAAATACCGCTATATGCCCTCGTAGCTCAGTTGGATAGAGCAACTGCCTTCTAAGCCGTAGGTCAGGCGTTCGAGTCGCCTCGAGGGTACCACAATCATATATAATCCCTGATACAAATCGGGGATTTTTATTTTCTCTCAAAAGCCTTTTTATGAATAAAAAGAGTAATAGTTATATTTCGCAAATTGAAATAATAATGTAAAATGCGAAATGAAAAATGAAGAATAAAGGCAATTATGTTTTTAGAAAAGCAAATGAAAATGAAGTTGAGTTATTAACCGAGATTTCAATTGCAGCTTTTCATACTGATTATTTAGTGGGAGGAGATAAACTAGACGGCCCACCAGACTATGATGATGTAAAGTGGCATCTTGATATGCAAAAAGAAGGCCACCTATATACATTTGAAGTTGACAATACAATTATAGGTGGAGCAGTTATCTTTAAAGATAATAATAGTATCTATATTGGAAGAATATTTGTGAATCCTTTATATCACCATCAAGGATATGGCATCGCCATAATGAACGCGATTGAATCTTTAGATAATACAATTAATAGTTTTTATTTAGATACACCAATAGCAAATACAAGAACTAATGCATTTTATAAAAAACTTGGCTATATAGAAACTAGTAGAGATAACGAGTGCGTAAACTATAAAAAAATAAAGTAGGCATTCTTTAATGGGGGTAACAAAACCTATCAAGAGATAACAATTGTATTAAATAAGGTAAATCTTACCATTAAGAAGAAACGCGAGTAATCCGTTGGAAAACTCGCTTTTTCTTTGTTTTTTATCTGTTTTTTGTAATTCCGAGTGTAAAAGCATTTGCAGAAAATCATTCGTTATTGAAAGTATATTAGTTCGCCCCACATTAGCGGATAACGTGATTTGAAGTCATAGCTTAAAAAAGGTTCATTCCGGATAATGAAAGACATTTAATAAATTAGAATTGGTCGAAAAAACCAATCCTTTTATTTTTTGTTATAATGGTGGGGTATATAAGCCACCTTATGAAAAAACCAATTTTTAATTTATTGATTGTTAATTTGATAATTATTGCGGTTTATTTTTTGTGTGGCCTTGTCAGTTTTGCTTTAGATATAAGTGTTACAGAACTTTATATTACAAACTTTATCTTTATTGTTTTAGCGGTTTCCTTATTGGCTCACGTTATCAATCACATCGCTTATAGAAAACAAAGAATTCAATTGATTATTATTGCTAGTTTAATCCTTCTATTTCTAATTTTAAGAGGATTTAAGTACATATCTTTTAATAAAATCGAAGTTGTTGCCAGGCACATTTGGTATTTGTATTATCTACCAATTATTTTCATGCCTTATTTCTTGCTTGTCACATCGTTAACGAATTATTACAGCAATCATAAAAAAACCGTTTTATCAATCTACATTGTCACTGGTTTAATATCTATGATATTATTTGCTTTAATAATCACTAACGATCTTCATCAATTAGTGTTCCGTTTTAAACCTGATTTTGTGGACTGGGATAACGATCATGGTTTTGGCTTTCTTTATTATATAGTATCCGGTTATGTCATTTTGCTTTTCCTTTCATCTTTTATTGTTTTTTATAGTCAATGTCGCGTTATTAGTAAAAGACATTATGGCTTGCTTTCCTTGATTCCATTAGTGATGGGTCTTCTTTGGATAGTGTTTGATGTTTTCAGTTTGTTGCCTAGATATAAAGGAGTAAGTATCTTCTGCCTTTTCCCTGAAACATTGTGTTTTACGGTTGCAGGTTATCTCATAAATCTAATTTGTTTAAACTTTATAACTTCCAATAAAGGTTATGGTGACATTTTTAGTGCAATGTCTATGCCTGCGGTTATCAGAGACTCCCAAGGAGATGTTATTTATAATAATAATAACTTATATAAGATAGTTAATATCTACGGTGGAAATATTACTTGGATTAGCGATATCAGCGATTCAATTAGAGTGAACAAAGAATTAACGGATATTAATGAGAGATTAAGAGAAGAAGAGCAACTACATAAATTAGAAAATGCTTTAAAAGAAGAACAGATCATCATTTCCGAAAAAAACAAATTGTATGATGAAATTGCAAGAGATGTTTCTGAAGAATCAAATAGAATTGTAGAGTTATCCAAACTCATTAAAAAAGACAACTCTTTATATCAACAAAAGATGCCGGAAATACTATTTTTAAGCATCTACATTAAACGATTTGCAAATTTAAAACTCCTCGCTAAAGAGAATCAATTAATTGACCTCAATGAGCTTTATTTATCAATTAATGAGACATTGAGATATTTAAATAACATCGGTGTTAAGACCATAGTGGTGGGTCACGCTAAAAATAGCTGTGATTCAATAACCGTTTTACAAATATATTCTTTCATTTTTAAAACACTCATCGATAATTTGCATAATCTAAACGGTGTGACCGCTATTTTTTCTGATTCCAGTCTATTAAAGATAATTATTGAAGCAAAAGATTTATCGTTGCCTGAAGCGACATTGAATAAAGCGCAATATTCTTTAAATAAAGAAGATGACGCCTATTACATAGTTTTTGAAGGAGGAAAAGAATAATGTTTCTTTATAATTGTCCTCTGTTAACTCTATCAATATTAACTTCGCTGACCATTGTTTTATCTACGATTTATATTGCTTTTATTGTTTATTCTTTTGTCATTAAAAAATGGGCTTTATTTATTGTGACGACAACCATCACAACCCTCTTGGTTTTTCTCGTTCAAGTCTTCGCGGTCACAATACACGCAAACGATATACCTTTTGTTAACTTTTTCAAACAACTGCATATCTCCATTTATATCGTCCTTATTTCTCTTTCCTTAATCGGAGTAATCGCAATCATTATTTACTTGCAATTTTATAATAAAAAGCACATCACCTCTAATTCGATTATTCAAGCCTTCAATACCTCAAAAGATGGATTCCTTTATTTTGAGGAGGATGGATCTTGTTTATTGATAAATAAAAAGATGGAAGAAATCGCATCTTCCATAACTAAAACATATATCTTAAATGGCTATGATTTTTTAAAACTAATCAAGGATAAAATCATCACTTTAGATAATGGCAGTGTTTATAAATTTATCGATAAAGTGATAAAGGTTAGTCGAAAGCCATATTTCTTCAGAAAAGCTGAATTATCGAATGTTTATGAACTTATCGCTTTAGATGTGACTGAACTAGTTGAGCAGAATAGGCAATTAGAACTTGATAATAAAAAGTTAAAGCAACTCAACAACGAACTAATTCAATACAATAAAAAGATGCTTGAAGTTATTTGTCATAGAGAGATTCTAGAAACCAAACAAAACATCCATAATGAAATGAATGAATTGGTTCTTCAATCCGCTTATCTCCTTGATAAAGACGACCAAAAAGAAAAAGCTAAGATTTTATCTAAATGGGAAAACAATGCTTATCTTCTTTCAAAAGAAGGTAAACAACAAAATGGGGAAGAATACATTCAAGATCTTTTGCTTTTAGCGGACACGATTGGCATTAAAATTGTCTGTGACGATTATTCTCAAATATTTAATAGTGGCGATATTGACAGTTTATTTATCCACGCATCTAAAGAATCATTAACAAATATCGCTAAACACACAAAAGCCAAGAGATTAATTATTGAGATTGAAAAAAATAACGGGAAGACCATTATGAGATTTATAAATGAGAATAATGAGAATACAGAAGCGATAAAAATGGGTGGTGGATTAACAAATCTTTGCAAACATGTTGAGCAATTAAATGGTAAAATGCTCATTGAGAATAAAGAGAGTTTTATCTTAACTATTGAGGTTCCTGATGCCGTATAATGTATTAATTATTGAAGATCAACAAATGCCAAGACAGCTTTTTGAAATCTTTGTTTCACAAAGTGAAGATTTCATTCATGAAGCTTCTTTAACTGATGCTTCTTTTGCTTTGGCCTATTGTCAAAACAAGCATATTGACCTCATCTTAATGGACGTTTATACCGCACACGGTAATAGTGGTTTATTAGCAGCGGAAGAAATCAAAAAGGCTTTGCCAGAAATTAAAATTGTTATCGTTACTTCGATACCAGAATATTCATGGATTCAAAAATCTAAAGAAATAGGTGTTGATTCATTCTGGTACAAAGATGAGAGTAAAGAAAACATCATCGAAATCATGAAAAGAACCATGAATGGTGAACACATCTATCCTGATCAAACTCCTTCAATTATTTTTGGAAAAATCACCAATCATGATTTAACAGAAAGAGAATTGGAAATATTAAAAGAAATGTTAACTGGTGATTCAAATCAAGAAATCGCCGATCGCTTATGCCTTTCCGCTGGAACTGTAAAAAGACATGTTGAAAACATGCTTTTTAAGACTGGTTTCCACACTAGAACAGAATTAGTTGCCGAAGCTGTCCGTCTCGGCATTGTTGTTACTGATAAATAATCTATTCGTTCTTTTGCATCAAAATGTGCTAATCGGCACATATTTTAATATGCGCATATATGCGAAAATGGTTATGTAAGGATGGTTTTTTGTATGAAAAAATTAACAAAACTATTAATTGCTGGTGCATTAGCGTTAGGAATTGCTCCGGTGTTAGCTTTAAATGCCACGAACAACGATTCAGTTACCAAAACTGAAGCGACGGGCGCCACACTTCACACGTTAGTAATTGGTGGATATATGGGCGGAAATATTGATAGCAATATTGGTAGTGGTAAATTCAATCCATATGATCATACATGGGACTATTATGCTAGTAGCAACATGATTATTTTAAGAAATTATGTTGGTCCGCAAATCGCGATGATTTGTGATACTCCTTATTTTGCACCTCTAATTCGTCTTGAAGGTGAATGCATTATTAACGTTACAGATCAATCTGCTCCTGGTATTCTTTTAGAAACTTTTAGCGGAAAAATTGTCGGCAACATTATTTTTGATACACCTGATGCTAGTTTAACGATCATCGGAGGATCTGCTGGTGTTTCGTTTGTCAACAGTGACTCTTTTGAAGAAAAAAGATTGCATATTGATTCCCAATCAGGAACTTTAAACAGATTTATTATTGATTCTAGAACTGGTATTAATTTAGGCAGCGAAAATAGTTATATAAACATTTCATCAAATATTGATCTTTTCATTAGATCACAAAAATTTGGTATTAATGTTAAAACCGAAACGAATAAAATTGGGGACAATTATTATTCTAGGGCTAATATTGTCATGCCAGCAGAAGAATCCACATTAACAATTATTGCTGGGGAACAATACTCTTTGCCTCTAATCAGAGGAAATAGTGCTGCTGTTCCATTCTATAGGCAGACAATAAATAACACATCAGGTCTTGATGCTGTCATCGGTGAATTTGTTTCCAACGATTATTTAGTTTATAGCATTTCCACACGCGACAATTATTTGAAATCTCTTCTTCGCTTTACCGATGAAGATGGTACATTAAGACCAAATAAAGATAACGGACAAATTAAAGTAGATCTTGGCGATACAAAAGTATTAGGTTTTAACTCTGTTTCTCTTTCAAATTCTTTAAACGGTTATAAGATTGTAAAATCTTTAGATTTTAGAAAGAATGGTGCAGAAGAACCGATTTATGCTGATAGCAACGACAATTCCAATCCATTATCTTATACATTTACACCATCCGATAGAAGTCTTCATGTTTTAAAAAATACTCTTCAATTAACAAAAGATAACGTTGTAGTATGTGAAGTGAAAGAAATAGTTCGCGTTACAACCATTACCACTCACACAATTTCAACCAGTATTAGTGGTCTAGAAATTGAACCATTTTCTCATCCTAGTGCTCAAGTTAAAACTGGTGAGTCTTTTACATTCTCCCTGCATTTAAAAGAATACTATTTAAATAGTGGGCTCAATCTTTATTATCAAAACTTAGATTCTGGTGAGTATAAAGAATTGGGTTCATTAAATCAAAGCACATATACCATATCTAATATCACTGGTGATATTGATATTTATAGCGATAAAGTTTTAAACTATACAACAATCTTTGAGGTTTATGCTGGTGACAAATTTGTTGAAAGGGCCGGAAGAACAAAGGGTATACCTTATACACTTCCTAACTTAACAGCCGATTTTATACCTGGCGGATATACTTTTGACTATTGGATAGTTGGAGATCGTCCAAATCATTATGCTCCTGGCACAGATATTTATTTCACCGAAGCAGAAAGAGGTAAATTAAGAATTGAGGCTCACTTTGCTGGCTTAGTTTATCTTTGGAATGAGGCAGATCATTTCTATAGTGGTATAGATTGCACGCCTGCTCAAATGATTAGAACATGTAAACCCACTGACGATGTTTACTTTAAACTTCCATATTATGGCGAAGTAAATCCTGATACCAATAGAGTCCTTGATTCATTTACATTAAGTGGAAGCTGTGCTTCATACGGACGTGTTAGTGGAGATATATTCTATGTCCAAACACCCTCTACAAATATTACTATTTATCCAAATTATAAAGATCCAGTTGATGAAGTAGTAGCCGAAAACGTTGTTATACCAGTTGGTGGAGAACCACTAATTGAACGTTCATTCCATGCTCCTATAGATGCTGGCTATATTATTCAAGAATCTTCAAATCGCGCCTATAAAATAGAAGGCGATACTAGAAAATGGTTATATACATTTGATGATGCGAATCCATATATCTTTGAAAATGGTGGAGTTTACGAATTTGAATTTGAATTCAGAATTCCATCTGGTAAGAATTTTATTCTTAATCCAAACGGATATTTAAGAGATGGTGGCTGCCAAATCACCATTGATGGTCTTGAAGAAAGTGATTATGAGATTGTTAGTGCATCTTACCAAGTAATTCTTAGAATGACCGCTTTAGATGCATATGAAATTAATGTTGATGGCGGTCACGCCACAGTAAATGGCGATGAAGTTGGCCATGCCGTTGTAGGTGCTGATGTTATTTTAGTGGCTGATCCCGCCCCAAGCGGAAAAGCATTTGATAAATGGATAGTTGAAGGCGTCACAGTAGAAGAAGAATCTCTTGGCGGATCTAGATTATATTTCAGTATGCCTAATAATGCTGTTAGTGCTACTGCAACATATAAAGAGGTTTCTTATTTCACAATTGTCTTTGATGCCAATGGTGGAACCGGAACAATTGCGGATGACATCACTTATGGTATTTACACATTACCTCCATGTTCATATACCGCTCCAGAACACAAACACTTCGTAGCTTGGGATATTGATGGAACTCAATATGATGAATATGAAGATGTTCATATCAATAAAAACGTCACAGTTAGAGCTATTTGGGAATGGGATCAAGTTACACTTTCATTTAATTCTAATGGCGGAAGTGGAAGCATGAGTTCAGTCACAAAAGACTACAATTCATCATTCGATTTACCGGAAAATGGTTTTACCGCGCCAAGTCACAAACACTTTGCTGGTTGGTCATATAGCGCGTCTGGAGACATTATTACCGATGATGCAATTACATTGACCGAAGATACCGAATTGTTTGCTATTTGGGCTATTGATACACACACAGTTTCATTTGAACATAGTGAAGGTGCTTCAGGTAGCATGGCACCCGTCATTAAAGAGTATGGTTCAACATATGAACTACCAACTCCAACATTTGTTCCTGAAGAAGGAAAAGAATTCAAATATTGGATGGTTAATGGTCTTAAGACCATTGAAACCTCAATTACTATTGATGGTGATATCGTTTTGACGGCCGTTTATGGTGACATTGCTGTTGATCCAGCGGTCTTAGAAAATATCACTTTGTCCGGAACATATAAAACTGAGTTTAAAGTTGGTGATAAATTCACTTATGAAGGATTAGTCGTTACAGCATC
The DNA here is from genome assembly GCA_902785645.1 of uncultured Erysipelotrichaceae bacterium. Lineage (GTDB taxonomy): Bacteria > Bacillota_I > Bacilli_A > RFN20 > CAG-826 > RUG13091. The sequence goes on along the minus strand of CACZZG010000007.1, from coordinate 44,777 downwards.
ATATAGTGATAGTACAAGTGTTGCTGTTAGTGGATTTACCGTTTCTTCACCTGATATGACTACAGCAGGAACAAAAACTGTAACCGTTACTTATACGGAAAACGAAGTTACTAAAACCGCAACATATCAAATTACAGTTAAGGAAAATTCACCAATCACACCTACACCAGATGAACCATCTAATAATGGTAGAAGAGGATTGTCAGGTGGTGCGATTGCCGCCATCATTATCGTTTCAATTTTAGTGGTTGGTATTGGTGCCTTTGCTCTTGTTTGGTTTGTTATTAAAAAGAAAACCTGGGCAGACTTTATTGCAATTTTCAAAAAGAAATAATAAATCTTAAATAATTAAGACGCCTATGCATTATGTTGTGTAGGCGTTTTATATTGTCTTTATCAGGATATTATTATATTGTTAAATTGCTAATAACAAAGCAAAAGAGGAGTTTTTTAATGAAAAAAGTTTCTAAAATTTTATTAACAATCGCTGCGATAGTTGGCTTAGTAGTCACAATCGGTGTCGGTATTACCACAATTGTTTTAATTATCGTTACAATCGCTGGTGGTGCTGTTCTTCCTGCAAGTACAATGGCCGAAATTGAAGCCGCTATTAAAGATGCCGGTGCTGATATTAGCCCAGATGCTCTTAAATGGATTGTGATTGGCATCATTTCATTCATTATTCTCATGGTCGGTTTGTTAATATTCGTCATCGAACTTGTCGCAACACTCATTACCTTTAAAGGTAAAAAGCAAGAATCTAAAGGCAGTCAAATTGCTTGTATCGTTCTCGGTGCTATTTCCGGTAACTACATCACACTTGTCGGTGGTATTCTTGGAACAATTGCTTTTAGTGTTGAAAGCGGTAATGAAGAACCAAAACAAGTTGAAGAAAAAGCGGAATAGTTAATAATTCAATTTGATGATATAAGAGGGTCCATTTATTGGATCCTTTTATTTTGTTTAAACAAATAAAATTATTCTTTATAATTGATAAAGCATGGTACATTTAAGCGATCATTTTACATTTAAGAATATCTTCCGCATTACCATCTTTCCGATAGTAATGATGGTTTTCACATCTTTATATTCAATTATTGATGGTATCTTTGTCGCTAACTTCGCCGGTAATTCCTCTTTTGCGGCCGTTAATCTTATCTATCCATTCATCATGATTATTGGATCTATTGGTTTCATGTTCGGCACTGGTGGAACTGCATTAGTATCGAAGTATTTGGGCGAAAAGAAAACTGAAGAAGCTAAGTCGACATTTACTCTCATCGTTATTTCCGCATTTATTTTAGGTGTAGCGATTTCAATCGCTGGTTTCTTCCTTATTAAACCAATTGTTAACGCCATGTCCAGTGTTTCCTCTAGCGCTACCGATGAGATGAAAATAGAAGCTATTAATTATGGAAGAATACTTTGTATTGCTCAGTTCTTATTCATTTTACAAAACGTATTTCAATCTTTCTTTATGGCCGCAGAAAGATCCAAATTAGGTTTTTTATTTGTTGTTGGCGGAGGAGTCACCAATATGATTCTTGATGCCTTATTCATCGGAGTATTTAAATGGGGCATATTGGGTGCGGCTTTCGCGACAATAACTGGTTATGCTGTCGCTAGTATTGGGCCAATCTTATATTTCTTTATAAATAGAAAAGGAATCTTATATTTCGTTAGACCTAAATTCCATATCAAAGAAATATTACAATCCGCATATAACGGCATGAGTGAGTTTGTTAGCAATATCGCAATGTCTGTTGTTTCGACAATATATAATATTGTTTTATTAAAGGCGTATGGCGAGTATGGGGTTTCCGCTTATGGAATAATCATGTATGTATCATTTGTCTTTATGGCAATATTCATCGGTTATTCTATTGGTATTGCTCCTGCAGTTGGTTATAACTATGGGGCAAAAAACCATGATGAATTACGCAATATTTTAATAAGAAGTTTGCAGTTAATTATAGTGACAAGTATTGTCATGACCGCTTTTTGCTTTTTAACTGCAAGACCCTTCTCTAGAATATTTTCCAATGGCGATAGTGAACTTTTGAATTTATCCATCAAAGCCATGAGAATTAATTCGCTCATTTTCTTGTTCTGTGGCTTCTCTATATTCTCTTCTTGTTTCTTTACTGCATTAAATAATGGTACAGTATCAGCAATAATATCTTTCTCCCGAACCATTATCTTTGAAGTTGGTTTTGTTTATTTGCTCCCGTTATTCATGGGTAATGACGGCATATGGTGGTCGATTGTGTTTGGCGAATTTATGTGCACAGTAGTGGCATCGATATTTGTTCTTTTGAATAAAAAGAAATACGGTTATTGATATAATAGTTATATATGAAGCTAACTAATAAACTTGCTTATATTCCTTTGCTGATATTTGTCGCACCTTCTTTTATGGCGGCCAAAGCACCTTATCGTCCAACAACCGCATATAATGCTTTAGAAGTATCTGAATTTGAATATTTAAGTGATGATGAATATAACGTTCCTTATAAAATGACAATTCTTAATACTGGGGATAAATATTTTGATTTGAATTCTCTTCATGCGTCCAAAGATGAAAAAGACTATTTATATTTTTATTCTTCCTTGATCGGTGATGCTCAAATTACAGTAGGTGATGCTGTTTTGCCACCTCAAAGGTCTGCAACAATTACCGGAACCGCTGATATAAGATTGGAACCAAGTAAATTAGTTTTTGCTGGTATGGCATTTATCGATATTGAAGAAGTGACATACAAAGAAATTAAAAATACCGGCACTAAAAACGGTTATTATTACGATTATTCTTTCGCCGCAATTAATCCAAATTTTGATGATGAGTTTTATGCCTATTGCTTTGTTGAATATACCATTGGTGATTTAACTATCGGCAAACGAATCTCAAGTTTTGTTAGTTTTAATATCTCCTCTCGCAAGGAAATGGATGTTGAAAGTATTAAATTTCAAAAACTCATGATTTCAAAAGGCGAGTCTAGATATGAAAGAAAAACAGATAGCAATTGGTTGACCATTTGGATTGTTTTAGCAATACTTCTTGGCGTTTCTTTAATCGCCTCCATAATCGCTTTACCAATTATATTAGTGAAGACCAGACAATGATTATTAAATTAAACAAAAAAGTAGTGGAAAAATACCTTCTGGAAAAGGAGATGAATATTGCGGCAGCGCAGTCTCTTTTTGACTATTGTTTTTATACTCGTGATGTGACAATAAAAAATCATAAAAAAGAGATTATAGACTACTTAGAATTAAACTTAGAAAATGATGAAGACAAGTATTTCTATAACAGCAGAATTGAACCTGCTATAAAAGAAATTTCAAGTGACGACTATAAGAATAATTATTATCGAATTCATATCAATCCTACACCATATAAAAACAAACAATATGAATTAAAATATTTATCATTCAAACCTTATCAATGTTTGCCTTATGAAGATGTAAAAATCAGCAAAAACTTTGTAGAAACCAGTCAAATTGGCTATTTTTTGCAAGAATTCAAATATTTAGCAGTCTTAAAAAATGATGTTGTTTGGATGTCAACTGACCCCAATGAAATCAACACCATGAGGGATTCAATTAATGCCGCTAACGGTAATGTATTAGCCTTTGGTTTGGGCCTTGGTTATTACCCAATCATGTGCGCCATAAAAGATAATGTTAAGTCAGTCACAGTAGTGGAAAAAGACCAAGCTATTATTGATATTTTTAATAAGCACATTCTTCCTCTTTTTGAATTTAAAAATAAGATTAAGATTGTGCGTGCTGATGCCTTTGATTTTGCCAAAAAAGATCTTTCCAGTTTAGATTATTTGTTCATTGATATTTGGCATAATCCAGAGGATGGTTTACCACTTTATTTGAGATTTAAAAAGCTACTTAAAAATAAACAAATTAAAGTGGCGTATTGGTTAGAAAAATCAATTCTCGCCATGTATAGAAGATGCTTATTGACTGTAGTGGAAGAAAGCCTTTTGGGATATAAAGATTCTAATTATATGAAAGCCAAAAATGATTATGATAGGATCATTAATGATTTATATTTCAAAACCAAAAATGTTGTCATTAATAAAGAGAATGATTTAATAAAAATATTGCAAGACAATTATTTATTAAAACTAGTATAATGAAAGATAGGAATAACGAGGAATTAATTATGCAATTAAAAGGTTCACAAACAGAGAAAAATTTACAAGCCGCATTCGCGGGTGAAAGCCAAGCCAGAAATAAATATACCTATTTCGCCAGCAAAGCCAAAAAGGAAGGCTATGAACAAATCGCTGCTATTTTCTTAGAAACAGCAGAAAACGAAAAAGAACACGCCAAACTTTGGTTCAAATATTTACATGATGGTGAAATTCCAACCACAGTCGAAAACTTAAAAGCCGCTGCTGAAGGTGAAAATTATGAATGGACAGAAATGTATGCCGAATTCGCTAAGGTCGCTAGAGAAGAAGGCTTCTTAGAAATCGCCGCTAAATTCGAATTAATCGGAAAAGTTGAAGCGGAACATGAGAAGAGATATTTAAAACTCTTAGAAAACGTCAAAGAAGGTAAAGTCTATATCGCACCAGATGTCGTCGTTTGGAAATGCCGTAACTGTGGTCATATCCATGTTGGTAAAGAAGCTCCAAAGATCTGCCCAGCATGCAATCATCCACAAAGCTACTTTGAATTAAGAGAAGCGAATTATTAATTATTAATAATATTGATTAATAAGGTCCCAGAAATAGGGCCTTTTTCATTTTAAAAAATATTCTTGCTTTTTATAGCTTTATCAATAATAATATATAAGCGCTCGCAACAAGGACCTGTGGTGTAGCGGTTAACATGTCTCCCTGTCACGGAGAAGACCGCGGGTTCGATTCCCGTCAGGTCCGCCAGCGCTTTTTTAAAAAAATGAATCGGCCCGGTAGCTCAGTTGGTAGAGCAGGAGACTGAAAATCTCCGTGTCGGCGGTTCAATCCCGTTCTGGGCCACCATTCATACAAATGACCTCGATTAATTCGAGGTTTTTGTTTTCTTAACAATAAAAAACTAGCTTATTCGCTAGCTTTATCTTCTTGTTGAACTTCTATTTTCTTCTTAAGTTTCTTTTCTATTAAATACCAAACTAGCAAGAATAGTGTATTGACTGCTAGATAGCCAATAGCTAAGCCCCAATAGTAGGAGACAATTAATCCTTCCACTAATGGTTTAGCGATATTCATACATTCAGAGAATCTTAAAACAAATAAACAGAATAAACCATATAGCAATACTCCCACCAAGATGATTGGGCACAAATACCATCTCTTTAATGAAGGGGTGAAATAACCTTTGAGTAATAGGAATGTTAATAGCCAACCAGCGACAAAGTGGTGGACAAGTCCACCCCATGAACGCATTTGCCATAATGGCTCATATTCGATATAGGTTGGATAAACAATATTTGTAATACATCCAAGCATGCATATTGCATATGCGCCTTCGATATATTTGTTATCTTTCTTTTTAATCAATAAAGCGATAGGAAGAGAAATATTAATTAATGCACATATAGAGTCCGGTAGGATCATAAACCAGTTATATGATCTAGTTTCGCAAGGATAAAGACAAATAGAAAACCAGCGATAGAATACATGATAATATCAATAGTTTTTTTTTTTTTTTTAAATTTGTTCGCCAAAAGCATTGTTCCAACAAATAAACCAATCGCAAAAACAATGTAAATAATATGTAATGGTGAAAATAATTTTACTAAACCGTTATCAATTAGTTTCATTAAAATAATTATACCCTCAATCATACTTTTTTATCATTTTTTTCTTTGAATAGAGTTTAAATGTTAATAAGTAGAGTTTTTGTAAATATTGATATATTTCCAAATTTTCATTATATTTGTTATGATTTTTAAGGATGATTGATTACGAATTAGCGATATATCTATTAGACTCATTATTCTCCGTAGTTTTCGTAGCAATGCTTGGATTAGCTTGGTTCTACGTTGCGGGCTTTTTCCTATCGATGAAAAGAATTAAAAAAGCACCACATAGTGATAAGTTCACTAAATTCGCTGTATTAATTCCTGCAAGAAATGAATCCGGTGTTATTGGTAACATCATTCACGCTTTAAGCGTTCAAACATATCCGAGAGAATATTTTGATGTTTGGTTTATCATTGAAAGCAAAGATGATCCAACATACCAAATAGCGTTAGATAATAACTGTAAAGTATTTATTAGAGACCAGTTAACCGATGATCGTAGGACCAAAGGTTTTGCTTTGCAAGAATGTATTAGATATTTCAAAAACACCAACCAAAAATACGATGCTTATATGATTTTTGACGCTGATAATGTCATGGATATCGATTATTTAGAAAAGATGAACGATGTTAGACAAAGCGGTGTTGAAGTCGCGGTGGGATATCGCAATTTTACAAATATCAATCGTAACTGGTTAACTTCCGGTAGCGCGATTCTATTTACATATATGAATTCCTTTACTAGTAAAAATAGAACTCTTTTATTCAAAAAGTGTTTAATTGCTGGAACCGGTTACTATGTAAACGCCGATATCATCGATGAAGCTGGTGGATGGATATTTACTGGTATGACTGAAGATACTGAATTTACCACATATTGTGAATATCATAATATCAATATGCTCTACTATCCTTTAGTTAATTTCTATGATGAACAGAGTCCATCATATAGAACCAACCACGCTCAACACATTAGATGGGTATGGGGTTTCATGATTAGACGTAAAAGATTTATCAAAGGCGGTGTGATGCATCACGCTACAGGTAAAGGTAGACATAGAGCTTCTATACTTGAATACCGCTTAAGCTTAGTTCCTTTCGTGATGATTATTGTTGCCGCTTTAAGCGCCCTTGTTGCTTCCATTGTCTTATATGCTTTATCTTTAAGATTTGGTAGAGACTATTCTGTCGCGTTCTTGATTCACATTATTGTTTATGCAGCATTCTTGTATTCGATATTTATTATTGCCGCAATAGCAACAATATGTCACAACTACAATAGATTAAAGATGAAATGGTGGATGATTATCATTTGTGTTCTCACATACCCATTCTTCTTAAATGATATTATCATAGCTTTCTTACATGGTTTATTTGTTCCTAAAACCAGAAAGACTTGGAAACCAATTAAACATAGTGGCAAGATTGAAGATCAAAGAGCGAGAAAGGTCAGTAAATAATGGCAAAAAAGAAGGATTGGGAAAAGAGTAAAACCATTTATTGGTCTGACGAATTAAATGACGATTTTGATGAAGTTGGTCTTAAAAGACCACCTGTCCCTAAAAACTATCGTTATTTAAGAAAACTCCATGTTTTAGGTTGGATTTTCTATTATTTAATTGCTAAACCATTACTCAGTATCTATTGTTTCTTCCACGGAATACGTGTTGAAGGAAAAGAAAATCTTAAACCATTAAAGAAAACTGGATATTTTTTATACGCAAACCATGTAGCGATCTCGGATGTTTTTAAGTTTTCCGCTTACGCTATTCCCACAAAAAGAGTGAATATCATTGGTTATAGCGACATTTTATCCGTTAAAGGTGTTGGAGGACTTGTAAAGTCCTTAGGTTATCTACCGATTCCCGATGATATTGATAATTTAAAGAAACTTAAAGAAGCGATTTTCAAACTCGTAAATAAAAAAGAAATAATTCTTATTTATCCAGAAGCACATATCTGGCCATATTACACAAAGATTAGAAACTTTAAAGATGTTTCCTTTATTTATCCTGCGGAAAGTAATAAACCAATTCTTCCTGCGGTAACTATTTGGAGAGGAAAAGAAGGAAAGAAACCAAAACAAACAATTGTCTTTTGTAAACCAATTTATCCTGATCCATCCTTAACTCCACTAGAAAATAAAAAGATGCTTCATGATCAATGTCTTTTAGAAATGATTGATGCATCTAATCGATATAAACAAGTTGAATATATAAAATATATTAAGAAAGAAGATTAATTCTTTTTAAAAGATTTAACAATTAGATCTTCAATAATTGTGATAATCAAAATAAAGATGACCGCAATTAAGGAATAAGCAAAAATTGGCACCATATTACTGGGGTCATTTTTTTGTGCCGCAGAAATAGCGCTTCCAAGGCCATATTTTGTGTCGCCTGTAATAATTTCCGCCATGATTTCAATTTTGAAAGACAAAGCGAATGAAGAGGCAATGCCGACCAATATATATGGAGTAGCTAATGGTAACCTGATATTTAAGGCAATTCTTTTCCAACCCGCTCCATCAACTTCAGCAGCATCAATGACTTCTTTTGGAACATTAGCAATACCAGCGCTTATTGCTTCATATAAAATCGGGAATGAAATCAATATGACGACAAATATAGGAGCAAATCTTGCACCAGATATTACCAAGAACAAAAATACCAAAGCGGCAGTGGGGATGCTTTTTAAGGCGACAATGATTGGATTTAAAAATGTTTTAGCGGATGGAAAATGCCCAGCGATAATGCCAAACACTAAAGCAATCGCAAAAGCGGAAGTAAAACCAATAAGCATTCTAAGCATAGTCCAACCAATACATTGATAAATATATCCCTTTGTAAGAACCTTTCCTGCTTCCACGAATGTTTTGAAAGGGTCAGGAAAAATCATTGTTCGATTATCAAAAGAATACGAAATTATAATCCAGATAACTAAGAACAATATTGAACCTAAGATAGTTAATACGTATTTGTTAGTAATAAATTTTTTCATCAGTTTTTTCTATAGAAAAGAGTGATAAGAACGCATCAATATTCTCTTTATTAGATGAAGCTTTTTTATATCCAAGACCAAGGCTATTATTGTCTTGAATTGCTTTAACAAAGTTAGATGGATCCGCTCCATATGTTGACACTAATTGTTCGGCTTCTTCACCCTTGAATGTTTCAGTAATGACATCAGGATTTTTGACCGCTTCTTCAATGCCTTTTTCTAATTGTGTTAAATATTTATCCACGTTTTTCTTACTGGATGTATTTTTCACAAAAATAGAAGCTTGAATCAATTCTTTTCCTTCAGATTTTTCTTTATATAAATCTTGGATATTAGCATATTTAGCAGCTTTAGTGTTTTTCGCTAAAGCATTTAACAATACTGGTTGAGCGACAAAAACATAATCAATGCTATGTGTGGTCACTGCATTTTTACCACTGATCAAACATTTAGCGGCATCTTGAACATTTCCAACATATTCAATGCCTTCATCATATTGATTTCCATAGATGTAGTGGAAGAGTTTGTCTGGTGTTTGATTTTGGCCAAATAAAACAATCTTGTCACCAACATCCATTTGTCCGTTTGCATCATTGCCAGTTGAAGCAATAAAGAAATTGCCAAATGTTAAGCTCGCCGCAATTTTATATGGGGCGCCTTTGTTGATGGCTTGAATTCCACCTAATGTATCAATAACCACTAGATCTTTATCACTTGTTTCGCTCATCATTGCGATGATATTGCTCGGTACTCCATTAGTTTCAAAGTTTGAATTATGAAATTCTTTATAAAACGCAATCGCTGGGGCGCCAGTAGGGCAAACTATTTTTAATTCTGCTTTTCTTGAATTACAGCCGCTGAGTAGAAGGGCTGGGATTAATAATAATATTTTTTTCATCTTTAATTTCCTCACATTGCGATTATACACGCATCATGTATAATATAAGTGTGATTTTAATCACGGTTATGCAATTATTTAATTTATTATCAAAAGAAGAAAAAGAATGTGGAAAAATCATCTCTGTTAAAAAGGGAGAAACTCTATTTCACGAAGGGGAAAAATGTCAATACGTAGGCATTCTTTTAAGTGGTGGAATAACTATTTCTTCGTTCACTCTTTCTGGTCAGCAAATTGTATATAACATCATCGAAAAAGGAGACATGTTCGGAAACAATTTGTTGTTCTCAGATAACTCTTCTTATCGTGGTGATGTAATTGCTACGAGTGATGGTTCGGTATTTTTGATAAATAAAGAAAATTTGCTAAAAATCATGCAAAACAACGGTATTTTTCTGGAAAATTACTTAAATTTGCAGGCTAATTTCTCAAAAAAGCTTAACTTTAATTTGAAGATTTTGTCTCTTTCATCCGCCAGAGAACGATTCCTTTATTATCTAGATGAAAGACAATCAATTAGGTATAAATCCATAAGCGCTTTGGCGAATAGTTTGTATCTAACTAGAGAAACTTTATCCAGACTCATTAGTGAATTGGTCAAGGAAGGAAAGGTTAGCAAAAAAGATAATTTAATCACTTTGTTAAAATAAATTATTTAATCGGCTATAATGAAAACCTATGAACGGCGAATTTAATGACTTAACATATGACAATACTAAAGTGACATTCACAAACACCCCTAACAATACAGAGCTCAGTGATGAACTTTCCGCCGCTTTGATGTACCAAGACAAAATGGGTACTCAATATTCAAAGCGAAAAAGGGCGAGTCGATTAGTTACCGCAACAGGAATTGCTATATTAGTGACCGCGACATCAATAGCCTCTAGAACATTACTTACTAATGCCTTCATATTAAATCCTCCAAAAGTCAAAATGGAGGCTTGTGAAATAGTGGATTATCAGTTCCATTATTCATTCACAATTACAAACAAAGGCAAATATGAAATCTATTATTCAATATCTGTGGATAATGTCGAAAAACTTAAAGAAGATTGTTCTTCACCTTCCACTTATGAAGGATACTTCTCGGATATTAAAGAAGGACAAAATGGATTATTCCTGATCGAATTCACAAATAAAGTGGATTATAAGAAAACTATAAAACGTATTACATTTACCAAAGGAGAAATAACATATGACGGAAATTAAAAAAGGAAACTGGTGGACAAGAAAAACCACTTTTCAAAAAGTCACATTTATCATTGGCTGCTTATTATTTATTGTTGCTTTAACTTTGTTCTTCATAATCATGGATGCTAGAAGAATATTAGGTAACGAAGTAGGAGATCAATTATTTGGAGAAGGTGTCGCAAACGGATGGGTTTATCTTTGGCGCGCCATTACATCAAGTTCTGTCGTTGTAATTGTAACTATCGTCATTATCTTTGCCGCCTTTATTGTCATATTTGTGAGTAATTTTATTACTCATCTATTTGATAATAAAACAAGAAAAGCCAAGACAATCTCTTCTCTTGTGAGATCTTTAATTAAATATATTGCTATCATTGTTGCGATATGTGCCGTTCTCATTCTTTGGGGTGTTGACGTCATCGGTATTATTGCAGGTGTAGGAGTTTTAACTCTTATTATTGGTTTAGGATGTCAATCATTGATACAAGATGTCGTATCCGGTATCTTCATTGTTTTTGATGATTATTTTGCGGTTGGAGATACAGTTATTATTGATGGATTTAGAGGAACAATTGTCGAAGTTGGTTTAAAGACCACAAAACTTCAAGACTTTGGAGGAAATATTAAATCTATTACAAATAGTTCAATAAATACCGTTGTTAATATGTCTAGATTAAGAAGCGTCGTTTCTGTAACTTTATCTGTTTCATATAATGAAGATGTCGAAAGAGTAGAGGCTCTCATTATAAATGAGATTGAAGAATTAAAGACAAAGATTCCAAATATTATTGAGGGCCCTTGGTATAAAGGTATTGATAATATTACAGCCTCATCTATTGATTTCTTGGTTCTTTGTTTTGTGGAAGAAGATAATCGTTTCCAAGTTACTAGAGATTTAAAACGTGAATTCTATTTATTATTTAAGAAGAATAATGTACAAATCCCATATACCCAGGTGACTATCAATCCTGAAGATGATAAGCAAAGAGAAAAAGCTTCTCCTGAAGAAGTCGCCATCGCATTGAAGGAGCAAAGAAAACTTCGCGGTATTAAAGAAGAAACAAACTCTAAGAAAAAGAAAAAAAGCGACAATATTGCCGCTAAAATTAAGGATTCTTACGAAAAAACCAAAAGAGATATGGAATAGTTAGATATTAATATCAACTATGCTATAGAGCATATCGTTCATCTCTTCTGGTGTATATTTCATATCATTATTAATCCAGTAAACAAATACATTAAATAATCCACCTGCCAAAAAATAAGGGAATAGGGGATTATTTTTTTGCTGCTTCATAAAATCGGATTTGAGATTAGAAACAATGTATTTAGCATAGCTATTTAGTTGATCAAGGAGCAAAAAGTCCTTGTTTGCTTTAAATAAAATCGCAATTGGACGTGAATATTTTTTGATATATCTAAATAGTTCTAAAGTAAATTGACGGATGGTGAAATCTTTGAGACTGCTTATCGAACTATAAAAGTCTTCAAATCTTTCATCACAATAATCTACAAAGATATCCTCTTTATTGTTGTAATAACGATAAAAAGACATTCTAGATACACCAGCTCGCTCACATATTTCTTTGACACTTATTTCTTCGTATGGTCTTTTCAGCATTAGGACATATAATGCTAATGAGATATTATCTTTAGTTTTATGTCTAGTTTTGTTCATAATTTGTAATTATATTTTAAATATAAAAGAGTTACAACTGTAACATAAAGTTTTGTATTCTTTTAAATATTGTTTTGCTATAATTATCGACATGGAAGAAAAAGTAGTAGAAACAACCATCGATAAAGAGAAATTTGTCTTTGACAAATATAGCTTGTTTGAATATAAATGCTTAGAAGAAAAACGCATTGGCAAAAAAGCTATTTTTCGTTTTCAAAGAGATGATAGTGTATCTTACATCGAACAATTAAGAAAACTGGAAGATGAATATGGTGAAATCAAAATTAAAAAGCCAATTCCTCTATTTATATTTCCAGTAATATCTTTTCTTCTTATTTCTGCTTATCTGATTCTTATCATAAACCGCGAATCAGATAAACAATTTCTCATCTACACGTTAGCAGTTTTGCTTCCTGGAGTATTATTCATTGCCGCCTCATTATTGTTTACTTTATGGTATGTCACGTACATCAAAAAGGTCCCGGAATTGATTGAGCAGAAGAATCTTTATTACCAATCCAAGATCCAAGAAATCAAAATTAAAAAATAACCCACATTTAGTGTCATTGGTGGTATAAATAAACCAATTATAAAAAATATTTATGTGCTCTTTGTTTTACAAAGGGCATTTTTTACTATATGATTATTCCCGCAATTAAATATTCAATGTGTCGCTACGGAGGTCATTGTCATGCTTAAGTTAGTTAATATTACCAAAGATTATGTTACAAAAGGTGTTCCTACTGTTCACGCTCTCAAAGGCTTAACTATTAATTTCCGACGCAATGAATTTGTTTCTATCCTTGGCGCATCAGGCTGTGGTAAGACAACTTTACTTAATATCATCGGTGGTCTTGATCGTTATACAACTGGTGATTTAATCATTGAAGGCAAATCTACAAAAGACTATACCGATAGAGATTGGGACACATATCGTAACCATTCCATCGGTTTTGTCTTCCAATCATATAACTTAATTCCTCACCAAACCATCATCAAAAACGTTGAACTTGCTTTAACTATTGGTGGTGTTAGCAAAGAAGAAAGACGTGAAAGAGCATTAAAAGCTTTAGATAAAGTTGGATTAGGTGGTTTAGAAAAGAAAAAACCTAATCAATTATCCGGCGGACAAATGCAACGTGTTGCTATCGCTAGAGCTTTAATAAATGAACCAGAGATCTTATTAGCAGATGAACCGACTGGTGCTTTGGACAGTCAGACTTCTATCCAAATTATGGATTTATTGAAAGAAGTTGCTAATGACTGTTTAGTCATTATGGTTACACATAACCCTGATTTAGCAAAAGCATATTCCAACCGTATAGTTACGATGAAGGATGGTTTATTATTAAACGATTCTAGACCGTATAGTGACGAAGAAGAAGCTTTAGATCATAAAAAAGAACTCGAAAAGCCGATTGAAAAAGCTAACAAGGGTAGCAAGAAAAGAAGTTCAATGTCTTTTGCCACAGCGACCGGTTTATCTTTATCTAACTTAATTAGTAAATTAAAAAGAACTACTTTAATTGCTGTTGCGGGAAGCATTGGCATTATCGGTGTTTCGATGGTTTTATCAGTTTCCACTGGCGTCCATAACTATATCGACAACATGCAAAATGACATGATTAGCCAATATCCAATTTCTATTGCGGAACAATCTGTCGACTATGGTTCTTTGTTAACTGGTTTAAGTAATGATGATAAACGTAAAATCGCGGAATTCCCTAAGGATACATCTGTTGGTTTAGATTCTTTAATCACATATTTAATGGATAAATATCAAGACATTACAGATGTTAAAACAAATGATATTAACGCTGATTTGATTGAATATATTCAAATGGCTAAACCATACACAAATTCCATCAATTTGAATTACGGATTGGATGTCACAAATAACATCTTTACTGAGTGGGATCGTAATAATGATGGAAATAAAGAAATCATTTCATTAAATGGTTTGACTCAAATGTATGTCGCGGAATTACAAACCGTTGATGGGTTCAATGAATACGCTCAATTCGTTGATTTATTCACCAACTTTATGAATGAAATTCCTGCGGAAAAAGACTACGTTTTGCAACAATATGATATCCTTGCTGGTGAATATCCTACATCCGCAAATGATATAGTGCTCGTTGTTGACGAAAACCAAACCCTTACTGACTTAATTTATGCGCAGATGGGTTTATTCTCTGAACAACAATTCATTAACATAGCTAGAAAATCTGTGGAAGAAAACAAAGAAAACCCAGATCCTGAAAAGATTAAGGAATATGATAATTATCCAAAATACTATAATTTCGATGATATTTTGGGCAAAAAGCTCTCATATTACCCACATGATAGTTTTTGGAAACAAGACTCATTCAGTTTTGACGCCATTACTTTTAAAACAACCATGCCAGTTGATGGTAAAGATTACGACATGGAATTCGTTTTCCAATATGACGATGTTTTAGATGCTTTGAAAGCGACTATAACCACATCAGGATATTCCTTAAATGGCACATTCCAAAGAGAAAGTGGAACAAAAGATCCTTCTAATCCATTCCTCGGCGATTGGGCGGGCGATATCTTTAATAATCATTTAAGATTTACCGTTGATGCCACAAACGTCACTTTCCATTTTGACAGTCCTTCAACATATACCGTGGATACCGATTCAAAAGTGACATTTGAAATTGCTTTTGGCGAAAATATTTACACAGTCGTAACAAATTATGATGAAGGAACTGACACTCTAACTGGATTAATCAATGGTGCAATCCCTGTTACTTTTAACCGTAATGGTGGAACAAAAGATCCTTCTAATCCTGTTTTAGGTAATTGGTTAGGTAATGTCATGGGCCAACCTCTATCATTCACATTAAATTCTGGCAATGAAATCATCTTCCATATTGATACACCAATTGAATACACTCCAGATAAAGTAAAAGTTGAAGGTTATATGTATAACTCTAATCCAGAAAGTGATTGGACAGATCGCGAAGATGTGAGAATTTCCGCTATTTTAAAAAAGAAAAAGAAAGTTAACTTTGGTTGTTTGCAAAGAGGTGTTTACTATACACGCGAAATGACTAAGAAGATTATGGCGGACGCAAAAGACAGTAATATCGTTTCCGGAGAAAACTCCATTGAAAGATATATCGGTTCAACTTTCGAAAATGACAAGACCTTTAAAGCGTATGTCAAATTCACTTATACATCTTATTTAAAAGGTGATGGTGAAAAGTCTGTTCCTAATGTCTTTGGCTATGCCAATGCATTAAATACCAGCATGACAACATCCATTGGTTCATTGTTCTCTATCGGTGGTTCCAATAACCTTAATATCGATAAAGCTTATTTAAGATCCTTGGCTGGTAAAGCCACAAAAGAAACCATTGTGGATAAAGATGCAATATATAATTTTGAACAATTGCCACAAAGCATTTCTATTTATCCAAAAGACTTCAAGATTAAAAAGAAAGTCACTGATCATTTAAAGAAATGGAATAGTAATGAAACTATCACTCTTGATTCTGGAAAAACATTACCAGCAGAAGATAGACAAGAATTAACATATACCGATACAGTTGAACTTATCGTAACAGTCATCAACACCATGATTAACGTAGTTACTATTGCTTTAGTGGCTTTTACTTCTTTAGCACTAGTGGTTTCGTGTTTCATGATTGCGGTTATTACATATATTTCCACAATGGAACGTGTCAAAGAAATTGGTGTTATCCGTTCTTTGGGTGGAAGAAAGAAAGATATTTCTCGACTATTTGTTGCCGAAACTTTAATTATCGGTTTATCTAGTGGCGTTATTGGCATTGGAATGACTTATTTATTAGGTCTAATACTCAATATTATTATTGGTTCACTTTACGGCATATTCTCCATTGCCGCATTACCACTTTATACCGCAGGAATAATGGTGGTTGTTTCCATTGTATTAAATGTCTTATCTGGTTTATTCCCTGCCATGAAAGCATCTAACCAAGATCCTGTTGTCGCTTTGAGGACTGAATAATGTTAAAAGTTGGTCTAGTTTCTTTAGGTTGTGCGAAAAACCTTGTTGATAGTGAAAATATCCTTGGTTTGTTAAAACATGATGGTTATATCATCACGCCATCTATCGAAGATAGTGATATCATCATTGTTAATACATGTGGTTTTATTGATTCCAGTAAAAAAGAATCAATTGAAACGATTTTTGAAATGCTTTCCTATAACAAAAAAGTTGTGGTAACAGGTTGTTTAGCGCAAAGATATGAAGGTGAATTAAGAAAAGAAATTCCTGAAGTCACATTCATTCCAATCCATGATTACGACAAATTTAACGAATTATTTAAAAGAGTCGATAAAGATTTGAAAAATAATGGTGGTTTAGATGATCATTACCGCATTATTTCCACTGGTAATTATTCTGCTTATTTAAAAATCGGTGAAGGATGTGACAATTGCTGTTCTTATTGCGCAATTCCTCTTATAAGAGGACATTTCGTTTCTCGTCCATATAATGAGATCATTGAAGAAGCTAATTCTCTCGCTGATTCTGGGATTAAAGAAGTGATTGTGTTAGAACAAGACACCACAAAATACGGCATCGATTTAAAAGAGAAAGTCAATATTGTCGATTTATTAAATGGATTATTAAAAATTGAAAAATTGGATTATATTCGCTTGCTTTATCTTTATCCTGATGAAATAAGCGACGAATTGATTGATTTAATCGCGAAAGAGAAAAAACTTACTCCATATTTTGATATTCCTATTCAACATAGCGAAACTTCTATTTTAAAAGCGATGAATAGAAGAGGAGATAAGGAATTATTAAGACAATTATTTAATAAAATTAAATCTAAAGTTCCTAACGCTATATTAAGAACCACAGTTATGGTGGGATTTCCCGGAGAAACCGAGGAAGATGTTGATAATCTTATTAAATTTATGGAAGAGGTTGAATTTGACCATTTAGGGGCTTTCACCTATTCTCGTGAAGAAGGCACTAAATCTTTTGAATTTAAAAATCAAATTAATGAAAAAAACAAAAAGAAGAGATTAGAAAGAGTGATGCACGCTCAGCAAAGAATTTCTTATAAAAGAAACAAACAACATATTGGTGAAATCATGGAAGGTCTTGTCGTGGGAAAAGAAAAAGGACAATATCTCTTGCGCAGTTATTGGAATGCCCCAGATGATGTTGATGGAAAAATCTATTTCTCCTCTAATAAAGACCTAAAAGAAGGCGAAAAAGTTAAAGTTAAAATCGATTCTGCCTTTGTTTATGATTTACAAGGCGAATTAGTGGAATAAATAATTATTATTTCTACTTGTAGATAGATTAAAAATACTTTAATATAAATACCGCTACTTGCCTCCTTAGTTAAGTGGTATAACGGATCCATGGTAAGGATCTATTGCTAGTTCGATTCTGGCAGGAGGCACCAATTTGTAGGTTAGGAGATTGATATTAATATCAATCTTTTTTTATTCGATATATTTCTCTTTTTTAGTGTGTTGTATCAAAATTGAACAATAAAGCCAGACAATTTAATTCCCTTGATACTTAGATATCGAGGGTTTTTTCTCTTAAAAAACACAGTCATAATGCTATTTTTCTTTTTTCCTAACTTACTAAAGATTTATAATTTAGTAAGCAAGAAAGTTTTCTATAGAGGTGTTTTATGGCTAGATTAAGACAATATTGTGGTCCGTGCCTTCTTGAAATTAATCAAGATGTTATTCGTGAATACTGTGGAAGACCTTTATATCAAATTTCTGGAGATACAATTAGAGAATATTGCGGTCCCGCAATTTTTCAGTGGAGTGGAAATACCATCCGTCGTTACTGTGGCCCCGCCATTTTAGAATTCGATGGTAGAATTGTGAGACGTTACTGTGGACCAGCAATTTATGAAGTGAGAGATAATGTCATCCGTGAATATTGTGGAAGACCTCTATATCAAATTGAGGGCTTTCTTGATGGCCGTCAAATGATGGCGCTAATCATTATATTGTTTGCGCGATAAAACTTTGCACTACGCACAAGTGTGCCTATAAATATATAATTAATATATGAAGGGTAAATACGATAAAGAAACCTTTGATGAATCGAAGAAAAATTCGGAAAGTTATTTAACTGGTAGGGAAATTAACGCTACAAAAAATGACGAGAATTTTGTCTTTTCGCATGAAGTCACAAACCGTATTACCTATTCAAACGAAGATAACACAACAGAAACCGGCAAAGAGATTAATGACAATCACTCCGAAGCCGAAGATTTACATAAACATATTGATAATAAAAACGTCGAAAAAATCACTAAAGCTACCACAAATACGTCATCGGCTTTATCAACAACCGCTGCAGTTGCAACTACCGCAGTAGTCGCAGTTGTTGGTGGTGGCCTTGCTTTAGGTCAAATTGTCGATAAATTAGTTTGTCGTTTCAACCGTTTAGTGGCTGTTGAAAATTCTATTGAATATTCCTTGGCATTGGCCAAAAACGAAATAAGAATTGATTCTGGCGAAGACAACGGTGAATGTAGTGTCGTCGTCATTTTAACTTGTGAATCAATCGAAGATTTCGAAGAAAGAAAAGAAATATCAAACATGGGTGTTATTGAAGGCTCCTTTAATGATCTTAAATATGACACTGAATATACTATCGACGTTATTCAAACCGCGATTCTTTCAATGGCGGATGCTCACTTACTAGAAGAACCTTTAAAGATTAGAACTGCTCCTGGCGCAAATCCTGAACCAGAACCAGTTAACGCTATTAATGTAACTAGATCTTTGGATCCTTTAGGAAATTATGATTTATATGCCCAAATTGAATATTATGATTCGTTAGAGCAATATGCTGGAAACGAATTCTATATTGGCTTATATCAACCTAGACCTGATGGTGCTCAAGGCAGCGATTTCCCTGGTGGAATGGAATTTTTGACTTATCAAACAGTGCAATCACCGTATGATCAAGAATTTAAATTAAATCCTGAGTTCTATCAACGTCTCGAAGAAATGGAAAGCGTTGCAGAATCTACCGGCGAAGCACAAGATGTTAGATTAGCTTTCTATACAAATGTGGAAGAACAAGTTACGCCTGAAGAAGGCTCTGAACCATACACCGTAGAAGTTCCTAAGATTTTAGTGGAAAGAACACTTTCTATTAGTGATATTCCGGTTTATCAACAAGAATATAGCGATGGTGCTTATGTTGAAAACGTCTACATTTCTCCAGACGGAATTTATCAAACAAATATCTTTGTGCAATTAAGTGTTACCGAAGGTAGAAGTAACTTTAAAACATATTTCTTTGATATGGGAGAGGTCCCCGATAATGATCCAATCATCAATCCAAACCCAGCACCAATTACTCGTGATCCGCATTATGATGGCGCCACACAAATCGGTCATATTTATCGAACAATTAATGAGACCGCCACTTTAGACTTGGATGACGAACAATTTACTTATATTGTGTATGGTCATCTCTATAGAGTTACTGTTACATGCGACTCTACTAGACCAGAAGATGTGGAAAAATGGCATGCTGAAGGTAATGGAAGCGGTACCGAAGAAGAAGCCTATGATGTTACTGTTTTAGAGACTGATCTTAAATATGAAGATATTAGAATAAGAGAAGTCAGAACTGATGAGCCAGTATTAGGCTATATGAGTACTCACTTCTATAGAAGCTATCACGATAGAGTTGGCGCGTATATCGAATTCACGCTAGACGATCCTCATAATGTATTAAGCGATTGGAAAGCCGTTATGATTAATTCTAATGACGAAACCATTAGATATGAATCAGCGATGGTGTTAGATGCTATTTATGGATCATATGACATCACTAAATATTTCAACTTGGCTGATATTCCAGATGACACATTACGTGAAATGATGAACGTCCAAGAAGACTACACAATTGAAGTTTATGCTCGTTCAACATGGTCAGGCCATGATGATAATGAAAAAGATGATGAAGGCCGTGCGAAGGTCAAAACATTTGAAGGTAACAAACCATACCAACCAGAATATTATCCAATATGTTCGCAAATTTCATTTGCTAGAACACCAACAGGTGGAGAGGGCAATTATCAAGTAGCAGTGCATACTGACAATACTTATAGATACCAAGAATTAACAGTGGTTATCGACGGAATTGATTCTGGGGACACAACACATCTTGAAATTGAGATACCTGAATTTGATACACAATATAGTATTCCAGGAATGGACACTATATTACGTGAAGATCATTATTATCAAGTTACCATTAAAGGTAAAGATACATATCACGATTCTTCGGTAATATCTGATTTATTTACTGAAACAATTAATTTCTATACCGTTTAAAAGTCATATTTAAGGAGGAACAAATTATGGCGAAAAAGAAAGAAAAAAAGTCTAAAAACGACAAAGTTAAAAATCTTGTATTTAACATCGTTTTATGGACATTAGGTGGTGCGGCAGTTCTAATCATCATCTTATGGGATTACATCTTTAAAGGTAAACCAATTTATGATGCCGGAACGTCAAATGGTTTTGTCGCATTCGGCAAGTGGTGGGTAGATAACGTAGATAAAGTAGTTTATACAGTCGTTGTCATCGCTGTTGTCTTATTAATCATCGCTTTATTCTCATTAATTGCTAAATTCATTAAATTAAGAAACAAAAAAGCTGCGACATTTGTTTCCCTTATTAAATCATTACTTAAGTGGGCAATTATCTTAGTCGGTGTCTTCCTCATTTTGAAAAAATGGGGCGTCGATACAAAAGCTATTTTGGCCTCTATTGGAATTATTGCTCTTATCATTGGTCTTGGTTGTCAATCGCTTATCAGCGATGTCGTTGCTGGTATCTTCTTGGTGGCGGATAATGCCTTTGAAGTCGGTGACATCGTTGTCGTAGATGATTTCCGTGGTACAGTTATTGAAATCGGTTTAAAGAACACTAAATTAGAAGATGCCGGCGGGAACGTCAAAGTCATTTCTAATAGTTCAATTAATTCATTGGTTAACTTAACCAATTCTTTGTCTTTAGCAATCGTTGAAATCTCTATTCCATATGAAGAGAATTTAGCGAGAACTGAAACATTATTAATTGAAAGATTAAAGGATATGCCAAAACGCATTCCATCCATTGTTGAAGGACCATATTATAAAGGCGTCGAAGATATGGCGGATTCCGCAGTTATATTAAAAGTTATTGCTAAGGTCAAAGAAGAAGACCGTTTCCAAGCCACAAGAGATATGAAACGTGATATTTATATCTTTTTGAATGAAAATTCAATTACCGTTCCATATCCACAACTTACTATTACTCAAGGTCCTAATCCAGCCGATCATCCTGAATGGGTTGATAAAGAGAAAGAAGAAGCAAAAGCTTTAAAAGAAGCGCAAAAACAACAAGAAGATTCTAAAGATACCGAAGGTATCAATGAAGTTCATTAATATTTGTTCCTTTTAACATTTAAGGCGGTGATTATTCATCGCCTTTTTATTTTATATACATAAATTAATGATTTTTTGATAACCTATTAATAATATGAAAAAATACGATTTATATCTTTTTGATTTTGATGGAACAATTCTCGATACCATGGCGGCACTAGAATTTGTTTTTAGTGTTAGCTATGAACATGTGGGAGTTAAATTTGATCCAAAAGATACTGTCGAATTTTCTCGTATTCCTTTAGATGTTGGATACAAAAGATTGAATGCAAATCCAGAAAAATGGTGGGATTTTGCAAAATATATTGAGAAATCGCTGGATTTTAAAGAAGCTTTAGAAAGAAATCATCCTTATCCAGAAACATATGCATTTATCGATTATTTAAGAAAGAATAAGATACGCGCTGGAATAGTGACGAGCAACAAAATCAAACATGTTAAAGAAGTCCTTGAAGTGATGCATATTCCGGAAGATACATTCGAAGTATATGTTGGCAATAAAGAATATAAATTTTTTAAACCACATGCCGATCCAGTGTTACAAGCATTAAAGCGTGCGAAGTATGAAGGGCCATTAGAAAAGGTCGTATATGTAGGTGACGGATATAACGATGCATTATGTGCGAATAATGCTGGTGTGAACGCAATAATTATTGATCGAATCAACGCTTTTGAAAAATCTGACAAGTACACAATTATCACAAATTTAATGGAATTGTTTAAATAATATATATTGAGAATAGATGGTGTAGGCCATCTTTTTTCTTGCGCTCAACAAAGGTTAAAAAATGAAAATTAAAAAATTATAAAAATTTTTTATTTACAATATTACTGTTTTGTGGTATGTTATATTCGAGGTGTTTTAATATGCTAACTGAACAAGAACTTACCGCTCTAGTTACAAGAGCCGACCAGAGCGATGTCAAAGCAATGATCAAACTCGCTGACCATTACCGCAGCGTGAATGATTTTGATAAGGCTTTTAAATACGTTCACAAAAGTACCCTTTACTCTTATCCAGAAGGAGAGAGAAAACTTGGTTACTATTATGAAAAAGGTATTGGCTGTGATAAGGATTTAGTTAAAGCCAGACAATATTATGAATTAGCAGCAATGCATGGCGACATTAAGGCGAAGTATAATATTGGACTTTTCTATTTCAATAACAAGCAATATCCACAAGCGTTTAATTTTGTAAAAGAAAGTGCGGATTTGAATTACGGTAAGGCAAATCTGTTACTTGCTTACTTCTATGAACATGGATTTGGGACGAATCAAAACTATGAAGAAGCGAGAAATTGTTATTTAAAAGCGATTGAATTAGGAGAAAAAGGTGTTTATCACCATCTAGGTTATTTGGCCTATTACGGTTATGGCGTAGAACAAAACCACAATGACGCTTTTGAATATTTCTATAGTGGTGCTGATGAAGGTGAAACATCTTGTTATTACTACTTAGGTGTTATGTATTCCAAAGGTGAAGGTGTTAAAAGAGATTTAAAACAATCATTCTTCTGGTATCAAAAAGGTGCTAATAGTGGCGACGCTAAAGCGATGTATAACGTTTCTTTATATTACGAAAAAGGAATCGCTGTTCCTAAAGATCAAGAAAAAGCCAATTTTTGGTTAAAGAAAAGCGCTGAATTAGGATTTGATTTAGCGATTAACAAATTACAAATCGAGAACCTATGATTTATCAAATGAATTTATCCGCCATTCCTTTTGGCTTGATTAAAAATCAGCAAAAAGTCGTGGAAATGCGTCTAAAAACGAGAGAAAGAGAAAAAATCAAAGCAGGAGATTTGATTGAATTTACCAAAGTAAATAGTCATGAAAAACTCACTGTAGAGGTATTATCAGTTAGCAGTTTTCCTTCTTTCAAAGAACTCTATGGTGCATTTGATAAAAAAGACCTAGGATATAGTGAAAACGAACCAGCGAATTATCAAGACATGAGTATTTATTATAAAGACGAAGACATCCGAAAATATGGTGTGCTTGCAATATCGATTAAACTGGTCAAATAAATTTCCTCTTTTATTTATATAAAATTCACTCTAAAATAATAAACAGTATGGAAAATCAAAATATAATCAGCAATCTTAAGATTGTTAAACGCCACAATCCTGGCGCAACTTTCATTGGCATTTTATGCCTATTATCTATTGGTGTCCCTGTTATCTTATGGATTTTACCATGGTTCCAAATTATGGTCGGCAGTTCATCTGGCCAAACATATTATGATACAGGCGTCTATCTACTCAATCCTCTTAATTTAATTAAGAACTTAATCACTCTTCCTGATGAAGCTACATTATTCGTCATCAAGAATGGCTGGACAAGCGCTCAAATTAGAGGCAATGATCTTAACTATTACTTTGTAAAAGAAATCTTAGGTGCAAGTGCGGTTTGGTATATATTATCCGCAATCTTTGCATTGATTCTCTTTATTCTTGGTTTAGTTTTATTATTCAAAGGTAGATTGAAATATAACCATGGTGTCGTAGTTGTTGCTGCTTTATATTTCCTTTCCAACGGATTCTTATTATTAGATGCATTCCGCTTAGGCTGGTACCTTGGTGATACCATGAAAAAATCATTTACCATTCTAGGTGTTGAAGCTGTTGATTATTATCAATATGCAATTTGGCCAAACTACATCGTTGGTGGCGTAGCCCTTGGATTATTCCTATTGATTTTAATCACATATTGTGCATCATTAAGAAAGAGATATTACATGGAAGACATCGAATTTGTCGAAGTTCCACAACCTCAACCATATGAAAAGAATGATGGTATTGTTAGAAATACCTTACCAGAAGGTTTAACCGTCATTGGCGGGCATGCCTTCTATAAGAACACAAACTTAGAAATTGCTAACATCCAAAATGGTGTTAAAGAATTAGGAATTGGCGCTTTCTCTAACTGTGTTAGATTAAAAGTTGTTACCATTCCAAGAAGTGTCAGAAGAATTCATTCAAACTGCTTCTTCAATTGTGCGCAACTTAAGCGCATCAATTATGGCGGAACCAAACAACAATGGAGATATATCTCCCGTGGTACAAACTGGTTAGCCAAAGCTGGTACAACAACCGTCTTATGTAGCGATGGTGCGATAACAGTTAATCCACTTCACTAAACAATAAAAATTATTGTTGCAAGGATTTATCGTTAATGATATATTCTTAATGCATTCGTTAGAATGTGCAATACTCTGTAACAAGAGTGACCGAGAGGCCACTCTTTGTTTTTAAGGGAAAGGATAGAACATGGAACTAGAGAAACTATTAAAAGATAAACTAGGGGAATTAGGCTATGATTTATATTCTTTGAATATAAGTTATGAAAAAGGCGATAAGATTCTCTCGATTGTTGTTGATCGCGTTGAACCAATTGACATGGAAGCTATCGTCGAATTATCAAGAAGTTTAAATGCTTTTCTAGACGAAATCGATCCATTCGATACTCCCTATACCTTAGATATTTCTTCTCTAGGTGCGGAAAAACCTTTAAATAAAGATAATCTCGTCCCTTATATTAATCGATTCGTTCACGTTCATTTAACTAATCCGATTAATGGAGAAAACATTTATGAAGGCGACCTGGTAAGTCTTGATGAAAATCAAATTACTCTATCTTATAGAGTTAAAACCAGAACTAAAACAGTTGATATAACAAAAGAAAATATATCAAAAATACGTTTAGCAATTAAATTTTAAGGAGAATTTATTTTATGGCTATTAACGGTGCACAATTCCTTGCTGCATTAGATGAAATCGAAGCAAATAAAGGGATTAGTAAAGAAGTAATCCTTGCTGCGCTTAAAGAAGCGATGATTAAGGGTTATAAGAAATCAATTGGTGCAAGAGACGAAGACACAAACGTCAGAGTCACCATTGATCCAAATACTGGCGCAATTGAGATGTGCCAAATCAAAAAAGTTGTTAAAGAAGTTCTTGAAGACGACTTTTTAGAAATTAGTGTCGAAGACGCTAATGCGCTTGATAAGAGCAAAAAGTACAAAGTTGGCGATGAATTTATCATCCCATCATCACCAGATGAATTAACTAAAGCTATTGCTTTAAGTGTGAAGAGCATCTTAAAACAAAAATTCGCTGAAGCGGAAAAAGATGTTTTATTTGAAGCATTTAAAGACAAAGTTGGCACCATGATTACCGGTAAAGTTGAAAAGACCGATGAAAGAGGTGTTTCTGTTAACGTTGGTAGAACAAGTGTCTATCTACCAAGAAAACAAATGATTGGCGATGAAAGATTCAACGTCGGTGACCAAATCAAATTATTTGTCAGTGAAGTCGGTAATGGAACTAAAGGTGCAAACATTTTAGTTTCTCGTTCCAGCGAAGGTTTCTTAAAGTGCTTATTTACTGAAGAAATTCATGAAATTTATGATGGTACAATCGTCATTAAAGGCATTGCTAGAGAAGCTGGCGAAAGAAGTAAAGTTGCTGTCTATAGCGAAGATCCAAACGTCGACCCTGCTGGTGCATGTATTGGTCCTAACGGTAGTAGAATTCAAAAGATCGTTGGTCAATTAGGCAATGGTTTAGCTAAAGAAAAGATTGATGTCATCGCTTTTAGCGATGTTCCAGGTTTATTTATCATGGAAGCTTTAAAACCAGCAAGAGTTGTTGGCATTATCGTTGACGCTGATAAGAAAGCCGCGACCGCCATCGTTAAAGATGATTCATTATCTTTAGCTATTGGTAAGAAAGGTGTTAATGCTAGATTAGCGGTTCGTTTAACTGGTTATAACATCGATATCAAGACTGAAACAGTCGCGTTTGAAGAAGGTTTAGAATTCCAATCTTTCGAAGAATTACAAGCTTTAGATACCGAACTCAAATCCAAAGCAGCTTACGAAAAACTCGCTGCTCAATATCAAGCTAATAAAGAAACTACAGATGTCTTACCTGGTTTACCAGAAGGCTATGTAGCACCTCAAGAACGTGTTTATAAAGAAGAAGAAAGTAATGAAGAATTACAAGAAGCTTTAGAACAAGTCAGCGAAAAAGAAGAAGCTAAAGCGGAAGTTGAAGCTCCAAAAGTTGAACCTGTTAAAGAAGAAGTGGTTGAAGAAAAACCAGTTGAAGAAGTTAAGGTTACAAAACAAGAAGTTAAGACCACAACTTCTTTAGAAGATCTTGAAAAATCATTATCTGAAGAAACAAATAAACAAAATAATAAGTCCGCACGTCGTAATAATAAGAAAAAGAAAGATGATAGCGATGAGCAATTATCTAAAGGCGCTCTCGATACATCTGGTGCAGAACGTATGTCCATTTATACTGAAGAAGAACTTCGTGAAATGGAAGAAGAAGAAGCCAAAGAAAAAGAAGAATACGACGATTACGACGAAGAATACGATGACGAATACGATGATTATTACGATGATGACAATCGCTAATATTCGTTAAGTAATTGCTCTTTGAGCAAAATGGTAAGAAAGAAGGTGTTTATATGGGTAAAAAGAATAATAAACCCGCTTACAATCGTGAAGCGAATGTTTCCACAAAAGTAAGTGCGGATAAAGTCAGAACCAAAGTTAATGGTGGAGTATTCACATATACTGGTGCCATTAGTGTTGGCGAATTATCTAAATCTTTAAATATTCCTGTTGGGGATATTATTAAATTCCTTTTCTTACAAGGAAAAATGATTACTATCAATACCATTTTAGATGATGAACTCATCGGTACAGTCTGTTTAGAATTTGGTTACGATTTCGAAAAGAAAAAGATTGTTGCTGCAGAAAACTTCGAAGAAGTTGAAATCAAAGATGATCCAAGTAAATTAAAACCACGTCCTGCAGTTGTTACTATCATGGGTCACGTCGACCATGGTAAAACCACATTAATCGACGCCATCAGAAACTCCAACCTAGTTGCTGGGGAAGTTGGTGGTATCTCCCAAGAAATTGGTGCTTATCAAAAAGAAATTAACGGTCAAAAGATTACATTTATCGACACTCCTGGCCACGAAGCGTTTACCGCAATGCGTTCTAGAGGTGCTAGTGTTACTGATATCGTTGTTCTTGTTGTTGCTGCAGACGATGGTGTTATGCCTCAAACAATTGAAGCGATTGACCACGCTAAAGCAGCTGGTGTTCCAATTATCGTTGCTATTAATAAAATTGATAAACCAGGAAGCGATCCTTCCCGTGTTAAGAGCGAATTAATGGCCCACGAAATCGTTGTGGAAGATTATGGTGGAGATGTAATTGCTGTTGAAATTTCTGCAAAGCAGAAAATCAATATTGATGGCCTATTAGAAGCAATCTTAACAGTTGCGGAAATGGCTGAACTTAAAGCTAACCCAGATCGTTATGCGATGGGTACAGTTTTAGAGGCTAAACTCGATAAAAATGAAGGACCTAAAGCCACATTATTAGTCCAAAACGGCTCCTTACGTGATGGTGACTATTTAGTTGTTGGTACAGGTTATGGAAAAGTTAGAAGAATGACAAATGAATTTAAGAAAGTTCTTAATGTTGCCACTCCTAGTACTCCAGTTTCTGTTATCGGTTTAGCAGAAGTTCCTTTAGCGGGTGATAGATTTATGGCCTTCCCAAGCGAACAAGAAGCTAGAGAAATTGCCTTAAAGAGAAAGCTTGTTAAAGAATCCAAAGAAATGAATAAGAGCAGTGCGGCTAGCTTAGATGATTTATTCGCTAAAGCTAAAGAAGGCGAAACCCAAACCATTAATATCATCATTAAAGCGGATAGCACAGGTAGTGCTGAAGCCGTGAAGAGTTCTTTAGAAAAATTATCTACAGACAATATTAAAATTAATATTGTTCGTTCAACTTCTGGTGCAATTACGGAGAGCGATGTCTTATTAGCAAGTGCTTCTAAAGCTATCATCTACGGATTTAATGTCCGTCCAGATAGTAAAACTAGAGCTAAAGCGGAAGAAGAAAAAGTTGAGATCAGATTGCACCGTATTATCTATGCTTTAATTGAAGAAATTCAAGCAGCGATGAAAGGCATGCTCGCTCCAACAATGGTGGAAAGAGTGACTGGCCAGGCTGAAGTTAGAAGACTTTTTAAAGTCTCTAAATTAGGCACAATCGCTGGATGTATGATCGTTGATGGTTCAATTAAGAACGCATCATTAATTCGTGTCTTAAGAAATGGTGTTGTTGTCTTTGAAGGTAAAATCGCCTCCTTACAAAGAGAAAAAGATTCTGTTAAAGAAGTCAAAAAAGGCTTTGAATGCGGTATTTTACTCGAGAATTACAACGATTTAAAAGAATTCGACATCATTGAAGGCTACGAAATGGTGGAAGATAAGGCGAATTAACTATGGCAAATAAACAAGAAAGAATTGCATCATTAATCCGCAAAAACATCGCTGAAATCATTCAATTTGATTTAAAGAATCCACATCTCGGTTTTGTCACCATTCCCGAAGTGAAAGTCAGTAGCGATTTCTCTTACGCGAAGGTGTACGTATCTTTTATTAAAGAAGAACAAATAAAAGAAGGCTTAGAAGTCTTAGAACATTCCAAAGGTTTTATTCGTAGTGAACTTGCCAGCAGAATGGATACAAGACGTGTTCCGGAAATTAGTTTCGTTCTTGACGAAGGATATAAAAGAGAAAGTCGAATTGAAGAATTACTAAAAAAATAAGAGAGCTTATTTTAAGTTCTCTTTTTTGTTAAAATAAAAACGAGGTCAATAACATGAGAAAAGATTTGGGTGCAAAAACTTTGATGTTTCCAATGATGGTGTTAATTCTTGGAACATATGATGAAAAAGGCGAACCAGATGCGATGAACGCTGCATGGGGTTCTATCTACGATTATAATCAAGTAACTGTTTCACTTGCTTCACACGTTACCACAGACAACATCCGTAAGAATAAAGCTTTTACCATTTCTTTTGGAACTAGAAAAACTGTTAAAGCTTGTGACTATGTTGGCTTAGTTAGCAAAGCTAAAGAGGCAAAGAAAATCGAAAAATCTGGACTCCATCCTGTGAAAAGTAAACATGTTAACGCTCCATTATTTGAAGAATTACCAGTCGCTTTAGAATGTAAACTAATTTCTTTAGAAGGGAATATGGGTGAAGGTGGAACTTTAATCGGTGAAATCGTCAACGTTTCAGTGGATGAATCAGTTTTGACTAATGGCAAAATTGATATGAAAAAATTCGAACCAATTGCTTTTGATCCAGCAAATAACAAATATAATGTGATTGGTGAAGAAATCGCCGATGCCTTTAAGGTCGGTTTATCTTTAAAATAATTATTTAATTATCTTAATCATTTTAATGTGGTTTATACCTGCTTCTTGGAAAATGTCTCCAACAGGTTCAAAGCCACATTTTTTATAAAAATCAATGATGTATTCTTGAGAATTTAATGTGATAGTGCAGGGATTGAATTGACGTCCTATTAATTCCACAAGGAAATTAAAGACGAGCTTGCCATATCCCTTGTTTTGATATTCTTTAAGAATAGCAAATCTTTCGATTTTATATTCTCCATTAACAAAGCGATATCTGATGGTTCCGATAATATCTTTCTTCAATGTAATTAAATAAGTGGTGCTTTCTTTTTCTTCTTCAAACACTTCATTATCGGAAAAAGCGATATTTTGCCCATCACCAAAAACCTTTTGACGAATATTCACGACATGCCATTCATCTAATGGAGTGGTTACCGGTTTTAAGCACAAGCCTTCTTGATTGATTTGCAAATATATTTCTTCTCCCCATAAATCAAATTGTTGATAGTTGGAAAGCATTGTTAAAAAGCTTTCTTTTGCTTTGGGGAATTGATTATAAATATTATTTAATAATATTTTGATATCTTCTCTTGTTGTTTTTTTATCCGCTGGACAAGATGAACCCATGACATTGATATTCTCTTCTTTAACAAATCTTTTGATATCTTTTTCTTTAACTAATAAGAAGGGTCTGATGAAATCAATATTGGCGTTTTCAAGATGCATTTTTGGTGAAAAAGTGGCAATTCTTGAACCATATATTTCGTTCATTAATAAAGTTTCAATAGCATCATCAGAGTGATGAGCAAAAGCCACTTTATTAAAACCTAATTCATTAGCTACTTTATTAATCGCCGCTTTTTTCATTCTGGAACAAATTGAGCATGGCAAATGATTGAGTTTTTGTTTTTCTTGTTGAATGGATAAAATCTCATAGACTTCTTTAGAGTCATGAACGATGAGTTTTAGTCCTATTGATTCACAAAATTCATCTAATGGTTTTCTATTAAAACCAGGGAAACCTAAATCAAGAGTGACTGGCTGAATAACAAAATCGGTGTGAGAAAACTTTTGATAAAGATTCAATGCGTAACAAAGAGCAAGCGAATCTTTACCGCCTGAAAGACCGATGATGATTTTGTCACCGTGA
Organism: uncultured Erysipelotrichaceae bacterium; assembly: GCA_902785645.1. GTDB lineage: Bacteria > Bacillota_I > Bacilli_A > RFN20 > CAG-826 > RUG13091. The sequence goes on along the minus strand of CACZZG010000007.1, from coordinate 13,381 downwards.
TTTATTAGATTATAAGTTTGATCCGCTTTACGGATGCAAGCTAGTAATGTGCGAATTGCTTTCATTATGAAAAGTATTATATTATCTAATAAGATAAATGAAAAGCGTGAACGGATTTTTTCTCATCGATAAAAAAGAAGATTGGACCTCAAGAGATGTCGTCACAAAGATATCTCATATTTTTCATGAGCGAAAAGTCGGTCATAGTGGAACGCTTGATCCTTTTGCGACTGGTTTGCTCGTTGTCTCAATCGGTAGGGCCACAAAAGCTAACATTTGTTTAGATGGTTTAGATAAAGAATATATCGCCACTTTGAAATTGGGCGGAAGGACTATATCCGGAGATAAAACCAACGAAATAATTGAAGAAAAACCTGTTAAAAGTCCCACTAAAGAGGATATTTTGAAGGTTTTTGATAGTTTAATTGGCCCGCAAAAACAAGTTCCTCCAATGGTTTCTGCGGTGAGATATAAAGGGCAAAAACTGTTTCATTTGGCGCTTCAAGGAATTGAGGTGGATAGACCAGCAAGAGATATAGTGATTCATTCTTTGAAATTATTAGATTTCACAAAAGACTCTATTACCTTCAAAACGCATGTATCTAAAGGTACATATATCCGTGTCTTAGGAGAAACAATCGCAGAAAAATTAGATAACATCGGATATTTAACTTCTTTAAGAAGAACAAAGGTTGGAAACTTTTCTGTTGAGGATGCGATTGACGTTTTAGAAGTTTCAGAAGATAAGTTAATAAATAATTACGATGCTTTATCCTTTATGGACAAAGTTGAATTGGATGATGAGTGGGCGATTAAAGCCAGTCACGGTGTGGCCCTTCCTTCAAATATGTCAGATTCTCGTGATATAATACTTGCGGTTGATAAAAATCATATGGTCATCGCCATATATAAATATGAAAATGGACAATTTAAATGCTTAAGAGGGATTAATGATTATGGAAATAATTCAATTTAATTTCGGTGATAAATTAACTCCTGTCCCTAATCTAATTCTATGTTTAGGGTTCTTTGATGGTGTCCATTTAGGTCATCAAAGCTTAATCAAAAAAGCGCGAAAAGAAGGTTATAAACTCGGTGTCCTTTCATTTAATCAATCACCCGCATATGTATTAGGAAATAAGCTTGTTGATAACTGCATCACATCAATTTCCGATAAAGCTGATATCTTTGAAGAGATTGGAGTGGATTATTTTTTCTTAATGGATTTTGATCACACAGTTGCGTCGGCCACTAAAGATGAATTTATTAATAAAGTTCTTCTCGCCATCAATCCATATCAAATCTGCTGCGGTCCAGATTATCATTTTGGTGTCCGCGCTGAAGGTGATGTTAATTATCTCAAGCGTTTCTTTAATGTAAAGATCACAAACTTTGAAAATATCAAAGATAATAAGATTTCTTCTAGAAATATTATTGCACTTATTAAAGAAGGCGAAATGGAAGCTGTTGAAGAAATGCTTGGAAGACCATATCGAATTAATGGCACGGTCATGGTGGGATTTAAAAACGGCACGAAGATCGAATTTCCAACCGCAAATCTTAAACTTGAATATGAATATGTTTATCCAAAAAATGGTGTTTATATTGGTTATGGGTATGTCTACGGACAAAAATATAAAGCCATTATCAATGTTGGTTTGCATCCCACAATTAATCCTTTAGCGAAGCCTCAAGTGGAAGTGCACTTAATTGATTTTGAAGGCAATTTGTATGGTAAAAATATTTTCGTTGAATTTATAAAATTCATAAGAGATGAAAAGAAGTTTGATTCCCTTGAAGAATTAAAGGCTCAACTCAATCGAGATAAACAAAAAGCAAAAAAGACTTTGCAATAATATTGCATTATCGGTATTATATTTCTTGCGACTTTCCCTCAGGCAATCGATTCCTCAACGTTTACCCGGGAGTTAGTTAAGAATAAAAGAAGGAGGAAACAGTTATGGCTTTATCAAAAGAAAGAAAAGCAGAACTTGTTAAGAAGTTCGGTAAGAACGAAAAAGACACTGGTTCAGTCCAAGTCCAAGTCGCTCTTCTCACAGAACAAATCAACGCTTTAACCGCTCACATGAAAGCTAATCACAATGATGCTTCTAGCAAACGTGCTCTTAGTGTTTTAGTCGGACAACGTCGTAGTTTATTAGACTACCTCATCAGAACCGATCGTGAAGCTTACTTAAGGCTCATCGTCGAACTCGGATTACGTAAATAATTCGATAAGAGAACTAAAGAATCGCCGCAAGGTGATTTTTTTATTTATAAAACTCTTTTAATTGAGTTTTATTTTGTTTATAATATCGCCGTATATAATTAAAAAAGAGGTAAAAGAATGAAAAGAGTATTCGAATTAGAGTTCGAAGGAAAGAAGTTCGTCGTTGAAGCTGGCGAAATCGCTAAGCAAGCCGATGGTGCTGTACTTGTTAGATTAAATGAAACAGTTGTTCTTTCCACAGCGTGTTGCTCAGACGAGCCTAAAGAAGGCGATTTCTTCCCACTAACAGTTGGTTACGAAGAAAAGCAATACGCAGTTGGCAAAATTCCTGGTTCCTTCTTAAGAAGAGAAGGTCGTGCCGGTGAACACGCCACTTTAACCGCCAGACTCATTGACCGTCCAATTAGACCAATGTTCTCTGAAGGTTTTAGAAACGAAGTGCAAATCGTCAACACAGTTATGTCCGTTGATCAAGACTGCACTCCAGAAATGACCGCCATGTTAGGTTCATCATTAGCATTAGGAATTTCCGATATTCCATTTGATGGCCCAATCGCCGGTGTTCAAGTTGGTAGAGTCGATGGCAAATTCATCATCAACCCAACCGTAGCAGAAAAAGAAAAGAGTGACTTAAATTTATCTGTCGCTGGTACAAAAGAAGCTATTAACATGGTTGAAGCTGGTGCGGATCAATTAAGCGAAGAAGTAATGTTAGATGCTTTAATGTTTGGTCACGAAGCCATCAAGAGATTATGTGAATGGCAAGAAGAAATCATTAAAGAAATCGGTAAACCAAAAAGAGAAATCGAACTTTATAAGTGCGATCCTGAAATTGAAAAAGATGTTACCGATAGAGCTAACGAAAGATTAAAGAAAGCCATTTCCATCTTTGATAAACTCGAAAGACAAGATGCCATCGCTGCAATCGAAGATGAAATCTTAGATGACTATGATTCACGTAGCTATCCTGATGAAAAGACTCATCAAAAAGTTATGCACATGGTCAATGAAACTTTAGAAATTTTAGTCGCTAACGAAGTTAGAAGATTGATTACTGAAGAAAAAGTTAGACCAGATGGCCGTAAAGTCGATGAAATTCGTCCATTAGATGCACAAGTCGATTTATTGCCAAGAGTCCATGGTTCCGCCATGTTCACACGTGGTCAAACACAAGTTATTTCTATTACAACTTTAGGTGCTAAGAGCGATGAACAAATCATTGATAACTTAACTCCGGAAGAAACAAAACACTGGATGCATCATTATAACTTCCCACCATATTCTGTTGGTGAAGTTGGTAGAATGGGTTCCCCAGGCCGTAGAGAAATCGGTCACGGTGCTTTAGGTGAAAGAGCATTAAGCTATGTCATCCCAAGCGAAGAAGAGTTCCCATACACAATTAGAACTGTTGCTGAAGTTGTCGAAAGTAACGGTAGCAGTTCACAAGCTTCTATTTGTGCTTCCTGTATGTCCTTAATGGCGGCTGGTGTCCCAATTAAAGCTATGGTTAGTGGTATTGCTATGGGCTTAATTACATCTGGCCCATTAGATGGCAAACATCCATATACAATCCTTACCGATATTCAAGGTTTAGAAGACCACTTCGGTGATATGGACTTCAAGGTTGCGGGTACCGCAAAAGGTATCACAGCCTTACAAATGGATATCAAAATTAAAGGTGTTACTAAAGAAGTCTTACGTGAAGCTTTAGCACAAGCCAATGATGCTAGAGCCAAAATCCGCGAAGTTATGGCCAAAGCCATTTCTGAACCAAGACCAGATGTCGGTAAATACGCTCCAAAGATGGATACATTCATGATCGATGTTGATAAGATCCGTGAAGTTATCGGTACAGGTGGTAAAGTCATCAATGACATTATTGCCAAATGCGATAACGTCAAGATTGATATCGAAGACGATGGCCAAGTTACTATCTACCATATGGATAGAGAAGTCATCAACAAAGCCAAGAACATGATTCAAGACATCGTTAGAGAAGCAAAAGTTGGCGAAGATTATGAAGGCGAAGTCGTCAGAATTGAAGAATATGGTGCATTCGTTCACCTATTCGGAAATGTTGATGGTTTATGTCATGTCTCCCGCTTAGGTTGGGGATACATTAATAAAGCCAGCGATGTCGTTAAATTAGGCGACAAGATTAAAGTTCGTGTTGTCGAAATTGATGACAAAGGCAAAATCAAAGTTTCTCATAGAGAATTTGAACCAAAACCAGAAAATTACGAAGATAGACCAGCGAGAACTGAACATTTATCAAGACCAGATAATTCTCACAAAGGTCCACGTAAATTCAAAAAGTAGTGATTACATCGAAAGCCTATGCTAAGCGTAGGCTTTTTTTATTTATTTCGCTTCGCGTGTGTGCTATTATCATTTAAGAGTTCGAGAGGTTTAGACTATGAAGAAGTTTTTTAGAATGCTAGGTTCTGGATATATCTTGATTTTATTTATTTTGCTTCTCGAAATCGGCGCAGTTCTATTCTTAGAATGGCTGATTCGAGGTGATGGTTTACAAACCCTTCATATTATTAATCTTGATGATAATCAACCTCTGGCCACACTTATTACCGTTTTGGTATACACCGGTGTTAGGTTGATTGAATTTATCGTGGCTTTAATCATCTTCTTCAAGATTGTAAACAAAGACGAAGATCCAGAATTTAAAATTCCGTGGATTGTGGGTATGTTATTACTCCCATTGTTCTTCTCTGTTTTGTTCCTAATCTTTGGAAATCACGGACTTAATAAAAGAGACCGTTTAATCGTTGATGCAACCAGAAATGCTTATAACGCTCACTTCAAACTTAACAAAAGAGAAGAGAAAGAATATAAAGAAGAACTTGGTAGAGCAATTGGAACTTTTAAATACATTAAAAACATCACCCAACTTGGCGCTCACCAAAACAACAGAGTGACATATTATAAAAACGGAGAAACATTCTTCCCGGCTTTAATTGAAGGATTGAAAGAAGCTAAAGAGTTTATCTTCATTGAATTTTTCATTATTGCGGATGGTAAAGAATGGTCCGCTGTTACCGAAATTTTAAAACAAAAAGCCGAGGAAGGTGTGGAAGTTAAAATCATTTATGACGATATGGGCTGTAGTGGCACAATCAGTGGTTCAACACCACGAAAATTCCGCAAATTAGGCATAGATTGCCGCAAATTCCATCCATTTAGACCAATTTTGTCTGGCGTTTATAATAACCGTGATCACAGAAAGATTGTTGTTATTGACCACAAAATGGCCTTTACTGGTGGCATCAACTTAGCTGATGAATACGCTAACGAAATCGTGCGTTTTGGCTATTGGAAAGACACCATGGTAAAAATTGAAGGTAGTGCGATCAACAACCTCATTGCGACATTCTTACAAAACTACAATTTATGCTCAGGTCAAATCAGCGACTACAACAAATATATGATGTATAACTATCCAAAGTTTGAAGAAGAAGGATATGTTATGCCATTTGGTGATGGTCCTGGTGGAATTGATGATGCTCTTATTGGTGAACAAACGTATATTAATATGCTTCACTACGCCACTAAATCTGTTTATATTTCTACACCTTATCTAGTTCCGACTTATCAATTAATTGATGCGATGAGAAATGCGGCCTTTAGAGGCATCGATGTCAATCTCATTCTTCCGGGAATTCCTGATAAGAAAGCCGTTTATGCTGTGGCGAAATCCAATTTCCGTTATTTATTAGATGCGGGAGTGAAAATCTTTATTTATAAACCTGGTTTTAATCACATGAAAACCATGCTCGTAGATGATGAATTAGCTTTTGTTGGCACAATTAACTTTGACTTTAGAAGTTTAGTCCATCACTTTGAATGTGGTGCCTTATTATATAAGAACCCATGCATGAAAGACATTCGTAAAGACTTTGATGAAATGATTAGTCAATGCGAACAAGTTCCTAATAACTATAAGTTAAAAAGAGGAACTCGTTGGTTCTGTTCAATTGTTAAATTAATCACCCCATTGTTATAAGGAGAAAAAACATGGAAAGATTTGATGTTTTAATCATCGGTGCCGGTGTTACTGGTGCGATGATTGCAAGAAATCTGGCAAAGTATGACATAAAAGTGGCTTTGTTAGATAAAGAAAACGATGTTGGCAACTTAACTAGTAATGCCAACAGCGCCATTGTTCACTCTGGTTATGATCCAGTGCCAGGAACTAATAAAGCCAAATTCAATGTTCTTGGTAATGCAATGTTCGACCAAATATGTGATGAATTAGATGTTAGTTTCTCACGAGTTGGTTCTTTGACAGTTGCTCTTTATGACGAACAATTAAAAATCCTTGAAGATTTAGCAAAAAGAAGCAAAGAAAACGGTGTCAAAGTGGAATTATTAAATGCCGAGCAAGTGAAGAAAATGGAACCAAATATCAATCCTTGTGTTAAAGGTGCATTATTCGCACCAACCGCAGGTATTGTTGATGTCTTTAACTTTGTGGTTCACGCCGTTGAAAACGCTGTCGATAATGGTGTGAAATTATTCTTAAATCAAAAGGTTACATCAATTAATAAAGAAAAAGACTACTATGTAGTCAAAACTGATAAAGAAACATTTGAATCCAAAATGGTAATTAATGCCGCTGGATGTTTCGCGGACAAAATTGCTGAGATGGTGGAGCCTATTGATTGGAAGATTACACCAAGGAAAGGTGAATACTTTGTCTTAGATCACTATAAAGCCGGTTTAGTCAATCACGTTATCTTCCCATTACCAAGCGAAAAAGGTAAAGGTATTTTAGTGACTATGACCACAAGCGGCAATTATCTTGTTGGTCCTTCAAGTGAGTTAGATGAAGATCCAAGCGATTATACAACTGACCCAATGACCTTAAGAAATGTTAGAGCCCAAGCAAGTGAAATGGTCCCATCCATTCCATTTAATCAAGTTATTCGTGTTTTCGCCGGTTCAAGACCAACATGTACAAGACATGACTTTGTCATTGAATACTCTAAAAAAGATAAATATTTCATCAATGTTGGTGGAATTGAATCTCCTGGTTTTGTTTCTTCTCCTGCCATTGGCGAATATGTTGTTGAACAATTAGTCAAACCAGTTCTTTCTTTGAAAGAAAAGAAGGATTTCAATCCAAGAGTTAGAAGATATCATCGTTTATATAGTGCAATGAATGACGGTGATTATAAATTCGTTAATGAGCACGAGAATTATTCAGAAATTATTTGTAACTGTGAAAAAGTAACATTAGGTGAAATTCTCGATGCTTTAGATAGAAGTGTTCCTCCACAAAGCGTTAAAGCTTTAAAGAGAAGAACCAGAGCAGGTTATGGACGCTGCCAAGGTGGGTTCTGCCAACCTCGTGTTGTCCTTATCCTCGCTAAACATTATGGTGTATCTCCATTAGAAATTAATTATGATGGTGAATTTTCACCAATACTCCTCAAAAAGATCAAGGAGGGCAAATAATATGAGAACAGTTGATTTATTAATCATCGGTGGTGGTTCCGCTGGCATGGCCGCGGCAATCCAAGCCAAAAAAGAAGGAATTGATGATATTTTAATCGTTGAAAGAGACGAGCATCTAGGTGGCATCTTAAATCAATGCATTCATAATGGTTTTGGTCTCACAGAATTTAAAGAAGAATTAACAGGTCCTGAATATTTATCAAGATTTGTTAAACAAGTCGAAGAATTAAAGATTCCATATATGCTAAATTCTATGGTCATCAGCTTGACCAAAGATAAGATTGTTACTATTAGTAACAAAGAGGAAGGCGTTTTAGAATATAAAGCCCGCGCAATTATCATGGCGACAGGTTGTTATGAAAGAAGTGCAGGAGCCATACAAATTCCAGGCGATAGATGCTCTGGTATCATTACCGCTGGAACCGCCCAAAAGTATTTGAATATTCACGGTTATTTATGTGGTAAACGCATCGTCATTTTAGGTAGTGGTGATATTGGCTTAATTATGGCTAGAAGATTGACTCTAGAAGGTGCAAAAGTCATCTGTGTTAGTGAACTTATGCCATATAGTAACGGTTTAAATAGAAATATCGCTCAATGTTTAAATGACTATAACATTCCTCTCTACTTAAGTAGAAGTGTTTCAAAAGTCATTGGTAAAAACCGCTTAGAAAAGGTTATTTTGACCGCGGTTGATGACAAGATGCAATTCATTCCAGGAACCGATATGGAAATCGAATGTGATACTTTAATTCTCTCTGTCGGTTTAATTCCTTATATATCTTTATTAGATTATATAGATTGTCCAACTAGTTCCACGAAAGGTGCGAAAGTTAACGAACACATGGAAACAATGATTGATGGTATCTTCTCATGTGGTAACTGTTTACACGTTCATGATGTCGTTGACTTTGTTACCGATGAAGGTCGTTTAGCCGGTCATGGTGCGGCAATGTATTTAAAAGATCAATTGCAAAAGGGTGATGCAATTAACGTCTTGCCAAAAGATGGTATTGGCTATGTTGTTCCTCAACAAATTGATCGCAATAACCAAGAAGATGTGACTTTCAAATTCCGCGTGAGAAGACCAGTTAAAGATATGAATTTAATCATTGAAAGTAATGGTCAATTAATCGCAAAAATATTCAAACCAGTACTCATTCCAAGTGAAATGGTAATGGTGAAGTTATCTAAAGATAAATTACCTCTTTTAGGTGAAGAAGTATCACTCAGATTGGAGGAAAGATAAGATGAAAGAATTTACCTGTATTATTTGTCCAAGAGGATGCCGTTTAACTGTTGACGACAATATGAATGTCACCGGAAATACTTGTCCTCGTGGAAAGCAATACGCGATTAGCGAATTAACAAATCCAGTAAGAACAATTACTTCCTCAGTTAGAGTGAATAATCGTGATGATTTACTAGTTTCCGTTAAAACAAGCGGAAGCATTCCAAAAGGAAAAATATTTGAAGTGATGGATGAAATTAACAAATTATCTGTCAGCGCACCAACAAGAATTGGGGATATTGTAAAAAAAGATATCCTTGGTTTAGGTGTCGATATTCTTATTACAAAAAACATTGATTAATGTTTTATAGCAAAGATATAATTGGTTTAGGTCTTTACATAGTCAATATTAAAGATAAAAAGGAATTTCTATGAACGATTTAGTTAAGGTTTTTGCTCTTGGTGGTTTAGATGAAAACGGCCGCGATTGTTACGTTGTTGAAGTAAACAATGATATTTTCGTTTTGGATTGTGGCACTTCTTTACCAGATAAAACCATTCCAGGCGTAGACTACATGATTCCTAATCCAAGTTATCTTATTGAAAACAAAGATCGCATAAAAGCTTATATTTTGACCCATGGTCATGATGAATCTATGTCGGGTCTTAAATATTTTTATGATAAAGCACCCGCACCAATATATTGCACAAAGCAAACCTTTGGTTTGTTTATGGGTCAAGCTAATGCTTTGAGTGTGAAAATTAATCCGAAAGTAGTAATTATTGAACCAAGTTCTTCAGTGCAAATCGCAGGTCGTGAAGTGAGATTTTTCCAGACCTGTCACAACACTGTTTATTCATGTGGCGTAGCGATTAATACCACACAAGGTTTCGTTGTTTATACAAGCGATTTCATCATCGATTTCGTCGGTCAAAACAAAGGATATTATTTCGACTTAAAAGCGTTAGAGGAATTATCCAAAGAACAAATCTTACTTTTGATGAGTGAAAGCAAGAGCGCGACTCGATCTGGTTATTGTTCTCCAAAACATCGTGCGTCGAAATTAATTGAGAAGAATTTTAGGGATGAAGATAAGAGAATTTTCATTTCTTGCTTCTGGCAAAATGTCTTCAGAATTGAAGAAATAATGGATTTATGCCGCAAATATAACAAAAAATTGTTCTGTTATAACGAATATACAAGAACCGTTATTAACGTCGGTAACCAAGTTATGCCTGAACTAACCGCCGGTATTGAAATCGTCAATAAAGAAGATTTATTACGTGTTAGAGAAAAAGATTTAGTTATCTTAATCGTCGGTCTCGATGAAGATCTTTATGAAGAGATTGATTTATTAGCAGATCACAAGAACGAAGACAAACGTATTAATCTCAACGAAAACGATATCTTTGTGAATGCTAGTTTGCCACGTCCAACACTTGAAACAGTGTGTACCAGATGCATGGATAAAGTCTATCGTACCGGATGTGAAGTGCAGTGGTTGAAAAAGGATCAATTAACAAGCATGCACGCTCGTGAAGATGACTTAAAATTCTTCCTCTCTGTATTAAAGCCAAAATACTATTTACCAGTCCGTGGTAATTTTATCAATATGATGGCTAATGCTAAATTAGCATTATCAATGAATATTGGCCTCAATCACTCCAATGTCTTTATCATGGATAATGGTATGGAATTAGTGTTTGATGGAGTGACTAGACCACGTTTAATTCCTAATGAAGCAAATCATATCAATATTGAACCAATTCTCATCGACGGAACTGGTTTGAGTCATGTCGGTAGTGTTGTCGTGGATGATCGACACGAATTATCGCAAGACGGTGTAGTAGTGATTGCTGCCTGTGTATCGATTAAAGAAAAGAAGATTATTGCTGGTCCAGATTGCCAGATGAGAGGATTTGTATTCGTCAAAGAAGCTGAACCATTATTGAAGTCTCTTTCCAATATCTTTGTTGATGAAATCAACACAGAGTTCCAAATGGAAGAATTCAATCTTGAAAATCTTTACCAAAGAGTCACAGAAAGATCTAAGAGATTCGTCAAAAGAGAAAATGGGCGTGAGCCTTACATCATGCCGATAGTTGATATTTTGGATTAAAGCACAAGTTTTGTGCTTTTTTTCTTCAATTTTTGTTAGACTTATGTGCGAGCGTGCGCTTATAATTATTGTGTATGCAAGCAAATAAACCAGTTAAAAAAATCCATAACCGCTATTTCACCTTCTTTGGTGGCATAGCTTTTTGTTTATTTTCTGTCACATTAATTCTTAATGTTGGATATGTGGCTAGATTCTTTGCCTTGCCATTTGTTTATTTGTTTGGCCTTTGTTCATATGTCTTTTACATTTTGATTTATGCATATGGTCTTTTCTTATTCTTCAAAGAAAAAGGCTTTAAGATTCGCTTTAATAATTATTTCTTTGGTGGACTTATTATTTTTATTTCCGCATTGATGATTTCGACATTAATCGTCACAAATGATCTCAATCTCACAATTAAAGGTGTATTTGATGCGAGTGGAGAACAAGTTTCCGCCAACGGTGTGAAATATTTCCATGAACAAGTATTTAACGGAATCGCTGATGGATATTGGAAATCCAAATTTGTTAATTTATTCCAAGGCAACAAATTCGGTGGTGGTTTCCTTGGTTATGCTATCGTGAGCTTACTCAATACAGGTATTAAAGCCACAGGAACATGGGTTGTTTCTATTTTCATCTTCTTGTTAGGGGCATTTGTGATTTTCTTCCCAACATTTAAGAAAATCTTCAAACTTAACAAAACTGAAAAAGCACCAAAAGAAAACCGCAATGAAAGAAATATCCGTATTGAAAATACCGACTCTATTTCTTCTGCTTCTCAATTAGAGTATCTCTCAAGAGAACCAGAAAGTGTTTCTCCACAAGCAGAAACCATGAGTCAACCAGCTAATTTCAATAATAGAGCGGATACAAATAACATTTCTGTTGATGCTCCACGTGCTTCTTATGAATCTCAAACTAATTTTGCTCCTGCAAGATATTCAAAATTCATCTTTAAGCCACAACCAGTGGAACCAGCTCCAGAACCAGCTCCAGTAATTAGAAGTGAACCAAAAACTGAGCAAATGCGACTCGATTTCGATGCAAAACCTGAAGTAAATCAAGCTTTAGTGGGCGCAAAACCAGAATTTGATGAACCAGTCTTTAAACCATCTGTACCCACACCTGCTCCAGCTCCAGCTCCTGCAGTTATGCCTGCGCCAACAGTGACCGCTCCAAATCCAGAGCCAGTAGTTCGCAAACCTATTAAATGGGTTCCTCCGTCCTCTGAACTTCTTGAAGTTGTTGAAGTAAAAGATGCTATTGAACAAAACAATCAAGTTGCCGAAGAAAGAGTGGTTGCTATTAATAATTTCTTTGCTGATTTCCGTGTCGGCGCTTCTTGCAGCACATATGTCGTCGGACCAGCAGTCACACGTTATAACATTCAATACGCTCCTGGTGTCTCTGTAAGAGACGTCAGCAAATTAATCGAAGATGTTTCCGTCTATTTAAACGGTGTTACCGCTCGTTTTGCTAGTATTGTCGAAGGTCAAAACTATTCCGGTCTTGAAATTCCAAATGCAAGAATTACCACCGTTTCCTTTAAGGAAGTTTATGAAGGATTACCTGATGTTAAAAAGCATCCATTATCCGTTGCTTTCGGTAAGAGTATTGATGGAAAAGTTGTTTATGCTGATTTAGATGAATTCCCACACTTACTTGTTGCTGGTACAACCGGTTCAGGTAAATCTATTTATACTCACTCTTTAATCACAACATTAATCATGAGAAATTCACCAGAAGATCTCAAATTAGTGTTAATTGATCCAAAGAAAGTTGAAATGAATAAATATCGCGATCTTCCTCATTTGCTTTGCCCAGTTATCAACGAAGCCAGCATCGCTAAGATGACAATGAGCAAACTCGTTGATGAAATGAATGATCGTTATGACATTTTACAAGCAAACGAAGTTTCCAACATTAAACAATACAATGAATTGTTAGATGAAAATCCAACATTACCAAAGATGCCATACATTTTAGTGGTTATCGATGAATACGCTGACGTGGTTGACACATGTAAAGATATCGCTTTACCTGTCGTTTCTATTGCGCAAAAGGCTCGTGCTTGTGGTATTCACATGTTAATTTCCACACAAAGACCTTCCACAAATGTTATTACTGGTACCATTAAAGGTAACTTACCAACACGTGTCGCTTTATCTGTCGCTAGCCCTCAAGACTCCGTTGTTATCATCGGTGAAGGCGGTGCTGAAAAGTTATTAGGCAAAGGTGACATGCTTGTTCAATCTCCACTTATCAGCCGTAATGGATGTGTCAGATTGCAAGGTTGTTTTATCCAAAACAAAGAAATCGCTCACGTCGTCGGTTATTTAAAACAAC
>CACZZG010000006.1 GCA_902785645.1 uncultured Erysipelotrichaceae bacterium | reverse complement strand
TGATCCTATATCGTGGTTGATAATTGGAATTTGTATCGTTATCAGTTTCTTTTCTTCAACCTGTGAGACCGCCATTGGTTTAGTCAATCGCTTTAAACTTCAAGTTAAAGCAGATGATGGCAAAAAAACCGCGAAGATATTATTAAAAATATGCGATCATTATGATCGAACAATATCTACAGTATTAGTCACACATAACGTCTCAGCAATCGTCATGTCTACGGTTGCTACCGTGATGTTTTATAGTGCTTTTGTGGGTAAACCAGAACTCGATCCTTATGTCCCGCTCATTTCATCTATCGCCGTGACTTTTGTCATCTATATCTTAGGTGATATTTTACCTAAAACTATCGCGAGAAAAATTCCAGATACTATATCTATGATATTTGCCTGGCCTTTATATATTATTCTTATCATCTTGACTCCTATCTCTATTATCTTTGAGATGTTCGCTAAACTCATCGATAAAATCTTTAAGACTAGTCAGGATGAAGAGTTTACCGAAGAAGACTTTGAAACTATCGTTGAACAAACTACAGATGAAGGTATCCTAGAGGAAGAACAAGGCGATATTATTCAATCTGCATTAGAGTTTGAGGACACAAACGTCAAAGAAGTTTTGACTCCAAGAGAAAAGATGTTTGCGTTAGATATTCGCGGTTTAACTCATGAAAAATTACAGCAAATCTTATTAGAAACAAATTATTCAAGAATACCGATATATGAGAAGGAATTTGATAATTTTATCGGTGTTTTGCTGATAAAAACCTATATAAAACAATATATTGATAATCCAAATACACCAATAAGAAAGATGCTTCAAAAACCATATTTTGTCTCCAGCAAAATTATGATTGATGATCTTTTTAATGGTTTCAAAAAACACCATAGCCATTTAGCGATTGTCCGTAACAAAGACAAGAAAGTCATTGGTATGGTAACTATGGAAGACGTCTTAGAAGAAATCGTTGAAGGTATTAGTGAACCTAACGCCTTGAAAGCGAGGAAGGCATAATGCAGTACTGGTGGTATTGGATCATTATTGGCGTGTGCGGCATCTTTAGTGCTTTCTTTTCCGCTGCTGATTTGGTGTATTCATTAGTTGATCAAAATAAATTACAAAAAGCCGCGGATAAAGGTAGTAGAAGAGCGAAATTAGCTTTGTCTTTAGCTAAGAAATATGAGTTCTCTATTGCAACAATATTATTCTCGAATAATGTCGTTAATGTTTTAGCTTCATCTTTAGTGGCTGCTATTGCAGTATATTATGAAAAACAATATGGTGCGACATATGCGACAACATTATCGACAATCATTATGACTGTGGTAATTATCATATTCTGTGAATTCTTGCCTAAGGCATTCGCTAAAAGATTTAATTATAAATTCGCATTAAGTTTTGCTTATCCAGTGAGATTCTTTGAAATCTTATTCTTTATCTTTGTTTGGCCAATTTCTAAGTTCTTTGAACTTATTGCTAAACTTTTCAAAAAGAAATCCAAAGAAGAAGATGTCATCGATGAAGACGTCTTAAATGAAATGGTTGATGAAATCGAAGAGTCTGGTGACTTAGAAGAAAATGGTGCGGAAATCGTCAGAAACGCGATTGATTTAAACGATATCCAGGCATACGAAATTATGACTCCACGTGTCGATGTCTTTGCGATTGATATCGAAGATAATATTGATGAGATTATCGAAGAAGGAGAAATCTTTAAGCATTCTCGTATTCCTGTTTATCAAGACACAATTGATAACATTATTGGTATTTTACCAATCAAATCAGTTGCTAAAGCCTTATTCAAACACGAAAAGGTTGATGTTAAGGCTTTGATGTATAAACCTCTTATCATTCCTAGAAATCACCAAATACTAGATTTATTAAAAGAATTTAAACAATCGAGAATTCATGTTGCGGTTGTTATTGATGAGTATGGTGGTACCGAAGGTATTATCACTATGGAAGACGTCTTAGAAGAAATTGTCGGCGACATCTTTGATGAGACTGATGAAGTGGAAGAAGAATATATCATCACTAAAGAAGGCTCTTATATTGTTGATGGTTCAATGAATATTGATGATTTCTTTGAACTATTAGGTTTAGATCTTGATGAATATGATACAGACTATTCAACCGCAGGTGGTTTCTGTCAGGATGTACTTGATAGATTCGCGAAAAAAGATGATGAGTTTGATTTCTCTCATTATCACTTTAGAATCTTAGAAGCGGATGAATATACCGTGGAAAAGATGTTAATTACTAAAATTCCAGAAGAGGATGAAGAATAAAAAAATAAGCAGTTAACTGCTTACTTCAATCCTCTTTTCTTTAGAGTTTCAATATATTTGTTATATACATCATCAGTGACTTCTTCCACTGAATGGGTTTCAGAATTGATGTGGAAGTCAACATCAGCGATGTTTTCTGGTCTAAAGGCTAAACGGTCATGAGTGACACGTTTTTTGGCATCTTCTTCTTTGTCTCCTCTAAGGAGCATTCTTTTAAATCTTGTTTCTTCGTTGCTGTCCAAGAAGAAGGTAACAATGGTGGGGTCATTAAGCGCGATATAGGCACGTAATCCCGCTGGATCGATAACGACGCATCTATTTGGCATGATTTGGTCTTTAGTGGAACCATAGAGATTCTCATTATACAAAGTGTGTTCTACAAAACGTCCTTCTTGAAGCATGAGCTCGAATTTCTCTTTGCTCACAAAGAAATAATCCTTACCATTTGTTTCACCAACACGCATCTTTCTTGTAGTGGTGGTAATTACTTTAGTAATTCCATATTTCTTCGCTAATTCTTTAGCAACTTCTGTTTTTCCGCTCGCGCTTGCTCCAGCTAGTACAATCATAACCCTATTATAAAAAAAATCTTATTTTAGTAAAGTTAGAAATTGTTTCACTTCTATTATTTTAGTTAACTTTTATAGTTAATTTAGTATAATATGTAATGGTCTATAAAGGAGATTATATATGGCTAAAATTGTTAAAGTTCATGGTCGCGAAGTTTTAGACTCAAGAGGCAATCCAACTGTTGAAGTTGAAGTCTTGCTTGATGATGGCACTAAAGCACGCGCTATCGTCCCATCAGGTGCTTCCACAGGTGAAAGCGAAGCTCTCGAATTAAGAGATGGTGACAAATCAAGATATTTAGGTAAAGGCGTTTTAAAAGCAGTTGAAAACGTCAATACAAAATTAGCTCCAGCCGTTATCGGTTTAGAAGCTACAGATCAAGTCTTAGTTGATAAAACTATGTTAGAAGTTGATGGCACTCCATTTAAGAAAAACTTAGGTGCTAATGCTATCTTAGGTGTTTCCCTTGCTGTTGCAAGAGCTGCCGCTGAATCATTAAAGATGCCTTTATACCGCTACATCGGTGGTACAAATGGTAAAGTCATCCCAACCCCATGTATGAACGTCATCAATGGTGGTGCTCATGCTGAAAGTAGTGTTGATTTCCAAGAATTTTTCATTATTCCTGCAGGATTTGATTCATTTAGAGAAGCTTTACGTGCTGGTACAGAATGTTTCCACGCTTTGAAAAAAGTCGTTAAAGAACATGGTTATGAAACAGGCGTTGGTGATGAAGGTGGTTTTGCTCCTTCTTGTAAAAAAGGTAACGAAGAACCATTAGAATTAATCGCTGAAGCAGTTAAACGTGCTGGTTATAAATTAGGCGAACAAATCTTCTTAGGTATGGACGTTGCTTCTTCTGAATTCTATGAAGGTAACGGAGTGTACAACTTAGTCAAATCTGGCGAAGGTAAGAAAACAACTGATGAAATGATCGCTTTCTTAGAAAAATTAGTTAATGACTATCCAGCAATCATTACCATCGAAGATGGTTTAGCAGAATCTGACTGGGAAGGTTGGAAGAAGTTAACCGCTCGCTTAGGCAAGAAGATTCAATTAGTTGGTGACGACTTATTCGTTACAAACCCAACCTTTATTGAAAAAGGTATCAAGAACGATGTCGCCAATAGTGTTCTTATCAAAGTTAACCAAATCGGTACTTTAACAGAAACATTAGACGCTATTAGATTAGCTCAAACCAATGGTTATACATGCATGGTTAGCCACCGTTCTGGTGAAACAGAAGACACAACAATTGCTGACTTAGCAGTTGCTGTCAATGCTGGACAAATCAAAACTGGTTCCGCAAGTAGAACTGACCGTATGGCCAAATACAATCAATTATTAAGAATTGAAGAAGAACTTGGTGCTGAAGCTAAATTCTTAGGTATCAAATCCTTCAAAAATAGAAATATCTAATTTCTCCTATCAATATAAATAATCTATCGGATCACTCCGGTAGATTTTTTTATGCAATCTATTTTCGTAGAAAATAAAAAGTATAAATAAAAAAATGTGACAAAATTTTGAAGTTATTTCCCTATTAGTTGGTAGGAGGAAATAATGAAATCATTTGATATTGATGTTAACTCTTTATCGCTTAGTTCGCTTTTGGCGAGAATATCTGAACTATATTTTCAAGCCTTAAAAGATGATAGTGATAGGGCAAAAGACTTTATTAAACGAGTTAATACCGCTTTTGAATCTTTAAATGAAACCGAAAAGAAGGTAATTAATAACGATTTCTTTTATGAAGATTATCCTTTCTGGTGGACGTCTATTTATTCGAAAGCTACATATTATCGTTTAAGAAGCAAAAGCATGAATGATTTTAAGGAGGCGTTTATAAATGAGTAATCATTCACTTTTGCTATTGGTCTTATCTTTAATAACACCTTTATTAAGTAATCAAACCAATAGGTATAATGGTCCAAAGATCGAAGCCAATTTTCCTATTATTGGCCCCTTTATTGAAGGAGATAATGATTATCAATTAAAGGGAGTGGTGACACCCCACGAAGATTTTGACATGTTAAGAGAAATTGTCTATTTCAATTATCGCGATGGTTCACCCTATAGTGCCTTTATGACCCCTTGGCATGGAGTGGTAAAAGACATACAATATGACTTAACCTTCAAACTTCCACTTCATGACGTTCTTTATGGCGATGGCATCAATGTGAGAATTCTTTTCATGGATTATGACAAAAATGTCCATCAAGAATATATGTTTAATCTATCGCCTATCAGGCATGAAACAATTGATCCAAAAGATTATACGAATGATTATTACGAACTTCATGATATAATCATCGATCCTGATTATTATCCGCATTCATTTTCGGAGAGATTTATGTTTTTAAACTTTCCTGATTATATCAATGTTGATTATTATTATCGCTTGAATATTGATGACCTATCTATGATGTATGCATCGATGTATGATTATGTCGATCAAACAGGGTATATTCGCTTCTATGATTACTATCGCATTTTTCCATATTTAGATAATAATGAACAGGTTCCATATTTTGATATTCCAATTGTCGCAAAAATGGTAAATAACCTTATAAAATTTGAATTTTCGTGGCAAATGTTCGTTAATTCTCAAACTTTACAAATGTCTTTTAGGCCAATTAAAGGTTTTATAAAAACAAGATATTTCTATTTTCCTCTTAATAAAAGTGAACAGTTAATAGATCAAATTTTCACACTCCATTTTGATTCCTTTGGCTATGGCAAAACGAGTTTTTCTTGGGACATGAGATATTTGACTAATCGTACGTTAATTGGAGATTGCTCTAATAGCGAATACTGCGTGAAAGGAGAATTAGTTAATGAGTAACATTATTATGTGTCTAGCTTTAGCAATTTCTTCCTTTTATTTATTCTCTTTATCTTATCGCATTATTTCCGTTAACCGTGCTTTTACTAATATCCCATTATCTGTAATTGAAACAAGTATTCCGCTTGTTCAAAACAATAATGAATTTCGTCCTTATTTCGATAAGAAACAACTCAATTTTAACCTAACCTACTATTTTGAGAATAGTATTAAACCTTATTCCAAATCCTACTCATTCCAAATCTATTACTATAATCAAGATAATTACACGTATTGTAAATCAAATTATTGCTCAGCTTTTGAAATCTCAATCGATGTGAGATTTGATCTATTTAACAAGTATCACAAAGTATCTAGATTTTTTATTGAACACAATGGATAATTCAAAAACTATCGATTACATTAACCAATCATTTTTATCGCCTTTATTTTTAGATCCAGATATTACGGATATCACTTATAACGGGAAATCTATTTTCTATCTTCATAATCTTTTTGGTAGAAAAAAGTCAGATATTTTTGTTTCCCAAGATGAAGTAAAAGATTTTATTAGACAAATCGCAAATATGTGCGAGAAGCAATTCTCTATTCAAAATCCTTATCTTGATTTATATATCGGTCATTTCCGTTTGAGTGCGGTTTTCCAATCCATTGCGCGTGTTGATGGAGAAAAATGTATTACTTTTTCTTTGCGTATTTCCAAAGACCGCCCTGTAATCACCGATGAGTCTACTTTTCTAAATGGCCAATTAATATGTTTATTCAAAGTTCTCTTACAATCAAAGATTTCGATTATTATTGGCGGTCAAACTGGATGTGGTAAAACTGAATTCCAAAAATATCTTTTATCTAAAATGCCTAAAAATACACGCGTAGTGATAATCGATAATACACTTGAACTTGGTCGAATGAGTGCGAATGAGGATGTTGATTTTAATATGTGGCAAAGTGATGAAAGAAATCTCAACATCTCATTGCAGGATTTGATAAAAGTTTCTCTAAGAAGCAATCCCGATTGGATAATTATTGCGGAAAGTCGTGGTAAAGAAATGCTGGAGATATTTAATTCGGCAATGACAGGACATCCAGTAATTACCACAATTCACGCTTTCGATAATGAAACCATGCCTTCTCGTATAGCGAGATTGATATTAATGAATGGGCAAGCTGAAAATTATTCATCATTAATGAAAGACATCTTTTACTATTTCAAAATCTATGTCTTTTTAAAAAGAACAATCGATCGCGAGGGAAGAGTTCATCGATTTATTGAAGAAATATCTGAATTTGATGTAGGCGGAAAGAAGAACACAATCTATTTAAATAAGGACGGAAAAATCTTTACTAGTTGTTTTCTTCCGGAGACTTTATTGCTTCTTGATTATCAAGATGATGTTTTGTTTCAAAAGTATTATGTGAGGAAGAAATAATGTCATCGTTTTTATTAATTAGCATTGTTATATCAGTGGTTATTGGAGTTATTACTTTTTTAGCGAGTAATAATTATATTATCGCGATCATTGCATTAGTTATTTATCTACTGTATTTCTTGATATTTGCTCGAAAGATATTTAATAAATATCAAACAAAGATTGTGCGATTTTATGAATGCTATCACTTTATTAACACATTTATTGTTTCTTTAAGCATAAAATCATCACTTTCTTCTGCCTACGAAACTGCGATATTAACTATTGATAAAGAACACGTTAAAGAACTGGAAACAATCGATTCATTTGAAATTAATGATTGGCTGAATCATTTAAATAAGTATTTCAAGTTTCACATCTTCTCTTTGTTCATCGATTTAATCAACATCAATGAAGAACAGGGCGGAAACATCCTAGAGCAATCTAAATATCTATTAGAGGAATTAAGGCTTAATGAGGAATATATCTCTGAAGGAACCTTAATTAGTAAAAGAAAGATGACCGAATTTGCCATTTTATGGGTGCTCACTTATGTGATTATGGTTTTTATGAGATTTGCCTTATCATCTTTTTTCCAAAATATTTCCAAGCAATTGTTCTTCATTATAGGCATCTTGTTGATTGATGTTTTTTGCTTATTATCTATTCACTTTGCCATTATCAAATATACCAGCCTAAAGATTAAGGGGTGGGACGATGTATAAGAAGTTTATTGATCTATTAGATTTTATTGGTGCAAATAAGAAGATTGAGTTTATTAAGATTATAGTTATTAATTTATTAATAATTATTGCGGCGGTCGTGGCTTTTATATTTTTAAAGAACATCATGATTGTTTTTGCATCTTTATTAATGCTAGTTGTTTCTAACTATTTCCTTTTTAGCGCATTTACAAATAGGAAGAAAGCTATCATTAATAACCGAGACCAGGAATTTATTACTTTAATTGGATATTTCCGTTTTTTCATCACAAATTCTTATAACGTCTATCAAGCTTTTAAAGCCCTTGTTCCATATAGCAGTTCTTATTTAAGTGAGCAAATTGACACTTTTTTGCAAGAAATTGACCACGATAAGAGTGTTAAACCATTCATTAGTTTTGCGGATAAGTTCTCTATTGGAATTGCCAAAAACATTATGCTTGCTATCTACCACATGGTGGACGAGGGAGAGGATGATGTCCACATGATTCAATTTGAGTCTCTATTTTCTGAGATTAATAAGAATCAACAAAAGTCTTTGATTGATAATCAAGATAAAAGGATGTCATCTTTATCTTCTTTGCCTTTAATAGGTGCTGGTTCATTAACTGTTCTAATCACTTTTGCAATTATCCATTTGATGGGGGAAATGATTAATGTCTTATAAAATAAGCTTTATCTTATCGATGGTGTTTGTGGCGATGTTTTTCCTTTTTGCCGGGGACATGATTTGTCTTCAACACATCTATTCTGATTTAGATGCGAAAAGCGTGAACATTTCCTATTTAATAAGCAAACATGGATCTTTGGATAAACCTTTTCTTTCATATATTGAAGATAGATATAATATCGATTTTGTTTCTGCGGATAATTATTCACCACTTTACGGCGACGAGGTGACATATGTTATTGCAAAAGACTATCATCCTTTGATTATGTCTAATAAAGATATGAAAGTTTCTTTAAAAAGAACAACTGTGATTGGCTATTACCATTAAAGAAAGGAATTAATATGTCTGAAATAAAAGGACAATTACTAGGTATTATCCTTGTCTTATCGATATTCCTTACAGTCTCTGTTGCTTTAACAGCGATATTCACAAACATGACTAACTCAGTGGAGAGTAAAGTCAGTGAAGTCGTGGACTTTGATAATTCAAGCACTTCTAGTATTTAAAATAAGGACGATTCCTTCTCGGGGATCGTTTTTACTTAATAAAAAAATAAAAAGTATTTATAATTGCTATGAGGTAAAAAACATGAACGCTATTGAAACAGTTAAAAAGATTTTATCAACCAAAGTCGATGTCTCTAAATTAAAAGAAGAAGATTCATTAACTAGTTTAGGCTTAGATTCTCTCGATTTAGTGGAGATAATGCTTCAAATTGAAGATGAATTAGGCGTCGAGTTTACAAGCGATGAAATTGCCAATTTATCAACATTAAAAGACGTCGTGAATTTGATTGAAAGAAAAGTCAAATAATTTCTTGTGTAAAATAAAGCTTTATGCTAATATCTTTCTTGCGCTAAGCGCACCCAAAGCTGCCTACCTAGCTCAGTCGGTAGAGCTATCGGCTGTTAACCGATCGGTCATAGGTTCGAGTCCTATGGTAGGCGCCAGATGGCCCATTGGAGAAGTGGCTTAACTCACATGCCTTTCACGCATGCATTCATGGGTTCGAATCCCGTATGGGTCACCATCTCGGATTTTGAAGGATTGACATAGTCAGTCCTTTTTCTTTTATTTAATTAACGTATAATTAAATTACATGAAAAAAAGAAAGAAGATTATCTTAATCGTTTCATTGTCATTATTGTCCGCGGTAGTGACGTATTTTGCGGGTGGCTTAATTGCCACAAAAGTTGTTTCTGATAAAACCATAAATGTTCGTGGAAGCACAATTGATTCAATTAATGAAATTGGCTGGAACATTCAAAAGAACAGAAATGATTATGAATCTTTAAAAGATAGAACTCTTATTCAATTCAAATATAAAAAGACAAATC
Organism: uncultured Erysipelotrichaceae bacterium; assembly: GCA_902785645.1. Lineage (GTDB taxonomy): Bacteria > Bacillota_I > Bacilli_A > RFN20 > CAG-826 > RUG13091. Next base: position 29,582 of record CACZZG010000006.1, on the reverse strand, counting down.
TCCAAGGTTATCTTTATGAAGTAGAAAATCCCAAAGGGATTGTAATCTCCGCACACGGTGTTAACTCATTCGCGGATAGCAATCATTCTCATTATCAAGATTACTTTGTTAATAAAGGATGGGATGTTTTTTCTTTCGACATGATTGGATGTGGCAGAAGTGAAGGAAAAGGCATGGTCTCTTTAGCGGAATCAAGATTCTGTGTCGAGGAAGCGATAAAGACAGTCCAAAACTATGAAACCACAAAAGATTTGCCGATTTATTTAATTGGCCATTCTTGGGGTGCTTATGGTGTGGTTGCCGCATCTGATAAAAAGGATGTCAAAGCGGTTGTCTCTTTTGCGGGATTTGATCAACCTGCGGAAGCAATGTATGGATTCGCAGAGCATTTTGTCTCTTCTGCAGTTATACTTACTAAACCAGCATTAGATTTCTCCATCTCTATTTTAGAAGGACAAAAAGGTTTCTTCTCTGCATCTAATGTTATTAAAAATAACAAAGATATCAAATATATCGTTATTCATGGTGATAAAGATGAAACTGTTCCACTAAAAAAGTATTCAACATATGCACACATCGAAAATAAAGGATATGAAAATGCCCAGATGTTGTTATTAAAAGGATTCACTCATTCATATTTATGGAATACTCAAGAAGCTAGTGATTATATCATCAACGAAGTCTATCCAAAGGTGGAATTATTGAAACAAAAATATAACAACAAAGTTCCAAAAGAAGAAATAGTGGCCTTTAATGAAACGATAGATAAAAACAAAGCCAGTGAAGTGAACACTGACTTGTTGAATATGATTGAAGAAGAATTTATTTCTTCTTTTGATCACTAGTTAAGTTATAAGTTAAATTGTGTTTAGCTTTTCTTTTATTCATTGGTAGAGGGTCAATCCACTCGCCATTTTTTAATACCTTGAGAGATTTTTCTCCATAGCACAATTTGCAGAATTCCTCTAATTTATTGAAGGAATAAATCTTATGCCCTAAGAAATCATATTCTTTAAACGGATAGATAACATCTCTTGGATATGCCAAGTTTTCTTTTTTCTCGGCCCAGTCTTGGAAAGGAATAATAACGGTTTGTGAAACCGTGTTTGAGTCTTTATATTCATTTGCGACAAGATTCTCATATAACTTCAATTGTGTTTTGTATTTATATGGATGTATTCTAAAGAATGCATCAAGAATTGAGTAACTAATCATTCTCCTTTTCGCATACTTAAGAAGCTTTCGATGTTGTTTTTTATCTTCTGGGACACCCATAAACGCAACGACGTCAATGAAGATACCATCTCCGTTTCCACATCTATTAGGAAGAGTGTAGTAGAACTTTTCCTTAATATATGAATTCTTATAACGAATTTTAAATGTCGGGATCATGACATTGAATTTTTTGTTATCTTCATAACAGTCAAAAGAGAATTCTTCACCTAAATCGTTTTTCAATGCCTCTACGAGTCGAGGGACATCAAAATAATCGATAGCGACGTCCATATCATCATCCCAAGGGATGAAACCGCCATAATTATATAAACCTAAAGCACTGCCGAATGATAGAGCATAAGGGATATTGTTTTTTCTACACACCCTATCGAGTTCTAAAATCATCTTTAAAAGAATAGGCTGAACTTCTCTAACGTCGTGGTGTTTGCCATAGATGTCTTTACCTAAATCATATGGGTGATTGTCAATGATGAAATTATTCTCTTGCATGTTGCTTTTATCTTAACACAATTAACAATTATCTTTTTATATAAATAAATTGTAGAATATTTTTATGGATAAGACCGTACTTTGTTATTTACAAAAGAATGATTCCTACTTATTTCTTTATAGAAACAAGAAGGAGAATGATTTAAATGAAGGCAAATGGATTGGTGTTGGTGGTCATATCGAAAAAGGCGAGACCAAAGAGGATGCTTTAAAAAGAGAAATTAAAGAGGAAACCAATCTTGATATCCGTTCATTCACTTATCATGGTGAGATAATCTTTAAAAACGATGATTATGAAGAAGTAATGTATTTATATACTTCCGATGATTTCTTAGGTGAAATGAAACCATGTGATGAGGGAGAACTTCATTGGGTTAAAAAGACAGATATTATGAACCTTAATTTATGGGAGGGAGATAAAGTATTTCTTCCCTTACTCATTGAAGGCAAAAAAGACATTAAGTTAACATTGATATATTCGGGCAAAAAACTCGTAAAAATAATCAAATAGTGGAGGTTTGCTATGAAAATTGTACGTTTTATTGTCAATATTTTGAAAAGAAACTCATACAAAAGCACATTAAAAAGAAGAAAGATTTATCCTCCACACGGAGTATTTAAAGAGAGAATCAATGTTCCATACATCGATGATGGTAATCCTCAACATTCCTTCGATATTTATTACGCGAATAAGGACAATAAAAAGAATTGCTTAATCTTTGACATACATGGTGGTGCATATATTTTTGGTGAACATCAAGATAACTATAGTTTTGCTTATGTCTTTGTGGAACAAGGCTATGATGTGGTCACGGTTGACTATGAGCCAAATGATGGCACATTGGACACTAAAGATTTAGTGGATGACGTAGTCAAATGCATTAATTATGTTTTAAATCATAAAGAAGAATTGGGCATTGATTATGATTGCGTGGCTTTAACAGGCGATTCTGCCGGTGGTCACTTTGCGTTGTTATTATCTGAACTTTTATTAGACAAAGAATACGCAAAATATTTAGGATATGAATTTCCTAAAACAAATCTTGTTGCATGCTTAGTAAATTGCCCTGTTTATAACTTCGCTCATATCGGTGATGGTTCATTATCTAGAAGTGGAATGAAGAGAATGTTTGGTCCTAACTATAAGGATTTGAAATCATTTGAAGACTTATGTCCTAAAGTCCATTTAGAATCATTAACCTGTCCAGTATTTACATCGACATGTAAGCAAGATTTCTTAAGAGCCCAAAGCTTTATGCTTCAAGATGATATAAAGAAAAAAGGTAACGTTTTTGAACTTGTAGATATTAATAGTGATGAAAAAGGAATTGGGCATGTTCATAATGTTCTTCATCCAGAACATCCACTTGGTAAAAAAGTCAACGATGCGATGATGAATTTCCTTGAAAAGGTGAGAAAATAATAGATGACACTCAAATAAATTTGAGTATAATACATTAAGGAGAACTATTTTATGTTATTAGATGATCTTAAAAAAGCCAACATTGAGGCAATGAAAAATAAAGACAAAGATGCTAGAAGTGTGATCTCTGTTGTTTTAACAAAATGCCAACTTCAAATCGTGGAATTCAACGCAAAAGGTCAAGAGTTCCAAGATAGTAATGTATTAGAAGTAATTCAAAAAGTTCTAAAAGAATTATCCGATGAAAAAGAAGGCTATAAGAAAGTCAATAACACTGAAAGAGTGAGCTCTATTGAGCATCAAGAAGAAGTCATTAAAGCTTATCTTCCAAAACAACTATCCAGAGAGGAAATTATCGAAGAAATTAATAAGCTAGATGATAAATCTATGCCGAGTGTTATGAAGCACTTCAAGATGAATTTTGCTGGAAGAGTGGATATGTCTCTTGTCAGCCAAATAGTTCGTGGTTTATAATGCTAAATTGCGAATAGGGGTGTAGCACAATGGCAGTGCAACGGTCTCCAAAACCGCTGATGCGAGTTCGATTCTTGTCACCCCTGCCAAATTTGTATTATTTAATAATACAATTCAACAGATTCTTACAGGTTCCCAATGCTAAATAGCATTCCTGAAGATAGCAAGCACCTTAATTAAAGCCTAAGGCTTTACTGGTTGGGACGAGTGAGGGCTTGCGCATAATAAAAGCACTTCCTCATAATGGTAGTCATTAGCTATCACAGGAAGTGCTTTTATTTTTTGAAGCGACTATTTAAGCTTTTGTTTAACTAATTCATCAATAACTATTTCGTCTTCTTCAGATAATGCCCAATCCTTTAATGGCTTTGAGAAATACTTCAATGGTTTATCTTTTAAAGCATCAACACAAATGTAGCATTCGGCATCATCCAATGGATTTGGATTATCAATTCTAATGAATTTGTTTGGCCTGCTTAATACATAGGTAATAGATCTAGTCATATTAAAACCAGAAATTAATACTTTTCCATTCTCATCTTTTTCTTCAGTTACGAGCGCAACTAGAAATGGATGATTTTGTGATAACCTATATCTTCTAAAATGATATTTAGATTGCATTAAATCTTTCCTCCTTTCTATAAACGTTAATGGTGTCTTTAAAAGGAGATAATAAAAGCCATCACCATAATAAAAACACCTTTTGTAGTTATCGACTAAGCCCCGTAACTACTGGTGTTACATCATCATTGTGATGGCCACATGCTCAATTAAATTAATAATTGTAGGGAGCGCATAATAAGATTCTCTCTAGACCCCGGATTTACGGAACGTTCCTAGATTAAATAATATTAATGGGCAATACTTTCCCTATTACCACACCCTAACACGTAGTGTGATAGCCCACATATCCATTGACCTCAGTATCCCTGCGTATGGTCGACTTTGGTATTAGCTAGTTCATAGCGCCCGTGGTCTAAATGTATGAGTAACTTTACTTTATCATAAGTGTATCTTTTATAAAATAAAAAGGTACTATTTAATAAAGAAAATATGATCATTTATGGCATCTCATTTTTAGTGGGTGGAATAATAATATTGCTCATATTGTCTATTTTGCTTTGCTTTGGTTTCGTTAATTTATTTCACCCTTTTGTGGAAGATTTGTGCTTGCAATTGTTTCTCCTTGAAGTGGATCTACCACACCAAGAGATAATCCTAATGAATCGGAAATATATTCGTATTCTCCGTTTCTTGGAAGATAGATATCGATACTTCCATCCGCCATCTTTTCTGCAGCCAGATGTGAGCTTTTCATCACTCCATCTTTATAAGAGAAGACTTCTTTTTTGATGTTCTTTTCAATAAGTGTGAATGATGTTGGTTTCTCAATATGGAGAACATCATAAGTGCCATCATTGAATTTGCATGCTTTCTTGCCCATAAATCTTGAATCACAGGATGACAAGAAGGAGTAGCTAACTTCTGGTATATGTCCAATGATAATTCCCATAGCGTTATCTCTAAAGAGAAGTTGTGTCATGATATCTTTACGAATTTTAAAAGCTTCCGCGAACATATTGAAGAACATAAAGTTTTCTTCATATAAATTCTTCACTTCTTCGAAGTTATCTTTATTTGCACCAAAGATTTGTAAAAATAGCATCTCAACGTCCATAGCGAATTGTGGACCTTGGTCTTCTTCAAGTTCCATGATTAAAGTTTTAATAAAGTCATATTCAAAGATGATTTGTACAAGGTTTTTCAAATCGATTTTTTCGATTTTGCTATTAGCACCCATAACTGCCGCCATGATGTCTCTAACACCTTTTTGGACAAAGTTTGCATAGTTTTCACGACTTTGAATACCGGTATTTGCGAGTTCATGAATGAAAGCATGAACAAATCTTCCTTGGGAAGGATTAACACTTTCTCTTGGTAAGTTATTTTCTTTTGCGTATTCTTCGCCAACATCAAAGAATTTCCATTCATCAACTGAGTAGTGAGCAAAGTTTTGCGCTCCATAAGTGAAATGATATAAAGTGATGATCTTTTCTCTTTCACTTTCATCAAAATAAATATCATTTAAACGATCTGGATAGTAGTGGTCTGTGCCATAACGAGTAAATCCCCATTCATAAGGAGCCACGAGAGGCACGGGATCGTTATAGTTAATAAAATTATGAATGCCATGGTATAAATCGCTTCTGGCTTCCTCCAATAACACTTGAACACCCATTGGAGGTTCAAAACAATATGCATAAATATCATCAGCGGTACAACTAACGTTTTTACTAGTAAGATTATTTGCGTTGATTCTATTTAATAGTTTTCCCGCGGTCATATTACTTGTAATAGCCGCACGTGAATAACCGGATATCCATACTTTGACATGACCAGTTATTTGATAAACATCAATAAATCTGATTAATCCTTCGACAACTTTATTGCTGGCTTCATTAAAACCTTGAGCGTCACCTTCCGCACCAATAGTTAGATTACTCGCCCATTCGGCATCATAGTTTCCACCTCTAACCGCAATTGCAAGAAGTGTAAAGTCTTGAATCTTTTTACTAGCGATGCCATAACCAATAGAATCGGTTTCTGGTTTATTATAAAAACCTTCGTTGAGCCACATATTTTCAAAGTGTTCGGCTTTCCAAAGTTGTTTTAAATATGTTCCTCTTAAAGAATAATCTTTATTTCCATTAAAAGTGGCTAAAGCCATCGCATGTGAGGCTAAAGCGATTTCTTCATGTAATTCACGATTATCTAATAAGAAATATTTGTCGTTATAATATGTTTCAAATTCAAAATCCCCGCTTTTAAAAGTAATCTTGTCAGATTTTGAACAACCAATACTTGTGAAAAGAAATGGTAATAAAAGAAGAAATTTAAATTTAATTCTCATGAGAAAATAATATACTATCTTATGTAAAAGATAAAAATGAATAATTACAACACTCACCTAGAAAACTTGAGAAAGAATCGTGGTTTATCACTTAAACAAGCCGCGAAAGAAATTGGAATTCATCACTGGTCTTTATACTTTTATGAGAACGGTTATTTTAGACCACACAAAAGAAGTCTAGAAAAACTAGAAAAGTTTTATGGTGAGAAGATTTCTTTAGAAGGTGAAGATGCTTATCCCGCGCCAACAAAAGAAAAAGAAATTAAAAGTAAAAAACAATCTTTGTTTGTTAAGCGCATTGTCCTCGGTGCTTTATCCGCCGCTTTATTAGCGTCAATTGGTGTTGGCACTGGTTTATTTGTTAAATCAGTCAGTAATTCTAGTTCATTCTATGGTCAAACATATAACGAGATGAAAAAAGCCGTTGAACAAGAAGGCGCCATCGGACATGATTTAGTGACTTCATTAGAGTATCACTATGTGACAGATTCAAATGGTGGTGGCACCGCGATGATGACTTTCTATGAAAAAGAAAGTATGCTCTATTTCAATGAGTGCACTTATTCCATTACCACGATGACAGAAAAAGGTATTGAAAGATACCATTTCCAATTTGGCTCAAACTTAACAGTTAATTCTTTTAACACTAAATTCACCTATGGTAACTGGTCAACAGGTACTTCTTTCAGTTGCTATTTAACATATAACAGTGAACACATTGACGAGATCAAAAACTTCAAAATTCTCGTCGATGGAGGAACTGAAGTTGATAAAGATATTGCTACTCAAATCGTCAACAGCAGACTTAGTAATGTTGAGTCTTTAATGTCTAAGTTACTAAGTGATTACATAGGACGTGAAGTGTCATTTTCTGATAATTTCTTGCCAGATAGAGAACAAGGAAGAAAGATTAATTTTGCTCTCCAAATTGTCGGATTAATCTTAATTTTGAGTGGAATAGTGGCGTTTTTCATAGTTTTTAGCATGTTTGTTTATGCAATGATTGCAAATATCAAACCACGTTTAGTGAACACTGAACCAGAAAAACAATCCAATAAATATGAGCCACTTCCAAAGGATTTGAAGATTGAGTTCGGCATTCCTGATATGTTTGTCATCATTGCTTCAAAAATCATGCAGTATGGTTCAATGACTTTATTTATAGTGGCATTCTTAGCAAAGCTTGGTTTGCCATTGCCTGCATTTATGGGCAATAACACATTCCTAACCACATTAAAAATCTTATTGCTCGCAGGTATATTCCTTGAACAATTCATTATGATGAATCGCATTAAAAAGGCGACCACGTTATTTAACGCAATAGTTTATAATCTTGGATTTTTCCTATTTATTGCGACATTAGAAACGGTCGTTATTAGCATCACTAATGCTTGGGGATATGATTTTGCATCAATTATCTTTAATTACATTCCAGGAAATGTTTATCAAGTAGTCGCGGTTCATTATCTCATCTTCTTATTCTTGTTCTTCCAACCATCATTCTTAGCAAAGAATAAAAAACATATCCGCATTATTTGGCATAGCCTTTCGCTTATTCCTTTGGCGTTTTTAATCACTGCCTACTTTGTCTCAAATGCTTATGCATTTAAATATGGTGTTAGAGCGAATATATTCTTAACATTCTGGTTCCCGAATGGATTCTTATCTTTATCTCTTGTGTCCATTCTCTTCATGTATTTAATTTTCGCTTTACGTTTGTTTTACGAAAGAAAATTTGGCTTACACAAAGCACAATTCTTCTTCTATGGAGATAGATATACATTAATTGAAAACGGCATATGTGCGATTTTGATTTTGATCGCAGCGATTATCGATATGTTCTTTGTAAAAAATCAATATGCCTATTATTTAGGAATAGATGGAAATGAATGGATCTTGTTCTTAATCCCATTCATTCTCCTTTGTAAATACACACCAAACAATCAACAATCATTCATCATTGGCGATATAAAAGAATAAAAAATACACACATCAGTGTGTATTATTTTTTGTAATATTTCTTATTGGAGTCCACCAAATCTCTCATGTGAGAATTGATGTTTTCCTTACCGTAATAGACGGATAATATTTCTCCCGCAATGGATATAGCGACTTCTTCTGGAGAATCTCCTCCGGTTTGTAAACCAATCGGGGAATAGAAGTTTGTTAAATCAATATCTTTTCCATAAACCTTATAAGCTTGTTCTAGATAATCTCCAATTTTCTTTTTAGAACAGAGCATACCGAAGTACTTGGGTTTAATCTTAAGTTCTAATATTTTGTTTAAGACGTTGTAATCATTGGTGTGACTTGGTGTACAAACAACGATATATCGATCATTTGGCAAACCGTGCTTTTCAATATATTCCACAAACCCTTCGTTAACTTTGATATCTGCTGAATCATCTAAAGAATTTATGACATAGTCTCTTTCATCGATAATAGTGATGAAGAAACCTAAAGGTTTAAGTACTCTGGCAAGAGCCGCTCCACAATGACCGGCACCAAAGATATAAACATATTGTTTTGGTCCTAAAAACTCATAGAACAACGTCACTCTTCCGCCACAAGCCATTGGTAAAACTATCGAACCGTCATCAACAAGAACTTCGCGGTCATTTAAAACATATTTTTCAGTAAATGAAGTTCTGTTTTTTAATACTTCTTTACATTTTTCTCTAGCGTAATATTCAATAGCTCCTCCACCGACAGTGCCAAAAGCAACATTACCTTCGCTGACAATCATTTTCTTACCGACATCAGCGGGGCCCATGCCTTCTTTTTCAGTGACAGTAACGATGACAACATCCTTACCTTGACTTCTTAATTCGTGGAGTTTTTGATAAATATCGACCATACGAATATTGTAATGAAAACAAATTTCAATATATAGCAAAAAAATATTATTTATGTGCGCGTCATTCAAGGTTAATGACTGTGTGCGCGAGGCAAAATTTAATACTTTTTTATTCATAAAAGTTGTGTAAAAATGACCTCAATTATGAAAAAAGCATTATTTGTTCTACCGGTATTAGCATTACTTGTTTCGTGTCAGCCAGAACCAAAACCATCATTAGAACCAAGTGGTGATGATTTAGTTCAAGTCAAACTAACAAAAGCTAATTGTGGGCTTCCGATAGATAATTCTGAATCAGTAGAAGAAATAACAGCTTCCCTAAAAGTGGATGGTAAAGAAGCGACTTACGATGTCAAAATTGGTGCACCTTGTTATTTGTCTAATAAGGCAAATGAATTCATCATTAAGCCAGGAGCGTATATCAAATCTGGTAGTGAATATAAAGTTGATAAACTAATTATCGATTTCTTTGGTAAAAAGGGTATCAATTTTGGAGTATTTGCTAATAGTGATGGAACAGGTGAAGAAATTGCCTATCACGAATCTACAGTACAACCTGAAGATTCTAGCGATGGTGGAATGGTGTATGAATATCCAATCAATTCAACAGGTTGGATGATTAAAAACATGACTGAATTCAATAAACCAGGCATCTATAGTGTGACTATTGTTTTCTCTTTATAGAATAAAGGCAATGGTGTAAAATAAATGAGATTTATCAAGGAGAATGTTATGGAAGAAAGAAAGAACAACAAACATTTAGTTATCCTTTTTAGCGTTTTATTATTCGGCGGTCTTTGGGGTATTATTGAAGCCACACTTGGAACTTTGTTCCATGGTCCAATTATCAAAGACACAATGTTCTTGTGTTCCACAACAATCTTAGTGCCAATCGCTTATTTCTTAATGGGTGTTTGCTATAAGAGAACCGGAACATTTAGAAGTGTTCTTTATATGGGTTTATTTGCTTCAGCGATTAAAACCATTTCTTGTTTAATCTTCCATATGTCATTTAACCCAGTCTTCTATATGCTTTTAGAAGCTTCTATGATGGGTGTTGCTTTATTAGTCATCAGACCAAAAGAAGTTCTATCATTTAAGGGTTTAGGAACATTTATTATCGCAAATACTTTGTATTTATTAGTCGCAACATTCATCAGACTTGATGTCACTCGTTCAACCGCATCAATGGTGTTGGATAACATTACCCATTATGCTTTAACACTTAATTGCATCGCTATCCTTTATACATTTGTGGTTGGTGCAATTCTTTGTGGTTTTAAAGTTTTAGCGGTTAAATATAACTGGAACTTCGATGGCATTAAAAAAGTTATTTACCATCCAGCATTTGCTTCCTCAATGGCAGCGGTTGCCTTAGTTTTAACTATCGTCATTAGATAATTGAAAATGAAAAATAAAAAGGGCTGATTAATCAGTCCTTTTATTGTGGTCGATAATCGTTGAGCAAGACGTAATTCACTTCTGTGTAGTGCATTGATATAGCGCGCATCAGCGTGTTAGGATCGCTCATAAGAATTGTTCTTAAATCATAGCCAGGTCCAGTGAGAAACAAGTTAATCTTGTCACAGCTTGTGTGTAGTTTACTATCATCATAAGGAATTCCATCAGCATCAATGAATGGTTTGATGAAGTTATAGACGCCATCTTTACTGATAAGTGCTAACTTCTCAATAAGAGTCATTTTGTTGAATTTATTCATCATGTTATTCTTGGCTTGTTCAGAGAACGAGAAGAATATTTTAAGCATATATCTAATGCCTTCTTGATAATTAGCGACATAGTAGTGGCGATTTTCCAAAGTCATGGTTTTGTCACCGTTTTCTTTGGTTAATGATTCAATAATATATTCCGCTAATTGGATGTCGTTTTTGTAATTATCAGAAGTTTTAAGATGTGGTAAATAAGCATCTTTGTCTAAGTTATTTAATAAACCATCAACTTTCGAATTATAGATATCAATATCTTGCCCGCATCTGGCGAATCCATATACTGTTGGGGCAATTCTTGTGATTAAATCTGCTCCATTAACAAAGTTAAAGACATTTTTATATTTAATAGCGTTAGATTTTTCTAATCCTTGTGGGGCTTCATATGTATAAACAAAGAGGTTTTCATCTTTGACTGGTAAAGTGGTTGAAGAGATAATCTTATGCGCTAATACGTTAGCGATTCCGCCAGCACGTGAATAGCCATTAATCCAAAGCTTAATTGATTTGCTTTTGTAATTCTCTTGTAAATATTTAGAGAATTCATCCAAGATGAGATTTGCTCCTTGAGTAAAACCAGCATGATCTCCTTCTGAACCGAGATAGAAGTTATTAGACCATTCTTGGTTGTAATTATATCCTCTAAGAGATAAGACAAATGTATCGGTCTTTTTGATTACTTTATGTGCGACATAATAAGCGATAGAGTTTTCGTCAACTTCAGTCGCGGAATAAGCAGTGGAGGCATAGCATTTTTCAAAACCTAATTGAGAATAAAATGATTCGGCATCATTTTCATTGGAAGCAGCAAATGTTCCTAAATAAGAAACCATTGCCAAATCTTTATTTAAACTTTCTGAAGACTTAGTGAAAAAACCGTCTTGGTATTCAGCCTTGACTTTATATTGCTTTGCATTTGCGTTTACCATCGCGTTCATATTAACGCTGACAGTTTTTTTAGCGTTGTTATTTCCGTTACAAGAAGTAGCTAACAAAGCGATAGATAATATAGAAAGTATTGATGGCTTTTTCATTTCCCCCTCCTATTTCAATAATAACATTAATGTTATCTCAATGAGAATTGTTGGTTTTGAAAAATTGTAAAACGATTTTTCAATCATTTCATTTATTATCATATAGAAATAGTGGTTTTGTCTATAGTTTTTTTATCCATAGAGAAAATGTATTAGAAAAATAATGATTATTCTCTTAACATAAGAGATAATGTTTTAGGAAAAGAAAGTGAGGATATTTTATGTCTCGTGCAGATGAAATCTTCATCCAAAATATGAAAGATATTTTAGAAAATGGTTTTTCTGATAAAGATTTACCAGTTAGACCACGTTGGGAAGATGGCACTCCCGCTCATACGATTAAAAAATTCGGCATTGTGAATGTTTATGATTTACAAGAAGAATTACCAATATTAACCATTAGAAGAACCGCCTTCAAATCATGCTTAGATGAAATCCTTTGGATTTGGCAAAAGAAATCCAATAATATCCATGATCTCCATTCTCACATTTGGGATTCTTGGGCGGATGAAAACGGTTCTATTGGTAAAGCCTATGGCTACCAATTAGCGAAAAAAGCGATTTATCCCGAAGGTGAATTCGACCAAGTTGATCGTGTTTTGTTTGATTTAAAACACAATCCTCAATCCCGTCGTATCATGACTAATATCTATAACTTTGAAGATTTACACGAGATGAATTTATATCCATGTGCCTATTCCATGACATTTAATGTCACTGGCGATACTTTAAACGGCATTTTGAATCAAAGAAGTAATGATATGCTCACCGCGAATAACTGGAACGTTTTGCAATACTCATTGTTATTGATGATGTTTGCTCAAGTTTCTGGTTTAAAAGCTGGAAAACTCATTCATGTTATCGCGGATGCACACATCTATGATAGACATGTTGACCTTGTGAAAGAAGTGATTGCTAAACCACAACACAAAGCCCCAAAACTCAAGATCAATCCTAATGTGAAAAACTTCTATGACTTTAAAGTGGAAGACTTTGAACTCATTGATTACGAATACGAAAAATTAGATAAGAAGATTCCTGTGGCGGTGTAATTATGATCATTTCAATTTTAAATTGCGACAAAGAATATGGAATTGGTAAGAAAAACGGACTTCTTTTCGAATTAAAAGAAGACATGCGTTATTTTCGAAAAACCACCCTTAACCATGTCGTGGCGATGGGAGAAAATACTTTATTATCTTTCCCAAATCAAAAACCATTAAAAAATAGAACCAATATTGTTCTATCAAGTGACTTTACTCATAACTATGAAGATGTCATCAACGTTCATGATTTCCAACAATTCTTGAATGTTGTTGATAACTATTCCAAAAGAGAAGATGTCTATATCATCGGTGGGGCTTCTATGTATCGCCAAATGCTTCCATATGTTGATTATGTCTATCTCACTAAAGTGGATGCAGTTGGACACGCTGAAGTGTTCTTCGTGAACATCGATGAGGATGAGAACTTCGAAGTGGTCAGTGAAAGCGATCCAGTTCAAGATGGTGACTACACAATTAAATTTGTGGTTTATAAAAACAAAAACAAACAAAACATTCACTAAACAATAAATAAGCATTCATCATTCGTTTGGATAATGAATGTTTTTTTATTTATAAAGTGATAATATATCTAAGCAAGCGAAGTTCGGCCTCTAAATCCTTCGCTATAGAAAATAAAACCAAGGAGAATTTTTTTATGAGCAACAACCCTAAACCTCGTTTCTTAACGAGATGGTTTAAGGAAACAGTTTTGTTATTAAGAAATATTCCATCCGTGGTGGTGGCTCTTTTTGTAATTAGCGTCATCACGATGAACTTATTAGCAAACAAAACCTTAGTCCAAACAACTTACTTAGCCATTGATGGTGGCATTTTGGTGTCATGGTTATCCTTCTTATGTATGGATATTGTCACCAAACACTATGGCCCTAGAGCATCGACAAGATTATCAATCTTTGCAATCGGTGTTAATTTATTAGCCTGTTTAATCTTCTTTGTCGCTAGCATTATTCCTTCAAAAGCGGACGATTATAGCAAGTTTAATGAGATTTTTGGCGGAACATGGTTCATCTTACTTAGTTCCACAATTGCGTTCCTCTGCTCGGCTATTATCAATAATGTCTTGAACTTTTTAATTGGAAAGATGTTTAAAAAGAACCCAGATGGAAAACTAGCTTTTGTGACAAGAAGTTATGTTTCCACATTTATTGGACAATTCTTTGACAATTTAATCTTTGCAATTTTATGTTTTATGATCTTTGCTCCGATATTCTGGGATGGTTTCCATTGGACATTTATCCAATGTGTGACTTGTTCTCTAATAGGTGCGGCTTTAGAATTAGTCTTAGAAATAGTCTTCTCACCAATTGGATATTTAGTGTGCAAAAACTGGAAAAAACAAGAAGTGGGCAAGGTATATTTTGATTACATAAATGGAGAAAAAAACAATGAAAGTGTTAATCTCGGGAACTAGTCGTGGAATTGGCTTAACCGTCGCTAAAAGGTTTTTACAATTAGGCCACGAAGTATATGGTCTAGACTTATTGCCTCAATCTATATTTGATGATAGATATCATCACTTTATTTGTGATGTCTCTGATAAAGAAGATTTACCGGAAATAGATGGTGTAGAAATACTCTTTGTTAACGCTGGAAAGCAAAATAGTGAAGATGATATTACCAACAATTTAAAAGGCGCGATTAACACTGTTGAGAAATATGGTTTAACCGATTCTATTAAATCGATTTTGTTTAACGCTAGTGCATCCGCGAGAAGTGGATTTGAATTTCCAGAATATGTCGCTTCTAAAGCTGGTATTGTTGGATACATGAAACACATCGCATCTTTATTAGCAGAATCCCAAGTAACTGTTAATTCCATCTCGTTAGGCGGTGTTTATACTGAAAGTAACGAATCAATTTATAACGACAGTGATTTATGGGAAGAAGTCATGGATGCCACTCCTATGAAAAAATGGATGAGTGAAGATGAAGTTGCTGATTGGGCTATCTTTTTAACACTCACTAATAAGTCGATGTCAGGACAGGATTTATTAATTGATAATGGCGAATATAATCTGAATAACACATTTGTTTGGCCAAAAAAGAATTAACTAAATGTTAATTAATGCTATATTTATTTAGAAGGTTTGTTTTATGAAAAAGTTTTGGAAATACATTTTATTACCTTTATTAGCAGTGTCTTTATCTTCTTGTGTAAGCAACGTTTCTTATCAAGAATATGCCGAAGAAGATAAATATCTTATTGGAAGCCAGACTTATGAAGGTGTTGTTAAAGAACTAAACATCGATTGGAGAGTCGGAAAAATCCAATTACAAGATGATACATGTGGTGAATGTAATAGAATTAGTTTTTGGGAAGACGACTCACTTTTAGAAAATCAAAAAGTAAGAACTTATTTTCACGATGGAATTTTAGATGTTAAATTCTGGAAATCCGGTTATTCTTCAATACTTCCAAATTCCAGTTCAAAGAATCTTACCATCTCGGCTACTAGTTATGTTTTTGAAAAACTAAATATCAAATTAACAAGCGGCAGTTTTAATTATCATGCTGATATTACTGCCGAAGAAGCAAAAATCGAAATCACTAGTGGTAAAGTTCACTTAGGTGAACTCAATACTAAGAGATTTGAATATAAACAAAGTTCTGGTGAATTTACCATTGAGCGTCTTTTTGCCGATGAAGCTGAACTTGAAATGACCAGCGGCAATATTCATGTGAGCGGAGAACTCAAAACTAAGAAGTTTGAGAGCAAGCAAACTTCTGGTTCACTTAAAATCGGTCAACTCTACGCAGAGGAAGCTGATATTGAAATGACCAGCGGATTATTTAAATCCTTTGTCGCTCAAACAACTGAAAAAGTGAATATTGAATTCTCTTCTGGAAAAGCGGAAATTACCGTTGGCACTAATGCCACATTTTATGTAAGTAAATCATCAGGCGATGTTCATTGCGAAAAAGAAGCAAGACATCCTGCTGATGGTGTATATTATATCGGTGAAGGTGGAACCGAATTTAATGTTAAATTCACCAGCGGTTCCCTTTATATCAAATAAGAGGTGATAGTGTGTATTTAATTGAAACGAACAACTTAACCAAAAAGTATTCTGGCCGTGTTGTGGTTGATCATGTCAACATGCACATTCCAGAAAAAACCATTTATGGTTTCGTCGGAGAAAATGGTTCTGGCAAAACCACAATTATGCGTTTATTAACCGGTTTAGCGGAACCTAATGAAGGCGGCTATTCTTTGTTTGGTATTTCAAATAAAGATCATCGTATTTATCAAGCTAGAAAAGATATGTCCGCAATCGTGGAAGTGACTTCTTTAGTTCCGACAATGACCGCAAAAGAAAACATGATATATCAAGAATTATATCTTGGTATCAAATTAAGCAACGAAGAAAGAGATGCTCTTTTAGCAAAAGTTCACCTCGAAAACGTTGGTAATAAGAAAGTCAAAAACTTCTCATTAGGTATGAGACAAAGATTAGGCATTGCCTTATCTTTAATGAATCATCCTAAATTAATGTTATTAGATGAACCAATGAATGGTTTAGACCCTCAAGGTATTGCTGAACTCAGAGATTTACTTATTGAACTCAATCAAAATGAAGGAATTACCGTTTTAATTTCTTCTCATATTCTTTCTGAACTTGAAAAGATTGCTTCACATTATGGTTTTATTTCTCATGGAAAAATCATCGAAGAATTGACCGTTGAAGAACTTCAAGATAAAGGAAGAAAATCACTCAATATCACCGTTGATGATGTGAAAAAAACTGAAGAATTATTAAAGAAAAACAAAA
This sequence comes from uncultured Erysipelotrichaceae bacterium, assembly GCA_902785645.1. Lineage (GTDB taxonomy): Bacteria > Bacillota_I > Bacilli_A > RFN20 > CAG-826 > RUG13091. Next base: position 12,593 of record CACZZG010000006.1, on the reverse strand, counting down.
TCGACGACTTTAAATCTTCATCAAATGGTGAAATCAAAATTTATAGTGAGGTCGATATCGGAGATATCGTTAGTAAGATTTCCAAAGCCGGAATTAGGATTTCCGCAATTCATTCAACAGAAGAAACAGTGGAAGATTACTACCTTAAGTTAGTTAAGGAGGCTCAATAATATGTGGAATTTATTTAAAGCCTTCATCTTTAAGCTTAGAAAAGACCTCACCTTCAGAATTACTCTTATCGTTGGTGCGGGTGTCGCCGTCTTATTAACTGTTATCTATCTATTTATTGATTTAGCAGCGAAAAACCTTGTCGGTGAGGCGGGTTATAAGTTCTTATTCGCAACCGGACAAAACTTATTCATCAATTCCTTCTCACCAGCGCAAAACTTTGGTATCGCTATTCCAGTTAACCTTATTACATTTACTGTCTTAGAGTTCACTCAAGGCACAATTAGAAATAAGATTATCGCTGGTAATTCCAAACCAAAAATCTATGCCAGCTTATTCTTAAGCGGATTGGTATTCACAATTTCCTTAATCACAGTCTATTCCTTATTATCCTTACTCCTCGGCACTATCTGTGGTGCGATTGGTAATGGATCATTCAAAGAAGGATTTGACATTAACGGTCAAATCGCTGGATTAAACAATGGCAGAATCAATCCAGAATTCTTCTGGAAAATAATTGTTCTAGCTTTGCTAGCATATGTTGTTATTACATCATTCACCATCTTCTTTGGAACATTATTAAGAAATATTGGGCCATGTATCCCAGTAGTCATTATCTTGATTTTCATCTTCTACATGTCATCAACTATATTTGGTAATTTGGCGACTCTAGGAGCGGAAGAAATTTCTGAGCCAATCAAAAACATCAATACCGCACTCAAGATATTAAATCCATTCCACTCATTGATTGCGTGGACTAGTGAAGATAACATTATTCAAATTAAAAACGATGCATTTATCGCTGAGATAATTAATAACATTATTTATACTGGAATATTCTTCGGATTCGGTATGCTGATCTTCTCTAAGAGAGATGTCAAATAGTAAACGGGGCAATCGATTGATTGCCTTTTTTGTTGCTTTTTAATCATTAATAAATATAATGACTACCGGTAAGGAAAAAAGAAAATGACTTGGGAAATAGTTTTGGATGTTTTTCTAGATTCACTCCTTGATAGTGCATTAGTCTTTGCATTTGTTTTTCTCATTCATATTTTGCTTTCTTTTGTCGAAAATAGATTATCTAATTTCTTGGTTAAAAGAAGAAAAACCAGCACATTATTTGGCGCATTATTTGGTTTAGTTCCTCAATGTGGAACAAGCGTCATGGGTGCTGACTTATATATTAGAAAATATATATCCATTGGTACTTTAGTGGCTATTTTCCTCTCATGTAGTGATGAAGCATTTATTGCCATATTAACTTCTGGTAGAGGTGACAAGATGCTCATGGTGTTACCACTTATCGGTATCAAATTTGTTCTCGGTTTCGTTTTTGGTATGCTTACCGATTTAATATTTAGAAAACAAGAACTGATCGATGAGCACGTTGAAGAAGAACATGAATGTCATACACATCACGTTCATAACACAAAAGTTCATCAACATTTGATTCACCCATTAATTCATGCATTAGAAATATTTGCGTATGTTTTGGTGATTAATTTCTCTTTAGGATTAATTATTGCCGCGGTAGGAGAAGAAAACTTCGCAAACTTCTTATTAATGAATAAATATCTCACGCCTTTATTCTCCACAATTATTGGATTAATTCCTAACTGTGCATCCAGTTTGTTGCTGAGCGAATTATTCATTCAAGGTAATTTATCCTTCGGTGCATTGCTCGCCGGTCTATTAGTCAATTCTGGATTAGGAATGTTTGTCCTATTAAGAAATAGACAATCCGCGAAAAACATTTTATGGATCATATTAATTTGTTTCTTAGTAGCGGTATCCGCTGGATATATAACCTGTTTAATTGTAGGATTCTAAGATAAGAAAAAAGGGCACTTAATTGTGCCCTTTATCTTTTTAAGATAATTATTTAGCTTTGCCTTGGTTGGCGACGGCTTCCATTTGTTTTCTTAATTCTTCTTCATCCATTAAGTAATAGTGTTTAACGGCTTTCATATTGTCATCGAATTCATAGACAAGTGGAACACCGGTTGGAATATTAACACCGACGATTTCTTCATCTTTCATATTGTCGAAGTATTTTACTAAGGCTCTTAAGGAGTTACCATGAGCAACCACTAAGACTCTTTTGCCGGCTTCCATTTCTGGTTTGATAACTTCTTCGAAATATGGAACTGCACGTTTAACTGTTAATTCTAATGATTCATTTAATGGGAGATCCTTTGGATCGACATCTCTGAATTGTGCTTGTAAAGCAGGATTTCTTGGATCATCTTTATCTAATGCTGGAGGTGGGCAGTCATATGAACGACGCCAAATCTTCACTTGTTCTTCGCCGTATTTAGCAGCGGTTTCGGCTTTATTTAATCCTTGTAATGCGCCATAGTGACGTTCATTTAATCTCCATGATTTATAAACTGGTAACCATTCTCTATCTAATTCAAAGAGAACATTGTTCATTGTGTGGATGGCTCTTTTTAATAAAGAGGTATGAACGACATCAAAGTCGTATCCTTTTTCTTTAAGGGTTCTACCAGCACGATGTGCTTCTTCAACACCTTTTTCACTTAATTCAACATCGGTCCATCCGGTAAATAGATTGAGTTTATTCCATTCTGATTCGCCGTGTCTAATCAAAACTAATTTATGCATATTGCTTCCTCCGTATAACAAAGTAATTATACTATTTAATTAATTGTTATAAAATAAAAAACGTATTATGGAAATTAGTGAACAAAAAAGAGAGAAAACAATTGTTAGAACCTCAATCCTTGGAATTATAGGAAATGTTCTTTTAGTGGCCATTAAAGCCTTTGTTGGTATTTTGGCTAATTCTATTTCCGTGATTATGGATGCGGTGAATAACTTAACCGATGCTTTATCAAGCGTCATTACAATTGTCGGCACAAAATTATCAAACAAAAAACCAGATAGAAAACATCCGTTTGGTCATGGTCGTGTGGAATACATTGCATCTGTTCTTGTAGCTTTATTAATTTTAGTTGCAGGTGGAATCGCGATTTATGAATCCATTATATCCATCGTTAATTACTTTCAAACTAAAGAAACACCTAAATTTGAATTGTATTCATTAATCATTATTGGTGTTGCTATCGCAATTAAATTAGGCATCGCAATCTTATATAAGATTCAAGGCAAAAAAGTTCAAAGCGGAACTCTTCTTGCTTCTAGTACAGATGCATTGTTTGACGCCATATTATCCACAGCTACTTTAGTGGGCGCGATATTTGCCTATACACTTGGATGGTACGTTGAAGGATATTTAGGTATTATCATTGGTATTTTCATTCTTAAATCAGGCATCGAAATCCTTATTCAGTCATTCTCTTTAATTATTGGTGAAAGACATGACAAGGAAGAAATTATAGCTATTCAAAAAGATATCCTCGCTGTTCCTGGTGTTTTGGGTGCTTATGATTTAATCATCAATAATTATGGACACAACAAGAACATCGGTTCAGTTCATATTGGTGTTAAAGGGAACCTGAAAGCGTATGAAATTCAAACCATCGAAAGAAATATCGCCGCAATCATGTACCAAAAATATAACATCATTATGACTGTTGGCATTTACGCAGAAGTTGATGATTCTCCAGAGGTAATTGAGATGCGTAATACCGTTGGACAAATCATTAAAAAATGCCCAAATATCATACAAATACATGGTTTTTACGTCGATTTTGCCACAAAAGTGTGTAATTTCGATTTGGTCTTTTCCTTTGAAGAAAAAGAGCCTGAAGCCAGAGTAAATGAGATTAACAAAGAATTAAAAGAGAAATACAGTAACTTTATTTTCATCATCCAAATTGATAAGGATTATTCATTGAGCTAATGGAAAATATGTTTTTAAGAACCGAAATGCTTTTAGGCGAACAAGCGATGGACAAATTAGCAAACAGTCATGTTGCTATTTTTGGTATAGGCGGTGTTGGTGGTTACGTATGTGAAGCATTAGCAAGAAGCGGTGTCGGTCATTTTACATTGATTGACCACGATGTTGTTTCTTTAACTAACTTAAATCGTCAGATCATCGCTACGATGGATACGATTGGAAGATACAAAGTGGATGTCATGAAAGAAAGAATTCTTTCAATAAATCCAAATGCCAAAGTTGAAACCAAAAATATCTTTTATCTACCCGAAACAGAAGAACAATTTGATTTTGCTCAATATGATTATGTTATCGATGCAGTTGATACAGTCAAAGCCAAAATATCTTTGATTGTCAAATGCAAAGAAACAGACACACCTATTATTTGTTCCATGGGGGCGGGCAATAAATTGAATCCTATGGGATTTATGATTTGTGATATTTCAAAAACAGAAGTCGATCCATTAGCGAAAACAATTCGCACGGAATTAAGAAAACGTAACATTAAAAATGTTAAAGTTGCATATTCTAAAGAGGAACCTTTAAAGCCTTTAAAAGAAATCAAGGATGAAACAACTGGTAAAGTTATTCCTGGAAGCAACGCATTTGTTCCATCTGCAGTTGGCTTATTAATAGCCTCTGAAGTTATTAAGGATTTAATAAAATGAGATTAGATTATTGTTATCATACGCATACATATAGATGCGGACACGCACGTGGCACGGATGAAGAATACGTAATACATGCGATTGCTTTAGGCATTAAGCGTTTAGGTTTTTCTGATCACGTCATTCTACCTGAAGGCGTAGATGGTTTAGGAATAAGAGGAAGATTTGATCAATTAGACGATTATCTTTCTTCAATTAAACACTTAAAAGAAAAATATAAAGATCAAATAGAAATACTTGTTGGATTTGAAGCGGAATACATTCCAAGTGTTTTAGATTATTACAAATCTTTGCTTAAAGATAAGATTGATTATTTAATACTTGGTCAACATTTATATATGGAAGACGGAATCTGCCATTGGCATTTCAATAAAGATTCTGGAATTGAAGATGTTAGACGCTACGTTGATTGTGTAATCGAAGGAATTAAAACAGGTCTATTTACATATTTATGCCATCCTGATTTATTTATGAGTTCACAAGACAATTGGAATAAAGACCTAGAAGTGGAAGGTGGAAGACTTTTAAAAGCATGCGAAGAATGTAATATTCCAATTGAATATAATTTGTGTGGAACTAGAAGAAAAACATATGATGGTTATCATAGAAGCTATCCTAATTATGAATTTTTTAAATTAGTAAAAGACTATAATCTTAAATTGGTCATTGGTATGGATGCTCATTCACCAGATGATTTCAATCAATCTGAACTTGATAAAGCAGAAGAGTTTTTAAAAGCAGTAAATTTAGATTTTGATAGAAACTATCGAATAAAATAGCAAAATATTGACTTTAAAACAATAATGGAATAAAGTTTATACCGAAGGGAAGTTATCGGTATGAAATATTTATCTGTTGCTCAAGTCTCTAAAAAATGGGGAATTAATGAAAGAAGAGTACGCGCTTTATTAGCGGAAAACCGTATTGAAGGAGCAATTTATGAAAAACATAAATACATGATTCCTTCTGATGCTTCAAAGCCCTTGGATCGTAGAATTAAAGGACAAAGATGTTTTGAGGACTCGCCTCTTAAAAGTGTAAATATTGATTTTAAAAATTATAGAAAACTCTATCCAAGTATTGATGGATTCTTCGGAAGATATGGTGGAAGTTATCTTCCTAAAGAGCTTCAAAAGGCCATGCAAGAAATCTATGCTGGATACTTAACAATCGCAAAAAGTGCGAAATTTATCGCTGAATTGCGTGAAATTCGTAAAAATTATCAAGGCAGACCAACTCCTGTTTACCATTGCCAAAACTTATCCAATCATTTTGGAAAAGTTCAAATCTATTTAAAAAGAGAAGATCTTAATCACGGTGGTGCGCATAAGTTAAATAACGCAATGGGTCAAGCCTTATTAGCAAAATATTTAGGAAAGAAAAAACTCATCGCTGAAACAGGCGCGGGTAGTCATGGTTCAGCGGTTGCTATGTCAGCCGCATATTTCGGATTAGAGTGCGACATTTACATGGGCGCTGTTGACATGGAAAAACAGGCACCCAATGTTGATAGAATGAGAGTTTTAGGTGCAAGAGTTATTCCGGTTTATGAAGGCACTCAAACACTTAAAGAAGCAGTAGATGCTGCATTTAATGCTTACGCCAAAGAATATAAGACTGCATTCTATTGTTTAGGCTCAGCTGTTGGACCGCATCCTTATCCACTTATCGTTAGGGACTTCCAAGAAATAATTGGTAGAGAAGCCAAACAGCAATTCTTAGATATGACAGGTGAATTACCTGATATCGTTTGTGCTTGTGTTGGCGGTGGTTCTAATGCTATTGGTATGTTTGAAGCATTCCTTGAAGAACCAGTTAATATTGTCGGTGTCGAACCAATGGGCAAAGGAAAAGAAATTGGCAATAATGCTGCAAGTGTAACATTTGGTAAGGAAACAATTTTACATGGATTTAATACTTTAGTATTAACGAATGAAGATGGAACTCCTGCAAATGCATATAGTATTGCCTCTGGTTTAGATTATCCAGGTGTTGGCCCAGAACATGCATTTTTGCATGAGATCGGTAGAGTTAAATATGAAACTGTTACCGATGATGAAGCTGCGGAAGCCTTCTTCTTATTATCAAGATTAGAGGGAATCATTCCTGCAATCGAAAGCGCTCATGCCTTAGCTTATGCCATTAAATGTGCTAAGAGAATGAAATCAGGAAGCATATTAGTCAACCTCTCTGGTAGGGGCGATAAAGATCTTGATTTCATGATTTCCAAGTATCCACACTATCTAAAACGTTAGTTGATAAACTAATCCTGCTTCATTTATAATTATTGAGACAGGATTTTTATTTATGAAAAAACGTTATCATTTTTACATTGTGGCCGGCATTTTATTAATCGGTCTTCTTATTGGTTCACTTCCAATTCATGGGGTGGCTTTGGATTTACAAATTAATGAAGCGATATTTGATAGAAATAATGTTTTCGGTTTAATCGTTTCTTCCTTCGGTATGATACCTGGATATGGTTGTCTAGCTTTATTAGGTGGAGCATTATTCTCTATATCATTCAAAAATAAGGATTTTAAAGTTTGGCTTAGAATTATTTTCTATGTTTTATCCGCAGCAATGTTTGGCATCAGCGTTTATTTCTTAGGAAAAGACGTTTTCTCAATTAATGGTTTTTATAATCCGGAATTACACAAATGGTTAGGTTACCTAATTATGTTTGCCATTATGGTTCCAGTATTTGTTGGTGGATTTTTCCTTGGAAAAAAGAACGAAAACCCAAAAATGTGGATCATTATTTTAGTTTTAGCTGCCGCAATCTTTATGGCGTTAGTTCCTGGCGTTTCCTTATTTAAAGCTATTATGCATCGTCCAAGATATCGTATTGCGATTCATGAATATGGTGTTGATTTCCATAATTGGTGGGAACCATGCAAAGACTATAAAGATATCATTAGCGCTCACCCAGATGTTTTAACAAAAGAAGAATTTAAATCATTCCCAAGTGGACATAGCGGTGCGGCAATGGTCGGCTTAATCACAATGGTGGTTATGCCATTACTCAACAAGAAATGGATGAAATATCAAATCCTTATGTTCTATATCGCATTCGGTTGGGGATTAGTAGTGATGTTCTCCAGAATGCTTGTTGGCGCTCACTTCTTAACTGATACCTGCATGGGTGCTTTATTAACCATCGTTTTCTTCTATATCGCTAACGAGATTATTGTGAGAAAACTACTTCCAAACGAAGAAGAAAAAGCTAGTGAGTGACAATTACATAGTTTTGTAAATATAAGCTGTATTGTTGAAATTAAGTCATTAATTTAAAGTAAAAGAGCCGAAGGAGATAAATATGTATTCATTATTCGTAGACACAGACTCTGATATGACTCCTGAGTTATGTAAAAAATATGGCGCTCATTTAATCATCATGCCATACACCATTAACGACAAAGAAGTTAGACCTTATGAAGATTTTGAAGTCTTTAATGGAAAAGAGTTTTATGACATTTTAAGAAAAGGTGTTTTGCCATCAACAAGTGCATTGCCACCTCAAGCATATATCGATGCTTTTGAACCTGAATTCAAAAAGGGAAATGATATTCTTTATGTTCATTTCTCTAGCGCTATGAGTGGAACATTTAATTCCATGAGACTCGCTCTTGAAGAACTAAAAGAAAAATATCCTGAAAGACAAGTATTTACCGTTGATACAAAATCTATTACCGCTGGATCTTATGGAGTTGTAATTGAAGTTTGTGAAATGTATAAAGCTGGCAAGAGCATTGAAGAAATTCAAAAATGGGCCGAAACAGAAGTGGACAAATTCCCAATCTATTTCTATGCAGATAACTTAAAATTCTTTGCAAAAAGCGGACGTGTTAGCGGATTTAAAGCTTTTATGGGTGGCATAGTCGGTATTAAACCAATCATTCATGTCTCTAGTGAAGGTAAGATGGTCAGCATCGATAAAGGACGTGGAAGACAGGCTGCTTTAAAGAAGATTGTTGATTACGTTGTTAAACTCCAAGATGATATTGAGAGCCATAGAGTAATCATCGGACATACTGATGCTATGGAACTCGCTAAAGAAATGGAAGATATGCTTCAAAAGCAATTTGATAACAAACTTAATATTGAAATAGTGGAAGTTAACCCAACTATTGGCGGTCACTGTGGTCCTGATTGCATTGGTGTTTGTTTCCACGGTATACATCGATAAAAAATTAGAATGGTTCGCCATTCTTTTTTTACAAAAAATAATGTGATATCATTCTTACATGCTTATATTTATAGGAATGCTTATCTCCATACCTTGCTCAATACTTACTTATTGGGGCATTGGATTATTTGATAAATCTCCTTGGTATTTATTTTTGATATTAGCGTTTATCGTTGCTTATTTTGTTTTGTATTTAAATGTTTACTGGTTAATAGTTCTAATTTCTATTGTTCCATATTACAAAAATGCATTTCCTGGTAAGGTCAATAAATGGAATTTATTAAATGTCAGAATGGTGGCGTCTTTTTGTGTTTTACTAAATGGTATTTTGGTAAAAAGAAAAGGATTTAAAAATATGCCCAAGAAACCATGCCTAATTATCTTTAACCATGTTTCTGATTTTGATCCATGGATTATGTTTAAAGTGATGGGTGGCAGATATGCTTTTGTCGGGAAATATGCTTTAAGAAATATCCCCATGGTTAGATCTTTAGCTTCATCGATTGGAACATTATATGTTGATAATAATAATTCAGAATTAAATCGCAAGATGGTTGATGACGCGGTTGAATATATCACCAATAAAAATACAAGTGTTGCTATCGCACCTGAAGGAACAAGAAATACCACAGGAAGGCTTTTGCCTTTTAAACATGGTGGTTTTAATATCGCCACAAGAAGCAAATGTCCTATTGCTTTGGTGGGATTTAAAGGAATGAATGAGGCACTAAGAAAAGAAAAAGGTAGGCTGTCTAAAGTTCAAGTTGAACTTTTTGATGTTATTCAGCCAGAAGAATATAAAGAAAAAACCGCTGGTGAACTCGCAACTTTATGCGAAAACAAATATATGAAATATTTTGGTGAAAGATAATATGATATAATAACGTTTCAATATGAGGTAATTATGCGTTCTATTAGAGAAATATATGTCGTCGGTCATGGTCCTAGCTCATCCCATACAATGGGACCGGCTTTTGCTTGCGATTATATCTTAAAGAAGTATCCAAACGCTAAATTCATTAATGTTACCTTGTATGGTTCTTTAGCTTTAACCGGCAAAGGTCATTTATCCGATTACATCATTGAAATGAAATTAAAAGGAATTCCTCATGTCATACAATTTAATACCCGTCGCAAAACTGGACATCCAAACACAATGATTTTTACCATTGAAGACAACGATGGTAAAACATATCGTGAAAACGTTATTTCTGTAGGTGGTGGAACAATTCTTACTAAAGATAATCCAATTGCTAAAAAGAATGATATTTATCCTCATAGCAAACTCAAAGATATCTTAAAATATTGCGAAGAAGAGCATATTGATTTAGTGGATTATGTCTTACGTTTTGAAGGCGAAGATATTAAACCATATATTGAAAATATATATTCCTCAATGAAGGATTGCATCAAACGTGGAATTGAAGCTACAGGTGAACTTCCTGGAAATCTTCATGTTAAAAGAAAAGCTAATTACATGTATAGAACCGCGCAAAGTATCGAAGGCGGAACTAATGATATCGATATGATGATGGCCATTTCTTCATTTGCTGTTGCGGAAGAAAATGCCGCCGGTGGTATTGTTGTTATCGCCCCAACATGTGGTTCTGCTGGCGTTATTCCTGGAGTTATTACATATTGTGAGATGAAAGGAATGAGCCATGAAAGCATTATTAATGGCTTGTTAGTCGGTGGATTATTTGGAATATTAGCCAAAACAAATGCCTCAGTTAGTGGTGCAGAATGTGGTTGCCAAGCCGAAATTGGCGTTGCATGCGCGATGGGCGCAGCGTTATGTGGTACTTCCGAAGGATTTACAAATACAGATATAGCTGAATGCGCAGAAATTGCTCTTGAACATTCACTTGGATTGACATGTGACCCAGTTCAAGGATATGTTCAAATTCCATGTATCGAAAGATGTGCTATGTTTGCTCTTAAAGCCGTTAATGCTGCAACACTTGCAAAACTAATCCCTACGGGAGTTGCAAAAGTTAGTTACGATGATATATTAAAAACGATGTATCAAACTGGTAGAGATCTACAAAGTGGATATCGTGAAACTTCAGAAGCTGGCTTAGCCAGATTTGTTAAAAAATAGATCACAATTACATTTATATATAGGAGGACTGTTATGTATCGTGAAAATGCTTGGTTGAAATATACCGAAGAAGAAAAGAAACAAGTCATGGATTTTGCGGAAGGATATAAAGAATTCTTATCCTTTGGAAAAACCGAAAGACTAGTGACAAAAGAATCCATTGAATTATTAGAAAAACACGGATTCAAAAATGCTGCTTCTTTAAAATCAGTGAAGAAAGGCGACAAAGTTTATTTCATTAACAAAAAGAAAAATGTCTGTGCTTTCATTATTGGTGAAAAGCCACTTGAAGAAGGCCTTAGAATTTTAGGCGCTCATATCGATTCACCAAGACTTGACTTAAAGGAACATCCAATCTATGAAAAGAATGGTTTTGCTTTAGGTGACACACATTATTATGGCGGTGTCAAAAAGTATCAATGGACAACCATTCCTCTTGCTTTACATGGTGTTGTCTGCAAGAAAGATGGTAGTGTAATCGATGTCAATATCGGTGAAGATGAAAACGATCCAATCGTCGGCATTACAGATTTATTAATTCACTTATCCGCAGATCAAATGGCATTACCATTAGCCAAAGCTATTACTGGTGAAAATCTTGATGTCACTTTAGGAAGCATTCCAGTGGATAAAGACGAGAAAAACGCTGTAAAAGCTAACGTTTTGCGCTTATTAAAAGAAAAATATGATGTTGAAGAAGAAGACTTCGTGTCTGCAGAAATCGAAGTAGTTCCTGCTGGTAAAGCAAGAGACTATGGTCTAGATAAGAGTATGATAGCTGGTTATGGACACGATGATAGAAGTTGCGCTTATACATCCTTAAAAGCCATTTTAGATACTGATGCAAAGAAGGTTAGCTATGCTGCTTGCTGTATCTTAGTTGATAAAGAAGAAATCGGCTCTGTTGGCGCAACCGGTGCTCATTCATTATTCTTTGAAAATACTATTGCTGAATTAGCGGCTTTATTAGGTAATCAAGATGCCTTATTTACCGCCAGAAAAGCCATGCAAAATAGTTATATGTTATCATCCGACGTCTCTGCTGGTTTCGATCCATTATACCCACAAGTTAATGACCCAAAGAATGCTGCATACTTTGGCTTAGGTATTGTTTTTAACAAATATACTGGTAGCCGTGGCAAATCTGGATCTAATGATGCTAACCCAGAATATTATGCTTTCATTAGAAAAGTTATGGATGAAGCTAATGTTAACTGGCAAAATGCTGAACTTGGTAAGGTTGACCAAGGTGGCGGAGGAACAATCGCTTACATCTTAGGCAATTACAATATGAATGTTATTGATGCTGGTATACCTGTACTCAATATGCATGCACCAATGGAAATTGTCAGTAAAGCTGATGTCTATGAAGCATATCGCGCTTACTTAGCGTTCCTTATTGCTTAATAGTTTTATTTATAAAGGTCTTCACAAATGTGGAGACTTTTTCTTTACAAAACCGCATCCTTCCTATAATATAAATATCGCTGTTTATGGCGGATGTGGTGAAGGGGTTAACACACCTGGCTGTGAACCAGGCATTCGTCAGTTCAAGTCTGATCATCCGCCCCATTCTTAATGTACAGCATAAATGCCCGT